>NZ_PPTG01000025.1 GCF_002954245.1 Cryobacterium aureum | reverse complement strand
GAGCCGATGCCCCGCCCCGCCCGCGCAGGCCGCATACCCGGTCGGGGCCCGGGCCCCGACCGCGGGCCCAGTTTATAAACTGGGCCCAGGGACGGGGCCCGGGCCCCAACCCTGAGGTGGGGCCCGACACGACCTCCGAAGTCGGCCCGAGGTCCAAATCTGGTTTCAGGGCCTGCGCCCGGTTGTAAGAGGACTAGTGCGTGTACACGCGGATCGACGACGCCAGCGGTCCGGGCGGATTCAGCGCGAACGACGACAGCATCCCGTCGCCGGAGTAATTTACGAGCGCCCAGAGTTCAGACCCACCGCTCACCACGTAGCGCTCTCCGTTCAGAAGCGGCACCGTGGCGCTGCCCCCGGCGTCCACCGTGAGGTCTGCCGGAGTGCCTGCGGAGGGGGTGAGGGTGAGTGCGGCATCCGCTGCCCCACTGTTGACGAGGTGCAGCGTTGGCGAAGGGCCCTCGGCGACGGCCACCACGAAGGAACCCTCGAGCGGTGACGAGGCCGAGAACCAGCCGAAGTCCTTGCCGCCGGTGCTGTCGGTGGCGGTGCGGGCGGCCGCGACGATCGGCTCATCAGAGCGCAGTTGCACCGAGAAGCTGCCAACGGCCAGCGGTGCGAGCGGAATCTCGGTGGCGATGCCGGGCTCGACGTCCACCTGGGTCGACGTGCCGGCACCAGACCCGTCGGCGCTCGTCACGCCGATCTGCACCGTCGCCGCGACAGTTCCCGGCACGAACACCCGAATCGACGGGGTGTCGGCGTTGAAGCCCTCACCCGTCGTCACGGTCTCATCACTGACGGCGGCCATGACGCGCACTCCGGCAATGATCTGGTTGGTGGCCGGGGTCGCCGTGGTGCCGATGATCTCGACTCCACCCGGCTCGATCCCGCGAATGCTGCTCTGCTCCAGTGACGCAGCAACCTGCCCGCCGCGCGAGGAGACGTGCAGAACAGGCGATTTCACGTTCGGCGCGAGGCCGGCCAGCGAGATGACCCGCTGCTCGCCCGGCTGCACCAGAATGCCGGTGGCGCCGGGTGCGTCGACGAGTCCGCTCTCGCCGGAAACCGTCACGTCGACGGTCGCGAGTACGGGGGTCGGGTTGCTCAGCAGCAGCAGGCTGGTGCGCCCGATGTCGGTCGACCCGCCCACGATCCAGCTGTCGCTGGCCGCCTCGGCACAGGCAGCGACGGCGAGCCCGCCGATCGTGTCGGTGGCGGCAACCTGCGACTGGCTGCCGGCCATGAGCGGCGGCACGGTGATGCCATCCTGCACGGGAACGGTCAGCAGCAACGGCGGCTGCCGACTGTTCGAATCGTCGACGGCGGTGATCTCGGTCACCTGCGGGCGAATCTGCTCCAGCGACGAAGCCTCAAACGCTCCATACACAGCGGATGCCGCCCCCACACTCGACGCGGACTGCGCCTGGGTTGAGTCCTCGGCGAGGGTCAGCAGCGGGCCGGGGCAGACCCGCTGCTGCTCACTGGGCAGCGGCGCGATCTCGCTGGACTGCGGGCTTCGTTCAACGGTCGGCGGGGTCAGGAGGGTGGCCGCGCCGAGAGTCGCAACGACCACGCCGATGCCGACGAGGCCGAGCACACCGCGTCCGGCCCGGCCGCCGATACGGGCGAGTTGGCTTTTATCGGGCATTGTCGTTCTCCGGTCGGTCGGCGGCAGCTGGTTGGACTGCGGGTTCGGTGCCTGCATCATCCTCGGAGAACCCATCGTCTGATTCCAGGCCGGTTCCGACGCCGGTCTCCCGGTCCATCGCAAGGTCGGCTTCGAGGTCGGTGCCGAGCGGCACGTCCAGTTCCTCGTCACGATCAGAAGCCACAGCACCCTTCACCCGCCGCACCCGCTTGGGCTTCTGTTTGGCGTTGGCGCGCGCTGCCCGGCGAATCGCATCGCGGTTGGCTTGGCGCACGGCTTCGCGGCCGGCCCCGATCGGCAGCGACAGCAGCACCGCGCTGCCCACCACGGCGAGGGCGATTAGCAGGGTTACCAGACCGAAAACGCCGCCGGCGCGCGCCGGTATGGGGGTCGAGGCGGCAGCATCCGTCTCGCCGAACTGCCACAGGCGACCGAACTCGGTATCGCCGACCGGGGCCAGGCTCGAGTTGCCGTCGAGGGCGGTTTCGGTGCGCAGCGCGGTGTCGGCCGCGTCGACGCCGGCGCCGCCGGGCTGCAGCACAATAAAGCGGATGCCGAAATCGGCTAGGTCAGCATTAGTGTCGAGTCCGCTGTGCGAGGCCAGGTTTCCGGCGAGCTCCGCGAGCGCTTTCGCCCGGTCGCTGAGGGTCGCATCGGTGCTGTCCAGGGTAGATTGCTGGTTGAGGGTCGCGCCGACACCGCGCTCAATCGTGGCGAGCAGCCCGCCATCGGCCTGCGGGGTGAGCTTGAGCGTGCCGACCCTGTTGTCGATCTGGGCTTCGGCGGCGACGAAGGCGGGCTGGGTCTGCCCGGTTCCCTCGCGCACGGCGGCGGTGTCGAGGTGCAGCGAGGCGACGAGAGGCAGGACGACCACGGCCAGGGCGAGCGCGGCGACCACACCGGGCGTCGATGCGAAGCGGCGCAGCGAGCGCAGGCCGATCACGAGGGCGCCGACCAATCCGAGCCAGTACAGGCTGAGGCCGTTGCCGGTCCAGACGCGCACCGGTTCGGAACCGATCGCGGCGAGCACGAGCTGGTTGGCGGCGAGCGCGGTGCCGAATCCGAGCAGCGCCACGAGCCAGGCGCCGCCGGCGAGGCGCGCGCCGGGCAGTAACAGTGCGAGCAGGGCGAGCACGGCGAGGGGTGCGAGCAGAATCGGCACGAACAGCTGCGGGTCCAGGCCCACCACCCCGAACCGGTCGAGTGCGCCGGCCCAGCCGTCGCTGCTGGGCAGTCCGAGCAAGAGTTGCAGGGTGGGGGCTTGGCCGCTCGGCACGGGCAGGCCCGGGTCGGCGACCAGGTTCAGCCAGTCACCGCGCAGTCCTTGGTTGACCAGCAGGGGCAGCGCCAGCGCGAGCGCCGGCAGCGGAATACCAATGAAGCGCATCACCCGGCGGCCGGCCAGGGCCACGCTGAGGGCCCAGACCACGAGCAGGGCCGGGGAGAGCGAGGGCGCGCAGGCGACCACGGCCGCGAACAATAGGGCGGCGGAGGCCGAAGCCGACCAGGTGCGCGCCGCGGCGAACCAGGCGAAGAACAGCCATGGCAGCAGCAAGTGCACCAAAATGGCCGCCGGCCGGCCGTCGGCGAGGGCGATCAGAAAGGTCGGAGCCAGCACCCAGAGCGCGGCGGCCAGGGCACGCAGGCTGCCGCGGTCGGTCAACCGGGTCGCGGCCATCCAGGCCCCGACGGCGGCCAGCGGAAAGGCGAGCGCATAGACCAGTACGAGGGCGAACGACGGCGACCAGAAAGCGATCGATCCGAGCACGGCCACCACCGCGGCGAACGGGTCGGCAGCGCCGACGAAACCGAGTCCCAGGTCGCGCCAGCCATAGCCGACGCTCGCCCACAATTCGGGCAGGGTCGGGGACAGCTGCAGCAGCCCGCCGCCGGTGAGAGTGTCGGCTCCGAGCAGCGGCACCATCATAATGATGCCGACAACCGCAGCAGCGAGCATGGTCCAGGCGCCACCGCCGGAGAAGAATCGAATCTCAGGGCGTTCGCCGTGCAGGCCGAACAGGCTCGCCTCGCGCTTGAGCGAGTGGCGCCTGCGCACCTCAGCCGAGGGAACCCGCAGCGTGGAGATGGCATCCCAGCCGAGCGTGCGGGTTCTCGCAAAGGAGCGCCGGGCGTTGCCGACGCGCATCCCGTTGAACGCTGCGCCGAACGCCGCTGCGAATTCGCCCACGATCGCGCCGGGTTCCTTGCGCAATAGTTGGCCGAGCGAGCGCAGAAAGGCCAGCGGCAGCAGCGACAGCCAGTGAAAAACCAGGGCGCCGGCGGGCGCGTAGACCAGGCGGCGGTGCAGCTGAGCCGAGCGTTCGGCGCGCACGCGGCGTCGACGGAGGCGACCGCGGGATGACTGGTTCGGCCCGGCGACGCCGTCACCGGCCGAAGCCACGCGGGCCGCCGGAACGACCGACACCCGGTACCCGGCGAGCCGCACCCGCACGCAGAAGTCGAGGGAATCATCCACTGTGGGCAGGGCCGGATCGAACCCGCCGAGCTGTTCCCACACCGTGTGGCGCACGAGCAGGCCGCCGGCACTGACGGCGAGCACGTCGCTCAGGCCGTCGTGCTGGCCCTGATCGAGTTCACTCTCAACCAGGGTGACGGTGGCTCCAGTCGGCGTCATCGACTCACCAAAGTTGTGGATATATTCGCCGGCGATCCATTCCATCACCTTCGGCCCGGCGACGGCCACCGAGGGGGCGATTTCGAGGGCGTCGACGAGCACCTCGAGGGCGGTCGGGTCGGGCGCGCTGTCCTGGGCGAGCAGCCAGAGCAGCTCGCGATCGTGCGTGGGCGGCGGGCTCACGCGCACGGCGGCAGCGATCGCCTGCCCGAAGTTCAGATCGTCGTCGGCGGCGATGAACTGCGTCGGCCCGAATTCGGCGAGCATCTTCGCGGACGCATCGGTCGAGCCGCAGTCCACGGTGATGACAATGTCGGGTTTACGGGTCTGCAGCGACAGCGCCTTGAGAGTTCGCTCAAGGTGTTTCGCGCCGTTTCGGGCGACAAGGATGGCGGTGACTCTCGGTTGCATAACAAAACCAGCCTAGGTCGGGATCGGCCAGTGGCCCTGAACCGAGAGGGCGCGCCTCAAATATTAGCGAGGCAATAACCGAGTGGATGCGGCGGCACCGTCTCAGAGATAACGTCGCGTTGGTCCTCGCGCGGGGCTCGTCTGCCGGCCAAGGCACGCGCGCGGTGCCGCCAGCGCGGCGCTGGCATCCGTTCGCGAAGAGTTACGCGCGCTTTCGCAGTTTGCGGCGTTCGCGCTCGGAGAGTCCGCCCCAGATGCCGAACCGCTCGTCGTTGCCAAGCGCGTATTCGAGGCACTGGTTGCGCACCTCGCAGCCGGAGCAGATTTTCTTGGCGTCGCGGGTGGAGCCGCCCTTTTCGGGAAAGAACGCCTCGGGGTCGGTCTGGGCGCAGAGCGAGTCGGCTTGCCAGGCCAGAAGGTTCTCGTCGCCGAGATCTTGTCGTACTCCCGGAACACCGAGGGTGACGGGGTCAACGAACCAGTCCTCTGGTACTCCGGAACGATAGTCGGGTATAGCCATATCGTCTCCCAGCGCTCGCTACGCACCATTTAGTGCTGCACCTAATTACACCGGTGTAATTCGCTAACGTCAAGTCGCAGATCGTAAACCCTCAATACGGGCTGGAGGGTTGCGACGCGCCGATGACGGCGAACTCGGGCATTCGGGGGGTACGCAGCCTCGAAACAACGTTGCGAACGTAGCACGATCGGACGCGTAGTCGGCGTGTCGTAACCCTCAGTGCGTGGCGGCGCGCGACGAATCCCAGGCGCTTTGCACCATCTTCTCGAGGGTGTGGCGCATGCTCCAGCGCAGGTCGCGGGCGGCGAGCGCGCCGGAAGCCACGATGCGGTCGGGGTCGCCGACACGGCGCGGGCCAATCTCGGGCGTGAAATCGATGCCGGTGACCCGGCGCACGGTCGCCATGATCTCGCCGACCGAGACGCCGTCGCCGCTGCCGAGATTGTAGACCGGTTCGATGGCCTCTCCCGCGTCCAGGCGGCGGGCCGCGACCAGATGGGAGAGCGCCAGGTCGGCCACGTGAATATAGTCGCGCACGCAGGTGCCGTCGGCCGTGGCATAGTCGTCGCCGTTGATGCGCGGGGTGCGACCATCCAGCAGCGCCGCGAAGACTAGGGGAAAGAGGTTGTGCGGGCTGGTGTCACTCAACGAGATGTCGCCGGAGCCGACCACGTTGAAGTAACGCAGCGAGGTGTGACGCAGGCCGGTTGCAACGGCCTGGTCACGCAGCAGCCATTCGCCGATCAGCTTGGATTCGCCGTACGGCGATTCCGGGCTCTTCGGTGTTTCTTCGGTGACCAGGTCGGTGTGCGGCGTTCCGTAGACGGCGGCGCTCGAGGAGAACACGATGCGGTCGATCTCGGCGGAGCTCATGGCGGCGAGCAGTGTGGCCGTTGCCGTCACGTTCTGTTCGTAGGTGTGCAGCGGGCGCTTCACCGAGACGCCGGCGTACTTGAAGCCGGCTACATGTACGACGCCGTGCACGTGGTGCTCGTGGAAGGCGTGCAGCAGTGTGCCGCCGTCGAGCACATTGGCCCGAATGAATGGAACCTCGGCCGGTACGAACGATTCGTGCCCGCTCGAGAGATTATCGAGCACGACCACGTCGAGGCCTTCAGCCTGGAACGCGCGCACCACATGCGAGCCGATGTAGCCCGCCCCGCCGGTTACCAACCACGCCATGAAGCCCCGCTCGCTCGTGCGGCACTCGCTGCGCCACCGCTACAGGCTAGCGCCAACGAACGGAGCCTCGTATTGGTCAGTGACGTGAGGATTTTTCCGGCCGTAGCCGTCGAGTAGAACGGAGCGGATCGTGGCAACAATTCCGGCGACCGCGAGGACGATGAGAAGGAAGATAAAGATGAACATGGCAGAAACTCTATGTATTGTGCTTATCTGCCGCGAGTGGCAGACTCTACATCCTTCGGCACATTCCTGCCAAGTTTCACGAATGGATGCCCATGCTCCAGAAAATCGTCTGCGTCACCCTCCCCGGTCTGGCGCCGTTCGAATTCGGCGTGATCTGCGAGGTGTTTGGCATCGACCGCAGCGCCCAGGGCGGGCCAGCATTCGACTTTCACGTCGTCGCAGCTGAGCCAGGACCGATCCGCACCAAGATCGGCTTTGACATCGTCGTGCACGACGACCTGGCAGCCGCCGCCGACGCCGACCTCATCGCTATCCCCGGCTACGAGTCCGGCGGGCCCATCGACCCCCGCGTCCTGCAGGTCGTGCGCGACGCCGAGGCCCGCGGCGCCTGGGTGCTCAGCGTGTGCAGCGGGGCCTTCGTGCTCGCCCACGCCGGCATTCTCGACGGACGCCGCAGCACCACCCACTGGATGTACACCGACGCCCTCGCCCGATCCTTCCCGCAGACCACCGTCGACCCCGACGTGCTCTTCGTCGACGACAACCACGTCGTCACCGGGGCCGGCACCGCCGCCGGCATCGACGCCGCCCTGCACATCGTGCGCACCGAGCTCGGCGTGACCGCCGCGAACGTCATCGCCCGCCGCATGGTCGTGCCGCCGCAGCGCGACGGCGGCCAATCGCAGTATATCGAAGCGCCGGTCGTGGACTGCCAGGACGAATCCTTCGCCGCCGTCACCGAGTGGATGCTGCGCCACCTCGACCAGGAATTGCCGGTCGGTCTGCTCGCCCGCAAGTCGCTCATGTCGCCGCGAACCTTCGCCCGCCGGTTTCGGGCCGAGCTCGGCACAACGCCCACCCGCTGGCTCAACCGGCAGCGGCTGCTGCGGGCGCAGGAACTGCTCGAAGACTCTTCGCGCAGCCTCGAGGCGATCGCCGTCGACACCGGCTTTGGCGGGGCCGCCGTGATGCGCCACCACTTTTTGCAGGTTCTGCAGACCACCCCCACCGCCTACCGCCGGGCCTTCGGCCCGCGCAAGGCAGGCTAGCCGCCGCTTCCGTTCGGCTGCGCACACGCCGCGCGCCACTCGGGAGTTGCGCCAGTACGCGGGAGCTCCGCCAGTACGCGGGACATCGAGCAGCAGGCATCCGTTCGGCTGCAGCGCTCTGCGCACCCGGAAACACCTGCGAAACGGCTGCGAAACGGCTGCGAAACGGCGAAACTCAACCGGCGGTGGCAGGAGCAGGGTCGCGGTCTGCTTTCGGGCTCAGGGCCACCAGAATACGCTTCAGATCGATCACGATGGCAGCCGTTGGACTCAGCGATGCCGCTCCCGCACCGATCTCCTGCTGCATCTTGCCTAGGATCAGGTCCACCGCCGCATCGGCATGAACCAGCAGCTCGGTATCGTCGACCTCGGTGCCGACGGCCGCCGCAACGGCGTGCAGGGCATCGCTGAGAACCGGGCGAAGTTCCAGCGGCAGCTCGAAGGAGATCGGCTTGCCCCAGACCATGCCGGCCAAAACCTCGGTGAGATCTCGAAGATGGAATGTGACGATTTCCAGCGCGACCAGAGCGTCATACTCGGCGTCGACGCTGGTGCGATTAAACCTCGCCCGTGGGTTTCCCCTCCGGCTCTCGTCGGCCGTCTGTACGGCGGTGCGCACCTGCCGTGCCGCCGTATTGAGCGTCTCCCCCCGCGTGGCCCAGTCATCGCGGGCCGGGGGCCAACTCCCGACCAAGGCGTTGCCGATCTCGGTGAGGTGCGTCGCCAGCGTTCTCCGCAATCCCGACAGGCGTTCCCGCGCCGGGCCGATGGCGAGGGGAGGCAGAATCAGCAGATTGACCATCAGGCCGACGACGATTCCCAGGCAGATCTGGGTGGCATAGCCGATCGAGTAGCCGTCAGCGTCAGGGCCGCCGATGATCAGTACGAACAAGGCGGTGATCGGCACGTGTTCGCCGCCCACACCCATCCATTTCATGCCGCCGATCAGGGTGCCAAGGCCGACCACGAACGAGAGGGTCCAGACATTGGGTTCACTCACGACGAGCACGATGCCGGCCAGGCCGATGCCGATGACCACCCCGGCCACGGTCTGGGCTGCACTGCGCAGTGATCGCATGAGCGTGGGGTGCATGCTCAGCAGAGCACCCAACGGCGCGTAGTACGGAAACTCCTTGGCGGTCCCCGGCATGAGCGGAGCCAGCGACCAGGCGATGGCCACGGCGACACAGATCTTGGCGACCTGCAGTGCTCGGGGGCGCATGAGGTGTTTGGTGACCCAGGTGCGCGGCATCGTTATGGTTCCCATCAGTTGCGGAGGCCCTCCAGCGTTCGTCTCCGGCTGGAGGCTAGGCGAGGAGCCTGATGAGATTCTGGGAAGCCGCCCGGCATCGCCGAGCAGGCTAGGCGCCGGGCATCGCCAGAAACACCTCGCCGGTGCCCGCAAACGTCAGGGTTCCCTCGTCGGGCGTCACGTACACAGCCTGGCCGCGCTTCAGAGCACGAGACGCCCCCGCCCCAGCGACCAGAAACCCGCCCGCCGTGCAGATCGCAATGGCCGGGCCGGTGAGGGTGATCTGTCGCATGGTGACCGGCGTCGCCGACGCGGCCGCAGCATCCGCTTCTATGTGCACGAGCGCGAAATCAGGCACCCCGGGGCGATAGACCGAGACGCCGTCGCCGAGCACGACCGGAGCGAGGTACGGCGCCGGGCCCTCCCCGAAGTCGAGCACCGCGAGCAGCTCCTCGATGTCGATGTGCTTCGGAGTGAGCCCGCCGCGCAGCACGTTGTCGGAGGCCGCCATCAGCTCCACGCCGAGCCCCGACAGATACGCGTGGATGTTGCCGACCGGCAGATACAACACCTCGCCGCGTTTCAGGGACACCCGGTTGAGCAGCAGGGCCAGCACGATGCCGGGATCGCCCGGGTATTCGGCGGCGAGCGCGCGCACCGTCGCCAGCTCGCGCGCATAGCCGATGATCGCTCCCCCGCCCGCCAGAAACTCGGCGTGCGTAGCGAGCGCGACCACCCGTTCGACCAGCCACTCCACCTCGCCGGAATCGCCGCCGCGCCCGTCGCGCAGCAGCCAGTCGACCGTGTCGCGCAGTCCCCCGGCGAGGTGATTCTCGAGAGAGTCGATGGCCGCGGCCTGCGGGTTCTCGGTCGCGAGATCCAGCAGGCGCAGCTCGGCGATGATGCCGCGCACCTCGGGCAGCGGGCGGAATCCGCAGAGCGCTTCGAACGTGTCACTCAGGGCAAAGATGAGTTCGGGCTTGTGGAACGGGTCCCGAAAGTTGCGATTGCCGGCGTCGACGGCGATGCCGGCCTCGTTCTCCAGCTCGAATCCGGCGCGGGCCTGCTCCGTCGTCGGGTGTGCCTGCAGCGACAGCGGGCGTCCGGCGGCCAGGATTTTCAGCAGAAAGGGCAGGCGCGGGACATCCGCTTGCCGCGTCGCCCACCCAGCGCCGAGCGCCACCTCTGGCGCAGAAGCAATCCACTCGGCGAGGTTCGAAAAACCGCCGACCTGCGACGGATCCTCGATCAGCGAGGGCGAACCGGCGTGGGCCCCTAGCCACAATTCGGCCTCAGGCGAACCCGATGGCGTGCGGCCGAGCAGATCGGCGATCGCGTGCGTGGACCCCCAGGCGTAATTGCGCGGCTCGTTGGTGATGCCCACAAACATGTTCGGCTCCTTCTGACAGTGTTTAGACCAAACTACCAACCGACTTCGAGCATTCAGCCAGCGACCCTAGGCTGACCACCAGCCTCGGTCGCGCGTCGACCGCCCATCTTGCAACGGAGCATCCATGACCTTTGAGCTACTCGGCAGCGACTTCTTCGGCTACGAAAACCTTCTCACCGCGCCCGAGCAGGAGGCCATCGTGAAACTGCGCGCCTACCTCGAGAAAGAAGTTCGTCCGATCGCAAACGGATGCTGGGACCGCGCTGAATTCCCCACCCAGGTTATCAAGCCGCTCGCCGAGCTCGGCCTGTACTCCTTCGGCTGGGACGAGACCAAACCGTTCGCGAATTCGGCCGTGTTCCGTGGCTTTGCGGCGCTGGAACTGGCGCGAGTGGACGCATCCGTTGCCACCTTCGTTGGAGTTCAGAACGGCCTGTCAGCCGGGTCGCTCGCGGCCTGCGGCTCGGCCAAGCAGCGCGCCGAGTGGATTCCGCGTCTCGCCTCGGGCGAGATCGTGGGAGCATTCGGGCTCACCGAACCGCTGAGCGGCTCCGACGCGGCGCAGGGCCTGCAGACAACGGCCACCCGCACGGGCGACAGCTGGACCCTGAACGGCGCCAAGCGCTGGATCGGCAACGCCACCTTCAGCGACGTGACCATCATCTGGGCCAAGGACACCGCCGACAGCAGGGTGAAGGGGTTCATCGTTCCCACCGACACGCCCGGCTACGCGGCCACCAAGATCGAGGGCAAGATCAGCCTGCGCGCCGTGCAGAACGCGGACATCACCCTGACCGACGTGGTGGTGCCGGAGCGTCTGCGCCTGCAGAACGCCAACTCGTTCAAGGACACAGCGAAGGTGCTGCGGGCTACCCGCGCCGAGGTGTCCTGGGCGGCAGTCGGCAACGCAATCGGGGCCTACGACGCGGCCGTCGCCTATGCGCACGAGCGCGAGCAGTTCGGTAAGCCGATCGGCGGGCACCAGCTGGTGCAGGACCTCTTGGTCAAGAGCCTCGGCAACATCACCGCGAGCCTCGGCATGGTCGTGCGGGTATCGCAGCTGCAAGACGAAGGCGTGCAGCGCGACGAGCACTCCGCGCTCACCAAGGCCTACACGACCAGCCGTATGCGGGAGAGCGTGGCGTGGTGCCGCGAGCTGTTCGGCGGCAACGGAGTCACCCTCGAATACAACGTGGCCCGGCACTTCGCCGACGCCGAGGCCATCTACTCCTACGAGGGCACCCAGGAGATGAACACCCTCATCGTTGGGCGCACCATCACCGGGCAGGCCGCCTTCGTCTGACCCCCGCATCGGCCGGCGCCCCGGCCGCACGCTATGCCGGTAGATTTCGCGACACGCCGCGCGGGGCATCCGTTTTGCGCGGCGTGTCGCACATTTACCGGCGTCACGTACCAAAGCGGATGCCCGCGCCGCCGAATAACGCCGCACCCCTGAAAGTGCCGCGCAAGCTGCGCAGAACCGCACCCCGGGCTACGGTGGCGGAATGAGATCACACCAGTCCGGCCCGGACCCGAGGTGACGACCGACCAGGGGCTCGACGCGATCGTCGTCGGATCCGGCCCGAACGGACTCGCCGCCGCCGTCACCCTCGCCCGCGCCGGCCTCAAGGTGCGCGTCTACGAGCGCAACGCGCAGATCGGCGGCGGCGCAGCGACCGCCGAACTCACTCTGCCCGGGTTCCACCACGATGTCGGCAGCGCCGTGCATCCGCTCGCCCTCGCCTCCGAGTTCTTTCAGAAGTTCGCACTCAAAGACCGCATCGACCTGAAAGTACCCGAGATCTCCTACGGACATCCGCTGCCCGGCGGCCGCGCCGGCGTGGCCTGGCACGACATCGAACGCACCGCAGCGGGGCTCGGCCGCGACGGCCCGGCCTGGCTGCAACTGCTCGGGCCGCTCGTGCAGAACGTGCACGCCATCGCCGAACTCACCGGGGATGCGCTGCTGCGCGTGCCGCGGCATCCGTTCACGCTGGCGCGGTTCGGGCTGCGCACCCTGGAGCAGGGCGGCCCGGCCTGGAACTGGCGCTTCACCGGCGAGACCGCCCCGGCGCTGCTCACCGGAACGTTCGCGCACTCCATCGGACGGCTGCCTAGCCCCTCGACTGCCGGTGCCGGCCTCGTTCTGGCCGCGCACGCGCACGCCGGGGGCTGGCCGATTCCGACCGGAGGCAGCGGCGCCATCGTGCGGGCCCTCGCCGATGACCTGCTCGCCCACGGCGGCGAGATCATCACCAATGCGGAGATCACCAGATTGAAAGAGCTGCCGCCAGCACGCGTGACGCTACTCGACGTGACGCCCCGGGCGCTCGTCGAGCTCGCCGCCGGGGCCCTGCCCGACCGGTACACCACCACGCTCAGCCGGTTTCGGTACGGCAACGCCGTCGCCAAGGTGGATTTTGCACTGAGTGAACCGGTGCCCTGGACCGCCACAGACCTGCGGCGAGCGCCGACCCTGCACGTGGGTGGCACCCGCGCCGACCAGGCCCGCGCCGAGAACCTGGTCGCCCATGGGCGGCACTCCGACTCCCCCTACGTGCTCGCTGCGCAGCCGAGCATTCTCGATTCCACCCGCGCTCCCGCCGGAAGGCACGTGCTCTGGGCGTACACGCACGTCCCGGCCGGGTCAACCCGCGACCAGACCGAGCAGATCACCCGGCAGATCGAACGCTTCGCTCCGGGCTTTCGCGACACGATTCTGGCCTCCGCCAGCCAGACCGCCGCGCAGATGCAGAACAACAATCCCAATCACATCGGTGGAGACATCGCGTCCGGAGCCATCAGCATGGCCCAGCTCGTGCGTCGCCCGGTGCTCTCCGCAGACCCGTGGCGAACCCCTCTCGATGGCGTCTACCTGTGCTCCTCGTCGACGTCGCCCGGCCCCGGCGTGCACGGAATGTGCGGCTACCGCGCCGCCCTCAGCGCCCTGGCTCACGAATACAACATCACGACGCCTCCCACCCTCTCTCCCCCTCAATGACCCCTCCATTCCGCGAGAGCGGGAAAAGTGCTGCTTCAGCCACCGCGAAGTAACACTTTTTCCGCTCTCGCGATCAGGACTGATAAGGAGCTCCCATGGCCGTGAACCACCGAACGTTCGACTGCACTCCCGAGCAGGTCTTCGCGGTGCTCGAAAACGGATGGCTCTACCCCACCTGGGTCGTCGGCGCGAGCCGCATGCGCGACGTCGATGCCAGCTGGCCCGCCGTCGGCAGCCGCCTGCACCACTCGGTCGGAGTCTGGCCAGCCCTGCTCGACGACAGCACCTCCGTGCTCGAATGGCAGGCGCCCCGTCACGTCATGCTCAAGGCGCGGGGCTGGCCGATCGGTGAGGCGCACGTGTCGATCGACATTCAAACCCGCGAGAACGGATGCCTAGTGCGCATCACCGAAGACGTCGTCGCCGGCCCAGCCCGCCTCGTCCCCACCCCCCTGAGCGACCTGGCCATCAGCTACCGCAACACCGAGACCCTGCGCCGCCTCGCCTACCTGGCCGAGGGCCACGCCGAGTAGCCCCACGTCTCGCGAGAGCGGGAAAAACGTTGCTTCAGCTACCCCGAAGCAGCAATTTTCCCGCTCTCGCGTGAAGGATGGGGAAGGGAGAACGGTAATCTGAAGCCATGCCCACCGTGCAGAGCCGCCTCGTCATTCGACTCTTCGCGACCTTCGTCTGGTTCACCGTTCTGGCCGGCCAGTTCTGGCGCAACCTCGGCGGCTGGTGGGGATTCGGCACCATCGCGCTCATCGTGATCGTCGGCAGCGTGATCGGTCTCAGCACCCAGCGCACCAACGCCCGCAACCGAGTCGCCGCACAGGCCGTGGCCGCTGAAGTGGCCGTGACCACATCCTCGAACGCGACGGCCGTCTCAGTTTCGGCGCGCGTCGGCACCGCAGCAGCAAAAACAGCCCTCGATGACACCCCCACGCCCCGCGACATCGCCCGCGGCCACACCTACCAGGCCGCCCTCGCCCCACCCCTGAACTGGCGCAAGTTTCCCAAGACCATCACCGCGTTCCTGCTGCTGGTGACCCTGTCCATCGCGTGGTCGTATTACCCGGGGGCATCCGCTCTGGGCGTCTCCCTGCAGCTCGTCACCACCTTCGCTGCCCTGTTCCTGGCCGTCACCCTCACCTGGCCAGAACTGCTGCGCACCCTGGCCGGTGCCCTGCACTGGGTGCTCGCACTCAGCCTCGTGTTTGAGCTGTTCGTGGCCCTTGTCCTACAACACGAAGTCCTCCCATTTTTCGTCGACTATGGCACCGAAAAAGTACCGAACGCCTTCTATTGGAGCCGCGGCCTGCTGCTGGCCGGCGGCCCCATCGAGGGCATCGTCGCCAACCGCAACCTGCTCGGATTCATCGCGCTCACCGCCATCATCGTCTTCACTGTGCAGCTGCGAGCCCACACGATCAAGCGCAACGCCGGCCGGCTCTGGCTCGCTCTGGCCGTCGGGATGCTGCTGCTCACCCGCTCCGCCACGGTCACCGTCTCGCTCGTCGCCGTCGTCGCCGCCCTGCTGTTCGCACTCTGGGCGCGCACCCTGCACGACGAGCACCGCAGGCCGCTGTATGTGGTGGCGGCGGCATCCGTTGTGGCGGTGGCAGCGGCCCTCGCGCTGTTCTCGGGGCAGCTGTTTGGCCTGCTCGGTCGCAGCGACGACCTCACCGGTCGCTTCGACATTTGGGCCAGCGTCACCCAGCTCGCCCTCGAACGACCGGTGTTCGGCTGGGGCTGGGTGAGCTACTGGGTGCCGTGGGTGGAACCGTTCAACGACCTCGCTGTGCGCAAGGGCGTCACCTACCTGCAGGCGCACAACGCCTGGCTCGACGTGTGGCTGCAGCTCGGCTTTGTCGGCGTTATTCTGTTCGCTGCCCTGGTCTTCTCCACCCTGTGGCGGGCCTGGTTTCTGGCCGTCGACCGGCCGCGCCTCGGCGTGAAAGACACCGAACCGTTCGCCGTCTCGGCCCTGCTTCCACTTCTACTGCTCGCCGCGCTGATCGCGCAGAGCGTGGCTGAAAGTCGGCTGCTGATCGAGAGCGGCTGGGTGATTCTCATCGTGCTCGCCGTCGTCACCAAACGGCAGCAGCACGCGCCAAGACCAATGCCCTAACTCCGGCGCGGTAAATTAGAGGATGCCCACCCTGCCCGATACTCTGCGTCGCGTTCTCGCGTCGCCGAAGTTCGCGGCCGCGCTCACGCTCATCATTCTGGCCACGGCCTTCAGCACCCACCTGCTCAGATCAGTCATGGGCTGGCCGGGCCTCATCGGCATTCTCGGCGGCCTCGTCGTGCTGGCCATCTTCTCGCTCATCGCCCGCCGCCCCATCGTGGAGTGGCACGGCCTGCTGCCCATCTCGATCATCGTGTTCGTGGCCTGGTGCGCGCTCTCCGGCCTGTGGAGCGGCTACGTCTCCGACACCATCATCGGCGTCAGCTACCAGGTCACCGTGGGGTTCCTCGCCATCTACGTAGCGCTCGTGCGTGACACCTTCCAAATCGTGCGGGCCACCGGTGACGTGTTGCGCGTGCTGCTCGGGCTCTCCATCGTGCTCGAGGTGCTCTCGGGACTACTGCTCGACCTGCCGATCGCCTTTCTCGGCGTCGCCGGCGACATCGACCGGCTCGGCCCCATCCAGGGCATCTTCGGATCCCGCAACGTCTTCGGCCTCATCGCCCTCATCGCCGCGGTCACCTTCTACGTGGAGCTGCGCGCCCGGTCCATTCCGCGCGGGCTCGGCATCGGCTCGATGTGGCTCGCCGGTATCTGCGTCGTGCTCACCCGCTCCCCCGTCATCGTGATCGTCGCCGTCTGCGTGACCGTCGCCGCGCTCGCCCTCTACCGGTTGCGCCGAACCCCCGTCACCAGCAGACGGATGCTGCAGCTCGGCCTCCTGGCAGCGGCTCTCGTCGCCGCCGGCGCGGCCTGGCTCGGCCGCACCAACATTGTCGGCGCCCTCAACGCCGGCAGCGAATTCGAAGCCCGCTACTCACTCTGGAGCGAGATGTGGCGACTGGTGGAGCTGCATCCGCTCGAGGGGTGGGGCTGGGCCGGATTCTGGCCACAAGACATCACCCCCTACGGCTGGCTGGAATTCACCACCGGACGCGTGCATGCCACCGGCCTCAACGCCTACCTCGACGTGTACTTTCAGGTGGGACTGATCGGCTTTCTCGCTTTTCTCGCCCTCGTGCTGCTGGCCTTCGTGCGCTCCTGGCTGCTCGCCTCGAACAAGCGCTCGCTGGCGTATGTCTGGGCGCCGCTCATTCTGGTGACCCTGCTCGTGACCAGCGCGGCGGAGAGCACGATTCTGTTCGAGTTCGGCTGGTTGCTGCTCGTGATCTGTGCGGTCAAGGCCGCGCAGGGGCTGAGCTGGCGCAGCGCCCTGCCGCACAAGCCGCACCCCGACGCTCCGTAGCGTCTGGCCTGGCTCCCGGACCCTGGTTTGGCCACGTCGCGCCAGCGCCGTGCGTCAACAGGCCCAGCTACGCGGGGGCTGCGCCAGTGAGCGGGACTTGCGCTCATTCGCGGGGAGTGCCCGCCGCCAGCGTGCCCGAGGCCAGGCCGCGCTGCGCGGGACCTGCGCCAGTACGCGGGAGCTGCTGCGTCGGAGCGATGCCAGCCAATTGCCCTGCGCGGGGGCTGTGGCGAGTAGCGCTTAATGGTAGCGCCAGTCCACTCACTTGGCAGCAAAGTTCTGACGAGGTGGTAGCGGAGGTCGTTGTGCTGCTGGCGCATGTCGATCTGGCCGAGCTTCATGATCCGGGCGTCGTTGGCGAGGCGACTCACGATCGAGTCAGCGGCGACTCGGTCGGGCAGTTCGGCGACCCACCTCACACGCCAACAGCCGTGTCGCAATCAGCGGACAGTGCATTAGACACCTGCGAGTTCCGGAACCGACTGAGTCAAGGCCGGATAGCTCACGTAGAACAGGGTGCCGTCGCGGTAAGCGAAACCGCCATCGATGTAGTTGGGGTCAGTGTCAGGTTCGTTGAAATAGCCCGCGACCGGAGCGGTCTCTTCTACAAAGCCAGTGGTGAGGAGTTCCGCCTTCTTAGATTCCCATTCAGCGGCGGTCAGAGCGAGTTGGCCAAAGATGACCACCACGTCCCCATCACCCTGCCACGCGCAGGCGATCCCGCCACCGTCTTCCATGAACTGGATATCCGTTCGCCAGCCCTGGTACTCCCGCAATTCCAGCCCGGAGCCTTCGAAATCTGTGTAAGCCGCGGCTGTCAAGGCCGTCGTGCACTCCGGCGCCTTCGCGAAAGGTCCGGCCGCTTCAGTCACTAAAGGCGAAGTCTACGACGCCGTCGGCGGATCGCTCGCGATCAGCTCGGCCGGCTCTGCGGCGCAACTAGTCAACGCCAGAGCGAGCACCAAAACTGAGCCAATTCGAACAGAAATACTCATTTTTCTCTGTATCCCCATATACCGATGGTACCGACTGGGGACGACGGGAGCCCAATTCAGCACGGGAGGCAAACGCCTCGATCCGCGTCAGACCGGCCACATTAGCTAGTGACTTCCGAAGGAGTCCCTCAGCGCGGCAATCCCCGGTTCTGTTTCACCGTCGAAAATGATATTCCCGTGCGACAGAACGACCACGCGATCGCACAATTCAGCAATCTGCGATGCAGCGTGGGACACAAAGACGATGGTTCGTCCCTCACGCTGAAATTCTCGGATTTTCGCCATGCACTTCTCTTGGAATGGTTCATCGCCCACGGCGAGAACTTCGTCGACGAGCAGAATATCCGGATCAACGTGTACTGCAATCGCGAAGGCGAGACGCACGTACATTCCCGAAGAGTAGAACTTTACCTGGGTGTCGATGAACTCACTGATCTCGGAGAAGTCGACAATCGACTGAAAATATTCATCAGTCTCTTGCTTGGAAAGTCCCAGAATAGACGCATTGAGGTACACATTCTCGCGCCCCGTGAGGTCAGGATGAAACCCCGCGCCCAGTTCCAACAACGCGGCGAGACGCCCACGCCGTTCAACAAATCCACTGCTCGGCTCGATGATCCCTCCGATCACCTTCAGGAGAGTGCTTTTTCCCGAACCGTTCGCTCCCAGCAACCCAATGGTCGTGCCAGCCGTTATCGAAATCGAGACGTCGCGCAAGGCCCAGAAATCATCCTTGTGCATGTTGGAACGGCGAAAATTCACGATCCGCTCTTTGAGAGACTTATCCTTGCGGATAACAAAGCGCTTGGACACGTCATTGATGTGAATTACATCAGGCGCTGCAGATACTGTCGACATTTCTAGATCTCCTGGGCGAAATTGCCTTGCAAACGCGAGAAAACGCGCTGGGCGCCCCACACGCACAAAAGTCCAACAATGATCATCACAACGAGCCTGAGGCCGAGATGCTCAGGGTAAATAGCCCCCGCTTCGGGGGTGCTGCCAGCGATCCAAAATGCTTTTTGAAAAGCGAGAATAGCGATCGTAATTGGATTGGCGAGGTAAATCTCGGTAACCCACCCCGGTAAGCCTGCTCGCCCCAAGGCATCAACAACGAAACCAAAGGAATAGACGATAGGCGAGATCCAGAACCCGATGAGCAACGACACCTCAACTAAGTATTGAACGTCGCGAAGATAGACATTTACAGCTGAGAGAAACAGGCTGAAAGCAATTCCAAATACTGCGACAACGAGGATCGCCAATGGCGCATACAATATCTCTATCTGCCACGGTATTTGCAGGAGAACCACTGTGGCGAAAATGAGCACGACAAGCTGAACGGCGAAATTGAACATCGCGGAACCTGTCGAAGCCAGAGGAAATATCTCTCGAGGGAGGTAAACCTTCTTAATAAGTCCGGCATTGCTCAGGATAGACATCGTGCCGCCTGAGATGATCTCGCTGAACAACCCCCAGAGGGTTAACCCGCTAAAAACGAAAATAGCGAACTGAGGAATTCCGCGCTCGGCGCCAAGTATCTTCCCAATAGCGAAGTAATAGATCGCCAACATTACGAGAGGGCGGATCAGGCTCCAGAGAAATCCTAATGAGCTGTCTTTGTAACGAGCCTTGAGCTCGCGCCTGATCAACAAGTCGAGGAGTTCACGGTGACTCCACGCCTCACGCACGGCCGAAGCAAAACCCGATACGGCTGAGCCGTTTGCAGACCCGGCTCGCTCGAATGGAAGTGAAGCGAGTCTCGATGCTCGCCTCCGTGCTTCGGTACCCATGCATCTCCATCGCACCATCCACGGAGATGTCCAGTGGATGAGATCGGTTATGTACTGTCACGTCAAGCATTTGACCGTGAAGTCACATCGGACGGCAACAATTGCCCATGCTAGCCTACTACGGTGGTTCAAACTGAAAGACTTGGATGGAAAAGACACCGCTGTCTGGCGTACCAACCTGGGGGCACCCACTAGTGTCGCAGGTCGTTTTCAAGCCCGAATCCAACCCTGTCGTGAGTGTTGTCGTCCTAGCGTGGCGACTATCCGGTCCCCTGCGACAAGCACTTGCGTCTGTCGCTAACTCGCGAAATCCACCGCCTTTCGAAGTGATCGTGGTCCTCAACGGGGCCAGTCCCGACGTACGCCAAACAGTCGCGACCGACATCGTCGGAGTACATCTGGTCGACGTTCCGGTAAACACCGGATTTGGCGACGGATGTAACCGCGGATCGGCCATCGCCCGAGGTCGTTTTCTGCTCTTTCTCAACGATGACGCCGTCGCGGACCTGGACATGATCCGTGCTCTTGTGGATGCAGCGGATGCGCCACTTGCACCAGATGCAAAACTCATCGGGGCAGTTGCTGCTGTTCTGCTTAATCCCGACGGGACCCTGCAAGAGGCCGGGTCGCGAATGTTGGGCACGGCCGGGACAGTGCAACTCGGCGCAGGCCTCTCACCGTCTTCGTCAACCGCAATCCCGTTTCTGCGACGACGGTCA
The DNA here is from genome assembly GCF_002954245.1 of Cryobacterium aureum. Lineage (GTDB taxonomy): Bacteria > Actinomycetota > Actinomycetes > Actinomycetales > Microbacteriaceae > Cryobacterium > Cryobacterium aureum. The sequence goes on along the minus strand of NZ_PPTG01000025.1, from coordinate 256,687 downwards.
ATTGACTATGGTTCCGGAGCGGCGGTATTGGTTAGGCATGAGGTCTTCTCTGCTATGGGCGGATATGACAAGCGCTATCGACCAGCGTATTTTGAAGATGCCGATCTTTCCTTCCGCTTCAAGTCCCTTGGGTTCGACGTCATCGTTGAACCGAAAGCGAGGGCCACTCACCTGTCCGGAGCTTCGACTGATCGCGACCTGCGCTTTCGTCGGTTTGCGTCGGACCATGCGGGGCTGGCATTTATTGAAAGATGGAAGCACGTATTGGCAGCAGCTCCCGCCGCCGACAGCCCCCTCGAAGACACGTGCCAGATTCCGCTGGCGGATCTTGAATCCGTGCCCGATGACGCGTTGAGCACCGAGAATCCCTTGAAGATCGCGGTTACCATCGCACACGATTTCGCCGGATGGCTCAATGCCTCCCTCGACTCGGCTGAAGCAGAGATCTCATCGCTGCGGAGTCAACTCGACCAAGCCACTGATGCCGCAAGGACCGTGGAGGACGAGCTCCGCCCGCTGGCTACTCGTGCAGGCGAGTTAGGCGCTCGCCTGCACGAGCTCGAGCACCGAGGGGCATACGGTCTCGTCAAATGGAGGCTCGGAGCCGCTCTGCTGCACCGTTCGGAGAAGCGTTCGCGCTAAGTGACTCGCGGGGCGTAACTGGACGCGACCTGGGGGTCGAAATAGTGCCACAGGTCGTCTGCATATTGCGCCCAGGTCCGCTGAGTGCGTGCAACGGCCTCCAACCGTAGTCGATCTCTAAGCTCGGAATCCGTCAGGAACTCCCGAATGGCCTCGGCCAGGGTGGCATCGTCTCTGGGGTCCACCAGTAATGCCCCACCGCCGGCATCCGCGATTTCCTTCATGCTGCCGAAGTTGCTCGTGACTACTGGCGTACCCACCGCGAGAGATTCAGCGACGGGTAGGCCAAATCCCTCGTTTACAGATGGGAAAAGAGTCAACGTGGCCTCACGATAGGCCTGCCAGAGTTGGCGGTCACTCAACCCGCGCGCAACCCGAACAGGTCGGCCAAACGCGATCATTTGATCCAGTTGCTGCTCGAATCCGTCGCTGTTCCATGAATTGCCCCCGACGAAGAGCAACTCAAAGTCTTGCCCCTCTCGCCACAAGAGCTCACAGGCATGCAGAACTGCGAGGTGATTCTTTCGCGGTTCATGGCTCCCCACACACAGCAACAGTGGCGGACGCCTATCGGTACCTTCGGAACCGGAACCGGAACCGGAACCGGAATCGGAATCGGAATCGGCGAATTCTGCTGCAGTGGGCAGCATGATCTCCTGAATTTCCGGGCCGACTACGCCGATACTACCCAGCATGGTGCGCCATCCGCGGTACTCGGCTGTCGACGCGGTTGACGTCGTTGCGACCCTAGTTGCTCGCGCGACCGCACTGAGATTCTTGGCAAATGCGCCCCCCATTCCGGGGCCCACAGTTTCCGCTGTAGTGAGTGGAACGCAGTCGTGTCCAACGACGTGCAGTCTGTTGTTCGAGAATTGCGCCAGCGCCTGAATACGAGCAGTGCGGTCCGGTTCCGTCGCCAGCTCCGGAAGAATGTAGTCACAGTTCCACGGGATCGTTACCGTCGGACGCGGCGCCTGTCGCGCGTTTGGCCGAGATCCGTAGAGTGCGTTCTCACGCTCGTCGACGTCCAACATTCGTAATCGCGTGTAGTCCGCGTCCCACCCGACAAGATTGATCGTGTGGCTGGCTTCCCACTCCACGATTGTCTTGCGAACAACCTTCTGAATGCCTGTCGCAAGTTCGGAGCGGGCCGTGTGATGGGCATCAACGACTGTTTTCTCCTGCAGAATTCGTACCTCGTTACCCAAACGTCCAATAAAGCGCGTTCGAGCCAGGCGTCGCACGTGCTGAAACGCCGCCTGCGACCCTCTGAGGCGAGACATCCGAACCAGGTAGACAACCTCGTCCTGCACGGGCAACGTAGCTGTCATCACCGCGAAGAGGAGCCACAGCCGTTCTGCACTAGTTCCGATGGCAGCAGCGACCGTCTGCTCAAGCTGAGACTTCGACAACGAAGTGCTACCACCGGAAAGCAGAATTCCTGCGAGCAACTCTGTCCGTGCAGTGAGGTTATTCATTCTTCTTTTCCAGGATAGGGAGGACGAGCTCGGCCCACAGTTCTCTGGAAAAGTCGTCCCATGTTCGCCGAGGCCGGGCCAAAGCCTCTGAACGCAGTCGGGCCAGGCACGCCGGGTCTGTGAGTAACGTTCGCATGGCGCTTGCGATCGCAAGATCATCACGTGGGTCAACGAGTAGGCAACCGCCGTCTGACGCGATTTCAGCTGTGCTACCGAAATTGGATGTGATCACAGGCAGTCCAAGCGCTAAGGACTCGCCGACAGGCAACCCGAAACCTTCGTGGAGAGACGGAAAGACCGAAAACGAGGCCTCTGCATAGGAGCTCAACAAGATGTCGTCGCCGACATTACGGAGCACCTCGATCGTGTGACCGGCCCGCCGTAGGTTTTTCACGTCCCGATCAAAAGCGTAGATGAAGGACGCGCTCCCGCCTCCGATGAATCGCATTCGGAATCGCAGTCCCTCACGCCAGAGCACTTCGGCAGCAAAGAGGATCGCGTGGTGATTCTTCCGTGGCTCTTCACTGCCGACGCAGAGAATTAGCGGATCTTCGTTCGCGCTGACGTCCGGACGAGAAATTGCCCCTGGGGTGTCGATCGGAAGGGGGACCGACGTCACCACTGGGCCCGTCAGACCCTGTGATGAGAGCGAGTCGATGAATCCTTGAAACTCGGAGGCTGCCGACGCGCTCACACCCGAAATGCGATCGGCATGCTTGACAACGGCAAGAAATTCCACGAACCGGTCGGATTCGGCGAATGACACCATGTCGCCACTCACTACCGGGATCATGTCGTGAACAACGAGTGCAAGCTGGTTGCCTGAGAACTCAGCCAAAGCACTCAGTGACGCACACTCCTCGCGCTGAGGAACCTCGATCATGGTCAGAACGCAATCAACGGGAACAATAATTTCCCTTGTGGCGGTACTCGGTCGACCGTCAACAATCGGTCCCTCGGCGAGAAGACGATCGGATTCTGCCGTCGTCAGGTCTCGGAACGAACGGTCATTGTCAGTCCAGACCACGAATTGCGGCTTAAAATCACCGCTCCACCGACGGGCTGTTTCACGGACGACACGCTGGACGCCGCTATTGTGCCCCGTACGAGCAGAAAAATTGACGTCCACTAAGACCTGCTCTCGGACCACCCGAATAGTGGTGAGGTGCGATCGGTACCGAATCGCTGAGTCGCGACAGGCGCTCAGAACTACTCGGTGCACCTGCGCTGTCGCTACGAGTTCGAGTTGGCGTCGCAGGGACCGGACCTCGTCGGGCTCAGGGAACAACCCGGCAACGCCGACGAAAAGCAACCAGACCCGGTCGCTCGTCAAGTCCGCCTTCACCAGACGGCAAATTTCCCAAAGGAGCGGTCCTGCCCCCTCTGTTTGAAGTCTCTTGAGTGACGCCGCACTCAGCCCGAGATCTGGCGCGATCGCGCCAAGCCGCTGAGAAAGCGCTAATTCCATGGCGGTCTTTTGAGAACGCACTTCCGGCGGAAGCAGCGAATTCAATGTGTACGACCGCGCGCCAGTCGGCGACGAGCACGGGATGCAACAATACCGACCGCCGGTCGGAGTCCAACCTGAGAGACTTTCAATTGGAAGGTTCGGACAAGCCGAAGCGGACGCGTGACGCGCCAGGAGACGGTGTTGTGTACATCCGGTACAACCGTCGCGTAGGCCACAACCGATACGAGCCAGTCCGTCACCGTGTCATTCAGATCGGCATTTACACGAGCCCTGAGCTCGTCGCGCTCCGCTTCTGCAGCAGCCAACCGTTTCCGCAATTCTTCAATGGGTTCATACTCCACGGTATTAACGTCCGTTCTACAATGCCGATGTGCGATTCAACAGGTGAGAGTCAGGTCGGATGTCGCGCCAGTCCGATCAAACAGGGGTTACTACTGAATTTTCCACATTTGGATCTTTTCCTGCTCGCCGACCTCGTTTTCATAGTAGACAACGGAACTGACCGCTTTCAGATCATCCGCGTAGGTTGCCGCCCAGTCCACCGCACAGGCTGTGTCCGAAATGACCCATTCCACTCCTGCAGCGTGCGCGTGCTCAATGGAGAGTATATTTTCCCCACGCTCGACCATAACGGTATGCACTGCTTCGTGATCGGCTGGCCAAGCCATACCGACGTTGTAATCCGCGACCGGGGCACCGGACGTGATCTTCATTGCGAGTACGTCCACGCACGGGTCTACGACGATGAGACCACCCGTTTGCTCCGCGACGGCCTCTTTTCCAAGTTGGCCAACGGCATTGTCCCGGGGAGTGTCGTAGCTCCAGAGCGAGTGGTAAGTGGTGTCTATGGTGAACCGGGCGAAGTCCACGGCGGACACTGCCGCCGCCGAAACGCAGAGAGCGAGAACCCATGTCGCAACGAGGGTCGTCTTGCTCCGGGCGCCAGGAGCCAAGTCAGACTCCGACTCCGACTCCGATATCGGCCTCTCCGGTCGGGGATGGAAGTAGCTGAGAGCTGCCAAGACGAAGATCGGCAGTGCGGAGATGGAAATGAGGACGAACAGATCGAGCCAGAACCGATACGGTTCCTGATTTGCTCCCCACACGTCGTTCGTTGCTCCGAGAATCCACGCCGCCAGCGCGCCCACCGGATAAGCGATCCACAGCATATTCTTCCGATGAAGGCCAGCGGCGAGCGTCGCGAGTAAAGGAATTGAAAGACCGAGTGATCCGACGATGCCACGCCAATCGACTCCCAAGTTCTTACTGGACGCTACGCGGTAGGTCAGGAATGGATCATCACCGAGAATGCCCTGGGCCGTACCCAGCAGCTGGGGTATTGCTGCGAGCCCTGCTAACAGGATGAACCCAGCCACCAAGCCTCTGGACCTCGTGATTAGCGCGATCCAGCCTGGCACTGTCGGAATCAGCCCCATTACCAAAGTGACGAGTGGTCCGGCCTCCGCAGCAATGAGAGGACCAACGACAAACAGCCCCGCTACCAAGACCAGCGATATTCCCGCAAGGAGACGTGGACGGCGCGCTGTGACTATGACATACGCCGCCACGACGTAAGACAGAAGGTAGACCACGGTCAAGAACGCGTAGGTCTGAACGTTGGCCAAGAGGCCGACCGTCAGGCTCGCAATGCAGACCAGAAGGATCCGAGCCCAAGGCCGGCGCACCCGGAGGAAGGCAATGAGGATCAGAAGCATGGCCGCCGCCCCCATGCAGAGTCCGACCGATTCGCCGTTGAGTGTAAAGAGCACGCCGAAGGGACCCCACAGTACCGCGTGGGAGTCCATCGCAGTGAACCAACTGTCAGACAGAAAAACAGAAAATGTCCCAAGAATAAACGGGATTGGCGCAAGCAGCGCAGCCCACCACCGGCGGCTGAGCAGCACGAGTGCGGTGGCAAGCACCGCCACAAGAATCATCTGCGATATCAGCCCACCGACGGCCCATGCCTGAAGCGGGCTAATGCCGACAATCCGCGACACCGTGCCTAGAAAATAGTAGTACAGATGCGGGTAGCTATTCGTGCCGGTCTGCGTAAACGGCTCGACATTTGCGAGCTCACCCTGCGAGGCATTAACTACCATGGACATATAGGAAAGTTGATCGCCAGCAAAGTAGGCGCGGAAAGAACTAAACGAGAAATCAGATCGAGCGAACAGTGCCCCCCACTGCAAAGCTACATGGACGATAACCGCGATAAGGATCGAGGCGGAAATGAGCACACGGTTGTGCCTTTTAGTAGCTGACATGTTCACTTTCTGTAGGCTCCGTGGAGCGTTTCGACGATTCGTACCGTGCAGAAACTGCACTATGCGGATGGACCCGTCGGAATGGTCGCCAAAGGACCACCACTAACCGTCACGATCGTTGGTTCAGTACTCCCGCTCAACGCAATCAGCCGTCCCCAAGATTCGACGGGCCGCTTCTGACCACCGGACAGCTGATACACCGTAGAACCGGCAGGATCCTTCACGAAGAAATTGCCCGCAACTATGATCGGCGAGTGCGGTATGACATCACAGGTGATGGTGCTGAGCGTGGTAGCGGCCAGACCGAATCCGTCTGGTGACGATAGCTTCCACAGTTTGCCGTGACCTCCAATGTAGAAGGCATCGCCACATTTGACCACGATCTTCAATGGCGTGGTATCGGTGGCATAGGTCGCCAACCGTGCGTCTGATGGCGTTGTGTATCCAGCGATGCCGAGTTCACTCGTGATTCCAAATGAGTCCACGGCCACTTTTCGCGCGAGTCCGTCTACGAGGAACACTGACGGATTGCTTGCTGCCTTCACGAGAGTGCCGGGAGCCAACATTTCGGCACCGCGCGGTAGGGAGTTGAATGCAAAACGGCTGATCTTCACGATGGTCGGTCCGCGGTTGCCATTGAGAGCGGCCACGGTAGACCAACTGTCGATCCCTCGAGACTTACCCCCATCGATTAGATAAACCGTCGCGTCGGAAACAGTCGTTACAAACAGCAACCCGTCAACCGTCTGGCCGGTCTTTGGGAGCGCATCGCACGTGATCGGACTCACTGCGGTGACAGGAAGCGCCGCAACTTCATTCGATGTCAGGGCAGTCAGTCGACCACTCCCGCCAATGTAGCGACGTTCCCCGCACTGAATCACGTTGGTCAGCGGCTGTGACGCTGTTGGATACGCGGCTATTAATTCTTCAGATTGCGTACTCCAGCCATTTATTCCGAGATCAGCGGCCGTATCAAACGAGGACACCGGAATTTTTGCGCCTGTTCCGTCGATCATGTAGATATCTGGAGTTGACGCACCCTTGACGAGAGTTCCGGGAGCCAAAAGGGCTGGGCCCGCTGGGTAGGAGTTCATGAGGGCATCGGAGGCGGTATAGATGAACGGGGCCTGCTGCCCGTAGAGTGCGGCGACTATCGACCACGTCGAAATCGACCGTTTCTTTCCCGAATCGAGATAGTAAACCGTCGGGTTTGAGGCTGATTTCACGAACGGCGCCACTTCGCCACCCGTGGGGAACTTGGCTAGCTGCGACGGCAAGAGATCAACGGTATTTCCACAGCTCATTCCGAGCAGAGACACCAGTTCGCAGGTGGCGAAGCGGTGCTTAACCCCGTTTTCGAAGAGAAAAATATCCCCCGTGCCCGGGTCGCGGAACAGTGCGCCAACGGTGTTTCCTGTTGGCAAGGCATTCAAGTACGAGGCAGCTACGGTTCGATAGGGATACAGCGGACGCAAACTTTCGAGCACTGCCTGCGAAGGCACGTGATGTTTGGTCGATCCCACGATGAGAAAAATGCTCGGAGAGTCGGCACTCTTCACGAGGTCACCGCTTGCCTGAGTACTTCCGAACCAAGATGTGAATATCCGCCAGAAGTTGCGATTCCCATAGGACGAGCACGAATCGCCCAAGCCGTACAGATTGCCGAGGGCCGCTGCGTTTGGCCGGTAGGGCGTATAGATATAGAGAGCAGCCGTTGCCTGATTTTCGATGTAGACGCTCGACGTACCGCATGCAGCATTAGGATGCCACTGGATCGTGTTCGCGCGACCAGCACGGTAGGACCAGTTATTTGGGTTGGCTTGGTAGTTCTTGTACTGATGGGCAGCGTTGTAGACCTGGTTGTAGAAGCCGTAGTACGCAGCATCGCAATCGGCGGTGTCAGGGCAGCCATAACCCGTTGCGCTGCGATATTGGCGGTCCGTGGGCCAGGAATCAGTCACGAGGCCCTGTTCCTTCTCGAGAAGAACGAGGAGAACTTGCGGATTTATGCCGCAGGCTTGGCTGACGGCGTAGATAATCGCAGCGCCGCTCTGTCGCGCACCCTGATAGGCGCCGCACCGGCTGTCGGCCGGGTGCGAGGTAGTTACTTCGGAGTAATTCTTCAAACAGGTGTACCCGGAACGGCACACTGGCACCTGAGAATTCAAGAATCCCTGTATCTGGGATTCAGACATCGAACCTTGGTCGTAGAAGACTCCGTCGCTAATAATGTTTCCGGCGTTGAAACCTGATCCATCGAGCGCTTCGGCCGGCGCAGGCGGAGTGAGCGCGACCAGCAGACTCGCAGCCGTCACAAGCGTGATTACGATTGCAACTAGGCGTTGCAGGTGGCCCCGCCGCGGCTTTCTGGCACTACCGTCGGTGTGGAGAGGCATTGATTTACTCGTTTCCGCGTCTACTTCGAAAATCAAAGATCTGCGAGCTTATTATCACATAGGGAAGGGGCAAGCTGAAGTAATCCCCGCTCGTTCGGCGCTTAAGTAACTCGCTCGAAGGTACACAATTAGACTAGGACGGTCCCGGCTGTCGTCTAGAGGAAAATACACGTGCCTGAAGAAAGTATTCTGTTCGATGCCACCGCGCTCCCGGAGGCACGAGGCGGAGTGGGACGCTACGTCGAGGGCCTGCTTGGTGGTTTGACCGCAACGGGTGCGCGCGTGACCATTGTCTGTCAGAGTCGAGATGCTGCGTTCTTCCGGGAATCTTTCCCCGGATTCGCGCTCGTGGAGTTGCCACGCGCGTGTCAATCCCGTGCGGCGCGGTTCCTCTGGGAGCAGAGTGGCTTACCGCTTCTTGCACGTCGGATCGGTGCGACCGTCGTGCACTCTCCGCATTACACGATGCCGCTCGTTGGCTCGTTCCGCCGAGTTGTCACAATTCACGACGCCACTTTCTTCAGCGACCCGCAGGTTCATTCCCGGCTGAAGGGTGCTTTCTTTCGGTTCTGGACCAAGCGGGCTGTTAATAGCGCGGACGCCGTCGTCGTGCCCAGTGCGGCTACTGCGCGCGAGCTTTCCCACTACATACCGGGCTTTCCTGCTCAGGTCTTGGTCGCTCACCACGGCGTGGATACGTCGATTTTTCACACACCCTCTGCGGCCGAGCGTTCCACCGCTCGCGCCAGTATCGGGCTCGGGGACGAACCGTACATTGCTTTCCTCGGAACCCTGGAACCACGCAAGAACATTCCGGCACTCATCCGGGCAATGGCTCTAGTTGCTACTAGACATCCAGCTCCTGTATTGGTTCTCGCCGGCGGAGCCGGTTGGGACACAGCGATAGCCGCGGAGGTCATCGCAGCACAGGGCACGGTGCGGATAATCCAGCCCGGTTACCTCCCGATCGACGCGCTCCCGTCCTTTCTCCATGGGGCGCTCGCCGTCGTCTATCCAAGCCTCGGTGAAGGTTTCGGGTTGCCCGTACTGGAAGCAATGGCGAGTGGTGCGTTGGTGATCACCACACGTCGGCTAGCTCTGCCCGAGGTGGGAGGGGATGCCGTTGTCTATACGGAGATCGACGATGTTTCGATAGCGGCCGCTATCGTACGCGTGATTGAACATCCCGAAGACTCAGCATCATTGCGCGACGAGGCGCTGCACCGCTCACTCGGCTTTACTTGGGTTCGCAGCGCCCGGATACACCTCGCAGCATATGTCGGGCATGAATCAACGGTGGTGCAGGGATGATCGCTGTTATCACCGTGACCTTCAGGTCGTCCGGAATCATCTCCAACCTTCTCAACTCCGTTCCGGCTGCCGTATCGCAGCCCTATGAGATCCACATTGCGGACAACAGCCTCGGTAGTGATGTGAATCTTCAGCCTGTCTTGGTAGGATATCCCTCCGTGCTCTTGCACGAGATGAGCGAAAACGTCGGCTATGGTGCCGCGATCAATGCGGTGACGAGCACGCTGAACCACGACATCGAGTGGATTGTCGTGGTCAATCCTGACGTGACTTTTGAGCCAGACAGCATCGATCGCCTCCTTGCCTCAGCTCGACTGATCCCGACTGGTGCGGCTTTTGGTCCGCGAATCGTCGGTGCTAACGGCGAGGTTTATCCGTCGGCACGTCGGCAACCCTCGCTTCGCACCGGCATTGGCCACGCTCTTCTCCATAAAACCTGGGCCGGAAATCCCTGGTCGCAACGGTATCTCGATGACGCATCCAGCTACCAGCTCGAACGTGCCACCGGTTGGCTATCCGGGGCGTGTTTGCTGCTTTCTCGCGAAGTTTTCGACACTTTAAACGGTTTCGACGAGCGGTTCTTCATGTACTTTGAGGACGTCGACCTGGGCCGGCGCATCGCACTAACCGGGCGTGAGAATATCTTCGTACCGTCCGCGACCGTCGTTCATACCGGGGCTCATTCAACGGAGCAGGCGCGAACACGCATGGTTCGTGCGCATCACAACAGCGCCTATCTCTATTTAGAGAACCGCTATTCCGGTTGGCACCTCTGGCCGCTCCGTATGATTCTGAAAGCCGCGCTGTACCTCCGCGCACGCGTCATCGGCGGCAGGCAACGCAATGGAATGTAGACTCCAGAGGGCACTGGTCCTCATCGGTGCCCGATCATCCAGGAAACTCTCGAGGATATGAATTCGACACTGCCCGCCGACGAGCTTCCAGAGCCCCCCGCGGGCATGCAGGGCGCGCCCGGCTTTTTACTACGAGTCGTCAAAGACTATCGAGTCGCGTTCCTGCTTGTCGGAGCCGTGAACACCATCGTTGGCTTTGCCTGGTTTGCGATCTTTCAACTCACGGTGGGAAGCGCTTTCGGCTACATGGCCGCTCTCGGCTGTGCTCACGTCGCGAGCGTGCTCTGCGCATTCGTCCTCTACCGGCGCTTCGTGTTCCGTGTACGAGGGCATGTCTGGCGCGACCTCGCGCGATTCGAGATGGTGTATCTGGTCGCGCTCGGCATCAACGCAATACTTCTCCCAATCTTGGTCGAACTGTTCGGACTTGAACCGATTGTCGCTCAAGCACTAATCGTCTTTGTCACCACAATGGTCAGCTTCGTCGGCCACCGCAATTTTTCCTTTCGGCGCCCCAGAACGCCGCAGTCAGACGTACCAGAAATGAGCTCCGAGTGACCACGGTTTCCGTCGTTATCCCCGCCTACAACAATGCCGAGTACCTTGAGGAAACCCTCACTTCGGTTTTTGCGCAGACGTTCGAAGATTTCGAAGTCATCGTTTCTGACCACTCCTCCACAGACTCGACAAAAGCCGTCATAGAGAAGTTCCGGCACGAACCGCGCCTGGTCATCCTGGACACGGAAGCCGGTGGAGGTGCACTGCGAAATTGGAACCGTGTTAGCCAAGCCGCGACCGGAACCTACCTCAAGCTTGTCTGCGGCGACGATCTCATCCACCCCGATATCCTGGCCAAACAGGTTGCAGCGATGCAGTCAGCCTCCAACGTTGTCCTGGTCGCCTCGCCGCGATCAATCGTGGATGCACGCAGCCAGCCCGTAATTGCCCGCCGCGGCCTGGCCGGCCTCCGCGGACAGATGGCCGGTGTACGAGCCGCACGGGCAACAGTGCGATCCGGAACCAATATCTTTGGCGAGCCCGCCTGCGTCCTAATCCGCCGGGACGTACTTGAACGAGTTGGCTGGTGGGATTCGCGCTTTCCGTACCTCATTGACGAGGCCACCTATGTTCGAGTTCTTTTGGAAGGCAACTTCGTCGCCGTGCCAGAGGTGCTGGCCGGATTCAGAATAAGCGATTCCCAGTGGAGTGTGCGCCTCGCCGGTCAGCAGGCTCAACAAGCGAGTGATTTTCACCGTTGGCTGAAGCTCGATCATCCCAACGTCGTTAATCGCGGCGATGTCCTCCTCGGCAATGCTCGTGCTTATGCCATGTCCTTTGCGAGGCGACTTGCCTACATACTGCTGCGTCGACGAATGAACCGAGCCATTTGATGGCGAACGAGGTCGCTGAACGCACGGGCACTCTGCAACGACTGTGGACACACACAGACGCTTTCCTGTATTTCGTCACCGCGGTTGTTTCATCGATCGTCACCTGGTTGGCCATTGATCTCAAGGGCACACGCCTGGATGCGCCGTTCGAATACAACGGTGATGCTCTAGCTACGGGCGCGCATTTCAAGACGGTATTGCAAACCGGCTGGTACGAGTATCAGGGCCTGCTCGGCGCTCCGTACGGCCAGACATACAACGATTTCCCCACGGCCGACAACCTCCACCTGGTCGTTGCCAACGTCATTGGGCTGTTCACCGATCAATGGCCCGTTGCGTTGAACGTCTACTACATCATCGGTTTCCCCTTGGCTGCGCTCGGTGCCGTCTGGTTCCTCCGCACCGTCGGCGTGTCCAGAGCCCTGACCGTAGCTCTCGCCACAGCGTTTGCCGTGGCGCCGTACCACTTCATGCGCGGCGAGGGGCATCTGTGGCTTGCCTCCTACTACGCGGTACCGCTCGGCGCCGGTTTGTTGGTGATTTTGCTTTCAGGCGCGCGTCTGTGGGGTCGCGGCCGGTCGCACAACAAATGGTTGGCTGTGATCTTCAGTCCGACCAGCCGCAGCCTCCTCTTCACCACGCTTCTTGCGTCATCTGGGTCATATTATGGGATCTTTTTTCTGGTTCTCCTCGCCTTCGCCGGTATTGCAGTCCTCATTCGTGACGGTTCCTGGGCGCGCTTCTGGGGAGCTGCGGGATTGGGTGCGTTCACGGCCGGCGTCATGTTTCTCAACATGCTGCCGGACATTCTGTACGGCATATTCAACGGTGCGAATGCTGCGGGGCTCGCTCGTTCTGCCCCTGAGGCTGAAATCTATGCTCTGAAGCTGACCCAACTCATCATGCCGTGGTCTGGCCACCGCATTCCCATACTTAAACATTTTCGGGAACTCTACGACAATTACTACCCGCTACTGTCCGAGCGACCAGCGCTGGGAGCACTCGGTGCCCTGGGCCTCGTGATCGGATTCCTGACGATTGCCTATTTCGCAATCGCCCGGCGGCGAACACGTCGTGAGGCCAAGGCCGGGCGCGGTGAACATCAGCAGCTATTACTCGACCGAGTTGGTGACCTCGGCGGGCTCCTGTTCGTAGCCTTTCTCTTCGCCACGGTCGGTGGCCTTTCGACGGTGATCTCATTTTTCACCAGCAGCCTCCGTGGGTGGAACCGGATGTCAATTGTCATGTTGATCCTGGCGCTCGGTATTGTCGGTCTCGTGCTGGATGGGTTGATCGCGAGAGTCGCCACCAGATTCAATTGGCGGGTGTCGCTTCGCGCCGTTGTCGCTGCAGGGATGGCCTGCCTTCTGCTCGTGGTGGCCTTCGTCGATCAGACTCCGAGCGATGTTACGGCCGGTCGAATAGCCGCAGCGAAAGCCTTCGATGCGGACACAGTGTGGATTGACACCGCGCTTAAGGGTGTCCCCTCCGGATCCGCAATTTTGCAGTTGCCCTATGTTCCATTCCCCGAAAGTTCTTCGGTCACAGGCGTTCTCGGCTCGGAAGGGTTGATCCCCTACCTTCTCTCCGAGAACATCTCCTGGTCCGCTGGCGGCATTAAGGGACGGCCGAGATCTGACTACCCCCTGGCTCTTGAGCAGTACCCTCCCGAGGACGTCGCTATTCTGGCCGCGGCCTCAGGCTTTGCTGGAATAATGGTGGACAGGAATGCGCTGCCGGATCACGCTGCACGCCTCGAAGCAGGATTGACGTCTCTCCTTGGCCACGCGCCTCTGGTGAGCGAGTCCGAGCGGTTTACGTTCTTTAATTTGCGGGATCTGGCGACAACAATCAGCGAATCGAGTTCTCCAACTGAGCTTGAATCCATCACTCGCGTCATTACCCAACCCGTTACGGGATACTTCGAACCTGACTTCGAGGCGCTGTCCAGTGCCGATGGCCTTCCCGAGTGGGGAACTGCCCTCTCCAATGCGAAAATTCGCCTCACGAATACCACGACTGATTCCGTCTCACTTGAAGCCCAGCTCACTATCACCGCTGACCCCGAAGCGAACCTCAAAGTGTGGGTAGACGGACAAGGATCCAAGGTACCCGTTACCCTGAACGACGGCGTGGGTACGGTTCGCCTCCCGGTTTCCGCAGCTCCTGGCACGACGAACCTTCACATTTCTGGACTCACCGGACCAATAACGGTGTCGCACCTGCGTCTCGTGCCCGATGAGGTAGTCCAGTTTCTCGGCGCGCTCAGCAGTTCGGGAGCCGAACAATGACCTGGCCGCTGAGAGCAATCCCCTTACCCAAGACGCCTGAACTTCAAACGGATGCTGCGACGAGATCAGTCGTAATAGCGGATAGGAAAACCAAGCGTGGACACTAAACCGCACACAGTCTCAATCGTTGTACCGGTCTATCAAGGCGAGAAGACCCTCGCGGAAATCGTCGCGGAAATCACGCCACTGACGGTCGAAACTGCCTCCGCTGACGGACATCATTTCGTAGTCAGCGAGGTGATCCTCGTACACGATCACGGACCAGACCAGTCTGACCGTGTCATGCGCGAGTTGGCTGCGAAGTACGATTTCGTGCGCGCAATCTGGTTGAGCAAGAATTACGGCCAGCACGCAGCGACGCTCGCGGGCATGGCCTCAAGTGGAAGCGAATGGATCGTAACTCTTGACGAGGACGGCCAGCACAATCCCCTGGAGATTGGCGGGCTCCTGGATACCGCCCTGCGTGAGCAAGCCGATGTCGTTTACGCCAAGCCGCTGAATCCGGCGCCACACGGAGTTGTGCGAAATGCTGCTTCCAAGGGAGCCAAGTGGATCTTGACGCGATTCTTCGGGAGTGCCAATGCTGCCGACTACCAAAGTTACCGTCTCATGCTTGGGACTATCGGCCGCAGCATTGCCGCCTACTCAGGGTCCGGTGTGTACCTGGACGTTGCAATGAGCTGGGTTGCGACGAAGGTCGTGACCTCGCCCGTTACCCTGCGAGATGAAGGTGACCGTCGGTCCGGGTACTCCGCACGTCGTTTGTTCTCGCATTTCTTGAGAATGATCATATCCAGTGGCACGCGCGGCCTCAGGCTGGTCAGCGTGCTTGGCGTCCTGTTTGCCGCGATAGGAATCGTCGTAGCGATCGTTATCCTCATAGCACGCATCACGGGCGGCGTTGATACTCAGGGTTGGGCATCGATGATTGTTGTTCAACTGCTCACGTCTGGGGCGGTCCTATTCTCGCTGGGCATCATCGCCGAGTACATCGGTGTCAATGTCAATATGGCGATGGGCAAGCCGCCGTACCTCATTACGTCTGACCCGAAAAACGGTCCGATGGGCCGCGCGGCCCAAGGTCGCCAATGACCCCTCTGGTCTGGGTTATTGGTTCACGGGGTCTACTGGGCAGCGCAATTGTCTCGGCCGTCGAGGACCGTCCGGGGTGGGCACTTCTCGACGTGCCATCGCTTCCGTGGACGGACAACGCACACATGGTTGCCGCCGTGAACCGAGCAACGTACCAACTTCTTGACCAGTCCCGGACCTCCCAATCCCGGTGGGCGATCGTGTGGGCTGCAGGTGCCGTAGTGACGTCCAGTAGTGCAGAACAGATTGAACGCGAACTGGAACAATTCCGCCTCATCCTGAGCACTATTGCTTCGACCGTTGCGTCAGCCGTTGGCCCACAATCGGGAGCTTTCTTCTATGCTTCCTCTGCCGGAGGTATCTATGCCGGCTCGCCCGAGCCTCCCTTCTCCGAGCTGACCGAGCCACATCCGCTTTCCGGTTACGGGCAGTTCAAACTCGACGCAGAGGAGGCGATGATCGGCGCGCTCTCTCCCGCACACATTTCGACCCTGGCGGGTCGAATCTCGAACATCTACGGTCCTGGCCAGCGCCTCACAAAAATGCAAGGACTCATCTCGCACATTGCCAAAGCACAATTTGGCACCCAGCCCGCGTCGATCTTCGTGCCCCTAGAGACGTCCCGCGATTACATTTACGTTCGCGATTGCGCTGAGTTAATTCTGGATGGACTTGAGCGGACGCTCCTCCTGAGCGATGCCGGAGAGACTGTTCACACGATGAAAAATCTGGTTTCAGGGCAATCCGTGACAATCAGCACCCTACTGGGATTGTTTCGTTCGATCTCCAAGAATCATCCTCATGTCATGCTGGGATACTCGGCAGCTGGAGCACTTCAGGCGGTCGACCTGAGGCTGAAGTCCGTCGTCTGGACCGATCTCGATCAGCGAAATCTAACGCCACTTCCCGTTGGTATCCGCAACACCATGCAGGATATTATTCTGCGATTGCAAATCGGTAGCTGACTTTTCACTCGCAACTAGGCACGCATGGTCGTTGAACTCCGACCTTTCGTCGAGACCAATAGTTCGTCATCCGCGCCTGCGAACTTAGTCATACGTTGAGAGAAAGCCGCACCGAGGCGCTTTGACAAAAGATGCGAGGGGACATCAACAAATCTGTTGAAAACGACAGCCAGTGCAATTCCGAGAGTTACGGTCAGCATTGTGGCGAGCGGCCACAACTTTGCCCCGAGCAAATTGATGAGTGCGAAAGCAATCGGGACGTGCACCAAATAGAGGCTGAATGAAATCCGACCAAGCCACTGCAGAAGTCGAGAATTGAGAATCTGGATCGCTGGAAGCCAAAACATGCAAACCAGCACGAAGCCAACGGCGCCGAGGACTCCCCCAGCTGACGTGAGCGCGACAAGTGTCAAAGTCCCGTCCACCATCGGACGCAGGAGCCAGTAAGCGATGACCAGCGCGAGGGCACAGACAGCCGAGAGTGCACCCACCAAATTCGACCATCGGGATCGAGCGAATTTGGTCAGAACAGAGTTCAGACGCGGAAGACTGACAGCAATTATTGCGCCGATTAGGAATAAAGGCAGGTAGCGCATCGGTGTGGAGTTCCAAAACACACCGAGCCCCACGACAACGCAGGCAAAGAGAATCCAGACCCACGCTCGCCGCGCGAAGATGATTCCCGCACCGACGAATATTGGCAGCAGCAGTGAGAACAGCAACTCCCAGTGCAACGACCAAATCGGGCTGTTCATTATGGCGTTTCCGCCAAAGAGGTCGGCCGTGGTAAGCCAGTTGCCAAAGGTTACCGTCACAGGATTGAAGACGTTTACCCAGTAGCCAAAATCTTCGGATGGACCCTTCGGAACGAAGTACCAACATAGCGCTGCGACCACGACTGCGGCCAACGTCGGCAACCACAAGCGAACAATGCGGCGTGGAAAGTATGCCCAGAAGTCGAAATTTCGAAAGTGATCGAGAACAGGGAGTGTAAGAACTATTCCGCTCAGGACAAAGAACACGAGCACTGCTTCACCTCCAGCAGTGAAGAGTTTCAGAGGCGTCGCGGTCAACCACCAGGTAATCGAAAAAGTTACGGGCATCTGGCCGTTCGCCATATATGTCGCCGCAAAAGCCGGGCTGAGGAGCAGACTATGATGCAACAATACAACGACTGAGGCGACCCCCCGAAGTCCATCAAGCTGTCGCATTCTCCCGATAGGCTGCGAACGAATGGCGTCATCCCCAAGCTTCTTCATCAGCACCATTCCGGCCTGTGCAGGCCCTTGTTCTCTTGCTTGACTCGCAGATCTGGAAGCTAGGAAAGCAGCTTAGCTAAGTATTGCCCATAACCACTCTTGTTTAATGGAGCCGCGAGTATCGCGAGTTGCTCGTCGGTGATCCATCCGGCACGCCATGCGATTTCCTCTATGCAGCCGATCTTGAAACCCTGACGGTCCTCGATGACCTTCACATATTCGCTAGCCTGCATCATCGATTCGAACGTGCCAGTGTCCAGCCACGCGGTTCCCCGGTCGAGAACCTGCACGGTCAGAGTTCCCCGGTTTAGATACACCTCATTAATTGTTGAGATTTCGAGCTCACCGCGTGCGCTCGGCTGGATCGATTTGGCGATCTCGATGACATCATTGTCGTAGAAGTAGAGACCGGGTACTGCGTAATTACTACGCGGGATTTCCGGCTTCTCTTCGATAGACACGGCCCGAAAATCGTCGTCGAATTCCACCACTCCATACGAAGTTGGGTTTGACACGTGATAGGCGAAAATCGTTGCGCCCACAATTGTTTCGTTCTGACGCAGGGCAGTACCGAGCTTGGAACCGTGAAATATATTGTCACCCAGGACCAGAGCAACGCTGTCGTCGCCGATGAATTCTTCACCGATAATGAACGCCTGCGCCAAGCCATCGGGAGAGTCCTGCACGGCATAGCTGATGCTCACCCCGAGCTGCGATCCGTCACCCAAGAGGGCACGGAACTGACCGTTATATTCCGGTGTTGTAATGATCAGAATCTCGTTGATCCCCGCCATCATCAACGTCGATAGCGGGTAGTAAATCATTGGCTTGTCGTAAATGGGCATGAGTTGCTTGGAAATTCCCTTGGTGATGGGCCAGAGACGAGTGCCCGACCCCCCTGCCAAAATGATGCCGCGCATGTGCTAGTTACTTTCCGTGTTGAGGGAAGCGTAAAAGGCCTGTGAAGCCTCCCACGTTGGGAGAAGTCCCAATTCCAGGGCCTCCCCGAGGCTCGGCGCCAACTCGTCCTTTTCCGACACGAGTGGACTTCCCAACTCGGCCGGAAAAATAAGTCCAATGTCGGGATCGAGCGGATTGATGCCGTGCTCGCGTCCAGCGTTGAACACGCTGGTTACCAGATAACTCACCGTAGCGTCGTCGGTGAGTGCTACAAAAGCGTGACCAACACCTTCGGGAATGTAGACCGCGCGACGATCCTGCTCATCAAGGCGAACCGAATCCCAGGTGCCGAAGGCTGGCGAACCTACACGCAGGTCTACAACGAAGTCCAGTACCGCGCCGTGGGTCACGGTGACGTGCTTGGCTTGTCCCGGCGGTATATCGGCAAAGTGGATACCTCGCACCACCCCTCGCTTCGACACTGAAGTGTTGGCCTGGGCGAGTTTGAGCGGGTGCCCAATAGCCTCGCCTAAATGATCGAATCGGTACCATTCGAGGAACACTCCCCGATCATCACCAAACTGCCTCGGGGTGACTTCGTAGGAACCGGGGATCGAGAGCTCGCGAATTTGCACGTTCGGAGTCTACCAATCGCTGTCCGATACAATCACAAGGCCATGTCTACGAACGGAACGGTTACTCCTATATGAAGATCCTCGTCACCGGCGGCGCCGGTTTTATCGGCTCCAACTTTGTGCGACGCACGATTGAAGACAAGTACCCGGGCCTTGAAGGCGCCGAAGTTGTCGTGCTCGACGCACTGACCTACTCGGGCAACCTCGAAAACCTTGCCCCGATCGCCGATTCTCCGCGCTACAGCTTTGTGCACGGCGACATTCGCGACGGCAAACTGCTCGACACGCTCTTTCCCGGGCTTGACGCGGTGGTGCACTTCGCCGCCGAATCGCACGTCGACCGCTCCGTGATGGATTCGACGATCTTCGTCGAGACCAACGTGCTCGGCACCCAGCAGCTGCTCGACGCCGCGCTGCGCCACAAGCTGGCCCGGTTTGTGCACGTCTCCACCGACGAGGTCTACGGCTCCATCGCGGAAGGCTCCTGGAACGAGGAGCGGGCGCTCGAGCCGAACTCCCCTTACAGCGCGTCGAAGGCCGGCAGCGACCTGCTCGCCCGCAGCTACCACCGCACCCACGGCCTCAACGTCTCGATCACGCGATGCTCGAACAACTACGGCCCATACCACTTTCCCGAAAAGGTCATTCCGCTCTTCGTCAGCAACCTGATTGACGACCTGCACGTTCCCCTCTACGGCGAGGGCAACAACATTCGTGACTGGCTGCACGTGGACGACCACACCCGCGCCATCGCGATGGTGCTCGTCGGCGGTCGCGCTGGCGAGATCTACAACATTGGCGGCGGCACGGAGCTCACCAACAAGGAGCTCACCCAGCTGCTGCTCGACTCGACCGGCAAGGACTGGTCGTATGTTGACCGCGTCGCCGACCGTCTCGGCCACGACCTGCGCTACTCGGTAGACATCAGCAAGATTCAGGCGGAACTCGGCTATGCCCCCGAGGTTCCGTTCGAACAGGGCCTTGCCGACGTGGTGCAGTGGTACCGCGACAACCGCCAATGGTGGGAACCGCTCAAGGCTCGCGCGGCGCTGAACTGATATGACCCGCTACCTGATCACCGGGGCCACCGGCATGCTGGGCCGTGACCTGCAGACGGCTCTCGCCGGACGCGACGTGACGGCTCTCGGCCGGAGTGACCTCGACGTGACCGATCTCGATGCGGTCAAGGCCGCTGTCGCCGGGCACGACGTCATCATCAACGCCGCCGCGTATACCAAGGTTGACGACGCCGAAACGCACGAAGACGAGGCCTACGCCGTGAACGCGGTGGGACCTTACAATCTGGCGGTGGCGGCATCCGCTCGGCAAGCGAAGCTCGTGCAGATTTCAACGGACTACGTCTTTGATGGCAGCGCCACCACGCCCTACGCCGAGAACACGCCGCACAGCCCCATCTCGGCCTACGGCCGTACCAAGGCGGCCGGTGAGGATTTCGTGCAGGTGGAAAACGGTTCGCGCAGCTACATCGTGCGCACGGCCTGGCTGTACGGCAAGAACGGCCCAAACTTCGCCAAGACCATGCTCAAGGCCGCCGGTACGCGCGACACCTTGAACGTCGTCACCGATCAGGTCGGCCAGCCCACCTGGACGGTCGACCTCGCCGCGCAAATCGTGCTGCTGCTCGACTCCGACGCGCCCGCCGGCATCTACCACGGCACGAACTCCGGGGTCGCCTCGAAGTTCGAGCAGGCCCGCGACGTGTTCGCGCTGGCCGGACTTGACCCCGAGCGCGTGCTGCCGACGGACAGCTCGGCTTTTGTGCTGCCGGCACCGCGGCCGGCTTATTCGGTGCTTGGTCACGACGCCTGGGCGATAGCAGGTATCGAGCCGATGCGCGATTGGAGACAAGCGCTCGAAGCGGCCACGGTCGCCGGAGCGCTGCGATAGTGGAAGCCCACGAGACGTTCAGTACGCCGGCGCTTGGAACGGTATCGTGGCGACTGACCCGACCCTTGCGTTTCGTACGCTCGAAATTCCACCCGAGAGCCAAGTAACGATGACAACTCTTCGAGTGATTGTGGACCAGATGATTTCGCCAGTTCCGGGCGGAATCGGCCGATACACCGAGGATCTCACTCGACAGCTGATTCTCACATCACCCGACGACTGCGACGTGGAAGGTGTGGTGTGTGCGTCAACCCCCGAGAAATACGCATCGGTTATTGACCGGCTGCCGGGCCTTTCCGCCCTCTACAAGACGACTCTCCCCCGACGCGAGCTCGCCGCAGCTTGGCAATTAGGGTTGACTTCACTCCCAGGCGGGGGGATGGTCCATGCGACGAGTTTGTTGGCCCCATTGAAGCGGCACGATCGCTCCACGAATCAGAATCAGGTCGCCGTAACCATTCACGACGTCGTGCCGTGGACGCACCCTGAGACGCTGACGCCCCACGGTGTGACCTGGCATAAAGCGATGGTCATACGGGCCAGAAAGCATGCAGACGCGATCATCGTGCCCACACACGCTGTGGCGCGTGCCCTTTCAGAGATCATGGACTTCGGCGACCGCGTTCGTGTGATCGGCGGGGCCGTCAGCAGCGAACTCCGCTTGCCTACGAACGCGGATGCGCGAGCTGCCGAGCTAGAACTGCCGAGAGAGTTCATTCTGACCGTCGGCACACTTGAGCCGCGCAAAGGGTTGACTGCTCTCATTAGCGGGCTGGGCCTGCCCGGCGCGCCAGACCTGCCTTTGCTGATCGTCGGGCCGCAAGGCTGGGGCGAATTGGACGTCGCAGCAGTTGCCGACGAGGCCGGGCTTGCGGAGGGTCGCGTTCGTGCGCTGGGCTTCGTCAGCGACAGCGATCTCGCGCTCATTTTGTCGCGAGCAACGGTGTTCGTGTACCCGAGCCAGGCCGAGGGGTTCGGACTTCCGCTGCTGGAGGCCATGAGTTTCGGCACCCCTGTGGTGCACAGCGACGCTCCCGCCCTCGTCGAGGTTGCTGGGGATGCAGGGCACGTTGTGGCGCTGAACGACGCTGCTGGGTATCCGGAACGACTGACTGCGGCCATCTCTCGAGTATTAAGCGACACGTCTCTGAACTCCACTCTTCGGCTGCGCGGCCTGGACCGGGCCAGAGCGTTTAGCTGGCGGGACTCCGCGGAGCGGGTCTGGCAATTACATGCGGACCTGTAGCCCATGCGCATATTAGTTGGATACTTGAGAGTTTCAGTCCGGACTCACCTCCGCCCACGATTTTCCATTCGAACATTGCCGCGCGCCCCCGCTTTCGGAGCAGGGGCCTTGGAGGCAGCATGATCACTCTGCGGGTAGTCGTCGACCAGATGGTCGCCCCGGTTCCGGGCGGTGTCGGGCGTTACACCGAGGAACTCACGCGCGCGCTGATTGCCACCGCGCCGGCCGAGTGCGACGTTGAGGGCATCGTTTCGTCGTCGCCACCCGCACAGTATGAACTCATTGAGGCCGCACTGCCCGGCCTGGCCAATCTGCACAAGACGGCGCTGGCCCGCCGGGAGCTGGCCACGGCCTGGGCGCTCGGCGTGACCGCAGCGTCGGGCACCGGCCTCATTCACGCGCCTGGACTGCTCGCGCCGCTGCGCCGCCACAATCGCGCCGACGACGGCACCCAGATTGCCGTGACCCTGCACGACGTGCTGGCGTGGACGCATCCATCGTCGCTGACCCCGACGACCGTCGCCTGGACCAAGGGCATGCTCAAGCGAGCCCGCAAGCACGCCGACGCAATCGTGGTGCCGAGCCACGCCGTCGCGCGGCAACTGACCGAGATCATGGATCTGGGCGACCGGGTGCGCGTGATCGGCGGCGCCGTGGGACGCGGGCTCGTGCTGCCAGCTATTCCCCTGGTGGAAGAGCGCCTGCAGGCGCTGGAGCTACCATCACAGTACATTCTGACCTCCGGGTCGCTCGACCCGCGCAAGGCTGTCACCGCGCTGATTACGGCGCTCGGGCTGCCGGGCGCACCCGACCTGCCCCTGATCGTGCTGGGACCGGACACCTGGGGCGAACTGGACCTCGCCTCGGTCGCCGATGAAGCCGGGCTGGCTCCGGGGTGCGTGCGCGCGCTGTCGGGGCTGAGTGACTCCGACCTGGCCGTGGTGATTGCGCGGGCGAGCGTGTTCGTCTATCCCAGCCTGGAAGAAGGGTTCGCGCTGCCGATCATTGAGGCGTTCCACCTAGGGACCCCGGTCGTGCACTCCGATGCCCCGGCACTGCTCGAAGCGGCCGGCGATGCCGGCGTCGCGGTCGAGCGGTCAGACCCCAAGGAATATCCGGCCCGACTCGTGGATGCGATCAACCGAGTGCTTGGCGACAGCGTGCTGCAGAACCGCATGACCATCTTCGGCGGCGACCGTTCGCGGGCCTTCAGCTGGCGCGACTCGGCCGAGCGGGTTTGGCAGCTGCACGCGGACCTGTAGCCCATGCGGAGGATTCTGCGAGACCAGCGTGTGCGGTTTCTCGCGGTCGGCGCCACGAACACGGCAGTCAATTATCTGGTCTTCTCCTTTTTCACCGTGTGGGTGTTCGCGGATGTCTACCTCGGCTATCTGAACAGTCTCGCGCTCTCCTACGTGGTCGGCATCACCCTGGCTTTCGTGCTGTACCGGCGATTCGTCTTCGTGGTGCACGGGCACGTGCCGCGGGACTTCGCCCGGTTCGTCAGCGTGTACCTGGTGGCAATCGGCATCAACGCGGCCGCGCTGCCCCTGCTGGTTGAGGTGCTTCTGGTGCCGCCGCTGCTCGCCCAGCTGGTCATTCTTCTGGTCACGACGTTGCTGAGCTTCTTCGGGCACAAGAAGTTCTCGTTTCGCCGCAGTAGCGAGCAAAGCGAGGGTTAGCCGCCGATCGCCGACGGGTGAGCCACTCGTCGGTGGCCGCTTTGCGATGTGGCCGCTGTTCCGGAGAGCATGTGCACGATCATGCACTTGCTAGATTGTGGATGATCATCCATAATGGTAAACGTGGACGATCATCCACCGTGGAGGCTGAAATGTATACACGTTCCGCACAGGATCTTGGTGCGCTGGCGCGGGCGAAACGCGAGGCCTTGGGACTTACCCAACAGCAAGTAGCCGACCGCGCGAAAGTCTCTCGGGAATGGCTCGTCAACTTCGAATCCGCGAAGGTGGGCGTGTCACTCTTTCGGGTTTTCGACGTGCTTCAGGTGCTGCAGCTCGCCCTGGATGTCAGCGATCGAGCCCCGGACCCGCACAATGTGCTTGACGATGTCTTTGCCGAACTGGGGCGATGACCGGTGAACTCCGAACTCTACGTATACCTCGATGGCGAGCGCGTTGGCACGCTCGCCCAAACCAAACAGGGCAATACCACCTTTGCCTACGACGAACGATACCGGCTGGATAGTCGGTCGACTCCCCTATCGCTTTCCATGCCGCTGGCGAGGCGCGAGCACCCCTCGCGGGTCGTCACAGCCTTCCTGCAAGGCCTTTTGACCGACAGCCCAACCAAGCTTGCTGAGCTAGCTGCCACGTATCAAACATCCGCTCGAAACGCTTTCGGGCTGCTGGCCCACGTCGGCCGGGATGCCGCGGGAGCCGTACAGATTCTGCCGCCCGATGAGGCCTCGACCGATGCCGCCACTCGACAGGGAGACGTCGAAAGACTCTCCGATGGTGACTTCAGTGGCCTCATCAACGACATCGTTCAGCACTCCGATACCTGGGGACAGCGCGGCGACGACGCGCGGTGGAGTTTGCCTGGCGCGCAGCCCAAGGTTGCCCTATTCCGATTCGATGATGGTGGGTGGGGCGTGCCCAACGATTCCACGCCGACCACGCACATTCTAAAACCGGCCATCGCGCCGTATTCCAATCATGACGTGAACGAGTACGTGACGATGCGCGCGGCCCGCCTTCTGGGGCTCAACGTCGCCGACCACGAGCTCACGACAACGCAGCAGGGGGATCACGTCTTTGTCTCACGCCGATACGACCGACGACAATTAGACGGACGATGGGCGCGGCTGCATCAAGAAGACCTCTGCCAGGCTCTGAGCGTTCCACCAGATCTCAAGTACCAGCAGGACGGCGGTCCGGGCGTTGGCACCATCGCTCAATTGCTTGGCCGATTGCCCCTAAGCGATCGGGAGGCAAGCCAGAAGCGGTTCTTCGATTCCCTCGTGTTCAACGTTTCGGCCGCTTGCACGGACGCGCATGCAAAGAACATTTCGATTCTCTTGCGTGGCGACCGCGCTGTGCTCGCCCCGCTTTATGACCTCGGAACGCATGCGCCGTATCCGGCGACGGCTGCGCTTCGCTCGGCGATGAAGGTCGGTGACGAGTACCGCATAGACGCCATCGGCCTGAGTGATTTTCTCTCGGTGGCTGCGAAATTGCACATCACCGTGGGCTACGCCGAGGAGCGCGTGAGGTATATCCGCGGCGGCCTCGCTGGCGCGTTCGCGGATGCCGCAGCAGGCATTGGAGGCACCTCAGGCGAACAGGAATTTGCAACAAAGGTTTCAAACTCGATATTCAGCCTCGTGCACGAGCACGGATGGTAATTCAGCCGCGGAATCGGGCGCGTATCGACACTTCGCGTTGCTCCGTCGGTCAGTCGGGTCTCGACTCGGCGCTTGCACTCGTAGGCATCCGCATTCATGCCGGGGCGATGCTTGCTACAGCGTGCTACTCCCGGCTACACTCAGCGCATGAGCTTGGTTCCTGTTCGAGAATTGCGCAATCACACCGCCGATGTGATCGAGCGCGCGCGACAGGGTGAAGAAGTAACGATTACCAGCAACGGCGTTCCAATCGCGACGCTGGTGCCGATCCGTTCAGGCAAGCAGGCGTTTCTCACGAAAGCCGATATGCAACGTCTGGTGCGACGTCCCGGCGATCCGATCGCGGAATTCTACGACGACGAGGAACCCGACGAGACAACGGACGATCTGGGTCCTATCCAGTGAACCCCTCACGGGGCCTGATTGATTCCAGCGTCTTCGTGGGGCTAGAGACAAATCGTGCAATACAGTTCGACAGATTGCCAGAAGAACAGTTTGTCAGCGCCGTGACGCTCGGTGAGCTGTACGCCGGAGTACATGCAGCGCGGGACGCCGACACACGGGGAGCCCGACTGCAGACCCTTGACACAGTGTCAATCGCAACGGTGCTCCATATCGATGAGGCAGTGGCCGCGCATTGGGCTCGATTACGGCAAAAGCTTCGCGAGAGCGAACGTCGGCTCAACGTCAACGACCTGTGGATTGCCTCCACGGCACTCGCGCATTCGCTCACCGTCTACACCCAGGACACCGATTTCCAGGTCTTGTCAGACCTTGGTGGCCCCGAAGTGATCGTCATTTAGCGCACGTTGGCATCCGCTTTCGCAATGCGCGCATTGGTAGGGGCGGTCGCGCGGTTGAAAGCTGAAGGAGCGGTCAGCGGATGCTGGCAGTAGCAGCGTGCCACGCGCGCGCGCAACGTTTGGACGCGCATGCAGGATCCGGCGAGCACACCGGCGTGCAGGCGTTGCCTCAGGGTTAGGGGGCGGGGGTGGCGGTTGGCGCGGGGGCCAGCGCCGTTGCGATCATGGCCTGAATGGCGGCGTAGTCGGGGTCTTCGGGGTCGACGCCATTCTCGGGAATCAGGGGCACCGAGACGACCGGCAGCTCCTTGGTCTTGGAGGCGAGGTTCACGAAATAGGGGAGCATACCCTGCGGCACATCCGTTTTGATCACCTCAGAGCCTGCGGCGGCGATGCCCTGAAACTTAGTCAGCACATTTGCCGGATTGAACTGGGCGAGCAGCGCTTCTTGCAACTGAGTCTGGCGCCCCATGCGATCGTAGTCGCTGGTCGTGTGCCGGGACCGCGCGTACCAAGTGGCGGTCCTGCCATCCATGTGTTGGGGGCCGACCTCGATCCAGCCCTCAACCTCTTTAAGCTGCTCGTCACCGCCGATCGGAAGCCGCTCGGAAACCGTGATGTCAACGCCGCCGAGGGCGTCGATGAGTTCGGAGAAGCCCTGCATGTCGATGAGTACGTAGTACTGAATCGTCAGTCCGGTGATGCCCTGCGCCGCCTCGATCGTGGCCTGAACACCGGGGGAACTGCCCTCGGCCACCGCGTTCGGGTAGTACTCGGGGCGTTTCAGCTCGGCCTCGGTGAAGATGGCGTTGAGCATGCAGCGACCCGACACGTCGCATCCGTCGATGGAACCGTAGCCCTCTGGGTAGAGCGCTCCGAGCGAAGACCCGGCCGAGAACGGCACGTCCTCAAGGTTGCGCGGCATGCTAATGGTGGTGGCCTGGCCGGTCGTGGCGTCGATGCTGACCACCGACATACTGTCGGGGCGCAGGCCGTCGCGGTCGGCGCCGGCGTCACCGCCGAGCAGCAGGATGTTGTAGCGGCCATCGACCGGCGGTTCGCTCGGGCCGGCGACGAACACGGAGGAGAGGAATCCGCTCGCCGAGGTGGCAAAGAAGGCGCCGTAGCCGGCGGTTCCACAGACGACGACCATGAGCGCCGCCGAGAACGCGGCAATGATCGGGCGAGCGCCCGGCGCGGCACGACCCAGGTTGATCAGGCCGAGGGTGTTGACGGTGAGCACGAGCCAGGTGAGCGCGTAGAACGCGAGTACAGCGGCGGCCACCCACAGGCCGATGGTGCTCGTGAAGACGGTGAGTACCACCTCGGGCCAGAGCAGGTAGACCGCACCGGCGATAATAGCGACGGCGACCAGCGTGAGGGTGGAGCGAAGGCCGAACCGGCCGAGCCGGCGGTTGCCGGCGAGCACCTGCGCCGAACCGGGAAGCACGAAATTGAGTACGACGAGCCACCACGCACGCGTCGTCATGATGCGCGTGGAGCCGGAATTCGGGTGCCGGATCGGGTCAGTCACACTACTCATAATCGGGTTTGGAGGTCCCTGTTCTTCTGCTCGACCAACTCTGCGAGCGCTACGGCATAATCTTCGAGCTTCACGCGCAGCGCGTCATCGCTCGTGGCAAGAATCTTGATCGCGATCAGAGCGGCGTTCTTCGCCCCGCCGATCGACACGGTTGCGACCGGCACGCCGGCCGGCATCTGCACGATCGACAGAAGCGAATCGAGGCCGTCGAGCAGCCCGAGCGGAACGGGCACGCCCACCACGGGCAGCGTGGTCATAGCGGCGAGCATGCCGGGCAGGTGCGCCGCTCCCCCGGCCCCGGCAATGATCACCTTAAGACCGCGAGCCTGCGCGGTGCGGCCATAGGAGAGCATCCGCTCTGGGGTGCGGTGTGCCGAGACAACCTGTACCTCGTGCGCGACCCCGAAGTCCTTCAGGGTTTGCGCTGCAGCGCTCATGACGGTGAAGTCGGAGTCGCTGCCCATGACCAGGCCGACGATAGGCGCGACTAGGCTCGTGGGCACAGTGGATGTCTCGGTGTTCTCTGGCACGCAGATGATCCTATTGCTCAGGCCTGAAAGATTTGTGCAGTGGCGCGCGCTTGGTAGGCAACTTCGTCGAGATCGTCGCCGCACGCCGTGACATGGCCCACCTTGCGGCCGGGCCTCGATGCCTTGCCGTAGTTGTGCACTTTCACGAGCGGATGCTGCGCCAGGCCCTCCCCATAGCGGTCACCGAGCGAGCCTGACGCTGGTCCGCCAAAGATGTTCACCATCACCGTCCACTGGTCTCTGGCGCCGGTCGCACCGAGCGGCAGATCGAGAACCGCGCGGAGGTGCTGCTCGAACTGGCTCGTCGTGGAGCCCTCAATCGACCAGTGACCGCTGTTGTGCGGGCGCATCGCCAGCTCGTTGATGAGGAGACGCTCATCCGTGGTCTGGAACAGCTCGACGGCCAACACCCCGGTGACACCGATGCCCTCGGCCACGGCCACGGCGATGTCGGTGGCGACGTCGGCGAGCCGGCCCATGGACTGAGGCGCCGGCGCGATGACCTCGGCGCAGACGCCGTCTTTCTGCACGGTCTCCACGACCGGCCAGACGGCGATCTCACCGCTGGGGCGGCGGGCGACCACCTGGGCCAGCTCGCGGCTGAAGTGCACGAGTTCTTCGACCAGCAGGGCGCCGCCGTTGCCGTCTTCGGCGAGCGCCTGGAACCAGTCATCGACGTCGTGTTCGTGGCTGACCACTCGCACGCCCTTGCCGTCGTACCCGCCGCGGGCGGTCTTGACGACGGCGCGGCCGCCGTGATCCTTCAAGAAGTCGGCGAGGCCGGCCGCATCAACGATGCGGGCCCAGTCCGGCACGGGCAGGCCCAGCTCGGCGAGCTTTTCGCGCATGAGCAGCTTGTCTTGCGCGTAGAGCAGGGCGTCGGGGCCGGGGTGCACTTTTACGCCTTCGCGCACGAGTTCGCGCAGAATCTCCTGCGGCACGTGTTCGTGGTCGAAGGTGATGACATCGACGGTCTTGGCGAAGGCGAGCACGGTGGCCAGGTCGCGGTAGTCGCCAACGCTTACTGCGGCGAGCTCGGCGGACATACCATCGGCTTCAGCGAGAACCTTCAACTCGATGCCGAGGTTCACGGCCGCGGGGATCATCATGCGGGCCAGCTGACCTGCGCCAATCACACCGACGGTCAAAGCCATTTGTTCACCATTCTCTATGCAAGCGTTCAGCTAAACGCACGTGAATCTCCAGCCCGGCAATTTGAACACGCCGTAGACTGCGAGACTTCAGTGCTTTCCTAGTGCCACTTTACCGAACGTCGGACGGACGCATGTCGATCACCCTGAAGCAGCGCCTGCTCAGCTTCCTGAGTCAGGGCCTCAAGTTCGGCGCCGTCGGTGCGCTGGGCTTCGTGGTGGACTTCACGGTGTTCAACCTGCTGCGCACCACCGTGCTGGATTCGGCCGACGTACACGCCGGCCCCATCTACGCCAAGGTGATCTCGACCGTGCTGGCCATTCTGGTGAACTGGCTCGGCAATCGCTATTGGACTTTCAGCAAGAACCGCCAGAACCACACGGCGCGCGAGGGCCTGGAGTTTCTGGCGGTGAGCCTCGTGGGCATGGGCATCGGCATCGGCTGCCTGTGGTTCAGCCACTACGTGCTCGGTTACACGAGCGTTCTCGCCGACAACATCGCGGGCAACGTCGTTGGTCTCATTCTCGGGGCGGTGTTTCGCTTCGCGCTGTACCGCTACTGGGTGTTCGCGCCGGGACGGAGTGGGGCGCCGGCATCCGTTGGTATCGGTGTGGTGACTACCCGCACCGGAGCTATTCGGCTAGCGGCGACCCCAGAACGCTGACTCGTCGGCGAGGGCCGACTGCTCCTGTCGGCGTGAACCCATGACGGTGCTGGCCTTCTCCATGAGGTCGTGCAGCGTACTCTGCACGAGGTCGACGTTGGGCACGTCTTTCAACACGAGCGGATGCTCCAGCCCCGAATTAATGAGCACCGTGCCCGAGTGGAACCCTGCCTGCAGCCAATTCTGCCGCACGCTCACGTCGTAGCCGCGGCTGTGCAGCAGCTCTTGCCGGGTGCGCACGAAGAATCCGTGCCGGAAAATGATGCGACGGGTCGTGATCGTGTAGCGCTTGGTGAGCCAGGCGGCGAGCGGCAGCAGCCAGCCGAGTACGGCCAGCAGGATGGCGCCGCCGAGCACGGCGGCGTTCTGCCAGGGCTCGGGCAGGTTGCCGAAGAAGTAGCCGGTGCCGCCGGCCAAAATGAACAGAAGCAGGGTGGGCCAGGCCAGCACCCGGGCATGCGGGCGCAGGCGTGCGACGACCTTCTCGGGCCGGCTCTCGCGGGCGTAGCCGGAGGGTTCGGTCTCGTGGGTCTCTTCGAGCGCTTTCTTCTTCATTACTTCTATTAATACCTCAGGTGGGTGACATCGCCAGCGGCGACAGACCGTTCCTCGCCATCGGCCTGATTGACGACTCGCAGCCGCCCCTCGACGTCGATGCCGGTTGCGGCCCCCACGAGGTCGGCGCCGCCGGGCAGTTCGACCCGCACGACGCTGCCGAGGGTGCCGCAGAGTTCGGTGACGGCGGCGTGCAGGCCTTGCTGCGCGTCGCCGTTTGCATGCACGAAAGCTTTGTAAAGCGTGCCGAGCTCGTGCAAGTAGGCGGCGAGTACTTTATCGGGATCGGGCATAGTGCGGGTGACCAGCAGCAGCGAGGTGGACGTGAGGGTGGGCAAGTCGTGTTCGTCCAGCGAGAGGTTGAGGCCGGCACCAATGATGATTCCTGTGCCGTCGGGCAGCAACTCGCACAGGATGCCGCACACCTTGTAGCCGTCGATCAGTACGTCATTGGGCCATTTCAGGGTTGTTTCGTGGCGGGGGTCCTCGGCTTCTTTGACCCCTTCGACCGGCTTCATGCTCGCTTCGACGACTGTTTTCACGGCGCGGGTCATGGCGGCGCCGGCCAGGAGCGGGAACCACCCGAGACTCGCCGGCGGTAACTGGGGTCGGATCAGCACCGAGATGGCCAAGGCTTTGCCGGTCGGGGCCAGCCAGACGCGACCGAGCCGGCCACGCCCCTGAGTCTGGTTGTCGGTAACCAGGGCCGAGAGGTCAGGCCAGGCGGCGGCATCCGTTGTGGCGAGGTCTTTGAGCACATCATTGGTGGAGGTGGCCTCGGAACGGTACTCGAACCGGCTCACCTCGGTGCGGCTGAGCGAAAACTCCATGGTGGCGACCCTCTCGTGTGCATAACTCCTGCAATTCTGTCGAATCTGGCCTCAAAACACCTATTCTTGGCGATTTCTGAGCAAATTACAGGAGTTATGAACGGCGACGGTGGGCAGTAGAGGGGAAATGTGCAGTGTTGCACTGCAAAGTTGTGGAATATCGTCAACGGGGAGCGTGCGGGGGGTGCCGGTAGAGTGAAACGGTGACTGACAAGACGCCCGCCGCGGCACCCGACCTGTATACGACGGCGGGAAAACTCGCCGACCTCAAGCTGCGCTATCACGAAGCCGTGACCGCCAGCGGGGCCACCGCCATCGAAAAGCAGCACGCCAAGGGCAAGATGACCGCCCGCGAGCGCGTGGACCTGCTGCTCGACCAGGGTTCCTTCGTGGAGCTCGACGAGTTCGTGCGGCACCGCACCGTGGCCTTCGGCATGGAAAAGAAGCGGCCCTATGGCGACGCCGTCGTCACCGGAACCGGCACCATCCACGGCCGCCAGGTGGCCGTGTACTCGCAGGACTTCACCATCTTCGGCGGCTCGCTCGGCGAGGTAGCCGGGGAGAAGATCATCAAGGTGATGGACCTCGCCCTGAAGACCGGGGTGCCCATCATCGGCATTCTCGACTCCGGCGGAGCGCGCATTCAGGAGGGCGTCGTGGCCCTCGGCAAGTACGGCGAGATCTTTCGGCGCAACACGGCCGCCTCCGGTGTCATTCCGCAGATCTCGATCATCTGCGGCCCGGCCGCCGGTGGCGCGGTCTACTCCCCCGCTCTGACCGACTTTGTGATCATGGTCGACAAGACCAGCCAGATGTTCGTCACCGGCCCCGACGTGATCAAGACCGTCACCGGCGAAGACGTCGGCATGGAAGAGCTCGGCGGAGCCCTCACCCACAACAAGATCTCCGGCGTCTCGCATTATCTCGCCAGCGATGAACCCGACGCGCTCGACTTCGCCCGCGCCCTGCTGAGCTACCTGCCCGACAACAACCTGGCTGAACTGCCGGTGTTCGACAGCGAGGTGGAGCTCGAAACAACGGATGCCGACCGTCGCCTCAACACGATCATCCCCGATTCGCCTAACCAGCCCTACGACGTGAAAACCGTCATCGAGCACATCGTCGACAACGGCGACTTTCTCGAGACGCAGCCGTTGTACGCGCCGAACATCGTCGTGGGGTTCGCTCGGGTCGAGGGGCGCTCGATCGGCATCGTCGCCAACCAGCCCAATGCCATGGCCGGCACGCTGAACATCGAGGCCGGCGAGAAGGCTTCCCGCTTCGTGCGGTTCTGCGATGCGTTCTCCATTCCGATTCTCACCCTCGTCGACGTACCCGGCTTTCTGCCGGGCACCGATCAGGAATGGACCGGCATCATCCGTCGTGGGGCGAAACTGCTGTACGCCTACGCCGAGGCCACCGTGCCGCTGGTCACCGTCATTCTCCGCAAGGCCTACGGCGGCGCGTACATCGTGATGGGATCCAAGCAGCTCGGCGCCGACACCAACCTGGCCTGGCCAACCGCGGAGATCGCTGTCATGGGCGGCCAGGGTGCTGTGAACATTCTGTACCGCGCCGAGATCAAGGCGGCCGAGCAGGCCGGTGAAGACGTCGCTGCCGTGCGCACGCGACTGGCCAACGAGTACACCTATAACGTGGCGAGCCCGTTCCTGGCCGCTGAGCGCGGCGAGCTCGACGGCATCATCGAGCCGGCCGCCACCCGGGTATCGGTCATCAAGGCGCTGCGGGCCCTGCGCACCAAACGGGCCACGCTGCCCGCCAAGAAGCACGGGAACATTCCGCTCTAATGTCATCTTCTGTGAAGCCATCGGAGTTCGACCCGTCGGAGCTGGTTTTCGTAACCACGCACGTGAGTGAGGTCGAGGTGTCGGCGGTGAGCGCCGTCATCCGCGGTCTGTTGCGAGAAGAGTCCGACGAGCGCCGGGCCGCGCCGGAACTCGGCCAGAGCGCCTGGCAGCAGAACCAGCGCGCCATTCGCCGGCCGGTGTACCCCGGCTCCGGCCGCTGGCGCGGCTTCACCGGCTAACTCCCCCGTTCGCCCGGCCCGTTTGCCCTGCCCATTTGCCCTGCCCATTTTGGTCGGGGCCCGGGCCCGGACCGTGGGCCCAGTCTATAAACTGGGCCCAGGGACGGGGCCCGGGCCCCGAACGGGGTGGAGCGGGGTTCGAGGTGCGCGGGATGCTCGGGTGGGGCAACCACCGGTACGTCTGTCCTCCTAAATGCCGACTGTGCGGGCAACGGGGATAGTACAGACTGAAGGTGCTCGGTGACGCTCCTGGAGTTTCACCACCAATCATTCGCTGACTAGGGTAAGCGAGCGAATGTGTTGGGGGCGAGAACGGATGGCATTCGGGTTGTCGTCCTTTCTCGAATAGTCGTTAGGGGATCAGCTTCGGCTGATCCCCTTTCGCGTTCCCACCGTCACGCGCCTGTCACACGCCCTGTCAGACAGCGGCAGTCGCTGCCCGCCGGGGTATTTCCATCCACAGGTCGACTTCTTCCTCATCGGATGCGTCAGGTCCGAGGGCGCTCACGGCCGGGTCGGGGCTCAAGAGGCCCACCACGGTGACCGCGATAGTCGCGCTGTCGGCCGACGTGCGGGCAATGATCTTGTCGGCGTTCGTGCGGCCGATGGCGGTCGCGAGGGCGTTGAGCACGATCTCCAGCTCGGAACCGCTGAGGTCGTCGATCCCGCCTTCATCGAGCAGGGTGACGCTCGCCCCGCGCCGCCTGGCCGCCATGACCTGCTCGCGCACGGCGTGGTTCAGCAAGCGCCGCCCACGGATTTCGTCACGAATTGCCGCTTCGAGCAGCCGGCACTCCTGTCGGTCGGCCTCGCTGAGATCGCCGTCGCTCTCGCTGATGCGGCGCAGCATGGGCATGGCCAGACGTATCGTCTGGGTCAGCCGCACCTGGCGCTCGTAGAGATGAGCCTCCTGGGCGGCGTGCCATCCGCTCGCCTCACGCTCGGCCCGCGCGTACTGGCGCGCATCGCGGCTGGCCTTCACGAGGGCCCGCGACAGCAGCCCGGCAGCGACCACCCAGACCACGCTGCCGATGACGCCCATGTGCCCGAGCTCGCCAACGCCCGCCCAGATGACGCTGTGCACCACGAGCACGCCGACGCCCAGCAGGGCCAACTGCGGGCGCTTGCGGGTGGCTGTGATCGTCATCAGGGTGCCGATCGCGGCTACGTACCAGGTGGCGTACCCGAGCTTGCCGGTGGATCCATCGAGCTGGCTGCCCACGATCAGTGGAATCGCCACCGAGACGCCCACGTTGAACAGGGCCAGCGGCAGCGACATGCGCATGGGGCTGAAGGGCCAGAGACTCGCGATGGTCGCCACGATGTACAGACCCATGGCCGCAAAAATCGGAGCCGCGGAGTCTGGTTGGCCTAGCGAATACAGGCCGAGCAGTACATGGTAGCCCGAGAAGAAGGCCGCCACGATGAGGGCCAGGGCGCGGGAGACGACTACGACGCCGGTCATCATTTTCCGCCCGCGTCGCGCCCGGACAGCGCGCCCATCGCCTCGGCCGCCGAGACGGCGATCGGCTCGTCGGCCTCATCGGCCCGCGGCCAGGTGATGGTGATCGTCGTGCCGCGGCCGATGCTCGTGCGCAGCACGGCCACGCCGCCGGCGGCGGCCACCCGATCATGTATCGACACTCGCAAGCCCAGACGGGCGCTGGCGACGCTGGACACGTCGAACCCGCGGCCGGTATCGCTGATCTCGATGGTGCATCCGCTCTGGTCGTTACCGCTCACTGTGACGTTGCGCGATTGTGCGGGACCTGCGTGCTGCACGCTGTTGACCATGGCCTGCACACTGGCCGAGTAGAGGGCCTCGGCGGCATGCTCCGGAATGCTGAGGCCATCCAGGCACAGCTCGGTCACGGTGAATACTCCGGTCGAGGCGGCAGCAGAGCGGATGCGCGCGGCCAGCTTGGCAACGGAGACGGTGGCATCGTCGAGATTGCGCTCGCCATTGGCTTCCTGCAAGCGGATGATGGCGCTTCGAGCCATCGCCGCCGCCAGTTCGGCGCCCCTGGCGTTGCGCACGCCCGCCGCTGAGAGCAATGTCGCGAGCACAGTGTCGTGCACGATGGAATCAACCTCGACCCGCTCCACCTCGGTGGCGTGATGGCGCACCGCCACGGAGTACTTCGCGAGTGCATTGGACTGGGCAGTGTCGACCTTAGCTGTGGCCTCCCGCAGTACATAGATAATAATGAGCACCGTGCCGCCGAGCAGCATGGCGTAGCAGGTGTCGAGCACGGCGAGCAGGTTCTCGGCCTCGCCGCCGGAGGGGAGCACCCGAAGGAGCCCGAAGGTGATCGGCGCGACCACCGTATAGGCAGCGGCCCAGAACAACGGCAGGGCGATGGCGGCGCACGAGGTAGCGACACTGCACAGATACCACAGCCAGGGCTTGCTCTCGAGCACGGCCGTGGGATCGATCATGAGCAGGGGCCACACAAAAAGTGCGGCGAGATAGACGGCAGCCACGGCGGCTGCGGCCGTACGGATACCCCGCCGAATTAGCGTCGCAACGACGAAAATCACAATCGTCAGCCCCAGAAGGATCGCAATCGGCACGCCAAACGCGGCTTTACGGCTCTCCAACTGCTCAAGCATCAACGGCGCGCTCTGCATGGCGAAGATCACCGCGACGCCGGCCACCGATCGCGATAGCACGATTTCGATCTGGGCGTGGCTGATCGGGTTGAGCGGATGCCGGACGCGGCCAAGCAGGCTGCCATCGGCCTCGTGCGCGTCGTCACCGACAGCCGTGAACGGCTGCGTTGTCGTGGAGACCATCGTCCCCTGGCTGTGTTGGTCGCCCTGGCGGGCGGCCCGTTTAGACACCGCGGTCAGCTTCGGTGGCGTCGAGCCCTGGCAGGATTCCATCTTCGACGGCACGACGCAGCAGGTCGACCTTGGTCGGCGCCGGACGCCCGACCTCGACGTACTTCACGCGAATGCGATCGAGGTATTCGCGGGCGGTGGAGTGCGCGATCCCCAGCTGCATGGCGACCATCTTGAGCGGCAGACCCGAGGCGTAGAGGTGCAGCACATCGCGTTCGCGACGGCCGAGCTGCGCCTTGGCGAAGTCCCGGTCGGCGTCGATGGCGGTGGCCCACTCCAGGTTGTTGAGCACGTCACCGCGGGCAACGGATGCGACGGCGGCCATTACCGTCGTGGTCGGCGACGACTTGGGGATAACCCCGGCTGCACCGGCGGCGAGGGCTTCCCGCACCGAGGCGACCCGGTCGGCGATGCTGTGCACGAGCACCGCGGAGCCTGTGGTCGCCACCAGGCGCACGTTGTCGGTGACGAGTGACCCGTCGCCGAGCGAGAGATCGAGCACGATCACGTCACATTTGCGGCCGGCCAGGCCGTCGATGAGCGCCTGCGCGGTTGCCGCCGCGAACAAGACTTCGTAGCCGGCGTTCTCGCAGGCGGCCTGCAAGCCCAGTCGTACCGACTCGTGGTCGTCGACAATACCGACGCGAACGGGCGCGTCGGTGGGAACGGATGGTGCGGGAT
The DNA here is from genome assembly GCF_002954245.1 of Cryobacterium aureum. Classification (GTDB taxonomy): domain Bacteria; phylum Actinomycetota; class Actinomycetes; order Actinomycetales; family Microbacteriaceae; genus Cryobacterium; species Cryobacterium aureum. Next base: position 219,565 of record NZ_PPTG01000025.1, on the reverse strand, counting down.
CAGTTGCTGCGTGGCTCACGGTAGGGCTGCCTTCGGGTTGTCTAGTCTCAACGATAGCTATTTGCAGAGCAGTGCGACGGCTTCGACGTGGTGGGTATTGGGAAAAAGGTCGAAGGCGCGCAGGGTCCTCAGCTGATAGCCCTGCTTCGCAAACAGCGCCACGTCGCGGGCGAGCGCCACCGGGTCGCAGGCCACATAGACGATTTGTTGCGGTGCAAGAGCGACGAGCTGGTCGACGACGGCCTTGCCCGCCCCGGAGCGCGGCGGGTCGAGAACCACGGTGGCGGCGGCGAGACGGGCCCGTTCGGCGGCATCCGCTTCGCGCAAGAGGCGCTGCAGGAAGCGGTCGACGCGGTCGGCGACGGCCGTGGCACCGGCCCATTCCTTGAGGTTGCGGGCGGCGAACGCGACCGCTTCGGGGTCACTCTCGACCGAGGTGATGCGGGTGGCCTTGCCGAATTTGTCGCCGAGCGCTGCGGCGAGCAGTCCGACCCCGCCGTAGAGGTCGAGGTTGGAGGCTCGCGGGTCGAACGTGTTCGGATCGATGATGCTCTGCACCGCGTGGTACAGCGTGTCGGCGGCCATGGAGTGAACCTGCCAGAAGCCGGAACGGTCCAGCTCGAACTCACGGTCGGCGACTACCTCGTGAATCAGGCCGTGCGGAACGCGTTTGGGCTTACCGTTGGCGTCTTTGGCCGAGACCAGCACCTGCACGTCGCCCTTGCTCGGCGCGACCAGGTCCACCTGAGCTGCGTTGTGAAACAGGGTGTCGAGGGGGGCGCGCAGTTCGAGCTCGTGCTCGGCGAGCGGCAGGTCGTCGACCGGGATGACCCGGTGGCTGCGGGCGGCGTAGGGGCCGATGGTGCCGTCGACGGCCACGTGCAGGCTCACTCGGGTGCGCCATCCGGTGCCGTCCATCGCGTCGCCGGGGCTGGCTTTTGCGCTGACCGCGACCGGCTCAACCACGACGCCGGTTTCGAGTCCGGCCATGCGCTGCAGGGCGTCGGCGAGTACCTGACGCTTGAGTTCCCGTTGGAAGCCGAGTTCGATATGGCCGAACTCGGCGCCGCCGGCCCGGTCTTCGGGGGCGCGATCGATGGATGCCGCGCTCCAGATGTGCGGCTGCCGTTCGGAGGCGGCGTTGACGACGGCGACGGTTTCGGCCCGCCAGAAGCTCTTGTGGTTGGCCTCGGTGAGGCGGGCGCGCACCCGTTCGCCTGGCAGGGTGTCGCTGACGAAGATCACGCGGCCCTCGTGGCGGGCGATGAAGATTCCGCCGTGGGCGACGTTGGTGATGTTCAGTTCAAGCTCGTCGCCGACACTCGCAGACGGTGTCGGCTGGGAGGCCTGGGGCTGATGACTCGTGTTGCTCATCTAACGATGATCCCACACCCCTTGCCGGGCCGTCGGTTGCCGCCTGCTTGAATGGATGCTGCCCCTCCCGTTTGAAAGGACACCATGCGTCTGTACCTGGCTTCCACGTCTCCGGCCCGCCTCGCCCTGCTACGCGCGGCCGGCATCGAACCGGTGCTGATCAACCCCAAGGTCGACGAAGCTCGACTCGTCGCCGAGACCGAAGCCGCGGCGGGCTCGGCACTCGAACCGCGGGTACTCGTGGAGCTGCTGGCGCGGGCGAAAGCGGAGGCGGCAACATCCGCTCGGCTGACTGAGCCATTGACCGGGCTATTGCTCGGCTGCGACTCGGTGTTCGTGCTGGACGGTGTGATCTACGGCAAGCCTCACACAGCGGATGCCGCCCGCGAACGTTGGCAACGCCAGCGCGGGCGCACCGGAACACTGTATTCGGGACACTGGCTGATCGAGGTCGAAGACGGCGCGCCTGGCCGGGCGATTGGCGCGGTCGCGGTCGCCGAGGTGACCTTTGCCGACGACCTCGACGATGCCGAGCTCGACGCCTATATCGCCACCGGGGAACCTTTGTTCGTGGCGGGGGCGTTCACTATTGACAGCCTCGGTGCTCCCTTTATTACGAGCATCGTCGGGGATCCGTCGACCGTGGTGGGGCTGTCGCTGCCCACGCTGCGGCGGCTGGTGCGCGCCCTCGGACACGAGTGGCCGACCCTGTGGAATCGCCCCGGAGCGCTGTAATTGTAGGCATCCGCAAGAATCTGCCGGGTCTTTTTGTGGGACAGAACCAAAAGGGATGTGGCGGCGGGCAATAGGCTAAGTGATTGTGTCACTCATAACGAAGGTCCTCATCGCCAACCGAGGCGAGATCGCCGTTCGGGTCATCCGTGCCGCGAAAGACAGTGGAATTCTCTCTGTCGCCGTCTACGCCGACCAGGATCGCGACGCTCTGCACGCCCGTCTGGCCGACGAGGCGTACGGTCTCGACGGCACCACCGGCGCCGAAACGTACCTCGTCATCGACAAGATTCTGTCGATCGCCCGCCGGAGCGGCGCTGACGCCGTTCACCCCGGCTATGGCTTTCTGGCCGAGAACGCCGACTTCGCCCGCGCCGTGATCGGCGCCGGTCTCATCTGGATCGGGCCGTCACCCGAGGCCATCGAGCAGCTGGGCGACAAGGTCTCGGCCCGCAAAATCGCCGAAAAGGTAAACGCACCGATGGCGCCGGGCACCCTGAACCCCTGCAGCGACGCCGCCGAGGTGCTCGCCTTCGTGGACGTGCACGGCCTGCCCGTCGCGATCAAGGCCGCTTTCGGTGGCGGCGGACGAGGCCTCAAAGTGGCCCGCACGCGCGACGAGGTCGCCGAGATGTTCGATTCAGCCACCCGGGAGGCCATTACAGCCTTCGGCCGCGGCGAATGCTTCGTGGAGAAGTACCTCGACTCCCCCCGCCACGTTGAGACCCAGTGCCTCGCCGACATGCACGGCAATGTCGTCGTCGTCTCGACCCGCGACTGCTCACTGCAGCGCCGGCACCAGAAGCTTGTCGAAGAGGCCCCTGCACCCTTTCTCACCGAGGCGCAGACGACCGAGATGTATCGGGCGTCCAAGGCAATTTTGAAAGAGGTCGGCTACCTCGGTGCCGGCACCTGCGAGTTTCTCATCGGCCAAGATGGAACGGTGTCGTTCCTCGAGGTCAACACGCGACTGCAGGTGGAACACACCGTCTCCGAAGAGGTCACCGGCATCGACCTGGTGCGTGAACAGTTCCGCCTCGCCGAGGGTGGCGAGCTGACCTATGGTGACCCCGTCGCATCCGCTCACTCCTTTGAATTTCGCATCAACGGAGAGGATGCCGGCCGCGGCTTTCTGCCCGCGCCCGGCCCGGTTCACGTGTTCAAGCCCGCTGGCGGCCCCGGTGTGCGTGTCGACACCGGCGTGCAGTCTGGCGATGTGATCAGCGGGTCGTTCGACTCGCTCATCGCTAAGCTCGTCGTCACCGGCGCGACCCGCGAGGAAGCGCTTGAGCGTTCTCGTCGCGCTCTCGACGAGTTTGAGGTGGCCGGCCTGCCGACCGTGCTGCCCTTTCACCGTAAGGTCGTGCGGGATCCGGCTTTCGCGCCGACCGACGGCAAACCCTTCACCGTCTTTACTCGTTGGATCGAGACGGAGTTCGAGAACGACATCGAACCGTGGAGCGGCAGCATGGAAGACGCCCCCGGCGAGCAGAAGCGACACAGCATCGTCGTGGAGGTGGAGGGACGCCGCATCGAGGTCACCCTGCCCACCCGTCTGCTGCCCGGAGGCGCGAGCGCCCGCTCGGTGGGACCAGCGCCCAAGCGTCGCGGCGGCCTGCACTCCGTCGACACCGCCACCGGGGACGCCATCAAGGCACCGATGCAGGCGACCATCGTGAAGCTCCTCGTCGCCGAGGGTGACACGGTCGTCAAGGGCGATCTGCTGCTCGTGCTCGAGGCCATGAAAATGGAGCAGCCGCTCGTGGCGCATCGTGACGGTACCGTCGGTAACGTCGCAGCGGTCGTCGGCGAGACGGTCTCCTCCGGCAGCGTCCTGCTGACGGTCTCCGACGCCGCCTAGCGGCCAGTCCCCGCGCCGCGTTTTCGAGCAGGCGCGGGGGCGTTTAGGGCTAGAGGACTACGTGCATCGCTCGCGCGGCATCCGTTATGGAGCCGGTGAGAGAAGGGTAGACGGGGAAGGTGCGAGCTACCTCGTCGACCGTGAGCCGGTGCTCGACGGCGAGGGCCAGCGGGAAGATGAGTTCGCTGGCCTTCGGGGCCACAATGACGCCGCCGATGACCGTGCCGCTGCCGGTGCGGGCGAAGAGTTTGACGAAGCCGTCCTTGATTCCCATCATTTTGGCCCGAGGGTTCTGCGACAGCGGCAGCTTGTAGATGTCGCCCTGGGCGAGTCCGTCTTCGATCTGCTTCTGGGTGTAGCCGACGGTCGCGATCTCGGGCTGGGTGAAGATGTTCGCGGCGACGTTGCGAATCTCGATCGGGTTGACGGTGTCCCCCATGGCGTGGAAGACGGCGGTGCGGCCCATCATGGAAGCCACGGATGCCAGCGGAATCTCGGTCGTGCAGTCGCCGGCCGCGTAGATGTTCGGAATCGAGGTGCGGGCGACCCGGTTGACCTGGATATGTCCGGATTCGGTGACCTGCACGCCGGCCTGCTCGAGGCCGATGTTGGCGGTGTTGGGAATGGAGCCGACGGCGATGAGGCAGTGGCTGCCCTCGACCGTGCGTCCGTCTTCGAGCACCGCGACGACACCGGTCTTGGTGCGCTCGACCGAGGAGGCCCTCGACTTGGAGAGCACGGTCATGCCGTTGCGCTTGAAGACGTTCTCGATGACGTTGGCGGCGTCGGCGTCTTCACCAGGCAGCACCTGGTCGCGGCTGGAGATCAGAGTGACCTTCGCGCCGAGGGCGCGGTAGGCCGAGGCGAACTCGGCGCCGGTGACGCCAGAGCCGACCACGATCAGGTGTTCGGGAATGGCCTTGAGGTTGTAAAGCTGGGTCCAGGTGAGGATGCGCTCACCATCTGGCAACGCTGATGACAGCACGCGCGGGCTGGCGCCCACGGAGACGACGAGGGTGTCGGCATCGATGCGGTCGAAGTCGGTGGCGGTTGAGTCGCCGGACGTGGCGACGATGATGCCGGTGGTGCCATCGAGACGGCCGTGGCCCTGCACGTAGCGCACACCGGCGCGAATGAGGGTGGCCTTCATGTCTTCGGACTGCTGGCGGGCGAGGCCGAGCAGTCGCTTGTTCACGGCGGCCAGGTTGATGGCCACCTCGGGGCGCAGGGGCTTGCCGGTTTCGCCGCGCACGAAGAACTGCACACCGAGGTCAGTCGCCTCGCCGATCGAGTTCGACGCCTCCGCAGTGGCGATGAGGGACTTGGAGGGAACAACATCCGTTATCACGGCGGAACCGCCGACACCGACGCTTTCAATGAGGGTGACATCGGCACCCTGTTGTGCTCCGGCGATGGCCGCTTCGTATCCGCCGGGCCCACCGCCTAGTACTGCAATGCGCTGCTTGCGTTCAAACTCATAGGCCATGTACTCCATTCTCTCAAAGCGCCGAGCCCGCGCAAAACCGCTTCAGGGGCTGCAGGGCGCGGCTTGTCCCTCGAAGAGGGCGAAAAGACGCCGAATGGCCGTCTCAGCGACCGTTCGGCGCGCCGATGAGCAGAATTCGCGCAGAATCTCCGTGCCCAAGGCTGGGGTTCTAGAGTAGTGAAATGTTCACGAACGAGATCAACCCGTTAGACCTGCCCGAAACAGATCCGTTTGAGGCAGCACGCTCGGCCGCCGCGGAGATCGCGGGCATCACGGGAGTGCCCCGGCACGACATCGCGCTCACCCTCGGCAGCGGCTGGGCCAAGGCCGCCGACCTGATCGGCGAAACCACGCACACCGTGACCGCCGCAGACATCACCGGGTTCAGCGCTCCAGCCCTGGTCGGCCACGCCGGCACGCTGCGCTCGATTCTGCTGCCCGGCGGCAAGCGCGCGCTCGTGATCGGCGCTCGCACGCACTACTACGAGGGCCACGGCGTGCGCCGGGTCGTGCACAGTGTGCGCACGGCGGCGGCGACCGGAGCGAAAACGATGATTTTGACCAACGGGGCCGGCGGTATCCGTGAATCGTGGAAGCCCGGAACCGCAGTCCTGATCAGCGACCACATCAACCTGACTTCTGAATCCCCGATCGAGGGCGCGAACTTCGTCGATCTGACCGACCTGTACTCGAAGCGACTGCGCGATGTCGCGCGCGGCATCGACCCTTCCATCGACGAGGGCGTGTACTGCCAGTTCCGCGGCCCGCAGTACGAGACGCCCGCCGAGGTGCAGATGGCCAAGGCGATCGGCGGCCACATCGTGGGCATGTCGACCGCGCTCGAGGCCATCGCGGCCCGGCAGGCCGGCATGGAGGTGCTCGGGCTCTCGCTCATCACCAACCTCGCCGCCGGCATTCAGACGACGCCTCTCAGTCACGGCGAAGTGATCGAGGCCGGTGCCCTGGCCGAACCGGTGATCAGCGCGCTCCTCGCCCGGATCGTGGCCGCGCTGTGACCGGTACCGAGCATGGCGACGCGGCCCGTGGCGATTTTGAAAACGGCGAGTCAACGGTTTCGCGCAGCGGCGGTCGCCATTCCGGCCCGCCAGCGGATGCCGCAGCCGGCGTGACCCCTACGGCCCCGCCGGTCACCGCTCCCGTCACTCCGCCAGCCGTGCCGCATGTCACCGACGCGGATGCGACCGACGAGGTCCGCACCCCGACCCGCGCCCTGCCGATCGTGCAGGACGGCGACGATGCTGGATCCGAGCCGACAGTCGCCATCCAGACCATCGTGCAGAGCAGCGACGATGCCGGCTCTGAACCGACCGTCGCCATTTCGACCGTCAGTCCCGATAGCGCCGCGAATGACGATCTCGACGACCTCGCAACCGCTCCGGTCGCGCACGAGACCTCCGAGACCCCCGAGACCCCCGAGACTCCGAGCGATCGCACCGCAGCACTGCTGCAGGCGGCTCGGGCCTGGCTGAACCAGGATCCCGACCCGGAAACCCAGGCGCAGCTTCGCGCGCTCATCAATGCCGTCGACGATGGCGACACCGTGGCCCTGTCCAACCTGCACTCGCGGTTCGACACCCGCCTCGCTTTCGGAACGGCCGGGTTGCGCGGCGAAATCTCCGCCGGACCGAACCGAATGAACCGCGTGCTCGTCTCGCAGGCTGCGGCCGGCCTGGCCACGTACCTGCGCCGGCATGCAGCGCCCGGGGTGACGCCCTCGGTGGTCATCGGCTACGACGGACGCAAGAATTCCCACGTTTTCGCGACCGACACGGCGGCGATCATGGCGGGCGCGGGGGTGCGCGCCATCCTCTTGCCGCGTTTGCTGCCGACACCCGTTCTCGCCTTCGCGGTGCGGCACCTCGACGCAAGCTGCGGCGTGATGGTGACCGCCTCGCACAACCCGCCGAACGACAACGGTTACAAGGTGTATCTGGGCGGCGCCAACAACGGCGCGCAGATCGTCTCGCCCGACGACAAGGCGATCTCGGATGAGATTCTGCGCGTCGCCGCCGACGAGCACGTGCCGCACCTGCCGCGTGGCGCGTATGAGACCGCCGAGGAAGACGTCGTACTCGCCTACATCGCGGCGACGGCCAGCATCGCGCACACGCCGCGCGCGCAGGTGAACGCCGTGTACACCGCCATGCACGGGGTCGGCTGGGACACCACCCGCCGGGTGCTCGTGCAGGCCGGATTCGACCTGCCGACCCTGGTCGACGCGCAAATCGCCCCCGACGCGGCCTTTCCGACCGTGGCATTTCCCAACCCGGAGGAGCCCGGCGCGCTGGACCTCTCTTACGAGACCGCGCGCGAGGTGAGCGCCGAGCTGATCATCGCCAACGATCCGGATGCCGACCGTCTCGCCGTGGCCATCCCCGATCTGTCCAGCGCGAGCGGATACCGCAGGTTGAGCGGCAACGAGGTCGGTGCGATTCTCGGCTGGCGGGCGGCGGCGCTCGCGTCCCCCGATCTGGACTCTGTTGCCACTGTCGATACCGGCGCGCTGGCCTGCTCGATCGTGTCGTCGCCGGCACTGCACGCGGTAGCGGATGCCTACGGCCTGCGTTTCGTAGAAACCCTCACCGGGTTCAAGTGGGTGTCCCGTGTGCCGGGGCTGGTCTACGGCTTCGAAGAGGCGCTCGGGTATCTGGTCAACCCGGACACCGTGCGCGACAAGGATGGCATCTCGGCCGCGATCGCGTTGCTCTCGCTGGTGAGTGACCTCAAGTCCGAGGGGACCACGCTCGCCGGCTACCTCGACCTGTTCAGCGAGAAATTCGGACACTTCGCGTCGGGTCAGATCTCCGTGCGGGTGTCGGAGCTGTCCACGATCGCGCTCGTCATGACGCGTCTGCGGGAATCGCCGCCGACCCACGTCGGCCGCATTCGGGTCGACGAGATCGACGACTTTCGGTGGGGGCTGGGTGACTTTCCGCCGAGTGACGTGTTGCGCATCCGCTTGACCGACGGGTCGCGCGTGATGGTGCGCCCGAGCGGTACCGAGCCGAAACTCAAGGTGTACATCGACACCCGCAGCACGGTCGGCACGCTGGTGGAGCGGCGAGCGGCTGCTCAGGCCGCCCTCGATGAGCTCGATCGGGGCATGCGCGCGCTGATCGCCTAGGGCGCGGTGGGTGGCGCCATCACTGGACGGGGCCCGGGCCCCGTCCACGGGCCCAGGATATAAACTGGGCCCACGGCTCGGGCCCGGGCCCCGTCCAGTGTGGGGTGGTTCGCGGGCGGCTAGCCGAGCAGGGAGACCGCTCGGGCGATCACCAGGGCGAGCAGCACGAAACCCCCGAACGATTCGAGGGCCATAAGTGCCTTGGCCCGCAGCGAGAGCGGCATCGAGTCGGTCGGGCTGAACGCCATGGAATTGGACAGCGAAAAATACACGTAGTCGAAGAACGAGGCGACCCAGCCGATGCGCAGCGACGACCGGGCGGCGACCTCCTCGATGGCGTCGTGGTCCTCGTCCTGCGGAAAACGAAAATCGGCCGGCGGAAAGTCTTTGCGGTCTGCATGCCGGCGCGAAACCGGGCCGCCGCGATCGAGTTCCCAGTAGACCAGGGCGAAGGCGATGACGTTGGTCACCCAGACCTGCAGGGCCGCGAGCAGCAGGGTCGGTCCGTCATCCTTGCTGCCCGAGGTGAGCTGGATCACGAGCTGCACGAGCGCGACCTCGTTGGCCACGACCAGCAAAAAAGCCTGGCCGGTGGCGACATATCTCGACCAGCTGGTCTCCCGGTGCAGCCGGTACGGGTTCAGGGCGATGAGCGGGATCAGCAGGGCGAGTCCGATGGCGACGACCGTGTAGCGCAGACCCGGCAGGAACGTGCTCGGCAGCGTGGCGTACAGCGCGAGCGCAACCAACAGCCCGAGTACGGCCGGCCAGCGATGTTCGGCCCTGGCCCCCTGCTTCACACTGTCGCTCATGCGCTGAGCATAGGCCCAACGCGCGGTACGTTCCGGATCACCGCGGATCAGGTGCGGGGCTCAGAGACGTGGTCTCGTGGCTGACCGCCAGAAACCGGGTCACGCGCAAGTGCCTCTGGCACGGGTTCGAGTCGCGGAGCGGGCGGAGCGCCATCCGCTTCGCCGAGCCGTGAGTTTGGGCCCGTTTTTCGCGAAAAATCGCTCAAAATTCACGGCTCGGCAACTGCGTCGACCGAAAACTCACGGGTCGGCGAACGGATGCGGCGCGGCGGCCTACCGCGCGAGGTGCGGCACGACGACCGCGCGGCCGGTGAGCTCTCCGGCTTCGAGCTTGCGGTAGGCCTCGAGGGCGTCTTCCATGGCGAAGACCTCAACGTCGGGCGTGATCTGCCCGGCCTTGTACATGGCGACGACCTCGTAGAGGTCCTCGATGGTTCCCCAGTAGGTGTTCGTCAGGGTGGACTCATAGGGCGTGGTGAAGAAGGACCACTCGTACTTTCCTCCGGCGATGCCCACGACGGTCAGGCGTGACTTCGTGGCCATGACGGCTGAGGCGAGGGCGATGGTCGGGGCGATTCCCACGAAATCGAAGGCGGCGTCGACGCCGCGACCACCGGTGATTTCCCGGATCTTCGCGGCCTGGTCTGGGCCGCTGGCCACGGTGATGGCACCGTGTGCTTCTGCGCGAGTCATGGCATCCGCTTTGGAATCGGTCGCGATGACAGTGGCACCGGTGAGCGCGGTGAGGATCTGCACGGCAACCTGGCCGAGGCCGCCGAGGCCCACGACGAGGGCGAACTTTCCGCCGCCGGCGAGGTTGGGAAGGGAGTTCTTGATGGCGTGATAGGGCGTGAGGCCGGCGTCTGACAGAGGCGCGGCCGCAATCGGATCGGCATCCCCGAGCGGCACCAGGTTGCGAGCGGGAACCACGATGTACTCGGCCATTCCGCCATCGCGGCCCAGACCGGAGGCCAGGTAGGGCATCGTGGCGGCGTTGGAGCAGTAGGTGTCTTCACCACGGGAACAGGCCACGCAGTGTCCGCAGCCGATCGGGCCGTATACGAGGAAGGCGTCGCCGACGGTGATGCCCTCGACTCCCTCTCCGAGTTCTTCGGCCCAGCCGGAGTTTTCGTGACCGAGCACATAGCTGGGGGCAAGTTGTGGGGGCGCTGTGGCGGCCTCGAAATCCTTGTACACGGCGACATCGGAGTGGCAAGCGCCGGCACCGGCCACCTTCAGGAGCACTTCACCCGGGCCCGGCGTCGGCTTCTCGATGTCCTTCAGGATGGGGAAGGTCTTCCAGGCTTCGAATACGACGGCGCGCATGTTCTCTTCTTTCCAATGCTTCAGGCAGTTAGATCAGTACATGTATACGCATACAACAGTACTCCCGCATCAGTGCGCGACAGCCGTGTGAGCGGATGCAACGGCCCGGGTGACGGCAGTGGGGTCAGGAACCCAGGGCGATCTCGAGCTTGGCGACGAGTTCGTCGACGTCGAAGTAATTGTTGATGACGATCACGTCGGCGTTGGTCTTGCCGATCACCGGGGCGAGCTCCGACGACGTCAGAATGACCTGGGCGTCGGCCGCGGCCGCCCGCACGCCGGCGACATCCGTGGCCTGCACGCTCGCCTCGATGTCGAGGCGTTCCAGGGCGCGCTCGGCATTGACCTTGAGGATGGCCGAGGTACCGAGGCCAATGCCGCACATCACGACGATCTTCATGGGGCGAACACGCTCTGCACGAACTCGGCTGAAGTCGCGCCGGCCAGCGCCGGAATCACCTTCGGGTCGTTGAACACGTTGGCGAGTTCGGCGACGAACTGCAGGTGGTCGTCGGCGCCGGTCACGGCCAGTCCCACGATCACGCTGACCGGGTCGTTGTGCGGGTGACCGAAGGAGACCGGTTCGGCCAGGGTGACGACGCAGAGTCCGTCGGTGAGAACATCCGCTCCCGGACGGGCATGCGCGAGCGCCAGCCCCGGCGCGATCACAATGTACGCGCCGAATTCGCGAATCACCGCGATCATGCGCTCGGTATAAGCGGATGTCGCGGCGCCGGAACGCACGAGGGCGTCACCAGCGGCCGTGATGGCGGCTGGCCAGTCGTCAGCGTGCGCGCCGATGGTGATGGCGTCAAGCGGAAGGTGCGGGAGTGGCATGATTTCTTTCGGGTAAACGGGTGGAGCCGGGTGAACCTGCTCGGAGAGCCGATCGGGCTCGCCGGCCGGTCTCAAGCGTCGCCGAAGCCGGCTTCGATGGCTTCGACGAGCTCTTCGCGATCTTCCAGCGGCAGGAAAGCGGCGTGGGCCGCGTTGAGCTGGAAGGTCTCGAGGTCGCTGAGGTCGTAGCCGAAGGCGTCGGACAGCAGGGCGAGCTCCTGGGTGAGGGTGGTGTCGCTCATCAGGCGGTTGTCGGTGTTGACGGTGACCTTGAAGCCGAGCTGATAGAGCAGGTCGAACGGGTGGTCGAAGAGTTCCTCGCCCCAGGCGGCGACCGCTCCGGTCTGCAGGTTCGAGGAGGGGCTGAGCTCGAGCGTGATCTCGCGGTCGCGCACCCACTGGGCGACCGGGCCGAGGGTGACGAAGGTGTTATCGTCGTCCTGGCGTTCGATGGTGACGTCTTCGGCCAGGCGAACACCGTGACCGAGGCGCAGCGCGCGGCCGTCGAACAGGGCGCCGCGAATGCTGTCCAGCCCGTCGGCCTCGCCGGCGTGCACGGTAACCGGCATGAATTCGCGGGCCAGCAGGTCGAAGGCGCCGCGATGGTTGCCGGCCGGGAAGCCGGCCTCGGCGCCGGCGATGTCGAACCCGACGACGCCGTCGAAGCGGTAACGCACGGCGAGTTCGGCGATCTCGAGGCTGCGGTTAGCGTGGCGCATGGCGGTGATGAGCTGGCCGATACGGATGCTGCGGCCGGACTGTTCGACGTTCTCGATGCCGGCTTCGATGCCGTCCTGCACGGCTTCGACGACCTCGTTCAGTGTGAGTCCGCGGGCCAGGTGCTGTTCGGGAGCCCAGCGAATCTCGCCGTAGATGACGCCGTCGTCGGCGAGGTCCTCGACGAATTCGCGGGCGACGCGACTGAGGCCCTCGCGGGTTTGCATGACGGCGGTCGTGACGTCGAAGGTCTTCAGGTATTCCACGAGCGAGCCAGCGTTGGACTGGTCGGAGAACCACTCGCCGAGGGCATCGGCATCCGTTGTGGGAAGCACGAATCCGATGGAGTCGGCCAGCTCGATGATGGACTGCGGGCGCAAGCCGCCGTCGAGGTGGTCGTGCAGCGAAACCTTGGGCAGGGTGTTAATGCTCGTGCCGCCGCCGGGCATGAGGAATTCCTCGATCAAAGTCATACGAACAAGCTCCTCGGTACCGGGGCGGGTGTGAACTACAACCGCGCGCCCAGCTTATCGGAGCACCTCTGGACGGACCATGAGAAATGCGGCGAGCGAATGCGCGTGATCCCGCCTCTTTGGTCGCCCGCTCTCGCTGCGTCTTGCAGACTGCACGGGGCCCGGGCCCGGAAAGCGCAAGACCACGTACCCTGAGCTGTGCCCACCAAAATCATTCTCGACTGCGACCCCGGCCACGACGACGCGGTCGCGATGCTGCTCGCGCACGGCAATCCGAACATCGAGCTCGTCGCCGTGACCACCGTGATGGGCAACCAGACCCTCGCCAAGGTCACCCGCAACGCCCTGTCTGTGGCCCGCGTGGCCGGAATAACCGGGGTGCCCTTTGCTGCCGGATGCCCACGCCCACTGGTTCGGCAGATTGAGACGGCGCCGTCCATTCACGGCGAGTCGGGCCTCGACGGCCCGGTGCTGCCCGAACCCACCCTCGAGCTCGACCAACGGCACGCCGTCGACCTCATCATCGACACGATCATGGCGCACGAGCCGGGCGAGATCACGCTCGTGCCGACCGGCGCCCTGACCAACATCGCCCTCGCCGTCCGCAAGGAGCCGCGCATCGTCGAGCGGGTCAAGCAGGTCGTGCTGATGGGCGGCGGCTACCACGTGGGTAATTGGTCGGCCACGGCCGAGTTCAACATCGTCATCGACCCCGAAGCCGCCCACATCGTCTTCAACGAGAAGTGGCCGCTGACCATGATCGGGCTGGATCTGACCCACCAAGCCCTCGCCACCCCCGACATCGTCGCCCGGATCGCGGCCGTCGACACGGCACCAGCCCGGTTCGTCGGCGAGCTGCTGGCGTTCTTCGCCGAGACCTACAAGTATGCCCAGGGATTCGACTATCCACCGGTGCACGACCCGTGCGCGGTCGCCTATGTGATCGACCCGAGCGTGATCACCGTGCGCAAGGCTCCGCTCGACGTGGAACTGGCCGGAACCCTCACGCTCGGCATGACCGTGGCCGACTTTCGGGCGCCAGCCCCGGCCGACTGCACCACGCAGGTCGCCGTCGACCTCGACCACGAGAAGTTCTGGGCACTCATCGTCGACGCCCTCGAACGCATCGGCGACCCGCCGCAGTGCGAGGGCCCCGACCTGCCGCGGTGAGTGGGACTTCAGGGATCGGGCATCCGTTCGGTCATGGCACGGACGGAGTGAAATCGCCCCCGGAGCCCGCATCGGCTACCAGTGACGCACTCGCAGCCGTCGGCAGCATGGCGACGAGTCCGGCGGCGGCCGTCGGCAACCCGGATGCTCACCAGCTCCCAGGCACCCACACCCGGTCAGCCGTCGATGACCTTCACGAGCACCCGGGCCAGACGCTTCCGAATAATGTGGTCGTTGGCCTCGACGCGGTGCATCGTGACGTGGCGCATCCGCTCGATCACGGTCAGGCTGCCCTGCGCGATGAACGCGTCGAGCGCTCCGTAGATGACGTCGACCGGCACCCGGAGGCTCGCGATGTCGCTCACCACGGTCTGCGATTCGATGCAGTGCTCCATCGACTTGATGAACGGCGTCCAGGTTTTCTCGGTCAGTTCGAAGATGCCCTTGGGCAGCAGCCGCGACATGATGGCGGCGTTGGCGAGCGTGAACTCCTTGTTGGCGCGCAGAAAATCGTAGGCCCGCAGGTAGGCGCTCACCCGTGCCCGCACCCGCGGATCGCCGATATCACTCGGTGACAGATACACCGGCGGCCCCACCAGCAGCAGGCGCGAGACCGGTCCGCGTCCGGCCAGCCGACGCCACGCCGCCCAGAACCGACCGTGCCGTTCCATGGCCGCGTAACGGGTGCTGATCAGGCTGCCGAGCGAGTGCCCGACCAGCACAAATGGTTCCTTGAGCTTCAACGAGCTGATGGTCGCAGCCAGGGCCCCGACGTGATCCTCCAGCCGGTATTCACATCCGTCCGGGGCCGGCGACTGCCCGAACCCGAGAATGTCGACCGCAATCACCCGATGATGCGGGGTCAGCATCGGAATCACCTCATAGAAGGTGACCGATGACGACGCGATGCCGTGCACGAGAACGACGACCGGGCCACTGCCGGCATCCGTTGCGACGTGCAAAAGCGGCGGGCGGCGCCGACGCGCTCTGCGCATCCGCTCCACCCGCCAGGTCATATCTAATTATTGTCGCGGAGCGTGGCCTTGAAGTCATTCTTGGCTTCGGTGGCGCCGCGCTCGGCTTCGGCGTGCTTCACCTCACCCTCGGCTTTCTTCACCTTGGCGTCGGCCTTGGCCTCGTCGGCCTTGTCTTCGATGCGGTCCTTGGCGTCATCCACCGTCCGGCCGATCTTCTTGCCCGTGGCGTCGAGCGCATCCTTGGCATTGTCAATGAATCCCATGTCGTCCTCCTGGTCGTTGCGAGTCGGGCTGAACCGCCGACCCCACGACCATACTTCGGGGGACAGACATCGAGTCCCAATTGTGATCCGACTCCCAGACTGCCTCCAGTCCCGGGCATCGGCGCGCCAATACAGTAAGGCATGAGACGAACTTGGGGTGCGATCGCGGTTCTTCTGACGGCTCTATTGCTGGCGGGATGCACGACGAACAGCGGTAGTTCGGTGAGCACTGAGGGGAGCGCAGAGGGGAGCGCAGACTCGTCCGGGAGCGTCTTAGGCGGCGCCGCGCCCGCCGAGGGCGACAGGGCATCCGGCCTGGTCACCGGCACCACCGGCGACGTGAACACCTCCAGCCGCGATGTCATCACCACCGGATCCCTCTCGATCACCGCCACCGACCCGGTGAAAGCGAGCGAATCGGCCGTCACGATCACCGAACAGGCCGGCGGTCGCGTCGACAGCCGCAGCGAGAACCCTGCCACCGACGTGCAGCCGGCCAGCGCCAACCTGACTCTGCGCATTCCGTCCGACGAACTCGACCGCACCCTCAAAGAGCTGAAAAAGCTCGGCACCCTCAACTTCGTCACGCTCACTGCCCAGGACGTGACCCAGCAGAGCCAGGATCTCGACGCCCGCATCACCGCGCTCACCACCTCGGTCGACCGGCTGCTCGCGCTGATGGCTTCGGCCACCACCACGGCCGACCTGATCAGCATCGAAAGCGCCCTGTCGAGCCGGCAGAGTGAGCTCGAAAGCCTGCAGTCCCAGCGCGACTATCTCGCCGACCAGATCGACTACTCCACAGTGCAGCTCGAACTGGTCGCGGAGGGCACCGTCGCGGCAAGCGGCCCCGACACGTTTTGGAGCGGAATTATCACCGGCTGGACCGCCCTCGTGACCGCTCTCGGCGGCCTGTTGGTCGGCCTTGGAGTGGCCCTCCCCTGGCTGGTCATGCTGGCGATCTTGGGGGTAATTGTGCTTGTGATCGTGCGCATGTTCGCGCGGCGTCGCAAGGCTGCATAGGCTTGTCTGTGTGACCGAGTTTCTCCCTGCTCCAGCCCTGCCCGAAACACCCCCGGCGGCGGCCGTTTTTGTACCGTCCAGCGACGAACCGCTGCTGTCTGCCGAGCTCCTGGCGGGCATCCGCTCGCGGGCGGCCGGGTATGACCAGGCCAACGCGTTCTTCACCGAAGACCTCGAGGAGCTCGTCGCCGCCGGGTACCTGGGCGCCTTGGTGCCGACAAAGTTCGGCGGGCTCGGACGCACCCTGCAGCAGACCGTGCGCGAGCAGACCCGGCTCGCCGCGCACGCCCCGGCCACAGCCCTCGCGGTGAATATGCACCTGATCTGGACCGGCGTGGCCCGCGGCCTGCACGCCCAGGGCGACCACTCGCTCGACTTTCTGCTCGAAGAGGCCGGGCGGGGCGAGATCTTCGGCTTCGGCGTGAGCGAACCCGGCAATGACCTCGTTCTGTTCGGCTCCCAAACGGATGCCCGCCCCGCGCCCGACGGCGGCTACCGGTTCACCGGCACCAAGGTTTTCACCTCGCTTTCCCCCGCCTGGACCCGGCTCGGCACCCTGGGGCTCGACTCGACCGACCCCGAAGCACCCGCGATCGTCTGGGCTTTTCTCGAGAAGGCGGATGCCGGCATCCGCTCCAAAGATGACTGGAACACCCTCGGCATGCGCGCCAGCCAGAGCCAAAGCACCGTGCTCGACGGCGCGCTCGCCCGCCCGGACCGCGTCGTGCGGCGACTGCCGGTCGGCCCGAACGGCGACCCGCTCGTGGCCGGTATCTTCGCCAACTTCGAGATTTTGCTCTCCGCGGTCTATACGGGTATCGGCCAGCGCGCTCTCGAACTCGCCGTCGACGGCGCACACCGGCGTACCTCGCTGAAGAACGACGGGCGCTCGCACGCACAGGATCCGGTGGCGCGCTGGCGGGTCGGCGACCTCGTCATCGCGATGGACGGCATCTACCCGCAGATAGACGCCCTCGCCCGAGCGGTCGACGAGCGGTCGTTCATGGTTGGGCCGGCCTGGTTCGCCCAGCTGTCCGGGCTCAAATACCGGGCCACGCAGAACGCCAAGTTCGTCGTCGACACCGCCGTGCAGGTCGCCGGTGGCCAGGCCTACACCGCGTCCTCCGAACTCGCCCGGCTCTACCGCGATGTGCTCGCCGGTTTCTTCCACCCCTCCGACGCGGATTCCGCACACGCGACCGCCGCCGCATCCGTTCTCGGCCCAATAGATATGCGCACCCCATGAGTTTTAGCAAGACCACAGCAATCACCCTCGACCACTCCGGCTATACCCGCGCCGTTCTTGACCTCACCATGCGCCTTGCCGAGGTCATCTTCACCGCCGGAGCCGGCGCCGAAGACGCGACCGCCGCCATGATCGCGCTCACCCGCGCCTACGGGCTCAAGGGCACCGACGCGAACATTACGCATACGACCATCACACTCACGCAGGAAGATGCGGTGACGCACGAGTCGATCATTCGCAGCCGCAACGTGAAGTACCGCACGCTCGACTATTCCAAGCTCACGGCAACGTCGGAGCTCATTGCCGACATCATCGAGAAGCCGATCGAGGTCGCCGAAGCCCGTAAAATTCTCGCGACGATCGTCAGCTCCAAGCCGCAAGTACCCAAACAGTGGCGGCGCATCGGCTGGAGCCTCGTCGGCACCGGTGCCGCCGTGCTGATCGGCGCCGGGCCCACCGTGATCATCGCAGCCTTCATCGCCACCTGGATCATCGACTGGATCACCTCGGTGCTTGACCACCGCCAGGTTCCGTTGTTCTACCAGACCGTCGTCGGCGGCGCGATCGGCCCGATTGTCGCAGCGATCGTACGGGTGATCGATCCCACGGCGAACCCCTCACTCGTGGTGGTCGCGACCATCATCATGCTCCTCGCCGGTGTCACCACCTTCGGCGCCGTGCATGACACTCTCTCCGGGTTCTACCTCACCGGCACAGCCCGAATGGTGGAGGCACTGCTGATCACGGCCGGTCTGGTCACTGGGGTGTCCGGTTCGGCGCTGTTCTTGGCCCGGTTCGGCCTGGTTCTCGAAATCGACTCGAACCCCATCGTGACACTGGCCGTTCTGCCGGTGCTGCTCGTGGCCGCCGTGGTGATTGTGATCGGGTTTGCCCTCGCCGTTCAAGTACCGTGGCGGGCGATCTGGGTAGTCTGCGTGCTCGGTGCCCTCGCCGAGTTCCTGTTCGTCGCTGCCATGGCCGGCGGATTCGGCCTGGTCTGGGGGTCAGCAGCAAGCGCTCTCGGCGTGGGCCTGCTCGCCGCGGTCGCAGCGCGCATGGTGCGCACTCCCCCGCTCGTGATCATGGTGACGGCCCTGGTGCCGCTCGTTCCCGGGCTCACGCTGTTTCGCGGGCTGCTCATGCTGTCGGAGGGCGACATCAATGGGTTGCTCTCGCTGCTCACCGCGGCGGGAATCGCCATGGCCCTCGCGGCCGGAGCGCTGCTGTCGCAGTACATCGTGCAGATCGTCTGGGGTCCGGCCCGCCGCCTGCAGCGCCGTTTCGTCGGACCGCTCATGGCCCTGCCGGTGCGGCTCGGCCGAGACGCCACCAAGCGCATTTAGCCGCAATGCCATTCAGCGGGGCTGCGGCATCCGTTGGTAGACGGATGCCGCAGCATCGGGGTCAGTTGGGAACGTCGGCCTCGCCGTCGGCTTCGGCGACGTCTTCTTCGACGAACCGGTACGGGATGGGTTCCTCGGTCTCCCGACCGCGCTGGTAGGTGCGGGTGATCGTTTCGGTGTCTTCGACCGCCTCGAGCACCACGACGTCCTGGTAGGTACCGTCGATGTATTCCAGCTCCACTTCGGTTCCGGCGGCGATCGGGTTCGGTCCAAAGAGAACTGCCCGGTAGGTGGCGCTATGGCTCATGACGGTGACCTTTCGACGGGAGAGGGGTTGGATACAGCGCCAGCATACGACAGACCGACAGTCGTGCACAGGGCTGGCGGTGGGTTGGCCGATTCGACCGTGCCGCAAGATGACGTTTGGCTCAAACCCGCGTATTCTCAAGGTGACGGGGCCCCACGGCTCGGCGCGAAGGAGTACACAATGGCTGACAAATCACCGAAAAAGGATGCAACCAAGAAGGTTGCCGACAAGTCCCTCAAGGAAAAGAGGGCCGACAAGAAGGCGAAGTCTGAAGAGACCGCTTCTCGGGCCCGCAAGAGCTAGGTTCTGCATCTTCTCGGTGCCAGGTTTTCTGGTACCACGCGCTGCAGTAGCAAGCGCAGTGAGGTGCCGCCACGATCGTGGCGGCACCTTTTTTCTCGCTGCTCGGCAGCATCCGCTTGAAAGGACCAGCCATGACCCTGCCCACCGAAGACACCCGGGTGCTCTACCCGGGCGGCGCCGTCGAAACCCAGGCGACCGTGTTGCACTCCGAGCAGCTGCCGGGCGGCGGGTTTGCGGTTCTGCTCGACGTGACAACCGTGCATCCGGTCGATGCGGGCTGGCCCGACCAGGGCCCAGACCTGGCCCTGCTGCACCACGGCGCCGCGTTCTGGCCGGTCGAGGACTGCATCGTGGGAGCCACCGACGGGTCGGCGCTGTATGTCGGCGAGGACATTCCGGTGGGCAAGGGAACGCCGGGCTGGGCATTCGTCGTAGTGCACGTGGTCGACGCGGACGGGCTCTCTACCGGCGACACGGTCACCGTCGAGGTCGACGAGGGTCTGCGCGACAATACGAGTGCCGGGCACACGAGCTGCCACCTCGCCTCGCTCGCGCTCAATCTCGCGCTGGCCGACCGTTGGAAAAAGGCGGTGCGGCCCGACGCCCTGGGCCATCCCGATTTCGACGGGCTCGCCATTGACGAGTCGCTGATCGGCCAGAATGCCTCGGTCGACACCTACCGGCTCGGCAAGTCGCTGCGCAAGAAGGGTTTCTCGGTGGACGGGTTCGCCGAGGCGCTGCCCCGGATCGAGGCGGCCACCAATGCAACTCTCCTACACTGGACATCAACGGATGCCGCGGTGCGCATCGACCGCGACGGCGACCTGCTGACGGATCGCCGCTACTGGGTCTGCGAGCTGCCGGGCGCGAGCGTGCGGATTCCCTGCGGCGGCACCCACGTCACCTCGCTTGGCACCCTCGGTGTCGTGACCGTGACGCTGGGACTGCACGACCTGGATGGCACCGACGTGCTGACCATGAATACGTCCGCCACGCGCTAGCTGCGAGTTCAAGGGGTTTAATCGTTCAAATCGGGCCGAGAGTCGCACCTCGGCACTGGGGCGTGCGGCAGCCGCCACGTGAACGTGCGATTTAGGGTTTGGTCCACTCGCGCAGAGAGGGCAATCTGGCGAGCCTAGTCCGCCAACTCTTTCGCACTATGCACGGTCTAAAGACGATAGATTGCGCAATTGGGCTCTTTGGCGCACAATTCAGGTGTACCAGGTCAGAGAGGACCAGCCATGAGCATTGTCATTGTCAGCACCGAAAACGACGCCAAGAGCGGCGGGGACGACGCACCGACCACTGCCGAGAGCGGCTCCACCGAGCAGGCCAGCCCCGCTTTCTACACCGGCCCGACCGCCGACTTCTTCTCTTATCAGGACCTGCTCACCCCCGAAGAGCAGCAGCTCGTGGCCGAGTCCCGCGAAGTATTCGAGCGAGAGATCCGCCCGGTCGTGGCCGAACACTGGAACAACGCCACTTTTCCCTTCGAAATCATTCCTGTGCTCACCTCCCTCAACCTCGTTGAGCTGTGCGCCCGTGGCAACAATTTCTTGCTGCACGGGTTCATGACCCTCGAGCTTTCCCGCGTGGATGCCTCCATCTCCACCTTCGTCGGCGTGCACAGCGGACTGTTCGCGGCCGCCATTGCCCAGCTCGGCACCGACGACCAGCGCGAACGTTACCTGGCCGACGCCGTCTCGCTGCGCAAGATCGGAGCGTTCGCCCTCACCGAGCCCGAGCACGGCTCCGATGTCTCGCGCAATATGGAGACGACCGCCACCCGCAGTGGCTCCAACTGGACCCTGAACGGCATCAAACGCTGGATCGGCAGCGGAACCTTCGCAGCCAACGTGCTGGTCTGGGCCCGCGACACCGCCGACGACCAGATCAAGGGCTTCATCGTCGACGCCACCCTGCCCGGCTTTAAGGCCGAGGCCATCGAGAACAAGATCGCCCTGCGCATCGTGCAGAACGCCACGATCACCCTCGACAACGTCGTAGTCGCCGAGCGCGACCGGCTTCCGGGAGCCACGAGCTTTCGCGACACCAACCGGCTGCTCACCAACTCCCGCGTCTGGGTCGGCTGGCAGACCGTCGGACTGCAATTCGCCGCCTACGACCACGCCCTGCGCTACGCCCTCGAACGCCAGCAGTTCGGCAAGCCGATCGCGTCGTTCCAGCTCGTGCAGGAGAAGCTCGTGCGCATTCTCGAGAACGCGACGACGTCGCTCGGCACGATGGTACGCATCGCCCAGCTGCAGCAGGCCGGCACCCTTCGCCCCGAGCACGCCGCGCTGGCCAAGGCATCCTCCAGCGCCCGAATGCGCGAATCCGTGGCGCTCGGCCGCGCGGTGTTCGGCGGCAACGGAATTTCCACCGACTTCGGCATGGCCCGCGTCTTCGCCGACGCCGAAGCGCTCTATACCTACGAGGGCAGCTACGAAATCAACACCCTCCTGGTCGGCCGGGCCATCACGGGCATCTCCGCGTTCCAGTAGCGCTCTAAGTTCTCGGTCGTCGGGCGCCGAGCCGTGAGTTTCAGAACCATTTGACTTTGCCCGCGATTTTCGGGCCGAAACTCACGGATCGGCAAAGCGGATGCTGTTACGCGCGCTCGAAGATGGCCGCCAGGCCCTGGCCGCCTCCGATGCACATGGTTTCGAGGAGGTAGTGGCCCTCCGTGCGCTGCAAGTGGCGGGCGGCCGTGGCCAGGATGCGAGCGCCGGTCGCGCCGACCGGGTGGCCGAGACTGATGCCCGAGCCGTTAACGTTGGTGCGGGCCCAGTCGTCGGGGGTGAAGTTCCATTCCCGGCTGACGGCGAGCACCTGGGCGGCGAACGCCTCGTTGAGTTCGATCAGGTCGATGTCGGCGAGGGTCAGCCCGGCACGCTCAAGCGCGAGTTTTGTCGCGGGTACCGGGCCGAGGCCCATACGGGAGGGCTCGACTCCGGCGCGCGCCCAGGACTTGAGGCGCACCAGCGGGGTCAGTCCGAGTTCGGCCGCTCGCTCCGGGGTGGTCACGATGCACGCGGCAGCGGCGTCGTTCTGGCCGCTGGCGTTGCCGGCGGTGACGGTGGCGTCGGCATCCGCTTTGCCCATGATGGGCTTCAGGCCGGCGAGGGCCTCGAGGGTTGTTTCGCGCGGGGTCTCGTCGACGGAGACAACGACGGGGCCCTTGCGGCCGGGCACGGTGATCGGCACGATCTCGTCGACAAAGCGGCCGTCGGCGACGGCGGCGAGGGCGCGGCGCTGGGATTCCACGGCGAGTTCGTCTTGTTCGACCCGGTCGAGGGAATAATCGCGGCGCAGATTCTCGGCGGTTTCGAGCATGCCGCCGGGGACTGGATAGTTGCGGCCACCGGCGGTTTCGCGACCGCGGCCGAGGGCATCGCGCAGCAGCACTCCGGCCGTTCCGGCCAGGCCCCAGCGGGAATCGACCGTGTAGAGCGGGGCCTGGCTCATGACGTCGACGCCGCCGGCAATGAGCAGATCGCTCACGCCGGTTTGCACCTGCATGGCGGCGTCGAGGATGGCCTGCAGGCCGCTGCCGCAGCGGCGGTCGACCTGCACGCCGCCGACGGTGACGGGCAAACCGGCGTTGAGCGCGGCGACCCGGGCGACGGGCGCGGCCTCGGCCGAGGGATACGCCTGGCCGAAGATGACGTCGTCAACGAGGGCGCCATCAAGGCCGGTTCGTTCCAGGAGCGCGACGATCACCGCCGCGGCGAGGTCGGCCGGGGCGACGGTCTTGAACGCGCCGCCGAAGCGACCGATCGGGGTGCGTAGAGGTTCGCAGATGACGACCTGGCGAAGGGTGGTGCTGGTCATACGGAGGCTCCGTTGCTGAGGATGACGGTACGGGCGTTGCGGATGCGCAGGGCACCCCGGGCGAGCGTGGAAGCCGCGGAGCGCACGATCATTCGGCAGCCCCGAGCAGGGTCGTGATCGTGGTCGGCGGGGTCGGCAGGAGCAGGGTCGCCTCGGTGGCGGCCTGCACGTCATCGACGGTGACGCCGGGTGCGACCTCGCGCAACACGAGCCCCTCGGGGGTAACGTCGATCACGGCGAGGTCGGTAATGATGCGGGTGACGACGGCCTTACCGGTGAGCGGCAGGTCACAGACCTTCTTGATCTTGAACTCACCGGTCTTGGTCACGTGTTCCATGACAACGATGACGGTTTCGGCGCCGTGCACGAGGTCCATCGCACCGCCCATGCCCTTGATCATCTTGCCCGGCACCGCCCAGTTGGCGATGTCACCAACCACCGACACCTGCATGGCGCCGAGCACGGCCACGTCGATCAGGCCGCCGCGGATCATGCCGAAGCTCTGCGCCGAGTCGAAGTACGCGGCTCCCGGGTTGACCGTGACGGTTTCCTTGCCGGCGTTGATGAGCTTGGGGTCGGCCTCGCCCTCCCACGGATAGGGGCCGACACCGAGCACGCCGTTTTCGGAGTGCAGCACGACGTGCACGCCCTCGGGCAGAAAGTTCGGAATGAGCGTCGGCAGACCTATTCCCAAATTGACATATGAGTCGGGGGCGAGTTCCTGGGCGGCACGGGCCGCCATTTCGTTGCGCGTGAGGGCCATCAGTTTGTTCCTTCCAAAGATGACGGACGCGGCCGCGTCGTCGTCTTCTCGATCGGCAGATCGGCGGCGTCGACCGCTCCGAGCTGCACGATGCGGTTCACATAAATGCCGGCGAGGTGCACCTCGTCGGGGTCAATCTGGCCGGGTTCGACGAGTTCGTCGACCTCGGCGATGGTGATGCGGCCGGCCATACCGGCCACCGGGTTGAAGTTGCGAGCCGATTTCTCGAACACCAGGTTGCCGTGCCGGTCACCCTTGGCGGCACGCACCAGAGCGTAGTCGGTGACGATGGCCTCTTCGAGCACGTACTCCTTCTCGCTGCCGAGCGACGAGAACAACCGGGTCTCCTTCGGCGGCGACGACACCGTCACCGCACCGTCGGGGCCGTAGCGCCAGGGCAGTCCGCCGTCGGCAACCATCGTGCCGACACCGCTCGCGGTGAAGAACGCCGGAATTCCGGTACCACCAGCCCGCAACCGCTCGGCCAGGGTTCCCTGCGGTGTGAGCTCGACCTCCAGTTCACCGCCGAGGTAACGACGGGCGAAGTCCTTGTTCTCACCGATATACGACGCGATGACCCGGGCTATGCGACCCTCGCGCAGCAACTCGCCGAGCCCCCAACCGTCGACGCCGCAGTTGTTCGACGCGACGTGCAGGTTGGTGCTGCCGAGCGCCAGCAGCGCACGGATGAGCACGATCGGCACGCCAACCAAGCCGAACCCGCCGACGGCGAGTGAGGCGCCATCGGGAATGTCGGCGACGGCAGCCGCGGCGGAGGGATAGGTCTTGTCCATAGTTCGAGGTCCTTAGCTGGGCCGAATGGTGGTGTCGTCGGAGGAGTTTTCAGCAGCCGCATCGAGCCCGGCGAAAGCCTCCCGGGCCACGGCGAACGCGGCGTTGGCGGCCGGCACGCCCGCATAGATCGCGGTGTGCAGAATCGCCTCGCTGATCTCGGCACGGGTAAGCCCGTTGGTCAGGGCTGCGCGCACATGCATCGCGAGCTCACCCTCATGCCCGCCGGTGACGAGAGCGGCGATGGTGAGGAAGCTGCGGGTACGCCGATCGAGGCCTGGCCGCGTCCAGATCTCGCCCCAGGCATAGCGGGTGATGAAGTCCTGGAACACCGCGGTTTCGGGGGTGATCGCGGCGGTAGCTGCGTCGACATGCTTGTCGCCGAGTACCGCGCGGCGCACCACCATGCCGTCGGCATAAGCGGATGCCGCGGTACGACCGGCCGGCAGCGGTGCGGCCGCGTCGGTCGGTCGCGGCGCCGCAGACCCGACGTCGAGACCAGCGCCAGCAGCACCGGTGCCGACGTGGACGGACACAGCCGAGACCCTGGCCAGCCACTCCGCCAGAATTGCGCCGACCTCGGCCGGGCGCTCGAGCGACGGCAGGTGCGCGGCCCCGGCGATCACGGCCGAAGCAGCCCCCGGGATGCGGGCCGCCAACTCCTGAAGCTGCGTGGTCGGCGTCACCGCATCGAACTCTCCCGAGACGCACAGCACGGGCGTGCGAATCGTGCCCAGGGCATCCGTTTGGTCGAAGACCGCGAGCGCCTCGCAGGCGAGTGCGTAGGATTCGTCGTCGATGTCGAGCAGCTGGTTGAGCGCGTGCGCGCCGGCCTTGGGGTCGCGGCCGAGAAAGTCGGGTGCGAACCAGCGGGACGCGCTGCCGGCGATGAGCGAGGGGGTGCCGCTCGCCCGCACCCCGGCGGCCCGGTCGGTCCACGCATCGAACGTTCCGATTTTCGCCCCGGAGCACAACACGGCGAGGCTCGCGAGGCGGCCCGGGTGCTTCACGGCGAGGGCGAGGCCGATGGCGCCGCCGAGGGAGATTCCGGCGTAATGAAACGTGTCGACGTCAATCGAGTCGACCAGCCCGACAACGGCGTCGGCGACCTCTTCGAGGGTGAAGGCTGCCGAGGTCTTCGGGCTGAACCCGTGTCCGGGCAGGTTGAAACAGAGCACCCGGTGGGACTGGGCGAGAGCCGGTACAACGCTGGCCCAGAGGTCGGTGGTCGTGCCGAGCGAGGGGCCGAGCACGATGAGCGGTGCGTTGGCGTCTCCGTTTCGCGCCGACTCGATGGTGCAGAGAATGACGGGCTGGGTCATGCGATCCTCACGTCATTGTTGGAGCGAGCAGGGTCGTCCGCGGCAGCGCCAGGGGCGGCCGCCTTCGCGGAGTCTCCTTCGACCATATCGGTAGAGTTGGCCGGTGCGGCACGCTGCGCGGCGGCATCCGCTCGGTGGCGAAAGGCGCGCACGACGCGATCGATGCCGGCCGCCGATTGGCCAGGCTCTCCCTCATAGTCGAAGGCCGCCCAGATTTGAGCACGCAGCGCATCGGAACAGCCCTCGGCGATCAGGATGCTCGCGAGCACCACCTGCAGCGGTCGGTTGGTGACGAAGGCTTCTTGCGAGGCACGTTCGACCAGCGCGAACGCCGTGGTCTTGCCGACGGTCTCGGCCAGGATCGTGGTGACCCGTTCGCTGAAGACGAGTCCGTCGGTGAGGTCGAGATTCGCGCGCATACGATCCGGGTCGACATCGAGGCGGGCGGCGAGCGACGCGGCGCCGGTCACCGCCGAAATCGTGAGCCGTTCGAGCACCCGCAGCGACTGCCATTCGGCATGCCAGGCGCCGCTCGGACGCTGGTCTTCGGCTAGCATGCTGCCATAGAGAGTGGATGCGAGACCCGGCGTCTGCAGCGCCGCCGCCGTGATCAGCACGGCTGATACCGGGTTTCGTTTGTGCGGCATGGCGCTGGATCCGCCCTGGCCGGGAGCAAGTCGTTCGCTGACCTCGGCGATTTCGGTGCGGGAGAGCACCGATACGTCGAGGGCGAAGGTGCCGGCGACACCGGTTGCGGCGGCGAGCACCGAGGCCAGTTCGGAGATGACGACGCGGTTAGTGTGCCAGCTGAGGCGCGGCACGTCCAGGCCGGTGTGGTGGGCAAACCGGTCCAGTACTGTGTCAAGAATGTCGGCGGTGACCGATTCGCTGCGCCTTGCCCTGGCGATCTCAGTGATCACAGAAAGGTTGCCGACGGCGCCGCCGAGTTGCACTGGCAGAGTGTCCCGAATGCCGTTGAGGCGGGTGAGGATGAGCAGCACGGCGTCGAGCCAGCCGGCCGCTACGAAGCCGAAGCTGGTCGGCGAGGCCTGCTGGCCGAGGGTGCGGCCACTCATCACGGTGCCGCGGTGTTCGTCGGCGAGGTCGGCGAGGGTCGCGCCGAGGGAATCGAGCTGGTGGATCAGCTCGCAGGTCACCCGGCGAGCCACGATCATCGCGGCCGTGTCGAGAATGTCCTGGCTGGTCGCGCCGACATGGATGTGGTCGGAGGCTCCAGCCTTGATCTTCTCGGCCGCCCGACCGAGGTGCTTTACGAACGGAATCACCGGATTGCCGCCGCCGCGCGCCTCGAGCGCAATCGCGCCGAGGTCGAACTGGCTCGCATCGGCGAGCGCGTCGCAGACCTTGAGCATCCACTCGGGGGCTAGTCCCGCGTCGACGAGCGCGTGGGTGAGCGCGAGCTCAGCGTCGACCATCGCCTGCAGCCACGCCTGGTCGCTGGTCAGCTCTGACTCCCGGGTGCCGTGGCTGAGCGGGTTGAGCAGCCCGGCGTCAAACGTGAAGTTAGGCATCGAAGTCCAGAAAGACGGTCTCGTTTTCGCCCTGAACGCGGATGTCGAAGCGGTACGATTCGGCTCCCCCGACGACTCCCTCTGACACGCAGATGAGCGTGCCGCGGCGGTCTGCTGGCACGGCACTGAGCACGGCGTCGGTAGCGTGCAGGGCGGAATCTTCGGCGAAGTAAGCCCGGGTGAACAGGTGATGGGTGACTCCGCGGGCGAACACGGTCACCAGAATGTAGGGCGCTGCCGCCCCGGCGGCCCCTGGCTTGAGCGTTGTGAAGGTGTAGTGGCCGGCGATCGTAGTGGCGCAGCGGCCGAAGCCGGTGAAGGTGAAGCCGTCGCGGTCGATGCTGCCGAGTTCTCGGCTGAGCGCGCCGCTCTCGTCGGCCTGCCAGATCTCGAGCAGGGCGTCGAGGATCGGCTCACCGGCTCCGTCGGTGACGGTGCCGTGGAAGCGGATGGCGCGGGGATGGTACCCGGGAACCAGCTCAGGCCCGCCCACATAGGGCAGGGCGTAGCCGTAGAACGGGCCAACCGTCTGCGAAGGGGTTTGCAGGGTGGGTGACTGCGCGGTTGTGGGCTCAGTCATGGTCTTCTTCGCTTTCCATCCAGGTGGACTCTCTCGGGATCAGTCCGGTGCGCACGAGGTTAGTCATGGTCTTCTTCGCTTTCCATCCAGGTGGACTTGGGTCCGGTGAGCACGATGTCCCAGTTGTAGCCCAGCGAGAACTCGGGCACGCTCAGGCTGTGGTCGTACTGCCCGACCAGGCGGGCGCGGGCGTCTGCGTCGGCGATCGATTGGTAGATCGGGTCGAGCGCGAACAGGGGGTCACCGGGAAAATACATCTGCGTGATCAGACGCTGCGTGAACGCGGTGCCGAACAGGGAAAAGTGGATGTGCGCTGGTCGCCACGCATTCATGTGGTTCTTCCACGGATAGGGGCCAGGCTTGATGGTGGTGAAGGAGTACTCACCGTTCTCGCCGGTGATGGCGCGGCCGACCCCGGTGAAGTTGGGGTCGAGCGGCGCGGGGTGCTGATCGCGTTTGTGCACGTAGCGTCCGCCAGCGTTGGCCTGCCACAGTTCGATCAGCTGGTGCCGCACAGGGCGGCCCTCACCATCGAGCACGCGACCGCTCACGGTTATCCGTTCGCCGATCGGCTCACCGGTGTGCTGGATGGTGAGGTCGCTTTCGAGCACGTTCACATCGGTGTGGCCGAAGGCGGGTGAGACCCGTTCGACCTCTTCCGGGTCGACGCGCACGAGTTCGTGGGTGGGATGGCGCAATAGGGAACTGCGATACGGAGCGTAGTCGCGGCGAGGCTGCAGCTCGGGCGAGCCGCCGGCGGCGACGCGGGCGGCGGCATCCGCTTCGATCGCTTCGATCTCGGCCGTGATTTCGTTTTGGCTCGCCGGGCCGGTGCCTGGCCGAATGCCGCTGTGCGACGGAACTGGTGTCTGGGTCATGATCTGTCCTCGATTGATTAGAGCAGTTCGGCGGGTTAGAGCAGGAGGCCGGTGTACTGCTCGGCGAGCATGCGCTGGGCGAGCGGCGAATGGGTGACGTAGTCGAGCTGGCCGAGCTGGCTGCGGTAGTCGAAGGCGCCGGTCTGTAGGTCGCCAGGGCTGGTGTGCAGCATCTCGGTCATCCAGCGGGAGAACTGCTGTACCCTCCATTGCCGGGCCAGCGCACTTTCGCTGTAACCATTGAGGAGGATTTCGTCGTTGGCGTAGAACGCGGTGAGTGCCGCCGCGAGTTCTGTAACGTCGGAGATGGCGGAGTTGAGGCCCTTCGCTCCGGTGGGCGGCACGATGTGGCCCGCGTCGCCGACCAAAAACAGGTTGCCGTAGGCGAGGCGCGAGGTGACAAAACTGCGCATCGGGGTGATTGATTTGTCGGTGATCGGCCCTTCGTTCAAGGTCCACCCTGGGGTGCCGAGCCGAGTGTGCAGCGCTTCCCAGATGCGCTGGTCTGACCAATTCTTGATATCGTCGGCCGGGTCGACCTGCAGGTACAGGCGGGAGACCACCGGAGAACGCATCGAGAGCATCGCGAAGCCGTCTTCGTGCAGCGCGTAAACAAGCTCGTCGGAGGACGGCGCCACGTCGGCGAGGATTCCGAGCCAGGCGTAGGGGTAGCTGCGGTCGAACAGGGTGATTTCTTCGGTGGGGATCGACGCGCGGCAAATGCCGTGAAAGCCGTCGGCCCCCACGACGAAGTCGGCGTTGATGGTGTGTTGCTCGCCATCGTGCACGAACGTCACGCTCGGGTTCTTGGTCAACAGGCCATCGACGGCGACGTCGGACGCTTCGTAGTAGATCGTCGACCCGGCGTCGGCGTGCGCGGTGACGAGGTCTTTCACGACCTCCTGCTGGCCGTACACGGTAACGGTGCGACCAATCAGCTCGTTGAAGTTCACGTTGTGGCGCTCTCCGGCGTACTGCAGGTAGATTCCGTCGTGATGCAGACCCTCGGATGCGAGGCGGTCGCCCAGTCCGAGACGGGTCAGGGTTTCGACCGAACCCTGTTCCAGTACGCCGGCTCGGATGCGGCCGAGCACGTAGTCCTGCGAGCGGTTTTCGACGACGATCGAGTCGATGCCGGCGCTCTGCAGAGCCCAGCTGAGGAGAAGACCGGCGGGACCGGCGCCGATTATGGCGACGCGGGTGGTTTCGTGGGGCACAGGTTCTCCTAGCGACGATGACAGGGGGTGTTGTGATCAGTGTGCTGCGCCGCTCAGCTCAACGGGCGACTTCTTCCACCCAGTGAAAGTGTTGACAATCAATCAATTTCGATCATTGTTGGGCGCGGCGATAGCCGAGCGCCCGACTCACGCCCTGGGCCGCCACCCGCACGGCCCGCTCCTGCTCAGGGTCGATGGTATCGGTGGTGCGAGTCACGATCGAGACCGCCGCTACAACCTGGCCGGTACGGTCCCTGATGGGCGCGGCGATCGAACTCGAGCCCGCGGTCATCTCCTCGGACATGCGGGCCAGGCCGAGCAATCGAATCTCGGCGAGCCGTTTGCGTACGGCTTCGGGTTCGGTGACCGTGCGCGGCAGAAAGCGCTGCAGGTTGGTCGCGAGGTACTGCTGCACCACGTCGGACGGAGCGTAGGCCAGCAGCACCAGGCCGACCCCGGTGGAGTGCAGAGGCAGGCGCGCGCCGACCCGGGAGATCAGGCGCACCGCGTGGTGGCCAGACAGCTTCTCTAGGTAGAGGGCGTCGCGGCCGTCGAGAATAGCGAGGTGCACGTGCTCGCGCGTCGTCTCATAGAGGTCTTCGAGGTACGGCAGCGCGATAGTGCGCAGATTGCGGGCCGTCGGAGTCTGCACGCCGAGTTCCCACAATTTCATGCCGAGCGAATACTGGCCGTTCTCGTGCTTGCTCAGGCCACCCCAGCTGACCCACTCGGCGACGAGCCGGTGCGTGGTTGACAGCGGCAGGTTGGCCCGCTGGGCGATGGCCGTGAGAGTCAGGGTGAGCGAGGTCGCCCCGGCGGGAGCCGCGAAGGCGTCGAGAATGGCGAAGAGTCGGGCCGCGACGGAACGATCGTCCACGGCTATATCGTCGCCGCTCGCCCTTTTCTGTGCCGGTTTTCCACTCATTACACGTCACGCTACCGCGATCCGCCGAGAACTTCCACTGAATGGAAGCGTAGGTTTGAGCGGCGAAATCCGTGGCTAGTCTCCAATCAGAGCCGATCATCAGGCTCGCAGCGCCCCGCGTACCCACAGCAGCACGACCCGCACCACCACACAATGGAGTGAACATGAAGAAACTGCACCTGATCGGACTTGCCGCGGCATCTGTTCTCGCCCTCAGTGCCTGCTCGGCCGGCGCCGACAGCACTGCCCCCGCCGGGAGTGACGCCCTCACGCCCGTCACGGTGGGTGTCATCCCGATCGCCGATACCGCTCCCCTCTACCTAGGCCTCGACCAGGGCTTCTTCAAAGACGAAGGCCTTGACCTCACCATCGAGACCGCGACCGGCGGCGCCGCGATCGTGCCGGCCGTCGTCAGCGGCGACTACCAGTTCGGCTTCAGCAACCTGGTCTCGCTCATGGTCGCCAACGACAAGGGTCTGCCGCTGAAGGTCGTCAACTCGGCCGTCGCCTCGACCGGCGATGTTACGAGCGACTTCGGCGCCGTGATCGTCAAGGGCGACTCCCCCGTCGAAACGCTCGCCGACCTCGACGGCAAGACCGTCTCGGGCAACAGCCTGAACAACATCGTCGACACGGTCATGCGAGCCTCAATCGACCGCCTCGGCGGCGACTCCTCGTCGATCTCCTTCGTCGAAATTCCGTTCCCGGACGCCAGCGCGGCCGTCGAAAACGGTCAGGTCGATGCGGCGTTCGTCGTTGAACCGTTCGTCACCGCCGCCATTGAAAGCGGCCAGCGCGTCATCTCCTACGGCTACGCCGACTTCGATGTGAACCTCGACGTCGCCGCGTACTTCTCCTCTGCCGCAACCGTTGAGGGCGACCCGGAGCTCGTAACCAAGTTCCAGTCCGCGATGAAGAAGTCGCTCGAATACGCAGAGGCTAACCCCGACGCCGTGCGCGCGATCATCGCGACCTACACCAAGACCCCGCCCGAAGTGCTCGCGAAAATCGTGCTCCCGAAGTTCCCGACCGAATTCAACGTGGATGCCGTCACTGCGCTCGGCGAAGCTGCCCTCAAGTACGGCGTGGTCGAGACCGCGCCCGACGTGAGCACCTTCCTGCCGTAATTCGCAGCATCCGTTTCAATCGCACCGACCACGAGGAAGTGGCTTGCCAGAATGAGAAAACAACGTAGCGCTGCTGCCGGGCCGAAAGCGAAAGCTTTGGGCCTGGGCATCAGCGGAATTATCCTGTTCTTCCTGATCTGGGAAGCCGCTCCCCGCCTCGGACTGGTCAGCGACCGCTACCTGCCGCCGGCCAGCGAGGTGCTCGTGCGCCTCGGCCAGTACCTGACCGAGGCCGCATTCTGGAACGACGTCGCCGACACCATGACGAGCTGGGCGCTTGGCCTGTTCATTGCCACGGTCGCTGCGATCGTCGTCGGCCTCATCATCGGCTCCAGTCGGTTCCTCCGCCGCGCCACCCACACCACGATCGAGTTCCTGCGCCCGATCCCCTCGGTCGCCCTCATCCCCCTCGCCGTGCTGATCTTCGGCACCAGCATCGAGTCGACCCTGCTGCTGGTGGTCTATGCCTCCTTCTGGCAGGTGCTGCTACAGCTGCTCTACGGCATCGCCGACGTGGATGCCGTCGCCAACGACACCGCGAAAAGTTACGGCCTCGGCCGGCTCGCCCGGGTGCGCTACGTGATCTGGCCCACCGCCCTGCCGTATCTGATGACCGGGCTGCGCCTGGCCGCAGCCGTCGCCCTGATTCTGGCGATCACCGCCGAACTCATCATCGGCACCCCCGGCCTCGGCAAGCAGATCGCCCTCACCCAAGCGGGCGGCGCAATCTCGTCGATGTATGCCCTCGTACTGGCGACCGGCATGATCGGCGTGCTCATCAACCTCGCCGCCCGCATCGTTGAAAAACGCGTGCTGTCCTGGCATCCCTCCGTGAGAGGAGAAGTCGTCCTGTGAGTCCCCTCAAACGCGTCACCTACTTCGTCGGCCTTCCCATTCTGCTCATCGTGCTCTGGTACGCGCTGTCCTTCGGCTCCACGAACTTCTTCGTACCCAAGCCCATCGAACTCGCCCAGACCCTGTGGACCACCTGGATCGGCGACCGCTTCTTCGACGACGTGCTACCGAGCCTCGGTCGCCTCGCGGTCGGACTATTCTTTGCGATCGCCCTCGGCATCGTGCTCGGCCTGCTTATCGGCTCCACCCGCTGGCTGCGCAACCTGCTCGAACCACTGCTCGAATTCTTTCGCGCCATCCCACCGCCGGTGCTGGTGCCGCTGCTCATGCTGCTCATCGGCGTCAACGACAGCATGAAGGTGGCCGTCATCATCTCCGGCGCCATCTGGCCGGTGCTGCTCAACACCGTCGAGGGTGTTCGCGCCGTCGACTCCGTACTCAACGACAGCTGCCGCAGCTACGGTATTGCCGGCTTCGCACGCATCCGCTATTTCGTGCTCCCCGCAGTGACACCACAGATCATGGCCGGTGTGCGGCAGTCGCTGTCGATCGGCCTGATTCTCATGGTGATCAGCGAGATGTTCGCCTCGTCGTCGGGCCTCGGCTTCACGATCGTTCAGTTCCAACGCAACTTCGCCATCCCCGAAATGTGGAGCGGCATCGTCGTACTCGGCCTGATCGGCCTGGGCCTGGCCATCATCTTCCAATTCGTCGAACGACGGGTACTGCACTGGTACCACGGTCTGAAGGAAATCACTCATGACAGTTAGCGAGACCACCATGAACCAGCCCGTCCAGGCCGTGCCGATGCTTTCGGTGCGCGGCCTGCAGAAAATCTACAAGGTGCCGGGCGGCGAGGTCGAGGCCGTGCGCGACCTCACCTTCGACCTCGCCGAGGGCGAACTGGTCTGCCTCGTCGGGCCCTCCGGATCGGGCAAGACCACTTTGCTCAAGTGCATCTCCGGCCTCATGGAACAGACCAGCGGCACCGTCGAACTCAATGGCAGCAAGGTCACCGGCCCGCCCAAGTCGATGGCCGTCGTCTTTCAGGAATACGGCCGCAGCCTGTTCCCCTGGATGACCGTGCGCGCCAACGTGGAACTGCCCCTGAAGAACCAGAAGGTGCCCAAGAACGAACGCGCCGCGCTGGTGGATGCCGCCCTGAAGTCGGTCGGGCTGGACCACGTGCCGAAAAGCTACCCCTGGCAGCTGTCCGGCGGCATGCAGCAGCGTGTGGCGATCGCCCGCGCCGTCGCCTACCGCCCGCAGGTGCTGCTGATGGACGAGCCGTTCGCCGCCGTCGACGCGCAGACCCGCGCCGACCTCGAAGACCTCATCCGCACCATCTGGAAGCAGCTCGGCGTGACGATTCTGTTCGTCACCCACGACATCGACGAGTCCGTCTACCTCGGAGAGCGCGTCATCGTGCTCTCGAGCTCCCCCACCGTCGTGCAGGAAGACCTCAAAATCGACCTGCCCGCCGAACGCGACCAGCTCAACACCCGCGCCCTCCCACGCTTCATGGAGCTGCGTTCGCACGTCTACGCCGAGATCCAGCGCGCCAAGCTGGGCCCGGTCACCGAGCAGATCACCGCGCAGCGCAGAGCGTCGCTCAAGTAGAAGCCCACACAAAGCGGATGCCCCGGCGACAATCACCGGGGCATCCGCTTTTCTGTGACCGCTAGGAGACGGCGATCGTGACGATCGCGGGGCCGCCGCGCGCGGCATCCGCTTGCAGGCCGGTGGGCGAGGTGACAGCGCGGGAGACGCAGCAGCACATTGTGGCGGCGGCGTGCTGCTGGCGTTCGCTGTAGAACACGTCGCGGTGGTCGATGGCTCCCTCCAGGGCGAGCACCTTGACCTCGCACAGGCCACATTCCCCCTTGCGGCAGTCGAACATCATCTCGACGCCGGCATCTTCGAGGGCTTCGAGCATTGACCGACCAGCCGGCACGCGCGCTTCGACGCCGAGACGCGGCACCCGCACGATGAACTCCTCCGGGTCGTACCAACCGCTGTTCCCGAAGGTTTCGAACCGCAGGTTGGGGTCGTTGAGCTCGCGTTCGCGCCAGGCGCGACGCACCGCATCCATCAGGCGGATCGGCCCGCACATGTAGAGCTCCGCTTGCGAGTCAACACTGCCGACCAACTCGGCCACCGACAATTCGGTGCCCTCGTCGTCGATGTGTACCCGCAGGTTGTCGCCGTGCAGCGCGAGCAGTTCGGGCAGGTAGGCCATGCGCTCGCGGCTGCGCGCCGCGTAGACGAGCGTGTAATTGGCCCCGAGATTTCTCAGTACCCGCGCCATATTGACGATCGCGGTCACACCGATGCCGCCGGCCAGCAGCACGTAGTTGGGCGCGCCGACCCGCAGCGGAAAGTTCTGCAGCGGCTGGGTGATCTCGAGAGTGTCGCCCGGCTGCAAGGAGTGCATGAAGATCGAGCCGCCGCGGGACAGCGGCACCTGCAGCACGCTGATCCCCACCCGGGACCCGTCTTCGGTGGAGTCGACGACGGAGTAGGAGCGCTTGTGCCGCTCCCCGTTGATCGTGACAAACAGGTCGAGGTGCGAACCTGGTTCGGCCCGTTTCGGTGAGGCCGGCGCCAGCACGATGCGTTGGATGTTGGTGGCGACGGCCATGGTCTCGATGACCGTCGCCTGCTGCCACACCTCAATATTGGTTGCTGCCATGCTTCGGCCCGCCTAGTTGGCGCCGCGAACGCGGCCGGCGCGGCCAGCGGAGACCGTGCGGCCCTCGGCCTCGAGCATCCGCTCGATGAGGCGGCGTACCCACAGACCGCCGGCGTCAATGTTGAGGTTGTAGAACTCGTAGTCGGGGTTGGCGTCGATGGCGGTCTGCTGGGCCAGGAGCATGTCTTCATCTTCCTTGAACACGCCGGAGACTCCGGCGCGCAGCTGTGAGGTGATCAGCTGGCTTTCCAGGCGGTAGTTGCGCATGAAGGCCCAGAAGTAGTGGGCGCTCCGGGCTGTTTCCGGGGTGATCGTGTTCATCACGTAGCCGTTGACGCCCTGGCTGCGATCACCTTCGGGCGCTCCGGTGCCGGCCTTGGCAACTCCGACATCGATGTTGATGGTCGAGGGCGCTTCAAAGTGGATTATCTGCCACCGGTCGACCTTGCCGGTGAAACCCGGAAACTTGTCGCGCATGTTCTTCAGCCAGAACGGCGGGGCATCAATGTTATGCATCCAGCGCGAGACGGTGACGGTCGTGTCGTCGTGGGTAACCTCGAAGTCGGAATCGCTCAGCTCGGCCTGGCCGATGCTCGAGCCGTGCACAAATTCTTCGTGGGTGAGATCCATCAGGTTGTCGAGCACGAGCTGGTAGTTGCAGGTGACCGGAATAGTGAGGCCGTCGCCGGCCCACTCGGGGTGGTCCATCTGGTGCATGTCTGGAATGGTGTCCGGGTTGGCGAGGGTCGCGTCCCCGAGCCAGACCCAGAGAAAGCGGTGGCGTTCGACGACCGGGTACGAGGGCACGGTCGCGCTCGGGTTGATGGTCTCCTGGGCCGGCATCGACACGCAGCGGCCGGCCGAGTTGTAGACGATGCCGTGATACGGGCATTGGATTTCGTCCTTGGCGAGCAGTTTGCCCTGCGACAGCGGGGCGAGGCGGTGCCAGCAGGCATCGGCGAGTGCCACCGGTCGGCCGTCTTCGGTGCGGTAGATGGCGAGCGGCTTGTCGGCGACCTTGCGGGAGATCAGCTTGCGGGTGACCTCGTGGTCCCAGGCGGCGACGTACCAGGCGTTCAGGGGGTAGTTGAGCACCTTGTTCGTGGTCGAACTCTTGGTCTGGATAATCGTCATTGAAAACCTCCGGTCAGCTATCTATCCCCATAGATAGTTAGCGCAGGTCCAGACTATCTATGCTGGTAGGTACTTACAAGACTGAAAGGGGAACGCCGTGAGCCTTCGACACGCGCTGCTGGCGCTACTCACCGTGGAGCGGATGACCGGCTACGACCTGTCGAAAGCGTTCCAGGCATCCGTTTCACATGTCTGGCATGCCCCCGACTCGCAGATCTACCCGGAACTGCGCCGAATGGAGGCCGACGGGCTGCTCGTCGGCACCGAGGTTCCGTGGGGGCCGCGCGGCATGAAGCGCGAATATCACGTGACCGAGGCCGGCCGAGGTGCCTTTCGCGCCTGGATGAACGAGCCACTCAGCTATACCCGGGAGCGCGACCCGGCCCACCTCAAGGCCGCCTACCTTGAGTGGGCCGAGCCCGACGCGGCCCGCGCGCAGCTGCGCGCGCACATCGCGAACTTCGAGGAACAGCGCACCGAGTGGCTCGAGAAGGTGCGCGAGATCGATACCGGAACGAGCACCATGCTTGAAAAACGCCTCGCCCACGCGCCGGCGAGCGAGCACGCCGCCATCCGCGCCTATAAGCGCTACACCTATGAGGGGTTGATCGCGCGGGCCGAGCACGAGATCCAGTGGGCCGAGCGGGGTCTCACGCTCATCGATGAGCTCAATAGAACGGATGCCCCGCCACCAGCCTGATCGGTGCTCACGAAACCGCGTGAGCCTTGCGCAGGTCGGCCTTACGGATTTTACCGCTCGCGGTGCGCGGCATCTCGGCGACGATCACGACGCGTTTGGGAATCTTGTAGCGGGCGAGCCGGTCGCTCAGGTGCGCCTGGATGTCGTCTGGCTCGAGGGTGAAGCCATCGCGCACGGTGACGACGGCGCAGGGCACCTCGCCCCACTTCTCGTCGGGTACCCCGATCACGGCGACGCTGGAGACCGCTTCGAGTTCGGAGATGGCCAGCTCGATCTCGGCCGGGTAGATGTTCTCGCCGCCGGAGATGATCATGTCTTTCAGCCGGTCAGAGATGAACAGGTAGCCGTTTTCGTCGGTGTAGCCCATGTCGCCGGAGCGAAACCAGACGTTGCCGGCGTAGCTGTCGGCGGTGGCC
Source organism: Cryobacterium aureum (assembly GCF_002954245.1). Classification (GTDB taxonomy): domain Bacteria; phylum Actinomycetota; class Actinomycetes; order Actinomycetales; family Microbacteriaceae; genus Cryobacterium; species Cryobacterium aureum. The sequence goes on along the minus strand of NZ_PPTG01000025.1, from coordinate 181,403 downwards.
TCTGCGCGGTTCCAGTACTCACGAATGACGTTCGGGCCGGAGATCTGAATCTCGCCGACCTCGCCGTCTGGCACTTCGGCGCCGGTCTCGTCGACGATGCGCACGTCGGTGAAGAAGTGCGGTAGCCCGGCCGACCCGGCCTTCTCGCGGGATTTGTGCGGGGCGAGACTCGTCGCCCCCGGCGCCGTCTCGGTGAGGCCGTAGCCGCCCGAGAAGGACAGCCCGCGTTTCTCGTAGGCCTCGAGCACCCGCACCGGCACCGCCGAACCACCACAGGTCAGTTTTTGCAGCGAGCTAATGTCGGTGCTCTCCCAATCGGGGTGCTCGCACAGAAGCTGGTAGGTGGTGGGCACGCCGCTGATCACGGTGGCTTTGTGCTGCTCGATCAGGTGCAGGGTACGGCCAGGCTCGAACCTGGGCTCGAGCACGACGGAGCCGCCCTTCAGCAGGGTCGGCAGCACCCCCATGCCGAGCGACGCGACGTGGAACATGGGTGCGATCATGAGGGCGACGTCGCTGCTGACGAAGTCGTAGTCGACGAGCACATTGAAACTGTTCCAGGTCATGTTGCCGTGGGTGAGCAAGGCTCCCTTGGGCTGGCCGGTCGTGCCAGAGGTATACAGAATCAGCGCGGGGTCGTCGAGGCTGACGTTCTCGTCGCGGTGCGTGGCTGGGGCGCCGGCGATGACCTCCTCGAGGTTCTCGACCAGAAGGCCGGCGGGGCCGGTCTCGGCGGCTGGGGCGGCGGCATCCGCTACCCGAATGCGCTGCACGACCTGCGTGCCGCGGGAACCGCGCACGGCCAGGTCGGTCAGGCTCGCCGCATGAACGAGGATGCGGCTGCCCGAATCCGTCAGGGCGAAGGAGATCTCGGGAGCGGCCAGGCGGGTGTTGAGCGGCACAAAGATGGCGCCGAGCACACCGCAGGCGAAGAGCGTCTCAAGAAACGCCGGATGATTCTCGCCGAGATAGGCCACGCGATCACCCGAACGGATGCCGCGCGCATCGAATGCGTTCGCCAGCCGGTCAACCCGCTCGGCGAACTCGCCGTAGCTGAGGCGATCGTCGCCGCTGATCAGCGCCGTCTGGTCGGCCGACTTCACGCGTCGGCGGTGGATCCAGGAACCGAGACCTTGGTTATGCATCGTTGCATGTACCTTTCACACGTCTCCGCAGGCGGAGACACTGACACGGAATGGGTCAGGGGCGTGCTCACCGTACTACAGAGCACACCCCTGATTGACTGCTGACTAACTGGCGATCATGGCAGAGACGTCGGGGGCCGTGGCGACGATCTGATACTTCTGCATGAGGTCTCCAAGGTCGGCCAGCACGTCGGCGGGCACCTCACCGTCGAAGGTCTCCATTTTCATATTCTCGGCGACTCCCGCGTCCATACCCATGAAAGCGGGGAGAGTGGCGCGCACGTCATCGAGGTTCGCTTCGGCCGCGGCGAGGGTCTCGTCGACGGCGTCCCGAAATTTAACCAGGGTGTCGGCGTTGGCGGTGGCGTACTTGGCGCTCGTGAAGGTGACCATGGTGGGCAGGCCGGGGAGGGCCTGCTGGTTCGGATAGCCGATGAGCTTGAAGTCGCTGCTCGCGAGGGCCTTGCTCAGGAACGGCTCCGGCAGCCAGATGGCGTCGGTGTTCCCGGCTGCGAGCTGGGCTTCCATGTCGGGGAACGGCATCTCGTTGAACTTGATCAGGGACGAGTCTGCGCCGTCGATCTCGGCGCTCTCCTTGATGGTGAGATCGCCCTGGGTGCTCACCGCGTTGACGGAGACGGTCTGGTTTTCGAGGTCGGCGAAGCTGTCGATGCCCGAGTCGGTGCGCACGACGACACCGTTGATGTCGTCGCCCTCGGCCTTCGAGTTGCTGTACCCGGTGACGATTTGCATCTCGAGGCCCTTGTCGACGGCGACCATGACCGAGAGCGGGTTGCCGATGGCGAAGTCCATGCTGCCGGCGTAGACGGCGGGCAGCATCGCGGCGCCGCCCTGGCCGGTCTGCAGTTGCACGTCGAGGCCGTGGCTCTCGAAGATACCCTCGTCGATGCCGTACTGCATCGCGACGGAAGGGGCGATCGCGAGCACGCCCACGGTCACGCTGGTCAGGGCGCCGTCGGCGGCGTCGGCCGTCACGTCGGCTGCCGGGGCCTCGGCGGCACAGCCGGTGAGGGCCAGGGCGGCGACCAAGAGACCGGTCAGGCCCGTGACGGTGCGAACGCGGGTCAGGTTGCTGTGAAACATGGTTCCTCTTCCTTGAGGGTTAGGTGTTGCCCAGTCGAGCGGATGTGCGGTCAAACGTAAAAGCGGTACAGCGAGTGCGCGACGACGGCAGGTTTGGTGCCGCCCTCGATCTCGATGGTCTGGTCGACGCCGAGCTGCACGCCTCCGGCGATCTCGGTGACCGTCGCGATGGTGGCGCGCATGCGAATCTTCGAGCCGACGGTGACGGGCGCTGGGAAGCGCACCTTGTCGAGGCCGTAGTTGACCTTGGTGGTCACATCGGTCACGTCGAGCAGTTCGGTCCAGAACGGAATCGCGAGCGACAGGGTGAGAAAACCGTGCGCGACGGTAGTACCGAACGGGCCGTCCTTCGCCTTGACCGGGTCGGTGTGCAGCCACTGGTGGTCATCGGTGGCGTCGGCAAAAGTGTCGATCTGGGTCTGGTCGACCTCGATGTAGTCGGTATAACCGAGGTCGGTGCCGGCCAGGCCGGGCAGTTCGGCGAAGGTGGTGACAGTGGTACTCATGGTGCTCCTTATATATATGGGTCGCTTAGAGAAAGGCGCTGTGCCCGGTGACGGCTCGGCCGACGATGAGGCTGTTGATCTCGTGGGTGCCTTCGTAGGAGTACACGGCCTCGGCATCGGCGTGAAACCGGGCGACGTCGGTGTCGAGGGTGATGCCGTTACCGCCAACAACCTCGCGGGCCAACGCGACGGTGTGGCGCATCCGCTCGCAGCAGAACATCTTGGCCAGCGCCGAATTCTCCTCGGTGAACAGGCCGGCCTCTTGCTGCTGGGTGAGCCGCACGACGAGGCCGAGCGAGGCAGTGACGTTGCCGAGCATGGTGGCGAGTTTCTGTTGGGTGAGCGCAAACGCGGCGAGCGGCTTGCCGAACTGCTCGCGGGTTTTCACGTAGCGCAGGGCCGCTTCGTAGGCTCCGGCCTGCAGGCCGGTCGCGATCCAGGCCACATCGGACCGCATCGACCGCAGCAGGGCGGCGACATCCTTGAACGAGTTGATGCGCTGCAGCCGGTCACTTTCTTGAACCTGCACGTCGACGAGGTCGATGTCGGCGTTCTGCATGATGCGCAGGCTGGTCTTGCGCTCGATCTTCTGCAGCGTGACGCCGGGGGCATCCGTCGGCACCAAAAAAGCCTTGACACAGCCGTCGGCCTCGTCGCGGGCGAAGACGGCGAGCACGTCGGCACTCGTGGCGCCGCCGATCCAGCGCTTCTGCCCGTTGATCACCCAGCTGTCGCCGGTGCGACGGGCGGTGGTGGCGAGCCCTCCGGCGATATCGGAGCCGTGTTCCGGTTCGGTCAGCGCGAACACACCGGTGTACTCGAAGCTCGCAATTTTCGCATCGAGCGCGGCAGCCTGTTCCGGGCTGCCGCCCAGGTTGACTGTGGTGCGGAACAGTCCGGATTGCGCGTTGTAGAAGGTGGCGACGGATGCGTCGGTGCGGGCCAGTTCAAAATTGCGAAAGCCGCCGTAGAGCGCGCTTGCGCCCTGGTTCATGAGGTTTAGGTCGACAAGCTTCGGCACGATCTCGAACGGAAACTCGCCCGCCTCCCAGTGGTCGGCGAGAAGCGGCTGCACGTCGCTGTCGAGGACGGCGCGCAGTCGGGCGAGCACCTCGAGTTCGCTATCGGTGAGCAGCGTCGAAAAACCGAACTGGTCGCTCGGGTAGAAGTCGGTCATGCGAGAAGTCCAAGCAGACGCACGGCGTTGTCCTTGAGAATTTTCGGGCGCACGCTGTCTTTGAAGTTGAGGTCGGCGAAGTCTTTCAGCCAGCGGTCCGGGCTGATCAGGGGAAAGTCGCTTCCGAACAGAACCTTGTCTTGCAGGACAGAGTTGGCTTGGCGCACGAGGTTCTCGGGGAAATACTTGGGAGACCAGCCAGAGAGGTCGATGTAGACGTTCTGTTTGTGGGTAGCGACGGCGAGGGCTTCGTCCTGCCACGGCACACTCGGGTGCGCCATGATGATCGCCAGTTCGGGAAAGTCGGCGGCGACGTTGTCGAGCAGCATCGGGTTCGACAGGCCGAGTTTGAGGCCGAAGCCGCCGGGCAGGCCAGAGCCGATCCCGGTCTGCCCGGTGTGGAACAGGGCGGGCAGACCGAGGTCCTGCAGCGCGGCCCAGAGCGGGTAGAACTGCTCGTCGCTCGGGTTGAAGTTCTGCACGGTCGGGTGAAATTTGAAGCCCCGCACCCCGAAATCATTGGCCAGGCGCTCGGCCTGGGTGATCGCACCCGTTCCCCGAGTGGGGTCGACCGAGCCGAACGGAATCAGCACGTCGTTGTTGCGGGTGGCGCCGCGTGCGATCTCCTCGCTGCTGTTCGGGCGGTGGTTCAGGTTTCTGGAGGCGTCGACGGTGAACACGACCGCGGCCATGCTGCGTTCGCGGTACATGTCGGCGATCTCGTCGAGGCCGGGGCGCGGGGCATCCGTCTTGAAATATTTGCTCGCGGCATCGACGAGTGGCTGTGGAAGGGCGTTGTGCCCGTCGTCGCCGACCTCGATGTGCACGTGCGTGTCGATGGCCGTGAGCGCGTCAACGTCGAGGCCGAGTTCGTAGACCATTACGGTGCGACGGTCTGGAGTTCGGCGGGCAGCTCCGGCAGCTTCTCGCCGACGCTCTGCAACTTGTCACCGAACAGGGAGGAGAAATCTTCGCTGAGGGTTTCGACGGTCCAGCCGCCGGTTTCGAACGCGGTCGCGACGACCTCGGGGTGCGACCAGAGCTGGATGCGATCGCCGCCGGACCCGACGACCTGGCCGGTGATGTTGGCCGCAGCATCGGAGGCGAGAAAGCCGACGACTCCGGCGACGTCCTGCGCGGTGCCGTAGCCGAGCACCCGGCGGGCGAAGGGCGGCATGGTCTCGCCGCGGGCGGCAGCGTCGTTGAAGGCTTTGAAGAAGGGAACGGTGTCGGTCATCGCGGTCGCGGCGACGGGAACGACGGCGTTGACGGTGACGTTGGCCCGAGCCAGTTCCATCGCCCAGGTGCGCACCATGCCGACGATGCCGGCCTTGGCTGCGGCGTAGTTGGTCTGGCCGAAGTTGCCGCGCTGGCCGGTCGGCGAGCCGATGCAGATGATGCGGCCGCCCTCGTCCTGTTCGCGAAAGCGGATGGCCGCCTCACGCACACAGGTGAACGTACCGCGCAGATGCACGTTGATGACGGTGTCGAAGTCGTCGTCGGTCATCTTCCAAACCACGGTGTCACGCAGCACGCCGGCGTTGGTGACGAGGATGTCGAGGCGGCCGAAGCTCGCGACGGCTTGGGCGACGAGCTGCTGCGCGGTGGCGGTCGAACCGACCGGGGCGACGACGGCGACGGCCCGGCCCCCCGCACTGACGATGCTCGCCACGGCGTCATCGGCGATCAGCTGGTCGACATCGTTGATCACCACGGATGCCCCCTGCCGCGCCAATTCCTGCGCGTAGGCCAGTCCGAGGCCGCGACCGCTGCCGGTCACGATTGCTACTTTGCCGGTCAACGTCTTGCTGGTCAACATCATTGTGACTCCTCGCTGGTGTGGCGTCAGCGCCACGGGGTTGGTCTCGGTAAAACCAATGAAAACCTATACCGTTGAAAATGTCAACTAATTCGGTATGGTTTATTCTATGGAAATGACAGAGTCCGTTCCGGCCGCGACAGTGCCCGCGGTTTCTCACCCCGATGCGTCGGAAAGCGCGCCCCCTGACCCGGCCACGGGTTCCCCTGCGGGAATTGGCGGCGGCGCTGCCGTCGCGGCGGCCCGCCAAGCCACTGAGCGCATACGCGACCCCGACCGACTGCGGGACACCGACCTGGCTAATGAGATCGAGTTCATGACCGCGCGTGCTCGCTCGGTCGGTTCAGGTCGGGCGAACACGATGCTTGCCGAGCTCGATTTGCGCGTGCGATCGTATTCGGTGTTGTCCCTCGCCTGCAGCGGGCAGAACCCCTCCCAGCGTGAACTCGCCGGTTTTCTGAGCCTCGACCCGAGCCAGATCGTGGCCTTGGTAGACCACTTGGAGGATCTCGGCGCGGTCACCCGCGAGCAGGATCCGCGCGATCGCCGTTCCAAAGTAATCGTGGCCACCTTGGCCGGTCGGGTCCTCTTTCGGCAGGCTGCCGCGGTAATTCAGCAGGCCGAGGACCGTTCGTTGCAAGCCCTGAACCCCGCCGAGCGCGAGCAGCTGCGCTCCTTGCTCCGCCGCATCGCCTTTGAACCGTCCCCCTGAGTAGTTCACCGTGCCTGGCTCGGTGCGAATCTAAGAGAATTCTCACGCAGATCGTACTCGAGGCTCACGCGTGGGGCCCACACTAAGAGCACGGATTGTCGATCGGGAGGCATCATGAACGTGCGCAGCCGCTGGAGACGACCGTTGCTCGGGGTCGTCGGCGCCGGAGTGGGGGCGGTTCTGCTCATCGCCCTTACGGGTGCTCTGGCCGATTCGCTCGCCATCGCCGAACAGCCGGGGCGATCCGCTGGGGTTCCGGCCGTGTCGGTGCAGCCGACCGGGGAATCCACCGGAGCATCCACCGAGGCGGCGACACCGGCACCAGCACCGAGCCCTGAACCGACGCTGGCCGACCGGACCACCCCGAGCAGCACCCCGGAGGTCGTTCCCGCCCAGGATCCCATCGTCGTCGACGATCATGGCGGAGACAACCCGGGTCACGATGACGATTCCGGCCCTGACGATTCGGGCGGCAGCACGGGATCAGGCAGCAGCGACGGCTGATCCCCATGAGAGTGCTCTCATGCACCTCTCGTGTCTGTCTTACCGGCGTGCGGTTGATTGATCTTGTGGCGATAGACACCACGGAATCCATCCGCCGTTTGCTCGGCGCAGACGAAAGGTCACCCCATGTTTCAGACGACGAAGAAGCGCACCCTCACCCTCGCAGCCCTCGGCCTCGCCGGATTGATGTCGGTGGGCGTGATCGCCGCCCAAGCGAACACCGCCCCGACCCTCCTGACTCCGACCAGCACATCGAGCAGCACTCCCGCCGCCACCGACTCGCCCGATGCCCCCGACGACAGCGACGGTCGCGTCGGTTCGGGTAACGGGATCGACGACCTGGTCGATGACTCGATCAGCAACGACGTGAACGATGCCTCCGACGACAGCGACGGCCGTCTCGGCTCCGGCCATGGTGCCGACGACGTGAACGATGCGCCCGACGACAGCGATGGCCGTGTCGACAGCAATTCCGGCCCCGGTAGCGCGGCCACGGTCGACGAGTCCAGCAACTCCGGACACGACGACGCAGACAACACCAACTCCGGCAGCGACGACGGCAGTGACGAATCGGGCCACGGCAGCGATCACGAGTAGCCTGCCCGCCGCGACGAATAGGCTATCGACTCAGGTGAGTCGGTAGCCCATTCCGCGTACCGTTTCAATGCGTTCCGCACCGAACTTGGCGCGTAGATACCCCACGTAGACGTCGACGATGTTCGATCCAGGGTCCCAGGAGTAGCCCCAGACCCGGCTGAGCAATTGTTCCCGGCTCAGCACCTGGTCGGGGTGGCGCAGAAATTCTTCGGCGAGCGCGAACTCCCGGGCCGAGAGATCAACCTGGCGATCCGCGACGGTGGCGCGTCGGGTGCGCAGGTCGAGTTGTAGTCCGTCGACGCCGAGCACGGCGTTCGTCTCGCGCGGGGTTTCCGCCATGCGCAGACGCACCCGGGCCAGCAGTTCGTCAAACCGGAACGGCTTGGACATGTAGTCGTTAGCGCCGCCCTCGAGGCTCGCGAGGGTGTCTTCGGCCGAATCCCGGGCCGTCAACACGATCACCGGCAGCTTCGACCCATCGGCCCGCAGCTGCCGCAACACCTCATAGCCGTCGATCCCGGGCAGCCCGATGTCGAGGATCAGCAGGTCGAACCCGCCGGTGATGGCGTAGTCGAGGGCATCCGTTCCGGTGCGCACCAGCACGGTGGAGAAACCGGCGGCAACGAGTCCCTTCTCGACAAAACTGGCAATGCGATCTTCATCTTCGGCGATCAGAATGCGGCTCACGAGCGGATTTCCTTCGGGTCGAGTTCCTGATCAGCAGGGAGGTCGATGGTGAACGTGGCGCCGCCGCCCGGCGTCGCGGCGACCCGGGCCGTGCCGCCATGGGCCTGCGCAATGGCCGCCACGATCGCCAGGCCGAGGCCGGAACCGGCGGGCCCGCGGCCGCGGGTACCGCGCTGAAACCGGTCGAAGATGCGCGGCAGCAGCTCGTCACTAATGCCCGGGCCGTGATCGCGCACCCACAACTGCAGGCGGGGCCGGCCGGCTGCATCCGCTGTGACGGCACTGCCGAGTTCGATCACTCCGGTCGGTGGGCCGTGGGTCACCGCGTTCGCGGCGAGTTGCAGCAGTGCCTGGGTCAGCTTGTCGGCGTCAACGGGCACCACGACATCGGCCGTCGCTGTCGTGACCCAGCTGTGCTCCGACAGCGCAGCCGCCTTCTGGCGCACCCGTTCGATGAGCGCGGCGATGTCGGTGGGGCGACGGTTCGCGAGGACGGACCGTTCGACCTGGGCGAGCGCCGAGATGTCGCGCACGAGACCGCCCATGCGGTCGAGTTCATCGATCGTGAGGTCGCGGGTGGCCTCCACGTCCGCCGCGCTGTCGGGGTTCATGAGCTCGAGGTGCCCGCGCACGATCGTGATCGGCGTCTTCAACTCGTGACCGACATCGTCGAGCAGCTGGCGCTGCCCGGTGAGCGCGCCCTGCAGGCGGTCGAGCATCTCATTCACGGTCGCCGTCAACGCCGACACGTCGTCGTGACCGACGACCGGAATGCGCTCGCTCACATCCGACGCCGTGATGCGCGCGGCAGCCTCACGCAGACCGCGAATCGGGCGCAGCAGGCGCCCGGCCACGACCCAGCCGACCAGCCCGACCACCATCAGGGTCGCCAAGCCCACGAGCAGGTAGGTGCGGGACGCATCCGACACCGGCTGCAGTTCGGCGTTGAGATCGAACGCGGCGATGAAGGTTCCCGTGGCGGGGTCGCCGTCGACAGAGACCGGTACGAAGACGTAACGCAGCAGCCGGCCCGACGCCGTGACGGTGCCGAGCACGACCTCACCCGAGGCTGTCTCGGTCACGCTGCGCGCCACGAGCTCGTCGTCGGCCAATCGAAAATCAACCGACCGCGGTTCCAGCGCCGCCGCACCGTCGATGACGGCTAGGGTGCTCTCGTTGGTCGCCGGGCGCACGCCAGCGATGACGGCACGCAGTGCGCCGCGCAAATCGACGGCTGACGAGTCCGCGGCGACGATACGCACGTCGTCAACGGTGTCGGTAAGCACCGCATTGATCTCACTCAGCGTGCGTTCCCGCTGCACCACATAGGCTGTGGTTCCGGCGATCGCCAGTCCGGCCGCCGTCACGAGCAAAATTGCGGCCAGAATACGCACGCGCACCGACAACGCCGGGCTTCGTCGCCACGCGCGCACACTGATCGGGTCCAACATGAACTCAGTATGGCGGGTGCCACCGACAGTCGAGCGCACCAGCACAGCGGTGTTGCCGCCCGGCCCGGCTGGTCTGCCCGGGCCGGGTGCAGCATCCTCTTTAGTCGGTCGGAGCCAGCTCCTCGACCGTGAACGCAGGCTCGGTGGTGTCCTCGATGTCCTGCAGGCTCACGCCAGGGGCTCGCTGGCGCAGGACCAGGCCGGCCGGCGTCACGTCGAAGACGGCCACGTCGGTGATGATGCGATCCACAACACGCACGCCGGTCAGCGGCAGGGTGCACTCGGTGACGATCTTCGGCGTACCGTCTTTCGCGACGTGTTCGGTGAGCACGACCACGCGCGGGGTACCAGCGACGAGGTCCATCGCGCCGCCCATGCCCTTGACCATTTTGCCGGGGATAGTCCAGTTGGCGAGGTCGCCCGCGCCTGACACCTGCATGGCGCCGAGAATAGCAACCTTCACGTGGCCGCCGCGGATCATGCCGAACGAGGTCGCCGAGTCGAAAATCGACGCTCCGGGCAGTACCGTGACGGTCTGCTTGCCGGCGTTGATGAGGTCGGCGTCTTCTTCGCCCTCCCACGGGAACGGCCCCATGCCGAGCAGCCCGTTCTCACTCTGCAGCGTCACCTGGATTCCCCCGGGCAGGTTGTTAGCCACGAGCGTCGGAATGCCGATCCCGAGGTTCACGTAGTCACCGTCGCTCAGTTCCTGCGCCGCGATCGCGGCCATTTCGTCTCTGCTCCAAGCCATGGTCATTCTCCTTAAGCGGATGCCAGCACGGGCCGGCTGCGCACCGTGCGCTGTTCGATGTCTTTGACCCGGGCTGAGGCCTGGATCAGGCGCTGCACGTACACCCCAGGGGTGATCACGTGATTAGGATCGATGTCACCGGGCTCGACGATCAGCTCGGCCTCGGCGATCGTCACGAGGCCCGCGGTAGCGACGACCGGGTTGAAGTTGCGGGCGGTGAAGCGGTACTCGAGATTACCCAGGGTGTCGGCGCGCCAGGCTTTGACCAGTGCGACGTCGGCCACGATGCCGCGCTCTTGCAGATAGGTCTCACCGTCGAAGTCGGCGAGCGGCTTGCCCTCAGCGATGAGTGTGCCGACGCCGGTCTTGGTATAAAACGCGGGAATGCCTGCGCCGCCGGCCCGCAGCCGCTCCGCCAGGGTGCCCTGGGGGCTGAACTCCACTTCGAGCACGCCGGCCAGAAACTGCTCGGCAAAGAGCCTGTTCTCGCCGACATACGACGCGATCACCTTGCGCACCTGGCCGGCTTCGAGCAGAACGCCCAGGCCCTTGCCGTCAACGCCCATGTTGTTCGACACGACGGTGAGATCCTTCACACCGGATGCTCGCACCGCGTCGATGAGATCGGCCGGGATTCCGCTGAGGCCAAATCCGCCGACCGCGAGCACCATCCCGTCCCGCAGAACATCGTGCAGCGCCTCGCTCGCGCTGGTCTGAACTTTGGACATGCTGTCTCCTCGTTGAGTGGGGGTCGGGTCAGCCTTGTCCACCTTGTGGACATCAGGTCGTTACGTCATGGTATTCAGGCCCGGAGTGGCCTGTCAATCGTCATTCTCTTGAGATTCCACAGCGTGAACAGTAGGCTCTGGTTCATCCACATTATGGACAGAAGGTGTGAAATGATCGGTCGTCGAGCCATCACTGGGGCCCAGAAGCCACCTGGCACCCAACCGGTTCCGCTGGCACAGCCCGTGCAGGGCGCCCAGGTCGTCGCCCGCATCGCCCTGCTGTTGCGCCTGGTCGGCCGCAATCCGGCCGGCACACCCCTGGCCGAGATTGTGCGCGACTCCGGACTGACCCGGCCCACCGTGCACCGATTGCTCACATCGCTCGCCGCCGAGGGCCTGCTCGACCACGACGCAGTGCGGCACACCTGGCACTACGGTCCCGAAATCTTTGTTATGGGAACCGTCGCCGCCGCTCGCTATCCGATCGAAGAGCTCGCCCGGCCGAGCCTCGTGCGCCTCGCCGAGGAGACCGGCGAGAGCGCGTTCCTGTCGATCCGGCGCGGCGTCGAAGCCGTGTGCCTGCTCCGCGAGGAGGGCAGCTTTCCCATCCGCTCTTTCGTGCTTCACGAGGGGGTGCGCTTTCCGTTGGGGGTCGCATCCGCTGGACTGGCCATTCTGGCCTACCTGCCCGACGCCGAAGTGGATGCTCTCCTCGGCGACACCGGGACCATCGCGGCGCGCTGGGGCCCACAGCACTCCCCCGCCAGCATCCGTGCCAATCTCGAGCGCACTCGAGAAACCGGCTACGCCGTGAACCCCGGGCTGATCCTGGAGGGCAGCTGGGGCATGGGCGCCGCGATCTTCGACCGCAACGGCCGACCGGGCTGGGCGCTCTCACTCACCGGCATCGAACCGCGGTTCAAGCCCGAGCGGCAGAAGGTGCTCGGCCAGCTGCTGCTCGACGAAGCCAGCCGCATCACCCAGACCCTGCAGCGCCCGCCGATCGTCTAACCGCCGGAACGGGAACGAAAAAGCCCCGACCGAGGCCGGGGCTTTTCTGGGTGGAGCTAAGGAGATTCGACCTCCTGACCTTCTCATTGCGAACGAGACAGATGGTGGCTGAATGCCGTTCGATCCTTGTAAAACATTGAATCTGATAAACCTCGACAGGCCTTGAAAGCACTGGAGATTGTGTAAGAATTGTGCGGTTCAAAGTGTGCATTAGCGTCATTCTGACGAGGATTCCTTTACCGCACTGGCTTCCTCAGAGATCACGCGCCAGCAAGCTTCCAGCCGATTTCAGGGTTACCGTATAGAACCCCCTATGGACACCAACACTAAAACCAACCGCCTCGCGTACCCCCCGCAGAAGTCGCTACGAAGCTCGGGCTCAGCGAACAGACAATTCGACGTGCAACTCGTTCAGCCTCGCTGAACTGCATACGCTTCGGCCGCGCAATCCGATACACCGACTCACACATCGCCGCGTACATTGCACTGCACGAAGATGTGGGCTACGTCTCGGCTGACTAATTGCGGTCTCACCGCGAAGTCAAACCGGCGCGGTCACGTCCCGCTGGGTGGTGTAACTCATCGTCACCGTGCGGGTCAGGTGGTTTAGTTCAGGCGGCGGCAAGTTCTGGAAGGATCACCGCCTCGTCGATGACCTCGATTGGGTTGTTCATGGTAGTCAGCTCAAGCATCGAGGCTTCGGAGAAGTAGCGGCGTTCGCCGGCTTCCCATTCGTCGTGTCTTGGGAATGCCGCAGCTGGCGAAGAACGCGGCTGCGCGGAGGAGGACGCCGGCGGCGGTGGCGCCGTTTTCGTCGGGGTGGACCTCGGCATAAGCGAGACGGGTGCGGTCGTCGATGACGGCGTGCACGTAGTCGTAGCCGACCCGAATGTGACCGGCGGTGTGGTTGGTGCGAGTTGGGCCGGCCTGGGCTCGCCAGCTGCCGCCGTCGGGGATGCGTCCGAGCTTCTTGACGTCGATGTGCACCACATTGCCGGGGCGGGCGCGTTTATACCGGGTCGCTGTGGCACGGGTAGCTCGGATCTTTTCGCCGGTCGGCGGGTCGCATTCCTAGAGCGCCGGGACGTGATGCCGTGCCAGCACCCGGGAGACCGTGCGTGCGGGAACGCCGGTGTCGGCGGCGATCCGTGCCGGGCCGGTGCATAAGTGGATGCGGGCCTCCAGACCGACCGCTTCGCGTCCCGGGCTGGTTGGGGATGGCATCGAGTGTGGCCGCGACGACCGGTCGCTGAGACCGGCTTCACCCTCGGCTCGATAGCGACGCACACACCGGTAGGCGCACTGCCGGGAGATGCCGAGTTTCTTGGCGACGTGCGCCGCCGGTCGACCGCCGAGAACCCTTTCGACCAGCAGGGTCCTTCCGCGAACGTTCAATCTCGCTTTTATGTGTGACATGAGGACCTTTGTTGTGAAGTGAGACGTTGAACATCTCCACCAAGCACCGGAGGTCCTCCCTTTTCAAGGCCTCACGTCACTAACGTTATGGCCGGGTAGAGCCAGCGCCACGTGCATGGCTTCCCGCTGCAGCGACCACATCCCACGACGTCGATCAACTCGGACGTGCGCGACGCACGTGCTCCTACGATCAATTTACCCGTCTGGTCGCGCGGTTATTTCTGCGTAACAGAACAAGTATCTGCACAGCAGTAGCTATAATGTGATTTATTCAGACAAACGCCCATAAGGGGCACTCAATGGCGAGGGAGAACTTGATGGAATTTAAATTAAGCCGTATGGACCGGCGAGGATTTATGAGGCTGTCTGCCGCTGCGGGAGGTCTGGCTCTCTTGGGGGCCACAACATCGTGCGCGCCGAGCGGGAGCACGGGGAAGGCCGGATTTTCCGGTGACGTTGCGGTCACCGGGCTGGCGAGCCTAATTCATTCGGCCCCGTTTTTCATCGCACAAGCGGCCGGATATTACGAAGAGGAGGGGCTCTCCCTTGAGCACATCCAATTCCCTGGCGGCCTCGATACGGTGCGCGGGATTGACTCCGGTATCGGTTTTGGCACGTCCTCCACAATTCCGGTCTTTATCGCGGCCGAGAAGGGTATGGACGTCAAAATATTTGGCAACGTCTACACCTCCCCGTCGGTAGATTTCATCGCACCCTCCGGTTCGTCCATTACATCCATTGAGGATGTTCGCGGCAAGAAGGTAGCCGTCAGTACTCCCGGTTCGAACTCGACCTACTTTGCGGAGCGAACGCTGCGGGAAGCCGGAATCATCCCCGGCAAAGACGTAGAACTAGTCAGCGTCGGGTCGGCCAGCGATTCCTGGACTGTCTTGTCTCAGGGAGTTGTCGATGTAGCTTGGACGGCCTCACCCTTGTCAGAGAAAATTGCCAGTGAGAGTGAGTCGAAGATCATCTGGCGCTCGCGCGACTATGTCACCGACTGGTCAGATACCTGCCTGTGCGCTACCGGTGCCTTCATCGACCAGAACGCAGAGGTTCTCAAAGGATGGGGTAGGGCACTCAAGAAGGGCATTGGCCTCATCACGACCGATCTAGAGAAGGCCGCAGCCATTTATGCCAAGGCGATCGATTACGAACCGGAAGTCGCCTTTGAGGCCTTGAAGAATTCCCAAAGTTTTTACAGTCTCGATTTCACGGATGCACAGTTGCAGTCCGTTGTCGCTGCGGGTCTCGACCAGGGCCAACTAACTCGGGAGCCCGATATGGACGCCATCGTCCTGAAAAACGTCCTGTCATGAGCGACGTACTGGGCACGAGTACGACCGAACAGAACAACAATGTTGTTTTCGACCGCATCGGTATGACTTTTCAAACCGATGCCGGGGCTACCCAGGCGGTGGCCAACGTTTCGGGGACAATTCCCGATGGCAAATTCGTCTCCGTAATAGGTCCGAGCGGCTGTGGGAAGAGCACTCTGTTAGACATGGTCGGCGGGATTCTGAAACCCACGCAGGGCTCCGTCAGCATTGACGGCGAGCTCGTCACCGGTCCCCGCCGGGACACCGCAATGGTGTTTCAGGAAGACTCCACTCTGCATTGGCGCAGCGTCCTCGACAACGTCGCCTTTGGCCTGGAGATCCAAGGCGTTTCCAAAGTCGACCGCAACGACCGCGCACGCCGCATGATCGATCTTGTAGGGTTGCGAGGATTTGAAGATCACCGCCCCGGGCAGCTGTCGGGGGGGATGAAGCAGCGTGTGGCTATTGCGCGAGCGCTGGCCGTCGAGCCTCGAGTTCTGCTCATGGACGAACCGTTCGGTGCGCTTGACCAGCAAACTCGCCAATTTATTGGTCGGGAGCTCTTGCGCATCTGGGAGAGGACCCAAAATCGGGTGCTTTTCATTACCCATGATATTCAGGAGGCCGTTTACCTCTCGGATGAGGTGTGGGTCATGTCGGCTCGACCGTCAATCGTCAAAGAGATCGTCAATATTGATCTGCCACGTCCCCGGCCGGAAGGTACTCACGCACTTCCACGCTTCAGGGAACTGGAAGAGCACCTATGGAACCTAGTGAAGGTCGAAGCCGAGAAAACACTGGGCCCTGGGGCGCTGCTTGCATGAGCACACCACAAATTGCGGTCAAAACGAAGCATCTCGGTGCGGGCTCGGTTTGGCGTAGGCCGACTTTCGTCCAATGGTTCATCATCGTGGCTCTCCTCGTCGTCCTCGAAGCGGCCACCAGGACGGGGCTCATTGTGCCCACGTTGATGGTACCGCCATCTGAAATTCTGACCCGGCTCGCATCCATCGTTCCGACCAGCGAGTTTGCGGAGGATGCGACTCGAACCCTGACCACGATTCTTTTCGCGTTCGCGATCGGCGTCGCCGTGGGAATTCCACTGGGCGTGTTCTTGTGGCGTATCCCGGCTGCCGGGCGAATCCTGGAGCCATTCATCGTCACGGGCTACGCCATGCCCACGCTGTTGTTCTATCCCATACTTCTGGCCGTGATGGGACTCAACGCGGGGCCAATTATTTTGATCGCGGCAACGATGTCTCTGATTCCGATCGCGCTGACCACGATGATCGCGCTGAACTCAATCAAGCCCATTCTTCACAAGCTCGCAAACTCCGTGAATGCCTCTCCAGCACAGTATTACCTGAAGGTATTATTTCCTGCCGCCACACCGCTGGTCTTCCCCGGTATCCGGCTCGGTTTCATCTATGCCGTAATCGGCACCATCGCCATGGAATTCATTCTGGCGGCACAAGGAATCGGCTTTCGCGCCGGCCTGTATTACCGGGAACTCAATGTATCGGACATGTGGGCTTACATTGTCGTCGTCGTTGTCGTCAGCGTTGTCGTCAACGGCGTGCTCACGTGGCTCGAGAAGCGCATCAGAAGGGACATGTTGTGAGCACCGATGTCACAATTCTTGCCGTGCCCAAGAACAGCGACCGGTCGGGAGGGAAGAAATCCTCCGCCCTCATCGACAACGTGTGGCGCGCTGTCGTCCTCGTGGCTGTCTTCCTCATCTGGGGTTTCTTGTCGGCCATCAGCGATCTGGTTTCCTCCCCCGTCGCATCCTTCCTGGCGCTGGCGGAGGCCTTTGCGGACGGGTCGATCTATAGGCACCTGTGGAGCACGCTGAACGCGGTAGTCATTGGTTTTCTGATTGCCGCCGTTGTGGGCTTTCCTCTTGGCTACTACATCGGAAGGAGCAAATTTCTGGGAGCCGTGTTCGATCCGATCGTGGCGGGCGCGTTCGCCACGCCACGCGTCATCTTCTTTCCGATCTTGCTGCAGATTTTCGGCGTGGGAGTAGGAGCCCAGGCCGCCATGGCTGCTCTCGCGGCCGTATTCCCGATCATGGTTTCCACCGCAGCCGGTGTCCGCGCCATCAATCCACTCCTGCCGAAGCTGGCACGGTCCCTCAGCCTGAACCCGCTGCAGACCGTGACGAAAATATATATACCGGCGATGGCCCCATCACTGATGGTCGGTATCCGAATCGGATTCAGCATCGCCTTCATCAACGTCATCATCGCGGAGTTCTTTGCCGCGCGCGCCGGCCTAGGACTACTGGCGCTGCGCGCCTACGGGCAGCTGGATTTGCCCATGATGTATGGCCTCATCACGTTGCTCACCCTAATCGCGCTCGTTGGCAATCTGGTGCTCTGGGCTATCGAGGGACATTTGCGTAAAACCACCTAAGCCGCGCTGCGGTCGAGTGTCCGTTCATGGAACGGATCCTTCGAGAAAGGAAATCATGTCATCCAGCACCATCATCGTTGATGCGTATGAGAAGCTCCGGTCCGAATTCAGGCAAAAGGGTCTGGGCAGCCGCACCGGCTTCGGCACACGTCCGGCTCTTCTTATCGTCGACTTCATCCGTGGTTTCACCGATGCACGATCGCCCCTAGCCGGGGATCTCGATCGGCAGTTAGAAGCCACGATGAAATTACTGGCGAGTGCCCGGGCAGCAGCTATCCCGATAATTTTCTCTACCGTCGCTTATGACTCCAATCTTCAGGACGCCGGTAAGTGGATCCGCAAAATACCGTCCAACAGCTGGCTCGTGGAGGGTAGCGAATGGGTCGAACTCGACGCAAGGCTGCAGCGCCAGAGCAATGAAATGCTCCTGGTCAAGAAATACGCATCCTGCTTCTTTAGCACGGACTTGGCGACGCGTCTGATATCGAAGGGCGTGGACACGCTGATCATGGTCGGATGCACCACCAGCGGGTGCATCCGCGCCACGGCCGTTGATGCCTGCTCATATGGTTTCCACACCGTCGTTGTTGAGGAAGGCGTCGGTGACCGAGCCGAGCTGCCCCATCTAGCCAGCCTGTTCGACATCGATAGCAAATACGGTGACGTTGTCACTCTGGACGACACCCTCACCTATCTCGAGGACGTACGACGTCCGGAGCAAACATGATCAGCGAAACCGGAGTCGCGCGTCGACGAAAGATGCTCCATGGGCACAGCATTCCGTTGTTGGGTCTGGGCACGTGGCCGCTTCTGGACAAAGAATGTGAAGCTGCTGTCGGTTATGCACTTCGGGTGGGGTACCGATTGCTGGATACCGCGTTCCAGTATCGGAACGAAGCAGCGGTCGGACGAGCAATCAGATCCTCGGACATCGACCGGGATGATCTTTTTGTTTCCAGCAAATTCAACAAGGAATCCCACAGCATCGATGGCGTGCAGCGCGCCTACGACGAGAGCCTGCGCGCGCTCAACGTCGACTACCTCGACCTGTTCCTGTGCCACTGGCCCGTGCCCGCACAGGGCAGCTACGTCGAGGCATGGAAAGGCCTGGTTAAGCTCCTAGAGGAGGGTCGGGTTAAAGCAATCGGCGTCTCCAATTTCAAGCCGAGTCATTTGGAAAAAATTATTGATGCCACCGGCGTGGTCCCCGATGTCAATCAAATCCAATTGAGTGTTGACCTGGCCCGCGGTGAAGCGCGGGCGGTCCACGATGAGCTGGGAATCCTGACCGAATCCTGGAGCCCGATCGGCCGAGCCTCCGGCCTGCGGGACATGCCCATCGTCAAAGCGATCGCGGAACGGGTGCAGAGAACTCCCGCGCAGGTCCTGCTCCGTTGGCACGTCCAACAGGGCCTCATACCGATCCCCCAGTCATCCAACCCCCTGTATTTGGCCGAAAACCTCGCGGTCTTCGATTTCGCGCTCAGTGCCACCGACATGCAGGCCCTGCACGAGTTGGATCGAGGGGAAGCGGCCGCTCGCGACTCAGACAACCCGGAAAACGGGCACTGAATCTGCGTACCGGCTCGGCGCTCACCCGCACTCAGTGGGCCAGCCGGAAAGAGCCGGGCAACCGGTGCTTGACGAACCATCAGTAGTGCGACATTCTCTTTAGTACAGAACTAATCTCTGACTAGCAGAATAAAAGTCCCACGCCCCATCAAACAAGGAGTTCCCATGACAGACCAGAGTGGTGTTCTGAACGACGTACGCCAGGGCATGATTCCGGCACACATCTACAACGACAAAGAACTGTTCGATCTTGAGAAAGAGCGTCTTTTTAGTCGGAGTTGGTTGTTTGTCGCGCATGAGTCCGAAGTGCCGCAGGCCGGTGACTATGTCGTCCGCCACGTCCTCGAGGACTCCTTTATTATTTCGCGCGACGAGAAAGGCGAGGTCCGAGCTTTGTTCAACATGTGCCTGCACCGTGGCATGCAGGTCTGCCGGGCGGAAATGGGCAACGCATCACACTTCCGCTGCCCCTACCACGGCTGGTCCTACCGAAATGATGGCCGACTCATCGGCCTGCCGTTCCACGAGGAAGCGTTCGGCGGCGAAGAGGGCTTCAAGAAAAAGGGCCAGACTCTTCTCCCCGCACCGTCCCTTGGTGTGTACAACGGGCTCATCTTCATCAGCCTGGATCCGAATGCGGAGCCACTCGAGGACTTCCTCGGCGATTTCAAGTTCTACTTGGATTACTACACGAAGCAGAGCGCGGGCGGCATTGAACTGCGGGGACCGCAGCGTTGGCGCATCAAAGCCAACTGGAAAATTGGTGCCGAAAACTTTGCCGGTGACATGTATCACACCCCTCAGACGCACGCCTCCGTGGTCGAAATCGGTCTGTTCCGCGAGCCCAAGGCGGAAAAACGCAAGGATGGCACCACGTATTGGGCCGGCAACGGTGGCGGCACGACCTACAAGCTTCCCGAGGGAAGCCTCGAAGACCGTCTGCGTTATGTCGGCTACCCGGACGACATGATCGAAAGGATGAAGGGGCAGTGGAGCCAGGCGCAACTGGATGTCATCGGCCAGGACGGCTTCATGATATCCGCAGCGTCCCTGTTCCCCAACATGAGCTTCGTCCACAACTGGCCGCGGGTGGAGGAAGACTCCGACGACGTGCACCCCTTCATCTCTATCCGTCAGTGGCAGCCGATCAGCGAAAATGAGACCGAGGTCCTGTCCTGGTTCGCTGTAGACAAAAACGCGACCGACGAATACAAGGAACTCTCCTATAAGGCTTATCTCATGTGCTTCGGCAGTGGCGGCATGTTCGAGCAGGATGACGTTGAAAATTGGGTATCGCTGACCAACACGGCCGCCGGTTCCATGGCTCGTCGGCTTCTCCTCAACGGCCGGATGGGCCTTTTGGAAGACGGTGGGAACGTTGTGGAGCCGCTGACGAACGAGCAGTATTCGGGCCCGGGATCCACTCGCGTGGGCTACAGCGAATACAACCAGCGGGAGCTGCTGACTCGCTGGGCCGACCACCTGGAACGCCCAATTGAGGCCGCGGCACAGCTGAAGGTCGGAATGACCGCCGTCAGGAAGACGTCCAAGAGTGGCAGCGCTTCATCCTGTGTCGCAGCAGAGGCCCCCATCGACGAAGCCGCCGAGACCGTATTGCTGGGCGCCTAGCCATGAGTGTAGAAACGGCAAACGTGCGCACCGACCGCACATTATCGGAGCAGTCTCCCTTGGGAGCCCACGCCCCCCGCACCCAGCGAACGGGTGAATCTCTGGCGTTCAATGACGAGCTGCACCTCCAGGCCCACCGGTGGCTGGTCGACGAGTCCTACCTTCTGGATGCCCAGGATTACGAGGCCTGGCTATCGACACTCGCATCAGATATTCACTATCTGATGCCGGTGCGCGTCACCACCGCCCTCGGCGCCGGTTATACGACTGCTCCGGGAATGGCCCATCTCGACGAAAACATGTACTCGCTCAGTCGCCGCGTGGCCCGCTTCGCGACCGAACACGCCTGGACCGAAGACCCGCCCTCACGCCTGCGCCACTACATCACCAATGTCCGCACTTTTCGGACCAAGAATCCAGACGAAATCGTCGTGGACTCCGCCGTACTGCTGTTCAGAAGTCGCGGGGACATCAACGAGGCCGCTACCATTTCGGCCGGCCGTGAAGATCTACTGCGGCGAACTGCAACGGGTTGGGAACTTGCTCGCCGAACGATCATGGTCGACGAGTCCGTGATTCGCATGCAGAACTTAGCGATATTCCTGTGAAGCTCGAATGGGAAGGTGAGGCAGAAGACCGTCAGACGGCGCGTCACGCGAGCGAAGAACGAGCCCAGCTCGAGGCACACACCACGGGTACCCCGATCGTTCTTGGTAACGAGTTTTCCGAGATACGGGTCAGCCGTGTCGAGACCCGCAATGGTTCACGGCTCATGATCCACTCCCCGCGTTCGGGCCAATGGGTGGCGCTCTGTCCGTTCGAACTCGAAGCCCTGACCTGGCAGTCGCCGGCTACTTTCTCGGCCATGATCGGCCATCCCTTCGGACCACTGGTCACCGAGGACGCCTAACCGTCGAAACGTCGGCTGACGACGTTGCCGTAGCACCCAACAACACATGAATAATTAAAGCAGAGGAGCTTGACCATGCCGGTTGTAACCGCTGATCTAAAGGCCTGTCAGGGCTATGCCAACTGCGTCATGGCCGCACCGGATTACTTCGACCTCGACGATGATGGCAACGTGGTCATGATCAAGAGAGAGTTTCCGGAGTCGGAGCGATCCCGTGTCACCGAAGCGGCCCGCAGCTGCCCGGTTTCGGCCCTCACGGTGAGCGAATGAGCTCGACCACCGTGATCGTGGGCTCGTCCATCGGCGGGGTGCGCACCGCACAGTCTCTTCGGCTGGAGGGATACCAAGGCGACATCGTTCTCGTTGGTGCAGAATCAGAGCTTCCCTATGACAAGCCGCCACTGTCCAAGTCCGTTCTGGCCGGCACAGCACAGGCATCGTCTATCTGCCTCCTCACGCAGGAAGAGGCCGATGAAGCGCGAATCCAGTTAGTGCTTGGGCACACCGCGACCGGTGTCGACATCAACAACGGTCTCCTCGAATTAGAGGGTCACGAGCCCATTCACTTCGACAACCTGGTCATCGCGACCGGAGCGGCCGCGCGCCCGTCTCCCTGGGGCGAGCGTGCGGGCATCCACGTGCTTCGCTCCCTAGACGACGCCCACCGGCTGCGCGCTAGCCTCCTCGGCGGCGGTGACCTGGTCGTCATCGGCGCCGGTTTCATTGGCGCCGAGGCGGCAGCAACCGCGCGGTCGTTGGGCCTCACAGTCACGGTCATCGATCCGCAGACGATTCCTATGAGCCGCATCTTCAATCCCGAGATCGGCCACTGGTTCGGCGCTCTGCATCGAGATAACGGCGTCACGACGATTTTCGGTACCGGCGTCGACGCAATCGACGGCGACCAGGGCGCCTTCAGCGTGCACCTGACCGACGGCCGCGTTCTGTCGGCAGCAACAGTCCTCGTTGGCATCGGCGCCGTTCCCAATGACGCCTGGCTTTCGTCCTCCGGGTTGCTCGTAGACAACGGGGTCGTGCTGGACAAATATTGCCGCGCCGTGCACGCACCATCCATCTACGCCGTCGGAGATGTGGCACGCTGGCATCACCCGCGGCACGGTGAAGACATCCGAATCGAGCATTGGACCAATGCGGTTGAGCAAGCCATCTGCGTCGCATACAACATCACCCATCCGGCCGAGCCACGTGAATATAGTCCCGTCGAGTATGTCTGGAGTGACCAGTACAACTGGAAAATCCAGATTGTCGGTCGGGTGGGAAACAATGCGAAGCACATCGTGATCGGGCACCCCGAGACCCACGGCAGGTTCGCGGCCCTTTACACGAAAGACGGGATCAACCTGCATGGGGCAGCGACAGTCAACTGGCCGAAGGCGCTCATCGCCTGCCGCCGCGGAATGGGAACGGGCATTACTGTCGCCGAGCTGCGCGACGCGCTTGAGACTCAACTGACCTCACAAGCGATGCCGGTACCGTGATGCGGCAGACTCTCGATACCGTGTCATTCGGTGCCAGCAGGGAGGCCGTGGCGATGGCCTGCAGAGTATTGGCAAACCGGGGCTTGGCCGACGGCGTTCTAGGGCACATCAGTCTGCTGGTCGAAAAGAATGCACTGCTGATCCGCTGCCGTGGGCACCGGGAGCGCGGCCTTGCCTTCACCGAGGCCGAAGACATCCGTCTGGTCGACCTCGACGGTAATCCCGCCGCCGATGGCGAGCTCGACGGCGGGTACACAGTACCCAATGAGCTGCCCCTCCATACCGAAATCCTTCGTTCTCGCCTTGATGTGAGGGCCGTCGTCCACGCCCATCCCCCTCACGTTGTTGCGGCAGATCTCGCCGGACTGTCGATACGACCTATTGTTGGAGCTTTCGACATTCCCGGTACACGCCTGGCCGCCGGTGGAGTGCCCGTCTACCCTCGTGGAGTATTGGTCCGAAACCGCCGGCTGGCCAAGGAAATGGTCACGGCCATGGGCGAACGCCCCGTCCTAGTACTTCGCGGGCATGGACTTACCAGCACAGCAACGACAGTCGAGCAGGCAGTGCTCCAAGCCATCAGCGTCGACAACTTGGCTCGGCTTTCACTGCAGATACGTGCCGCCGGAGGCGAACTCGTCGACCTTCCCGAAAGCGACATGGTGGAACTGCCCGACTTGGGCGGATCCTTTAATACGGCTACGGCTTGGCGGCACGAGCTCGCGAGACTGGGCCAAGGGATAGGATAAGTGGCATCAGCACTGTAGAGCCAGAACCCCAGTCCAGGTACGGTCCGCCGCCGCAATATCGCATCGAATCTGTTGACAGTGCCTTGCGCCTGTTGTTGTTATTCGAGACGCGACCAAGTATCAGACTAACTGACGCTAGTAACTACCTCGGCGTGGCGTCGTCCACGGCCCACCGGCTCATGGGGATGCTTCTTTACCGCGGATTTGTCCGGCAAAATCCGTCCACCCGAGCCTATGAGCCCGGTCAGGCGCTAAGCTCCATTGCCTTCGCCATCAGACGTCAAGTCGATATTCGATCCTTGACTCGCCCCATATTAGAGCAACTGTCAAATGAAACAGGCGAAACGGTTCACTTCGCCAAGCTGGAAGGGGCCCAGACCTGCTTCATTGATGCCATCGAAAGCTCACGGGCCGTACGCGTCGGTTCCCGCCAGGGCCTCACGCTGCCCGCCAACTGTACTGCCACAGGAAAAGCAATGATGAGCCGTCTCACCACAGATGAACTGCGGACCCTGTACCCCCAAGAAGAGCTCACCGGTCTCACTCAAGGCTCAATTACATCCCGAACGGCGTTGGAGCAAGCCCTGGAATCCATCCGGGACACCGGCTACGCGACCAGCCGAGAGGAGAGCGAAGACGGTGTCATGTCGGTCGCCGTCGCGGTATCCAGCCCCAGCGGCGAGATCTTCGGCATGAATGTTTCGGTGCCGGCCCACCGGATGTCAGACAAACTGCGTGCCGAGCTCGGAGCCCTGCTCCAAGCCGCCGCGGAAAAACTTCATGGCATGCTGGTGTGATTATGTCAAGGTATTTGGGACCCACCAGGGCAATCTAAGCCGGATCCGTGGGTGACGATGAGGCGGGGGTTGCGCGTCGCGGTCGGTGACGATGGGGTTGTCGATATCTGCGGCATCATCGTGACGAGCAGCAATGGTCGCGGACGAATGTCCGGACCGCAGTCATCGCGTTGATCTTGGCCGGGTAGGTCGGCACGGTGACGGTGACCGCGACTTTCTTAACACGAGGCGGCCTCTTCCCTGGCCGGGTGTGGTGGTCAAGAGTTACCGGCATGACCTTGTGGCAGCAGAGTCGCCTCGCCAGAACAGCCCGAGGTCCTGCTCGACGCGGGGCAGCTGAGCTGAGTTGTCAACGGGAAAGGCCGCCGTGGTCCCGCTGTTGCACACCGTTCTTGTTACTGCGGTGTGGCCTGGCGGTCTTCCCCGACTGGGACATGACTGCTTTGCGCGGGTGCTTGGCATTTTCACCGTCGGCGAGGATTCGCGCGTTGATCGTCTTCTGATCTCCCTTGCCTTCAAGACTCGCGGCGAACCTTGCGCGACGCTCTGAACTGTCGTATTCCAGTTCCCCCGAGCCACGCTCGACGCCCGCGTGGCTCAGGGGCTTCGGCGACCTTCTTTCGGTCCACGTCACCGGTCCGCCACCTGAGCTTCCTCAGAGTCACCGGAATCTTGCGGCGCGCCGATTTTCATAACTACGTCGCATAACCGCATGCTTATAACTGTGGTACTCGCCGTTGGTTATGAGACACCCCAAGAGCAGAAATGACGAAACTGATCGGCGACGCGCGTGTATCCACGCGGCAGCAGTCCACCGACCACCAACAGATCGACATCCTCGCCGCTGGCGTCCGGCGTGACGACCTCTACGTCGACCACGGCATCTCCGGTGCTCGAGCATCACGCCCCAGTTCGACCGTGCACTCGACGCACTCCAAGACAGCGACACCCTCGTGATCACGACCCCGGATCGGCTGGGTCGATCGACGCAGAACATGCTCGCCTGACACATTCGTGGGTTACTTTCGGATGGAGAGGGAGAATTCGTGGCCGTCGAGTTGAGGAAGGCCAGGGCGATGGGACTTTCGGTGGCGGCATCCGATGGTGACCAGAGCGATGAACCTGACTTCGTGCTCACGGATTCGACGCGCCCGCGTTGCGGCGCGACGAACCTTGTTTTCCAGATCTGGGTGCTGGGTGGACACACCCAGTTCGGTGCGATCCCTGGGGAAATCTACCTGGCCCGCACCGCCCCGCGAGGGCGTAACGCCGCCGCGCGGCAGGCGAGGGAGGGGCGTGCAATAGAGTTCGGTTATCCGGTGGACGCTTTACCCTCAGTTTGCCGTATTGCCGCCAACGCTGAAGTGGACACTTGATGGCTGAAGTTCGCGCACGTTCCAGTCGATCTGAGCGATTGGACGCGCTTCCGTTTACCCGGGAGCACCGCAGCGTGCTCGTGGGTTCCGGCCTGGGCTGGGCCCTGGATGCGATGGACATTGGACTCATCTCCTTCGTCCTTGCCCAATTGGCGGTGCAATGGAATACCACAGACGCAGAACTGTCCTGGATCGCGTCCGCCGGGTTCATCGGCATGGCCGTTGGCGCCGTCCTCGGCGGTTTGCTGGCAGACCGCATCGGTCGACGCCAGGTTTTCGCACTCACCCTGCTCGTCTACGGACTCGCGACGGGAGCGTCGGCATTGTCCGGTTCCGTGGCCGTACTCATCGCCTGGCGATTCGTCGTTGGGCTCGGTCTCGGCGGTGAGCTTCCGGTCGCCTCGACGCTCGTGAGCGAATTCGCGCCGCCACGAATTCGTGGCCGCATCATCGTCTTCCTCGAATCCTTCTGGGCCATCGGCTGGACCCTTTCCGCCGTGATCGGGTTTCTCGTTGTACCGTCTTCGGCCGACGGTTGGCGCTGGGCGCTGGCTATTGGAGCGGCTCCGGCCCTGTACGCGGTGGTCGTGCGGCTGCGGCTGCCGGAGTCGGTTCGCTTCCTCGAATCGCGCAACCGCTTCCAGGACGCGGAGTCGACCGTCCGACGCTTCGAAAAGTCCGCCGGAGTCACCGCTGCACCCGATGATTTGGCACTGCCTGCGGCGACGAGTCCAGGGCCGACTATTCCCGCCGCCAAGCCACGCGTCACCGCGCTGTGGTCGCGCGGCCTGCGTCGCCGAACCGGTGCGTTGTGGCTGGTCTGGTTCTGCGTGAACTTCTCCTACTATGGTGCCTTTATCTGGCTTCCGACCATCCTGGTCGCGTCGGGACTCTCCCTTGTTCGCTCCTTCGCGTACACGCTCATTATCACCGTGGCCCAACTGCCGGGATATGCTGCCTCGGCGTACCTGATCGAACGGTGGGGGCGGCGCCGGACCCTCGCAGTGTTCCTCACCGGCTCGGCACTCTCGGCGGCGCTTTTCGGGGTCGCCGGCGACGCCACCCAGGTGATCGGTGCTGGCATGCTGCTCTCCTTCTTCAACCTCGGCGCGTGGGGAGCGCTGTATGCCGTGACCCCCGAGCTCTACCCCACCCGCATTCGAGCCACCGGAGCCGGATGGGCGGCCGGCATCGGGCGGATCGCCGCAATCCTGGCGCCGCTGGCCGTACCGATGCTGCGCGAAACGGGCGGGACCGGCCTCCTATTCACGGTCTTCGCCGTGTTCTTTGTGGTTGCGGCCCTCGGCGCTTTCGGGCTCCCCGAGAAACAGGGCGAAGCGCTGGAGGACTGAAACAGTATTCACGCCGGCCATCTGGTCGCTTCGGGCGCGGCGGCGGGCCTGATCTAGAATCGGCGTGACTTAAACGGTGTCATCGCTCGTTTTTTGTAACGAATGCGTTATCGCTCGAACGTGGGTCAATCGCTCCGAGCCAATTCTGCAGACAGCTCGTGGAGCTGGCGGGCCGAGTCCGCGGCGTGCTCAGCCGAGTTGTCTGAATAACGCTTCGTCAAGCGTTCGTTGCGCCGTACTGCCTTCTCGTCAACTCGACGTCCAGAGGACCGCAGCACGCTGCGGGCCGCCGATGGCACCCACCTTCGCATTATTGACGCTCAGGAAACCAAGCTGCACCATATTCGCCTTGACAGGCACCGAGTAGATCGTCTTGTACTTCTTCATACTCCATTCGACGCCGTACACGACCTCGGGGTCACTCTTCACCTCGGCCTCTTCGTCGGCTTTGTCGGCTTTGTCGGATTGAGACAGACCCCGAGAGACTGAAAAGCGGCCAAATGTAGGCAGGTTGTGCAAGAAATTGTGCACGCCGCCGAAAACCGAAAAATACCCGGTCGAACCGAAAATGGTTCTGACCGGGTATCTAGTGTGGTGGAGCTAAGGAGATTCGAACTCCTGACCTTCTCATTGCGAACGAGACGCGCTACCAACTGCGCCATAGCCCCAAACTGCCTTTGAAGAATATCACGGGCTGGCCGACAGTTTTGCCGTTTTGAGCGCGGTGCGTCAATTAGACCGCGCGACGGCGACGCAGCACGGCGTCGAGGTCGGTCATGCCCGGTTCTGTCTCGCCGACGATGCCCATCGACGCAAATCGACTCGGCACCGCAGCAACAGCAGGTCGGGCGATCGGCGTGACCGCCCGATTGGCTTCCTCGGCAAGCGCGGCGGCACGACGGGCAACCTCCGCCTCGGCGGCGGCCTTGCGTAGCTGGTTGGCCGCTTCAACGGATGCCATCGCCGTTTGCGCGATGGATCCGCGGGAGAGGTGCAGCGCTCGTGGCAGCGGTTGCGGAGTCCAGGTCGCCGCGACGGCCGGACTTTCTTCCAACTGAACGGGTTCGAAGGTCTGACCGATCAACACGGGCAGCTCCACCGGGGCTTCCAGTCGCACGATGCGGGCCGAGCGGGCGACCGTCGCCAGTCGGCCCAGGATGCCGAACGCGGCGACCATGACGACTCCGCCGCTGACCAGGGTGGTGAATGAGCCGGCCAGCGCGGGTGCAATCCCAGACCCGGCCAACACGAGGCCGGCCAGCAGAATCAGCGACACCATGCTCCGAAAGCGACGAAGACGCCGAAGTTTCTTCCCCGGCGACTCCGGCAGGCGCGGCGTGGACGCGGCGGCTACCGCGGCGGCGGCGCGGCGAACGTCGCGGGCGGCATCCGCTATCGTCTGCGCTTCAGCCCGCTCGGACTGTTCGACCCGCGCCAGCACGCGCTGCTGCTCGGCCACGGTGCGGGCCGTCGCTTCGAGCCGCACTTGCTGCGGAACCTCGGCTGTTTCCGCCAGAATACGCAGTGTTTGCTGCAATCGCACCGCATTTCGTTCGGTCGCCTGGTACTGCTTGCGACGCGACCAGGTGGGCATCAGGTAGGCGACCCAGAGCACAGCAGCCACCGCCACCATGACCCCGCCACCCAATGCCTCATTACTCATGTTGACAACGGTAAGAGGCGCGGGCGCATCCGCCGAGGATTACTCTCGGTGTGTCACCCAACTTAATGCACTGATTCTGCCCCCGAACAGGCAAATCCTTCAATGTCATCGGGTGATGACACGCACCGGATGCGCGGCCGACTCGAGATCTGCCGCGGTGACGCTCGCGGCATCCGCTGGTACCAGGCCGTCTTGCCAGCGGCGCATAACGCCCTGGCTGAGTTCCTCGGCAACCAGACCGAAGCAAAAGTGATCGCGCCAGTCACCGTTGATGTGGATGTAGCGGCGGCGCAGACCTTCATATCGAAAGCCGAGTTTCTCAACGACGCGAAGGCTGGCCTTGTTCTCGGGGCGGATGCAAATTTCCATGCGGTGCAGGCCCAACTGGTAAAAGCAATAATCGGTGGCGAGCGCCACTGCCGTTGGAGTGACCGACTGGCCGGCGAACTTCTCACTCACCCAATATCCAATCGTCGCCGACGACAGCGACCCCCAGGTGATCGACGACACGTTGAGCTGACCGGCCAGTTCACCGTTCTGTTCCACGATGAACGGGAGACCGTTGCCCGACCGCGAGTGGGTCAGCAGGCTTCGGATGCTCGCGCGCGTGTCAAAGGACATCGGCGCGTAAGGATTCGTCGCCTCCCATTTACGCAGCCAGGACCGGTTGGCCAGCAATTCGCCCTCGAGGGTGCGCGCATCGCGCAAGCGGATGGGGCGCAGAGAGACGGCGCCCTCACGAAGGGTCGGAATTGCGATCGGCACGGTTCGCCTGTCTGTTATTGAATGGAAGCTGGGTGATGATCTATTCGAGCGTGGCGACGAATTCGCGCAGCCACGGTTTGAGGTCGGCTCCGAGATCTTCACGATCGACGGCGAGCTGCACGATGGCCTTGATGTAGTCGAGCCGGTCACCGGTGTCGTAACGCCGACCGCGAAAGATCAGACCATACACACCGCCCGTCGCCTCGGGATTGACGGCCATCTCCTGCAGGGCGTCGGTGAGCTGAATCTCATTGCCCTTGCCGGGCGCCGTGTGTTCCAGAATATCGAAGACTTCGGGGCGCAGCACGTAGCGGCCGATGATGGCAAGGTTCGAGGGGGCATCGGCGGTGCTGGGCTTCTCGACCAGACCGGTGATGCGTACGACGTCGGGGTCGTCGGTGGTTTCCACCGCGGCCGCACCGTACATGTGGATCTGCGAGGGATCGACCTCGAGGAGGGCAACGATGCTGGCGCCGCGCTTCACCTGTTCCTCGAGCATCCGGGTCAGCAGGGGGTCTCGGGCGTCGATGATGTCGTCACCGAGTAGCACAGCAAACGGCTCGTTACCCACGTGCATGCGTGCGCGCAGCACGGCGTGGCCGAGTCCGCGCGGGTCGCCCTGGCGCACATAGTGGATGTCGGCGAGTTCGTTGGATTCGCGCACCTTGGCGAGCCGGGTCTGGTCGCCCTTGCGTTCGAGCATCGCCTCCAGCTCGGTCATGCGGTCGAAGTGGTTCTCCAGGGCATTCTTATTGCGTCCGGTGACCATCAGCACGTCGCTGAGGCCGGCCGCGACGGCTTCCTCGACGACATATTGAATCGCCGGCTTGTCAACGACCGGCAACATCTCCTTCGGCATGGCCTTGGTCGCTGGGAGGAAGCGTGTGCCCAGTCCAGCTGCGGGAATGACGGCTTTAGTTATCGGGGTACCCATGGGCACTAGGTTAGTGGCAAGTAGGATGCCTTATATGGACTCCGACACAGGTCATCACAAGCGTGCGCTGAGAGCGGAATTGCGCGAACGTCGCCAGAACATGACCTCATCGGAACGCGAGGCGGCCACGGCCGGCTTCACCGAAAACTTGCAAAGTCTCGTGCTCGACCTGTCGGCACGGTCGATCTCCTGCTATTTATCGGCCCGCAATGAACCCGATACCCGACCCTTTCTCAATTGGGCCACGGCAGAAGGCATCCGTATTCTGTTTCCGATTTCGCGCGAAGACGGCCTGCTCGATTGGACCGTCGGCGACGGTGACGAGGAATTTACCGGAATTTCCGGGGTACCGGAGGCCGTGGGTACCTTGCTCGGCCCGATAGCCATCAACGATGTCGACCTCATCATCGTGCCAGCGGCAGCGGTCGGCGGTGATGGCCTGCGCATGGGCTGGGGTCGCGGCTATTTCGACAAGACCCTCGGATCGATGGAGAAGTGCCCGCCGGTCTACGCCGTGGTGTTCGACAGTGAATATCTGCAGGAAGTTCCCCGGGAAGTGCACGATCAGCCGGTCAACGGCCTCGTAACGCCGACCCGAATCATCGCTTTCTGACCGTTTTCATCGCTCAAGTCCAGCATTCTGAACGTGCAGGCCCTTGGGCGCGCATAACCTTAGTACTGGCAGGCGTTTGCCTGTCGGCTCAACCAGCTGGAGATGCAGTGCCTACCTACTCTTACCGTTGCACCGAGTGCGACACCGCTTTCGATATCCAGCAGGCCTTCACCGACCACTCGCTCACGGTGTGCCCGACCTGCCAGGGAAAGCTGCGCAAGGTGTTTTCGTCGATCGGCGTGACCTTCAGTGGCTCCGGTTTCTATAGCAACGACTCCAAGTCCGATGCAAAGCGGTCCAACCCGAATCTCGACCGCAAGCCGGCCGAGAAATCAGCCGACAAGTCCGATTCTGCGGCGAGCAAACCCGCCGAAACCAAGTCCGAGAAGAAGTCCGACAGTACACCGGCGAGGAAAGTCAGCTCGGCGTCTTCTTCTTCCTCCTCCTCCTCCTCCTCCTCCGTCCCGGCCGCGAAGGCGTCCTAGATAGATGGCGCTGACAAAGACGGTCGCCCAAGTCATCCGTTTGGAGCACCCCGTGATCAACGGTTTCAAAGAATTCATCATGCGCGGCAACGTCATCGACCTTGCGGTCGCCGTCGTCATCGGTACAGCGTTCACCGCGCTCGTCACCGCCATCGTCACGAGTATCTTCAACCCGCTCATCGCCGGTATCTTCAAGGCCGAGTCGCTCGCCGAAACCCTCCGTGTACCGCTTCCCGGCGGCGACTTCATCCTGTTCGGTGCCGTCATCGGCGCGCTCATAAACTTTCTGCTGATCGCCGCGGTCGTCTATTTCGTGATCGTGCTGCCGCTGAACAAGCTGAAGGAAGCCCAGGACCGTCGCCGCTCCGCCGGAGTGCCGTCCGAGGTCGTGGCCGACCCAACGACCGAGCTCGACCTGCTCACCGAGATCCGCGACCTGCTGGCCAAGAACGCCGCCCCAGCGCCCGACCAGGGCACCAAACAGTAGCAACTACCAGTGCGGCGGACGATCCTGCCGCAATTGCGCCTCGTTCGCGCTGGGCGCGCTTCCGGTGTGCGCGACGCCACCCTCTTCGCGCAGCACCGGCGGGTGCGGGTTCGGATCCGTGTCCGGCGCCGGCAATAGCCGGGCGCGCCGCGCCTTGCCCGCCACCTTCACTATGGGCTGACGCTCGGTACCTAAGCGGTCCGCGCCCTGGCGGGACTCGCCGTCAGGGCTGCTCACGCGCCGGGACGCTTCGGAGCGATGGGTTCTCCGGTGGAGAAGGGTGAGGCATCCGTTTTGGGCACACCGGCGATGGCGGCGACGCGCGCCGCGACCGCGTCGGGATTGCTGAACAGCTCGAAGCTGTGCACGCGCAGGTAGTGCCAGCCGAGGCGGCGCAGCACCTCGGGCCGCAGCCGCAGGGACTCGCGCAGGCTTGCACGATTGACAACGGCATCCGTTTCGACGACGATCGCGCGGGTGCCGTATGAGGCGGCGAGGGCGAGCTTGCTGCGGTGGCCGAGGCGCACGCTGAGTCCGAGCTTCTCGAGGCGGCCGCCAAGGTCGACCAGCATGGCCTCGCTCGCGTCGGGAACCTGCACTTCGTCGCGGCGAGCTTCGGTTTCGCTGAGCACCTGCGACAGCGCGAGGATGCCGTGGCGCTGGCGGTCCTCGTCAATGTCGGCGGGGCGGAAGCAGGAGACGATGTCGAGTGCGCGGCGGGCGCGAGTCATGCCAATCGCGAGCAGGCGTTCGCCGCCGGGCTCGCCGAGCGAACCGAAGTTCGACAGCAGTCGTCCGTGCGGGGTACGGCCGTAACCGATCGAGAAGATGACCCGGTCGCGGCTTTGTGCAACGGCCTGCTCCAGCGTGAGCACGGTGAACGGTTCGCTGCGGTCCTTCAGAATGAAGTCCGACAGGTCGGTGCGTTTGGCGAAGGCGGCGAGTACGGCCTGCTGAACGCGCACGGCGTGCCGGGTACTCGCGGTGATCACCATGAGCGATTCGCGCGGGCGTTTGGAGGCGTGGTCGAGCACCAGGTCGACGACCTTCACGACCTCCGCGTCAACGCTCTCGATGGCGCCGCTGTCGGCGTCTGGCATGCCGCGGCCGCCGGCCACATAGTTGATGGTGAGGCTGCCATGGCCGAGAAAACTGCCGGCCCAGGGCAGGGAGTCGATGCGTCCGCCGTAGAAACGGTGATTGACCAGCTCGGCGAGGTCTTCGCCGCCGGCCCGGTAGCTGCGGGTAAGGGTGAGGGTCGGCAGTAGCTCGCCGAGGCGGGCCAGGGCGGAGTCGGCGTGCAGGGCGTCGACGGAGACCTCGGGCGCGGCCACCTCGCCCGATGCGGCGATACCGGTCTCGAAGGCCGACGGGGTTTGGGTGACCGGGTCGCCGAACGCCACGATCTGACGGCCGCGACGAATCGCGCCGACGTTTTCAGCGAGGGTCGTCGCTCCGGCGTCGACGAGCAGAACGGTGTCGAAGGTGATCTGGTCGCTGATCCCGGCGATCTCATAGGGCGAGGCCAGCCAGACCGGGGCGAGCACGCGGCCGAGGTGCGGGGCGACCTCGTTGAGTCGTGCAGGGGTGGCGCGGTCGGCGCGCAGCAGCCGGCGCAGCTGGTCGGCTTCCTCGGGAAAGTCGACGACGCCGATCTTCCACGTTTCGGCCAGCAGCCAGGCCAGCAGCTTGCCGGTAGCGGATGCGTGCGCCTCGTCGACGAGTTTGAAATCGGCCTCGAGGCGGTCAAGTACCCCCGTGTTGGCGCCGAGCAACGCCCGGTCGCTCGCGAGCATGATCTCGAGCACGGACTGCCACCAGGCCAGCTCGAGCTCGGCGGCGACGTTCTCTTCCGACACGTGCCGCTGGGACAGGTCGGTCATCAGCGGGTCGAGGTTGTGCTCGCGCAGGGTCGCCAGCAGTGCGGTGCGCTCGTGCAGGTTCGCGAGCACCTCGCTTTCGGCGGCGAGGCCGGAGATCATCGACACGAGCTCATTGATCTGACGCCCGGCGAGAGCGCGCGTCGTGCCAATCGTGCCGAGCGGCACGTCAAGCAGACCGAGATCTTCAGAAACACGCTGAAAGGCGACGTGCACATCATTGATGCCGACCGGCACCTCCGGGGTGACACCGGCAGCCGCATAACGCTGCCAGAGCGTGCGCTGGCTTTGGATGCGGCGCAGGCTCTCGTTCATGTCGGTGACCCGCACGCCCGGTCGCTGGTATTCCTCCGCGAGCTTCCGCAGTCTCCTACGGCTGGCCGAGCTCATCTCGGATGATTCGCGGCGCGACGATGTGGCGGATATCAGCTCGGTCAGTGACCGGTCGTAGACGCCGGGCTGAAACTTGTCGAGGGTTTCGCGAATGTCCAGCAGCAGGCGCAGGTAGATGCCGAGTTCGTTGATCGTCTCGAATGGGCGCAGCCGGGTCTGGCCGATGAGGCCGTTGGCTCGTTCGAGCAGCCGCGGCAGTTCAATCTGGTTGATGCGTTTGGCGAGTTGGTGGCTGTTGGAGGCATCCGCTGTGGAGGTGAACGAGGCGCCGTACCAGGGCGAGTCGCCGGGGCCGTAGCGGAATTCGCCGAGCACGGCGGCCTTGATCAGGGTGTTGGCGGCGGCCGACCGGGAGTGCGCGAGCAGTTCGAGGGCGTGCCGGTCGAGGCGGGCCGTGGTCGAGGGCGGCTCGGGCAGCTGGGCGAGGCGGGCCAGTTCGCCGAGCGCGTCGAGTACGGAGACGCCGAGTGCCGAGTCGCGGCGGGTGAGCGCCGATCGGTAGTCGAGCAGCACCTTGCGCAGGCGCACGAGGGCGTCATCGACGTCGCCGACCCGCGGCTGGGCGGCTTTCTCGTTGCGGGTGATTGACTGGATCAGGTCGCGGCGCAGGGTGCGCGGGGTGACCGCGATGCCGGGTAGGCCCACCTGCACCAGGCGACCGTGGATACCGTCGAGGCTCGAACGGCGGGCGCTCACCACGAGCACCCGCTTGTGCTGCGCCACGAGTGAGCCGATCGCATTCACGATCGTCTGGGTGCCGCCGGTACCGGGCAGGGTTTTCACAACGAGGGAATTGCCGGCCGCGATCTGCGCGACGACGTTCTCCTGCTCCGAGTCGGCGTCGCCGAGCAGCGTGTCGGTGGCCGGCGGGCGGGCATCCTGTCCGATCGGAACCACTGGGTTGTAGGCGGTCTCGATGTTGCGGCGGGCAGTCTTGTTGCCGGCGACGGCGTCGAGCAGCGGATGGTCGAGGTTCGACGCATCGGCGGCGAGCGCCCGACCCACGTCGGCGAAGCTCGAGACCACCAGACGCGGCACGACGTTGAACCAGGGCAGGTGCGAGGTCAGCCCGCGCAGGCGGTCGATCACCGGTTGAGGTTTGAACGCGCCGTTGGTCACGGCGAGCGCCACGAATGCGTCGGCGTCGAGCACGATCTGAAACTGGTCTTTCAGGGCGCGAGCGAGCTCGGGGTTGAGAAAGGGCTGACCCTTGAGCTTGAGTTCGTAATCGCGCCCGTACCGGCGAATGGCGAGGGGACGCAGCAGCACCGGAGCGCTGTAATCCACATCCTGATAGCGCCATTCGGCGAGACCGATAGCGAGGTTGACCGATTCGAGGCCGCGCATGGAGCGCAGTTCGATGCCCTTCTGGGTGATCTCGTTCGCGGCCAGGCGGGCGTTACGCAGCGCAAGTTCATCGCGAATGAGGTTGGACAGCAGGGTGGTCTTGCCGATGATGAACTGAGGCAGGCCGCCGGGATGCGTGGCGCTCAGCTCGATGCGGGTGCGGGCTTCGTCGGTGAAGTGCAGCAGGGGCGAGCGTCCGCCGAGGGCTGCCAGTTCGTCGCGCCAGCGCTGCCAGACCGGCTCGGCGATGTTGCCGGCGATGAAGGCCGGGTCGCCCAGACTGAGGTTGTGTGGGCTGGTCACGTTTTGCGGGTCGACAGGGACGGCGCCCAGGTACTTGGAAAGCACGTCGTCGTCATCTTGTTTCTTATCGAGGTGCCACACAGGGATACCCTAATTGGCAAATCACCGGTTTGCCCTGAGGCGGTCGGGGTTTCGCGGGTTTCTGCTGCAATCTGCAGGCTCACAACCAGCCCCGTCGTTTGAAAACGGCGTAAAGGCTGATTCCCATGGCCAGCATCAGGGTGATCGCAAACGGGTAGCCCAGCGGCCAATGCAACTCGGGCATGTGGTCGAAGTTCATGCCGTAGATAGTTCCCACCAGGGTTGGCGCAAACAGAATGGCCGCCCAGCTGGAGATCTTCTTCACTTCCTCGCTCTGCGCGAGGCTTGTCTCCGACAGGTGCCGCATCTCATCGTTCTGGCGTTGGCCCACCAGGGTGCTGTGCACGGTGAGGGCGTTCTGCAGCAGCTGCCGAAACGCGTCGCCGCGCTCCACGATGCGCAGGGTGTGGTCGAGCACGTCGCGCAGGTGCCGGTGCAGTTCGAGGTCCACGTTGTATTTGTCGAAGCCTCGCTGCATCGCCTCGAACATGCTCACGAGCGGTTGGGTGGCCCGCTGAAACTCAATCACCTCACGGGAGAGGGCGTAGATGCGCCGGCTCACCTCCGGGTCGCCGTCGAACAGCTGGTCTTCGATCTCGTCGATGTCATTCTCGAGCCCGGCCACGACAGGCCCATATTCGTCGACGACCTGGTCGAGAATGGCGTAGAGCACGGCCTCCGGGCCGAGGGCGAGCAGATGAGGGGTGCTCTCCATCCGTTCGCGCACCAGAGCGAGGTCGGGCGACTCGGCGTGGCGAATGGTCACCACGAAATCGGGGCCGACGAACACGTGCAGTTCGCCGAATTCTACGCGTTCTTCGTCGTCCATGTAGCGCGCCGGGCGCAGCACGATAAACAGAATGTCGGCGTACCGCTCGATCTTTGAGCGTTGGTGGCCCTTGAGGGCGTCTTCCACGGCCAGGTGGTGCAGGCTGAACTCGGTCGCGACGGCCCGCACTTCTTCCTCGCTCGGCCGGTACAGCCCGATCCAGCCGAAACCCTCCTTCTCTTTCATCACTTCGAAGGTCTCGTCGAGGCTCGGCGGCGTGGCAACCCGGTGCCCGTCCACGTAGACCGCGTTGTCCACCAGCGCCATTGGCTCTCCTTGCTCGATGTTCCAGTGTGCCACCCGGGTACGGTTAGGTCGTGCCGCAAACGGATGTTTCCCTCTTTTTACAACCGCGCGCGCCGCTTCCCGAGACCGACCGTGCACTGCTCGCCGCCGCTGTTGCCCGGGTCTGCGACGTTGACCTGGCGGCGGTCACCATCGAGCAGCGCTGCTCACGCTGCGGCGGCGCACATGGGCGTCCGCGGGTACTTCGGCCGCGGGGCGCTTTCGTGAGCCTGAGCCGCGCCGGCGATGCCGTGGTCGTCGCGGTGTCACTCGCCGGGCCGATCGGGGTCGACATCGAGAGCCTGGCGGCCGTGGCCCGGGCGGGGTTCGACGGTGTCGCCTTCAATGCCGACGAGCGCTTTGCACTGCAGCGGATGCCATCCGCCGAGCGCGACCGGACCCGCGCCCGGCTCTGGACCACGAAGGAGGCACTGCTGAAGCTCTCGGGCCAGGGCCTGACGGTGGACCCTCAGGAGCTGACGGTCGGGCTGGGCGAGGCGGGCGCCTCCGCGGGAGCCGGGGCGTCCGCCGGAGCCGAAGCCTCTGGCTCTGGCTCTGCCTCTGCCGGAACCGGAGCCGAGGCATCCGCTCTGCTGAGTTGGCCGACCGCAACCCTCGATTTGAGCCGGGTGCACGTTGTGGGCTTCGACGCTGGCCCCGGGCTGGTGGGCACCCTGGCCGTGCTCGGCCCGCGACCCCCGAGCCTTTCGGTGCTCTAAAACTCGGTGTGACCGCTCGCAGCCGTCCAGTTCACGCCGTGCGGGAGGCACGCCGCTGCGTGGGAGGCGGAAACACCCGCGCACTGGCGCAGGTCCAGCCCGTCACATCACGCGGGAGTACTGACCAGGCACGAAGTCCCGCGCATTGGCGCAACTCCTGCGTAGCCGAGGCCGCCGGAGCCACCGCCTCCCCCGAACTCCCGCGCACTGGCTCAATACCCGCGCAGCACCTCTGGGCGGCTCCGAGCGGCCCGACGGCGAACTCCCCCGCACTGGCGCACGTCTCGCGCACTGGCTCAATACCCGCGCACCAGACCTCGCCAGCACGAAGCGGGCCGACATCGAACTGCCGCGTATTGGCGCACGTCACGCGCCGCGCCGCCGGGCAGCCGGGCAGCCGGGCAGCCGAGTGGCCCAACGTCGAGCTCCCCTAGGCTCGGCTAAAGGCTCGGCAGCGCTCTCTGCTGCACCCAGCGGGCCACGAACCCGCCAATCGCCCGGCTGCCGGTGTGTTCGGAGAAGAACTCCACGAAGTCGTCGGTGGAGACCTGCCCGTGCCGCCTGGCCGCGGTGTAGGCACGCAGGGCCGAGAAGAACGCCTCGTCGCCGAGCGATTTGCGAATGGCGTGGAGGGCGAGCGCGCCCCGCTTGTAGACGCGGTCGTCGAACATGGCGTGTGGACCGGGATCGCCGACGACGATGTCGCAGGGCAGGGCCGCCACCTTGCCGCGGTGCAGCACGGCGAGGGCGTCTGCCGTACGACCGCCGCGCTGCTCCTCCCAGAGCCATTCCGCATAGCAGGCGAAACCCTCCTGCAGCCAGATGTCCTGCCAGCGGGCCACGGTGAGGCTGTTGCCGTACCACTGGTGCGCCAGTTCGTGGGCGATCAGGCGGTCGCTGCCGTGCTCCCCGTCGACGTGGTTGCTGCCGAACACGGCCAGGCCGTGCGCCTCGAGCGGAATCTCCAGTTCATCATCGGTCACGACCACCGAGTACGACGCGAACGGGTACGGGCCGAACCGGTCGGTGAAGAACGCGATCATCTCGGTGAGGCTGGCAAAGTCAGTGCCGACCCGGCTCGCAAGCCGGGTCGGAAAGTACAGGCTGTGCGCGACCGGAGCGGCGACCAGGTCGCGGCGGCGGTAGCGGCCGATCAGCACCGTGGCGAGGTAGGTCGCCATCGGCTCGCGCACATCGAAGGTCCAGCTGGTGCGGCCCGACCGGCTCGACCGCGCCGACAACACCCCGTTCGACACCACGGTGTAGCCGGATTCGCAGGCGATCTCAATCCGATAGGTGGCCTTGTTGCTCGGGTGATCGTTGCAGGGAAACCAGGACGCGGCCCCGCAGGGCTGCCCGGAGACGAGCACGCCGTCGTCAAGTTCTTCCCAGCCGACATCGCCCCAGGCACTGCGCACCGGGTGTGGCGCCCCGCGATAGCGCACCGTCACCGCGAACACCGCCCCGGCCTCAATCGTGGTGGCGAGGCTGATCACGAGTTTGCGCGAAGAATGCGTGACCTTGGTCGGCCGCTCGCCGTTGACCGTGACCTTTTCCACGCTCAGCCCGGCGAAGTCGAGGCTGAACCGGTCCAGACGGGTCAGGGCCTGCGCGGTGATGACGGCGGTCGCGTTCAGCCGGTTGGTCGCCACCCGGTAGGACAAGTTCAGATCGTAGTGTTCGGCAACGTAGCCGCCGTTGCCGCCGGTGGGAATGTAGGGGTCGCCAGCGCTGGCCGAGCCGTGGGTCGTCTGCACAGTGGCCATCGTTCAACTATTCCACGTTCACCGCTGCCACGGCGGCTGGAGCCAGGGCGTGATCGGGTTGCCCGACCAGAGAGCCCCCGCGGGCACCTGTTCGCCGCGCATCACGAGCGAGCCCGGGCCAACGGTCGCGCCAGCATCGATCGATGCGGCCGGCAAAATGACACCGTTGGGTCCGAGTGTTGCGCCCTCGGCGAGTTTGACCGTGTCGAGCTGCATGACGCGATCGTGAAAGAGGTGGGTTTGCACGACACAGCCGCGGTTCACGGTGCTGCCGTCGCCGAGCCGCACCAGATCTGCTTCGGGCAGCCAGTACGTCTCGCACCAGACGCCGCGCCCCACCGATGCGCCCAGCGTGCGCAGCCACACGGCGAGCGCCGGCGTGCCGGAGGCCTTTTCGGCGAACCAGGGGCGCGCGACCATCTCGACGAAACTGTCTGACACCTCGTTGCGCCAGATGAACGATGACCAGAGCGGATGCTCCGACGCATCGATTCGCCCCACCAGCGTCCACTTGACCACCGTCGTCACCCCGGCGGCCACCGCACCGACGGCGAGCATGACCACACCCGACACGGCGATCGCCGCGCCGAGGCCGAGCTGCAGCCAGAGCAGGTCGAGCAGGGCGAGCACGAGCAGCGCGATCCAGGCGGTGGTGAAGCCGGCCACGATGCGCAGCAGCTCCCACAGCGATCTGGCGACTTTCAGGCGAACGGGAGGGTGGAACGTGCGCGAGTCGTCAGCATCCGTTTGTTTGCGGCGCAGTCGCGAGGGCGGGTTGCCGAGCCAGCTCGACCCGCGCTTAGCCTTGCGCGGCGTCGACGAAAGCACCGCGACCAGCCCGTTGCGCGGCACGGTGCGACCGGGGCCGGCCATGCTGCTGTTACCGAGAAAGGCCTTGCGGCCGATCTTGGCCGGGCCGATGTGCATCCAGCCACCGCCGAGTTCATAGCAGGCGACCATGGTGTCGTCGGCGAGAAACGCGGCGGGCGCGATGGTCGTTAGCGAGGGCAGCAAGAGCACGGTCGACGCCTCGACGTCGACGCCCACCCTGGCGCCCAGCAGTCGCAGCCAGGTGGGTGTGAGCAGGCTCGCGTACAGCGGGAACAGCACGGTGCGGGCTCCGTCAAGGATGCGTTCGGTCATCCAGACCTGCCAGCCGATGCGGCTGCGCACCGGGTAATAGCCCTCGCGCAAACCCAATCCGAGGGCGCGCACGAAGCCGATCACGAGCAGCGCGTAGGCGAGGCCGCCCGCAACGACGGCGACCGGCATGATTAGGGCGGCGCGCAGCACGGCCGCGCCGAGGGTGTCGGCGTGCCCGACGACGGCGCCCACGATGATCGCGCCAAGCACGAGGGCGATCGTGGGGATGGCGGTCATCGCGACCGACCCGGCAGCGAAGGCGCCGAGCCAGCGGCTGGCTCTTGCAGGGCGTTCGGCCGGCCACGGTCGGCGAGCTGACCCGACCCGGCGCGCCGGGGAACCGGCCCACCGCTCCCCCGCCGGCACCCGCGACGAGACGGCGGCACCAGGTTCAATCTCGGAGCCGTTGCCCACGTGGGCGCCGCCGAGCAGGGTGCTGCGGGACCCGATGCGGGCATCCGCACCAATGTGCAGGTGGCCGATGCGCAGCACGTCGCCGTCGATCCAGTGCCCGGCCAGGTCGACCTCGGGTTCAATCGAGGCCTGGGCGCCGATGGTCATCAATCCGGTCACCGGCGGCAGCGAGTGCAGGTCGACGTCGGGGCCGATCTCCGCGCCGAGGGCCCGGGCGTAATAGCTGATCCAGGGCGCGCCGGCGAGGCTCGCGGCGTCGACGAGCAGCGCGATCTGCTCGGCCAGCCACAGCCGCAGGTGCACCGAACCGCCGCGCGGATAGTTGCCCGGCATCACGTCGTGCAGCAGCAGCCTTGAGGCAATCACGGCGATGAGCATCTTGCCGGGCGGGGTCACGAACAGCACAAACCCGAGCGCCACCCACCACCACGACAGCGTCGGGGCGAAGCTGGCACCATTCAGGCCCAGCAGATTGTTAATGATGGCCAGATAGACCAGCCAGCGGGCGCCGCTCAGCACGTGCAACGGAATGCCGAGCACCGTCTGGGCAAACTGACTGCGGGCCGGTGTCGGCAGCACCTGCCGCACCACGGTGGGCGTGGCGGGTGTTCGCGCATCGAGCTCCTCGGCGAGCGATCCGATGCGAGGGTGGTCATAGAGGTCGGCGACGGTGGTTTCGGGGTGTCGGGCGCGCACGGCCGACACGAACTGCGCCGCCGAGAGCGAGCCGCCGCCCTGGGCAAAGAAATCGTCGTCGGGACCGGTCACCGGCACCCCCAAAATGGATGCCCACGCCTCAGCCAGCCACGCTGCCGTCGTGGACAGCGCGGCCGCGTCGTCGTCCGAGGCGGGAAGCGGCCACGGCAGCGCTGCACGGTCGACCTTGCCGGAGGTGCGGGTGGGCAGCGCGTCAACGATCGCGAGCAGTGGCACGAGCGCGGCGGGGAGTACTTCGCGCAGCCGGATTAGAGCGGTCGGCCGGTCGAACGGAGCGTTCGCGTTGGACAGCGCGATGTAGCCGACCAGAACATGATTGCCGGCGGGGGTGGTCTGCACCACGGCGGCGCCGCCGGCCACTCCGGGAAGAGCGCTGAGGGCGGCATCCACTTCGCCGAGTTCGATGCGTCGGCCGCCGAGTTTCACCTGGTCGTCGGCGCGGCCGGCGAACACCAGCCCGGCCCGGTCGAAGCGTACGAGGTCGCCGCTGCGGTAGGCGCGTGCCCAGCCGAGCTGCGGGTGCGGCGCGTACTTTTCGGCGTCTTTCGCGGCGTCGAGGTAGCGGGCCAGGCCGACGCCGCCGATGATGAGTTCGCCGGTCTCGCCCTCGGCGACGCGACGGCCGGCGGGGTCGACGACTGCGAGGTCCCAGCCGTCGAGCGGCAGGCCGATGCGCATCTCGCCGACGCCGTCGACGAGGGCGCCGCAGGCGACGACGGTGGCCTCGGTCGGGCCGTAGGTGTTCCAGACTTCACGACCGCGGGTGGCGATGCGGGCGACGAGTTCGGGCGGGCAGGCTTCGCCGCCGAAGATGAGAAGTCGCACGGCTTCGAGCGATTCTTCCGGCCACAGGGCGGCGAGGGTCGGCACGGTCGACACGACGGTGATGCCATGAGTGATCAGCCACGGGCCCAGGTCGGCGCCGCTGCGCACCAGCGAGCGTGGCGCCGGAACCAGGCAGGCGCCGTTACGCCAGGCCAGCCACATCTCCTCACAGCTCGCGTCAAAAGCTACCGACAGACCGGCGAGCACCCGGTCTCCCGTTCCGATCGGCTCGCCCTGCAGAAACAAGCCGGCCTCGGCGTCGACGAAGGCGGCCGCTGAGCGGTGCGTGACGGCAACGCCCTTGGGCACGCCGGTCGAGCCGGAGGTGAAGATGACCCAGGCGTCGTCGTCGGATGTCGGAATGTTCTCGTTCGGAAAAACCAGGGCCGGGTCGTCAAATTGTTCAATGCGGCGAGAGCGCAGCGACTGCACGTCGAGCCCCTCACGCGGCGCGAACACGCTGCTCTCGCCGATGATACCGACCACGTGGGCCTCGGCGAAGACCAGCCGGGCGCGTTCCTCGGGGTCGTCGGCGTCAACCGGAACATAGGCGGCCCCCACGAACAGGGTGGCCAGAATGGACACGTACAGGTCGCGGGTGCCCGAGGGAATGCGGATGCCCACGGTGTCGCCGCGGCGCACACCGGCCAGGCTCAGCGCGTTGGCCTGCGCCTGCACGCGCCGCAGCAGACCGCGGTAGCTGATCGTGCCGGCCGCGTCTTCGAGGGCCAAAGCATCCGGATGCTGCGCCGCGGTTACCGCAAGGATGTCGGCCAGGGTACGGGCTGGCCTGGCCCGGTGGCCCGCCGCGAGCACAGATTGGGCGTACCCGCTGGCGCCCGCTTGGCTATGCTGGTGCTCGCTCACACGACTCCTCGTTCAGGTCGTGGCAGTACCGCACGCCGCGAAAGTACCAGTCTAGAACTCGCGGGTAACGCGCGGGTGAACGGTGCAGCAGGGTCACCCCGCGCATCGGCCCCGCAGGGGCGTAGCATTTGGGTGCGAAGCCTTCATGAAACGCGCATTCGCATTCGCTGCCCTGCTGGCGGTGCTGTGCGTTGGCCTCTTCGCCGGCCAGCCGCAGGCCGCGTTCGACACGACTCCGCCGCGACCCGCCCACGTCGTGATCGTTGTGCTCGAGAACCATTCCTACGGCCAGGTCTCCAACGAGCCGTATCTCACGAGCCTGCGCGCGAAGTCGGCGGTCATGACCAATTCGCACGGCGTCACGCATCGGTCCCAGCCGAATTATCTTGCGCTGCGGATCGGGTGACTATGCGCGCAAACACAATCCTCTCG
Organism: Cryobacterium aureum; assembly: GCF_002954245.1. Classification (GTDB taxonomy): domain Bacteria; phylum Actinomycetota; class Actinomycetes; order Actinomycetales; family Microbacteriaceae; genus Cryobacterium; species Cryobacterium aureum. The sequence continues at coordinate 137,226 of NZ_PPTG01000025.1, read as the reverse complement.
CCAATTTCCCCTCCACCCGGATCAGCAGTTGCAACAAACCCTTTTCGGCCTTTCCGAGCGATTTCACTAAGCTTCCACGCGCGGCGCTGGTCGTCTGTGACGTGCTCAATCCCCGTTGCCGGGCCACAGGATAATAGGCGTTGATCCCGTCGGGACACGAACGGAGCGCTAAACCATGAAACACGTATCCAACTCCACCTGGGAGCGCCTGAAAGAAGAGTCGGCCGTTCACCTCTATGACGAGTTGCATCACGTTGCGCAGGACGCCTGCGCAGCCGTGGCCGATCCGGAGACGTCACCGATCACGGTGCAACGCCCCGTGGATTCCTGACCCCGCGATCGGTGCCGGGCAGGCCTCTGCAGCCTCGCCCCGGTCTGGTCGCCGGTCGCACATAGAATCGAAAGACGATCAGAAATATTGTGCGGTCGTGGGTCGGTTCTCTCACAATCCTTCTCGTGATTTCCGGTTGCGCGACACCCGGCGCCGTGGTGTCCAGCGCTGAACCCACCGTCGCCAGCACAGCAAGGGTCGCTGCCGAAACAGAGGCTGCAGCGCTCCTCACGGAAGCCGGAGTGGTCGGCGATTTGGCGGGCGCGGAGACCCTGCGCCGCGCCGCCGCCCCTCTGACGACCGGCGTGTAGGTGCTGATTCTTCGTGCCAGCAGCATTTACACGGTGGAATCACCCGAGGCGACGGCCGAACTGATCGTCATCGAGCGAAGACTATCAATGTGGTCTCCCGCAGGAGTCGACGATGTCAGTCCCGCGTGGAAGACGTCCACGCAAACTTCCTTATTCGGTGCCGACGAATGCAAGCTCATCCGTGATCTGGTTGTAGCCCCCTCATCCAACGCGGAAGACCAAACCGAGGCGCAGGATCAGGCAAAGTTGGTCGTTTCGGGAGCCGCACAAACGCAGGACCGTTGGGATTCCATGGAAGACACTCTCAACGAGTCGGAACAAAACTGCAGATAAACAGGGGTCCAGCCACGACTGCTCTCGCTTGGGCGACCGTGGACAACGTTCGTTCCGTCCGGCGTCATCCAGAAAAGGTTGCGACTCCCTGAAGGGATAGAGATAGCCCGTGAGCCGGTAGTACGCGACGGCTCGCAGCAACCCGCGGAAGCTCTCGCAGGTCCCCACCTCAACGCCACGGGCCTTGAGCTTAACTACCTGCTCGTCGACCGATAACCACTTCTTCATGTACTCCGCCATGAGTCTCCCCAGCAAAGAAAATCAGCCCGAGCCGTGAGGCGAGCGGGCTGATCGTGATGAAGTTGGCGTACCACAACCGGTCTTCCGCACCTTGAATCACAGCAGCGCCCCTCCCCTTCGGCGGATGGGCCTTCGAATTTCGAGCAAATTTAATCGGACCCACGACTCCGTCAAGCGGGTGTTATGTCTCATATCCCATGGGTTACAAGACATCGAGGTTACGCGACACGTCAGGTCTGCGCCGCGGTCGCAGGGCTGGCTGAACTTTTCCTTATCCGGGTGTCTCTGCGCACGGTGGTGCCCTCTAGGACAGGAACGGACGCCAGTGCGGAAATTGTCTTGCAACCCATCTGAGAATCGCCGCAATATCTGGCCGTTTCGCTCAGCGCTGAATGTCACCTCGCGGCGCGCGACGATGATTTTGGAATCAAAGGGTCGCGGTGCGACGGCTCAGTATGCGGTGGGGATCACACGGTAGATCAGTTCGCCGTGGAGGATAGAGATCCAGCCGTCTTTGCTTGCGGCCCACTCTTTCCACGCGTCGCTGATCTCCTGGAGATCTTCTGACGTCGCTAGTCCCGATTCGATGAGTTGCCCTGCAATCGCCGAGTCGAGGATGCGGTCGGCCCACATGCCTCCCCACCAGGCTCTCTCTGCGGGAGTGGAGTAGCACCAGGTGCTCGAGGTAGCGGTGACTTCCTCGAGCCCAGCGGCGTGAGCCCACGAAAGTAAGCGGCGTCCAGCGTCTGGCTCACCACCGTTGGCTCGCGCGGCGGCGCGATACAGCTCAAGCCACGTATCTAGGGCCGGGATCTGCGGCCACCAGCAGAAGCCGGCGTAATCGCTGTCGCGCACCGCCACGATGCCGCCAGGCTTGGTCACCCGCGCCATCTCGCGCAATGCTTGCACGGGGTCGGCGACGTGCTGCAGCACTTGATGCGCGTGGGCTACGTTGAAGGTGGCGTTGTCGAACTCAAGAGCGTGGATGTTTGCTGGCGAAAAATCGATATTGGTCACGCCTCGCTCGTTCGCTGTCACCCGGGTCAGATCGAGCTCGTCGGTGCCGATCTCGGTCGCGGTGACGCGCGCGACCAAGCCGGCGAGATCGGCCGTGATCGTTCCGGCCCCGGCGCCGATGTCAAGCAGATGGTCCGTGGGCTTGAGCAGCGGGAGCAGGTAAGCGGCGGAGTTCTCTGCCGTGCGAGAACGGTGCGATCGGAGAACGGAATCGTGGTAACCATGCGTGTAGATCGTCATGGAAGCTCCTTCAGCTTGTCGGGTCTCATCAGTCTCAGCTTGGCCAGCCAACCGGGGAGAGAGAAGGCCGTAATCTTCCTAGGAGCGCCGCACCCTTGTTGGCGAATGCAGAGGAGACCGACTGATGCACAATGAGCTTGGCGAATTCCTTCGGGCACGGCGAAGCGACGCAGAACTGGAGCCTCTGACGAACGCCGGTGCGAACCGCCGCCGGGTAGCCGGATTGCGCCGCGAAGAAGTGGCGACCGCGTCGGGCATCAGCGTCGACTATTACACGCGCCTTGAGCAAGGACGAGAAACACGTCCCAGTGACGCGGTGCTAGATGCGCTCGCGCGCGCGCTCCAGCTAGGCGTCGATGCCAGCGAGCATCTCTACCGTCTCCGCGCGGCTACCTCGCCTCCCCGGAGCGCGCGCGGAGATGAGTTCATACTCGGCCAACGCATGGCGGCTCTGGTCGAGGCCGTCCGGCCGAACCCCGCCTACGCACTCGACCGGCTGAGCAACATGGTCGCGGCGAATCCTGAGGGCCTGGCGCTCTACGACGGATTTGCCGATCTCCCGCCCGGGGAGCGAAATACCTGTCGGTACCTCATGACTGAAGATCGGGCGCGCGAGATCTTCGTCGAATGGGAGGAAGTTGCGCGCGGAGCCGTCGCCCACCTCCGCGGGGCCAACGCCGACAACCTTCACGACACCGAGTTGCAGGCGCTTGTCGCTGAGCTACGCGAGCAGAGCCCGCTATTCGGGGAGTGGTGGGACGGGCACATCGTCGAGCGCCGACGAGCCTCGCTCAAGCACCTACGCACCCAAGACGGCGGGACCATTGCCCGCCGCTACGAAGTGCTGCATCTCCCCGACGAAGGGGTACGCGTAACCATTTGGCTTCCAGAAACCTGACGGGATCGGAAAACGTCCGAGCCCCTGTCGCGCCACAGGCGACCGCTTCGCTCCGCCTCGGGCCGTGACCTGTGACTTTCGGTATTATGTGGCGGCGTTCGTACGCGACCGCCGGCTACCGTCCAACCCGGCGCGCGGCGTAAACCTACCCCGCAAGGTCGGTAAACAGCGGCATGACCTCACTCACGCGCAGGTGCAGATTCTGGCCGACGAATCCCGCCACAATGCAACGCTGGTGCTTCTGCTCGCCTACACCGGCCTGCGCTGGGGCGAAGCGGTCGGACTGCACGTGAACAGCCTCGACCTGGCGCAACGGCGGGTGCTCGTGCAAACGAATGCCGTGCGCGTCGGCCGCCACATCGTCATCGGCTCCCCCAAGGGCTACGCGGCCTCCAAACCACTGGCGCGGCGTCGCCTTGGCAAGCTGAAATGCCAGAATTGAGCCGTTTCAGCTGCTTCAGATCACACCGAAATTTTTTGAAGTGTGGGCAAAATGTGGGCAAACGGCCATTCCTGAGAAGACAAAAACCCTACAGCCCAGTGTTTACAAGGGATGCAGGGCCTTATAGTATGGTGCCCCTGGAGGGATTCGAACCCCCGGCCATTTCCTTAGGACGGAATTGCTCTTCCACTGAGCTACAGAGGCTGGTCCCGCAAGTTTAGCCGGTCCCGCCGGTCGGCTCGCCCGACCAGCGCGATCGCCGACAGCGCACTGCGGTCCCCTCACCTCGCGAAGGCACACTCCACCCGGCCAGTTCCCCTTCGACTTCGCTACCTGGCCATGTGCACAATCTGAATGAGGTTGCCGCAGGTGTCATCAAGAACCGCAGTGGTCACCGGGCCCATGACAGTGGGCTCCTGGGCGAAGCGCACGCCATGGCCGAGAAGCCGCTCGTACTCCGTCTCAACGTCGTCGACAGCAAACTGCGTGAACGGGATTCCGTCAGCAAATAGGGCGTCTGTGAACGACTTGGCAGCCGGGTGACCGCTGGGCTCGAGCAGCAGCTCGATGCCGTCCGGGGATTCTGGGGACACAACGGTCAGCCACCGATCGGTGCCGCCGAGCGGCACGTCGTGCTTCTTCACAAAGCCCAGCACCTCCGTGTAGAACCGCAGCGCCTTCGCCTGGTCGTCCACGAACACGCTCGTAATCGCGATTCTCATGTCGGTCCTCCTTCTGTAGTGCCCCGCGGCGGCTGGGCGCGAGTTTGCTCGCTGGACGCATCATCGATCATGCGCCCAGGCCGATCGCCAGCCAAGAAACAGACGCGCAGCTACGCGGCCGGAGCTAGGTAGGCGTCCCATTCCTGCTCGGGCCGTTCGACGCCGCGCACGATCCAGGTCGTGCCCTGCGGCATCCGTGGGGTGAATCGCAGCTCCCAGCCCATTTCGGCCGGGGTGTGGTCGCTTTTGAGGTTATTGCAGCGCAGGCAGCAGGCGGCGAGATTGTCCCAGGTGTCGCGGCCACCGCGCGACCGCGGCAGCACGTGGTCGATCGTGGCAGCCGACTTGCCGCAGTAGCAACACCGGTGCTCGTCGCGGCGCAAAACCCCGCGGCGACTCACCGGAACCAGGCGCGACATGGGGATGCGCACGTATCGGGTGAGCAGAATGACGCTCGGGCGATCCCACGAGCCCGAGGCCGCAAAGACGGGGTGGTTTTGATCGGACTGTACGATCGTCGCCTTCTGGTTCATCACCAGAATGAGCGCTCGTTTGAACGAGACGACGGCGAGGGGCTCATACCCCGCATTGAGTACCAGTGTGCGCATGCGCTCCCTTTCGAAGGAGGCTGGACGGCTTCCAGCCATTCGAACTACATCCGATGCGTAAAGAACAGGAGCGTGGCAGGGCGAAAAATATTACAAAAAAAGGCGCCGTCACAATGACAACGCCTTCTGGCTGCTCACGCAGCTCTTCTCGCTCTGACAACTATGCCGAAAGCACTCGCGACCGCGCACATCCATGGTGTGGATAGTGCGTCGCTCATGCATTGGCTCTCCTTACGGCCCTACAAACTACATCAGGGCACTAGGTTAACCCACAAATGGCGCATCAGGTGAACCTGAATGCGCCATTTGTGTGAGCTGTTACCGAGTGTTCACCGCCGGGAGGCGAATCAGATGCCAATCCGCACGATGTAGTAGTCGCTGGTCCAGATGGGCTGGATCCGTACAGATTGGCCGGTGTACGGCGCGTGCAGAATGTTTCCGTTGCCCGCGTAGAAGCCGTCGTGGCCGTCCATGATCACGAGGTCGCCGGGTACGGCGTCTTCGATGGAGATCTTCGTTCCGGCTGCTGCCTGGCCCACCGAGGAGTGCGGCAGGCTGATGCCGAACTGCGCGTAGACGTACATAATGAAGCCGGAGCAGTCGAAGCCGGCCGGGGTGGCTCCACCGTAAACATACGGTGTGCCCTGATACTGCGAGGCCACATTGAAAACGGATGCGAGATCAAAATTCGGGTAGGTCGGGTCAGCCAGGAAGTCGGCAACGCTCGGTCCGGAGTAGCTCGCGGCGTAGGAGGTCATCTGCGCGGCGACCTCAACACGGCGGGTTTCCGCGGCGGCGGCAGCAACGGCTGCGGCAAGTTCTTCGGGGGTGGTCGCGGTGAATCCTTCGCGAGCGACGCTCACTGTGGCGGCTTGGGCATCCACTTCAACGGCCTGCGCCTGCGCCTTGGACATCTCCGTGGACTCGGTGGCTTTGAAGGAGGCGTCCTTCGAACCGGGAGCGAAGGCATATGCAGGGAGAGCCATTGTGGCAACCAGGCCGGTAGCGAGGGTCATGACAACGATGTTGGCGATGCCGCCACGGCGCTTCTTCGGGGTCGCGCGCGGCAGTGCCCGGTGGGAGTGTGCCGACGATTCCACTTTTTCCAGGGAATCGGATGCTCGGCTCAGCCCGCGTTTGGACCTTCTCGTTCCTAATGCAGCCAAAGTTTCAACCTCCGGCGCCTCGACAACACTAGGTCGTTGTCCCGTCCACTTCGCTAATCGCGGGTGTGTTCCTAGTCAAGAGACGGGCGAGCAGGCGTCTTGACAAGAGTCCTTCGACCGTTTCTGGTCTGTGGGACATCCCCGAGGCTACAAGACGCTTGCCCATTTGTCACCCTGAAACGGCACTTTTCTAACGGATTGGTAACGGACCGGCCAACAGGTCGAGACGACTGGCTTGATTCGCCGAGCTGCGAACCCCGCGCGATGTCAGTGAGCGACCGGGCTATAGCCGGTCGGCGTGGTCACGAAAACGTGTCCGGCAACCTCGTTGGGCAGTTCTAATCCGGCACCAAAACCTTCGACCTGTACTAGAACGTACGATCCGGCGGTCGAAAACACCCCGGTCGCGCCGGGCATCACGCCGCTCTGCTTGAGCTGCAGCAGCAACTCCGGATCGAACTGCACGGGTTCACCGAGACGACGGATGACCGCGGTCACCGGCACGGTCGAACTCGCCACCACCGACAGCACGTTGGTCACGCCCGCCATGAAGGCGACCGCCGGGGAATCACCGAGTTCGTCGAGGCCCGGAATCGGGTTGCCGTATGGGGACTCGGTCGGATGACCCAGCATTTCCAGAATCTTGCGTTCGACCTGCTCGCTCATCACGTGTTCCCAGCGGCAGGCTTCGTCGTGCACGAACTCCCACTCGAGTCCGATCACGTCGCTGAGTAGGCGTTCGGCCAGGCGATGCTTGCGCATCACGTGCACCGCCTTGCTGCGGCCGGTCGGGGTCAGTTCGAGGTGCCGATCGCCGGACACGATGACGAGGCCGTCACGTTCCATGCGCGCGACGGTCTGCGACACGGTCGGGCCGGAGTGTCCGAGACGCTCGGAGATGCGTGCCCGCAGGGGCACGATCTGTTCTTCCTCCAGGTCGAGGATCGTGCGGAGATACATTTCGGTGGTGTCGATCAGATCGCTCATCCGCAGCCCTTCATTCGGCTCGTGCGCGCACCGTTCATCAAGAAGTGAAAGGTGCTTCGTTGGCGGCCCCGGCCGGACCCACACAGCGTCACAAGCCTACCCGCCCGCGGCTGGGCAACTAGAATCGCCGTATGGCCGACCTACTAATACCCACCGATCTGCTCCCCCTCGACGGACGATTCGGCTGCGGTCCATCGAAAATCCGTCGCGAACAGCTGGATCACCTGCTCGGATTCGGCACCGGAGTGCTCGGCACCTCGCACCGCCAGGCACCCGTGAAAGACCTCGTCGGTCGCGTGCGCGGCGGCCTCGGCGAATTGTTCCGCATTCCCGACGGCTATGAAGTTGTGCTCGGCAACGGCGGCTCGACCGCCTTTTGGGACGCCGCAGCCTTCTCCCTCATCGAAAACCGCGCGCAAAACCTGGTCTTCGGGGAATTCGGCGGCAAGTTCGCCAAAGCCGCCGCTGCCCCGTGGCTCGAAGCCCCCGACGTGATCAAGGCCGGTACCGGTTCACGCAGCGACTTCGTCGTGCGCGATGGCATCGACGTCTACGCCTGGCCCCAGAATGAAACCTCAACCGGCGTCATGGCCTCGGTTACCCGGGTCGACGGCGATGCCGGCGCCCTCACCGTCATCGACGCCACGAGCGCCGCCGCCGGCATCGACTTCGACGCGAGCCAAGCGGATGTCTACTACTTCGCCCCGCAGAAAAACCTCGCCTCCGACGGTGGCCTGTGGATTGCCCTGTTCTCCCCCGCCGCCCTCGAGCGCGTTGAACGCATCAATGCGAGCGGCCGGTACATTCCCGAGTTCCTCAGCCTCAAGAACGCCGTCGACAACTCGCGCCTGAACCAGACGCTGAACACGCCGGCCCTCAGCACGCTGCTGCTGATGGAAAACCAGATCGACTGGATCAACCAGAGCGGCGGACTGACGTGGGCGTCGGCACGAACGCAGGCATCGTCGTCCGTTTTGTATGACTGGGCAGCCGGCGTCGACTACGCGACCCCGTTCGTGGCCGACCCGACACACCGCTCACAGGTTGTCGTCACGATCGACTTCGACGACGCCATCGACGCGTCAGCCATCAGCAAGACGTTGCGCGCCAACGGCATCGTCGACACCGAGCCGTACCGCAAACTCGGCCGCAACCAGCTGCGCATCGCGACCTTCACTGCGATCGACCCTGAGGACGTCAAGAAGCTCGTGGCGTCCATCGAGCACGTCGTCGGACACCTCGAGAACTAGCGAAGGGAAGGATCGGGCATGCGTCTCTGGTTGAAAGACAGCGAGCGTCGGCCCGATCCGCTGCCCGCCCGAACGGATGCCCGCAAGGCGCTGTTCGTCGGTACCCTGCTGTGGCTGGTCGCGCTCGGCGCCGCCCTCGTCGTTGAGGTAACGGCGCCGACAGCGTCAGACTCAGGGTCGGCGAGCGCGCCGGGAGCGGGTTGGTGGCTGTGGTGCACTGTGATCGGTGTCGGCCTCGGCCTCGTCGGTCTCGCCTGGGTTCAGTTCCGCCGCCGCTAGCGCCTCGTCGAAGTCGATGCCGTCGAGCGCGTCGAGGGAATCATCCGCGTCGTCGTCGAGCGCCTCTGCGTCCTCGTCCGAGTCGTCATCCGACTCGTCTTCGTCATCGTCAGACTCGTCGTCGTCGGTGTCGTCAGCATCCGCGTCATCGTCGAGGAGGCGATCCGACCACGGCACCCACTCGGGCGCGAGCAGCGAGTCATCGCCGGGCGTGAGCTCCGTTTCGAGCACCTTCGGCTCAGAGTTCTCGTCGACCCGCGCGAGGCTGACGGTCCAGCGCCAGCCCGGGTAGCCGGTCATCAGGCAGTCGAACAGCAACGACACCACGAGGTCACCCTCGTCAATGTGGCCGATGACCTCGCCAATGGTGTCGTCGGTGGTGATCTCCAGCAGCGCCGCGCGCGCCAGCTCAACGGCCGCGAGCAGGGTGGCGTCGGTCGGCCGGGTGGGCTGTGCGTCGGTCAGCTCAGGCATCCAGTTCCTCGGCAACCTTGCGCAGCATCGCCGCGATCTTCTTGCTGTGGCTCGACTCGGGGTAGCGTCCGCGCTTGAGGTTGGTGCCGATACCATCGAGCAGCTTCACGAGGTCTTCCACGATGATGGCCATATCGTCGGCCGGCTTGCGGTTGAACTTGCTCAGGCTCGGCGGTGCCTCGATCACTCGTACCGAGAGCGCCTGGGCGCCGCGTTTGCCGTCGGCGATACCGAATTCGAGCTTCGCGCCGGCCTTGACGGTTACGCCGGAGGGCAGGGCGGAAGCGTGGAGAAAGACCTCTTGACCGTCATCGGATGTGATGAAGCCAAAGCCTTTCTCTTCGTCGTAAAACTTGACCTTGCCGGTGGGCATCTGAACCTCACTGAGTTTTGGGCGCACAAAAGAGCGCGGGGTGTGAACCCAGCATATTCGGTTGTGGCACCGGCGTGCCCGTATCCTTAGTGGGTGACCAATCAAACTCCACATCCCGTCAGCCGGCTTGAGCGGGTTCTCGCCTATATGGTGGCGAGCGTGGTGGGGCTGTCAATTCTGGCGTTCCTCGCGGTGATCATCGCGACCGCCATGGGCGTCGGCGCCAATGACGGATTCAGCCGTGGTATTTGGCCGCCGATCTTCATTCTGCTGCGCTTCGGTCTGCCGGTCGGGTTCGTGCTCATCATCGCGCTCATGATTTCTGTGGGAGTGCGCCGCAGTCGCGAAGCTCGACGAGACCGCGAGTAATGCTCGGCCTCGCATCGAGACTTCGGGCCATGCCCGATGCCGAGCTGCGGCATGTTATCGGGGTGCGCGGCGTTTCTGCGAGCGGCATCCGTGACTTCTTCGATCTGGCCGAAGCCCTGCTTGACCCGGGCAATGTGCAACTAGCCTTGGGCCACCTCGACCGAGGGACGCTCGCTGTTCTGGCCGTGGCCGCACAGCTCACGAGCAGCAATTCCGTACCCACCCTGCAGGCCGTGACCAGCCGACTGGGCGAATTGGGTTCGACCGAGGTCACGCTGACCGACGTCACCCGCCGGGTCGACGCCCTGCACGCCCTGCTCCTCGCCGATCACACCGACGGATGCTGCATTCCTTACGACGCCGTCGCGTCTCATCTGGCGCACTGGCCGGCCCAGGGTCTACCTGCTGCCGCCGACCTCGCCGTCGCCCTGCCTCCGGCGTCCCTCGCCGCAATGCCAGACAGCGAGCTCGCCTTCATTGACCAGCTCGCCGCCGAACGCGCCTTCGCGGTCGTGTCATCGATCGCCGAGCTGGTCAACGAGCTGAGCCGCGAGCCCGCCCGGCAGCTCAGCCGGGGCGGCCTCGGCCTGCCCGACACCAAACGCCTGGCCGCCGTAATGACGGTCGACGTCGATCTGGTGGCCCCCATCCTGGCCTTGGCATCCCGGGCCGACCTGCTCGCCCGCTCGAACGGTTATTGGATGGAGACAGAGGCCGGCGAAGCCTGGCTGCTCGAGCGTACGACCGCACGCTGGGCGGCTCTGGCCGCGGCCTGGCAGGCGGCGCTCCCGCCGATCGTAGCCGATATCCTGCCGCGTCAGGCCGGGCTGCTCTGGGGTGACGGCCTCACCGCGTTCATCGTTTGGCTGTATCCGGCCGGTGGCGAGTGGATGCTCGCCCAGCTCACCGAGTTCGCCCGCGACGCCGAGTTGCTCGGCATCACCGCCCATGACACCACCAGTACGGCCGGCGCGAGCGTGCTGCGCGGCGACCTCCAGGCGGCCGTGGACACCATGGCGACCGCACTGCCAGCCGAGGTCGGCGCCGTCTATCTGCAGCACGACCTCTCGATCGTCGCGCCGGGTCCGCTCGCACCGTCCATCGACTCCCGGCTGCGCGGGATGGCCGACGTGGAAAGCCGAGAGCTGGCGTCGAGTTACCGCATCACCGCGGCATCCGTCAATCGCGCCCTGGCCGCAGGCGAGAACGCCGACTCGCTGCTGGCCTTTCTCGCGGCGATATCGCTCACCGGCATTCCCCAGCCGGTCGACTACCTCATCAACGAGTCGGCCTCGCGGTACGGTCGGGTGCGAGTCGGAGACCTTAGTGGCGTGCCGAACGCCCCGGTCGCTGCGCCCGGAGATGAGACAGTTTTTCTGAGCTATGTCAGGTCAGCGGATGCCGCGCTGCTCGGCACCATCGCCGTCGACCAGACTCTCGCGCCGCTCGCGCTCGTGCGCGCCGGAGACAACGAACACTTGCTCAGTCGCTTCGCCGGTGACGCCGTGTTCTGGGCGCTCAGCGACGCGCGGTATCCGGTCGCCGCCGAAGATGACCTCGGCGAGATCGTGCACCTTCGCCGCCACCAGATCGCGCACGTCACGCTGACGCCAACTGTCGATGCTGCCCTCAACCTGGTCCAGAAACTGCGGCTCGGCGCCGAAAGCGGCGTGTCCGTAGCGGATGCCTGGCTCGCCCGCCAACTCGACACCGCCATCAAGGCCAAGCAGACCATCCTGGTCAGCATTGCGATGCCGGGTGGCGCGGTGGTGGACTACCTGCTCGAACCGGCTAGCGTCAGCAACGGACGCTTTCGGGCTAGGGACCGCCGCGCCGATATCGAGCGCACCTTGCCGCTGAAGAGCATCCTCAGCATTACCCCTGCCCCCTGACGGCCGCGCTGCTGCTGGCCGCTGGACAGGACCACAGACAGACGAGAGTCATGAGTGCGTGCGCGATGGCATCCACTGGACAGGACCGCGGAAGGACGAGAGTAGGATTGAGCGCTATGTCTGATGGCCCCCTGATTGTCCAAAGTGACCGCACGGTGTTGCTCGAAGTCGCCCACCCTCTTGCCGAGGATGCTCGTCACGACCTCGCCGTTTTCGCCGAGCTGGAACGCGCGCCCGAACACATCCACACCTACCGCATTACGCGGCTCGGCCTGTGGAATGCCCGTGCAGCCGGGCACGATGCGTCCGACATGCTCGCGACGCTCGAGAAATATTCCAAATTCGCCATACCGCAGACAGTCAGCGTGGACATCACCGAGACCGTCGGGCGCTACGGCCGACTCGTCATCGAGCGCGACTCTGAGGGCGCGCTCGTGCTGCACAGCAGTGACCAGGCAGTGCTCACCGAAATCGCCGGAGCCAAGCGAATCGCGCCACTGTTGATCGGGCATCCGTCACCGGAGTCGTACCTGGTTGGGCCGTGGGCTCGCGGCCAGCTCAAGCAGGAGCTGGTGAAACTCGGCTGGCCCGCCGAGGACCTCGCCGGATACACCCCAGGGACCCCGCACGACATCGCTTTGAAGGAGGACGGCTGGGCGCTGCGCGACTATCAGAACAAGGCCGTCGCGAGCTTCTTCGACGGCGGCAGCGGCGTGGTCGTACTGCCGTGCGGCGCCGGCAAGACCCTCGTCGGCGCGGGAGCCATGGCCACCGCGAAGACGAACACGCTCATTCTCGTGACCAACACGGTGTCAGCCCGCCAGTGGCGTGACGAGTTGCTCAAGCGCACCACCCTCACCGCCGACGAGATCGGCGAGTACTCCGGCCAGGTGAAAGAGGTCAAGCCGGTCACCATTGCGACCTACCAAATCCTCACCGCGAAGCGTAAGGGCGAGTACGCCCACCTCGAGCTGCTCGACGCTATGGACTGGGGACTGGTGATCTACGACGAGGTGCACCTGCTGCCCGCGCCGGTGTTCAAGCTCACCGCCGAGCTGCAGGCCCGCCGCCGCCTCGGCCTCACCGCCACGCTCGTGCGTGAGGACGGCCGCGAGGGCGACGTGTTCAGCCTGATCGGCCCGAAGCGCTTCGACGCCCCGTGGAAGGAGATCGAGGCCCAGGGCTTCATCTCCCCGGCCAACTGCTACGAGGTACGCATCGACCTGCCGCAGTCCGAGCGGCTCAGTTACGCCGCTGCGGCCGACGATGAGCGTTATCGCATGGCCGCGACCGCACCGGCCAAACTCGGCGTGGTGCAGGCGCTGATCAAAAAGCACGAGGGCGAACGCATCCTGGTGATCGGCCAGTACCTCGACCAGATCGACGAACTCGCCGAGGTCTTGAACGCCCCGCAGCTCACCGGCGCCACGCCGATCGACGAACGCGAACGGCTGTACCAGGCGTTCCGGGTGGGCGAGGTCAAGGTGCTCGTGGTGTCGAAGGTTGCCAATTTCTCGGTCGACCTGCCCGAGGCGACCGTGGCCATCCAGGTGTCGGGTTCGTTCGGCTCCCGCCAGGAGGAGGCCCAGCGACTCGGCCGCTTGCTGCGCCCGAAGGAGTCCGGCCTGTCGGCGAACTTCTACACCCTCGTCGCCCGCGACACCGTCGACCAGGATTTCGCCCAGAACCGCCAGCGTTTCCTGGCCGAGCAGGGCTACAGCTACACGATCCTCGACGCCCAGAGCCTCGAAGCCCAGTCCGTGGCAATCTGACCCCGTCACTACGGACGGGGCCCGGGCCCCGTCCCTGGGCGCAGCTTATAAACTGGGCCCAGGGACGTAAGGTGGCCCAGCGGATACCGCCGGCCTGAGTCAGGATTGTCGGCGGGCGTAGCGCAGAAAGAGCATGTCGCCGGCGCGCAGCACGTGCCCCAGCTCCATGGCGCGGGTTGCAGCAGTGGCGCCGATGGCGATGCGCCCGGCGAGACCGCCCTCAAGCACCGGGCTGAGGCTCAGGCACAGCTCGTCGACGCAGTCCGCCGCGATGAGCGAGGCGAACAGGTGCGGACCGCCCTCGCACAGGATCTGGGGCAGGCCGCGCTCGGCGAGCGCGACCACAACCCGGCGCGGGTCTACCTGCTCGTCGCCACAGACGATCACGTCGGCCACCTCGGCGAGCGCGGCCCGCCGGCCGGCCGGCGAGGCGCCATGGGTCAGCACAATGGGTCGGGTCGCCGCTTCCGTGAAAAGCGGATGCGCCGGGTCCAGAGCCAGCCGCCCCGACAGGACGGCCAGCGGGGGCTGGGCGGCCAGGCCCGCCTGCACGCGCCAAGCCGCGTCATCCGCTGAAAATTGAATAGCACCATAACCCTCGGCGCGCACCGTTCCGGCGCCGACCAGGATCACATCGGTGAGCAGCCGCAGGGTGTCGAAGACCAGCTTGTCGTCCGCATTGCCCAGGCCGCCACTGAGGCCGTCAACCGTGGCGGCACCGTCAAGGCTCGTGATGAAATTCATCCGCACTCGCGGATGGGACCGATCGGTCACCCGGTAGTGCTCGAGGAGTTCGGCCCGTGGCGGCAGTTTGGCGCGCATCAGACGAGGTTGTGACGCTCGTAGGCGGGCTGGCGAAACCCGAGGATCGCCTCGGTCATGCGCACGGCGTCGACGGCGGCCCGCACGTTGTGCATGCGCACGATCCGTGCACCCTGCAAAATGCAGACCGTCATGGCCGCCAGCGATCCCTCGACCCGCTCGCCGCGCGCACGGTCGAGGCTCTCCCCCACGAAGTCCTTGTTGGAGACGGCAACGAGGGTGGGCAGACCGAGCCCGGTGATCTCACCGAGCCGCCGGGTCAGTTCGAGCGAATGCCGGGTGGTCTTGTTGAGGTCGTGGCCCGGGTCGATGATGATCCGCTCTTGCGGTACCCCGCGCCCGATGGCCCGCTCCACCCGAGCGAGCAGAAACGCACTGACCTCGGCCACGACATCGTCGTAGTGCGGCGCCGGGTAGGGCATCCGCGGGGCGGCCAGGCTGTGCGTGATCACCAGGGTGGCAGTACTGGAGGCGACGACGTCGGCCATGGCCGGGTCGTGCACACCGGTCGTGTCGTTGATCACGTGGGCACCGGCGGCGATGCTTGCGGCGGCGACGGCTGGGTGAAAAGTATCTACCGAGATCACGACGCCGGAGCCGCGCAGTGCTTCGACGACCGGAACCACCCGGTCGATCTCCTGCTCGATTGGCACCGCCGGCCCGGGCGCGAACTTGGCACCGCCGATATCGATCCAGTCGGCCCCGTCTGCAATAGCCTGATGGGCCGCCACAACGGATGCGTCGAGAGCGAACGTTGCGCCCTGGTCATAGAACGAGTCCGGGGTGCGATTGATGATGGCCATCACGGCCACCTCGCGATCGAAGTCGAAGGTGCGGCCGCCGATAAATCGGCGCGGGGCATCCAGCTGAGGCATCGCCACGTCTGTGCCGGAGCCGATTCTCGTGCGGGTCATAGCGGTCCTCAGATTGAAACAGTCGACTGGTTCTTCCATCATGTCGGTAATTCGGGCTGCACACCTGTTATCGGCGGCCGATCCCAACACGCACCGTTCACTTTCAGCAAAGCCCCAGCTAACGCGCAGATACTAGGGGCATGACTGACGGCCCCCGCATCCTTATCGTCGATGACGAACCCAATATCCGCGACCTCCTCACCACCAGCCTCCGTTTCGCCGGCTTCGCCGTGCGCGCCGTTGGCAATGGGGCGCAGGCCATCTCCGCCGTGCTTGAGGAGGAACCAGACCTCATCATTCTCGACGTCATGCTCCCCGACATGAACGGTTTCGGGGTCACCAAGCGTCTGCGTTCGGCCGGTTACACCGCCCCGATCCTCTTTCTCACTGCCAAAGACGACACCGAGGACAAGATCACCGGTCTCACCGTCGGCGGCGATGACTACGTGACCAAGCCGTTCAGCCTCGACGAGATTGTCGCCCGCATCAAGGCCATCCTGCGTCGCACCATGCACGCCGACGAAGATGCCGTGATTCGCGCCGGGGAGCTCACCATGGACCAGGACACCCACGAGGTTCTCGTGGGCACCGAGGCCATCGAGCTGAGCCCAACCGAGTTCAAGCTGCTGCGCTACCTCATGCTCAACCCCAACCGGGTGCTGTCGAAGGCGCAGATCCTCGACCACGTCTGGGAGTACGACTTCAACGGTGACGCCGGGATCGTGGAGAGCTATATCTCCTACCTGCGTCGCAAGGTCGACGTGCACTCCAGCGAACCGCTGATCCAGACCAAGCGCGGCTTCGGTTACATGCTGAAGGCTGCCAAGGCATGATCCATGGGGCTTAGGCACAGCGAGCTTTCGTAGACTACAGCTACTAATGCACGAAACCCTGTCGAGACGGTGGAGCAGCATCTCCCTCCGTTCCAAGATCACCGGTGTCACGGTGCTGATGCTCACGCTCGGCCTGCTCGTTTCGGGTATCGGCACCATGGCCATGCTCAAACAGTATGTGGTGACCCAGGTCGACACGCAGCTGCAGGTCGACACGCAGACCGCGCTCAGTGGCTATTCGTCGAGCGTGTTCTCGCAGGGGGACACCGAGGGCGTCGCCTCGGACTACTTCGTGGCCTTGTACGACCAGGACGGCGCCCTGATCACCCGCACGTGGCAGGAACGCGACCACGCTGAACTGCCGGTGGTCGGCATGCCGCTCGACCTGAAACGGGTGTCGCAGCTCGACGGACAGATCCAGACCCTGTGGGACGCCGCCCACGACACCGAGTTCCACGCCATTATGGTTCCCGTCGTGATCAGCCCCACGGGAACCTACGGCACCCTCGTCATGGCCGTATCACTGCGGCCGACTGAGAACACCATGGCCACCTACCTCACGATCTTTCTGGGCTTCGGCGCCGGGGTCGTGTTGATCGGGGCCATGCTCACTCGGGTGCTCGTCACGACCACCTTCGTGCCGCTGCGTGAGGCGGAACAAACCGCCGCGGCCATCGCTGACGGCGATTTCAGCCAGCGACTCGGCGGCGCCACCCCGAATACCGAGGTCGGGCGACTCAATCGCTCACTCAACATCATGCTCAGCCGCATCGACCGCGCCTTCAAAGACCGCGCCCGCACCATCGACCAGATGCGCCGCTTCGTCGGCGACGCGAGCCACGAGCTGCGTACCCCGCTGGTCTCGGTGCGCGGCTACGCCGAGCTGTACCGCATGGGCGCGTTGCAAACCCCCGAAGATGTCGCCCAGGCCATGGAACGCATCGAAAAAGAGGCCATCCGCATGGGCGGCCTGGTCGAAGACCTGCTCGAACTGGCCCGCCTCGACGAGACCAAGCCGCTCGCGCTGACCCCGGTCAACCTCGTGCCGCTCGCCCGCGACGCCGCGCTCGACGCCATGGCGAGCTCCCCGGGTCGCCAGGTCACCGTGCTCACTCCCCCGGCTGTTCTCGGGCCGCTCGATGGCGACCTCGACGGGCAGGTTGACGGCGACTCCGGCGAAATTGTGCCGCTCGAAAACGACTCGTTGGAGAGCCTCACCACCGGCGGCATCACCCGGCCGTCGGGAACCGGCACGCCGACCGGAGCCATCGCCTTCGCCGGCGCCACCCTGGCCCGGCTGCGCACCCGCAAACCGCGTCGGGGAGCAGTCGTTCTGCCCGAGGCCGACCTGACGGTACTGCCGGTGGAGCCGCAACTGCCGCCGGTCGTCATGGCCGAAGAGAACAAGATTCGCCAGGTCATCACCAACCTGATGGGCAATGCGATGCGCTTCACCGCCTCGGACAGCCCGATCGAGCTGGAAGTGATGGTCGCCCCGCACACCCAGCGGGCCTCCATCGCCGTAATCGACCACGGCGAGGGCATTCCGCCGCAGATTCGGGAGAAGATCTTCCAGCGCTTCTGGCGTGCCGATTCGTCTCGCGCCCGCGAAACCGGCGGCAGCGGCCTCGGCCTCGCGATCGTCGCCGCGATCGTCGCGAGCCACAACGGCACCGTCGACGTCGTCGAAACCCCCGGCGGCGGCGCCACCTTCCGCGTCTCGCTCCCGCTCGCCGGCACACCAAGCGCCCCGCAGCACGCCCAGCCCGTCATCCCCTAGCGACTCCTCCCCCGGGCGCGGGTGGCGGCATCCGCTCACAGATCCGCGATCGTCAAACGGATGCTGCCGCCCGTCTTCTACGCTCACAGTCATCAACCACTGTTATGTAGGAGAAGGGCACACCATGACGAGCTTCCAGGTCGACAGCGATGCGGTGCAGAGCACCGCGAGCACCGCCCGCGGCACCATCGCGCGAGTGCAGGCAGACGTGGGCGATCTCAACGCCCAGCTGACCAGTCTCGAGGGGTTCTGGACCGGCCAGGCCTCCGCCGCCTTTCAGGGGGCGTTCGCCGAGTGGCGCGGCATGCACCAGCAGCTGGAGGAGAGCCTGACCGTGCTCAACCAGGCGCTCAGCGTAGCCGGGCAGCAGTACGCCGAGACGGAGCAGGCCAACACCCGCCTGTTCGCGCGGTAGCTGCTGGTCGCGGGACGTCCGTCGAGATCGGGGTGCCTGGCATCCGTTAGCTGCTCGAGAGCGAGCCGTGAGTTTCCACGCTGCGTGAGCGCCGAGCCGTGAGTCTTGCACGTATTTTCGCGAAAATTGGCCTGACACTCACGGCTCGGCGGCGGGAGACATAGAAAGTGGGCGCCTCCCGAAGGAGACGCCCACTTTCTATGTCGTGCTGATGTTACGTAGCTGGCTGGACTTAGAAGTCCATGCCACCCGAGGGGTCGCCGGCCGGAGCCGAGTTCTTCTCGGGCTTGTCGGCAACGACGGCCTCGGTGGTGAGGAACAGTCCGGCGATCGACGATGCGTTCAGCAGCGCGGAACGGGTGACCTTCACCGGGTCATTGATTCCGGCAGCGATCATGTCGACGTACTCGCCGGTGGCGGCGTTGAGGCCCCATCCGACGGGCAGGTTGCGCACCTTGTCGGCGACAACGCCCGGCTCCATGCCGGCGTTGAGTGCGATCTGCTTGAGCGGAGCGTCGATGGCAACGCGAACGATGTTCGCGCCGGTTGCCTCGTCGCCAACGAGGTCAAGAATTGCCTTGCCCTCGAATGCGGTCTTGCCGGCCTGGATGAGTGCAACGCCACCACCGGCGACGATGCCCTCTTCGACGGCAGCCTTAGCGTTACGCACTGCGTCTTCGATGCGGTGCTTGCGCTCCTTGAGCTCAACCTCCGTTGCGGCTCCGGCCTTGATGACAGCAACGCCGCCAGCAAGCTTGGCGAGGCGCTCCTGAAGCTTCTCGCGGTCGTAGTCGCTGTCGGTGTTCTCGATCTCGGCACGGATCTGCGAAACGCGACCGGCGATGGCTTCGACGTCGCCGGCACCCTCAACGATCGTGGTCTCGTCCTTGGTAATGACGACCTTGCGGGCGCTACCAAGCAGGTCGAGGGTGACGTTCTCGAGCTTGAGGCCAACCTCTTCCGAGATGACCTGTCCACCGGTGAGGATGGCGATGTCCTGCAGCTGAGCCTTGCGACGGTCGCCGAAGCCCGGAGCCTTGACGGCGACGGACTTGAAGATGCCACGGATCTTGTTCACAACGAGCGTGGCCAGGGCCTCGCCGTCGACGTCTTCAGCGATGATGAGGAGCTGCTTGCCGGTCTGGATGACCTTGTCCACGATGGGGAGCAGGTCCTTGATGTTGGAGACCTTGGAGTTGACGATCAGGATGTAGGGGTCTTCGAAGACCGCTTCCTGACGGTCGGGGTCGGTGACGAAGTACGCCGACAGGAAGCCCTTGTCGAAGCGCATGCCCTCGGTGAGCTCGAGCTCGGTGCCGAAGGTGTTCGACTCCTCAACGGTGACAACACCTTCCTTGCCGACCTTGTCGATGGCCTCGGCGATGATCGCGCCGATTTCGGTGTCGCCGGCAGAGATGGACGCGGTAGCGGCGATCTCTTCCTTGGTTTCGATTTCCTTGGCGCTGGCGACGAGCTCGGCGATCACAGCGGCCGTGGCCTTCTCGATGCCGCGCTTGAGGCTGATCGGGTCGGCACCGGCTGCGACGTTGCGCAGGCCTTCGCGAACCAGGGCCTGGGCGAGAACGGTTGCGGTGGTCGTGCCGTCGCCGGCTACGTCATCCGTCTTCTTGGCGACCTCTTTGACGAGCTCCGCACCGATCTTCTCGTACGGGTCGTCGAGCTCGATCTCCTTGGCGATGGACACGCCGTCGTTGGTGATCGTGGGGGCGCCCCACTTCTTCTCCAGAACGACGTTGCGGCCGCGCGGGCCGAGGGTGACCTTGACGGTGTCGGCCAGAATGTTCAGGCCGCGCTCAAGCCCACGACGGGCCTCTTCATTGAATGCAATGATTTTTGCCATATGTGTAACTCGTCCCTCCCGGACGTTCCAAACGATGATGGGGTTAGCACTCAGATGACGAGAGTGCTAAGACGATTCTGGCACTCTGGGGTCGAGAGTGCAAGCGAGCATTGGGGGTGACCTGCGGGCTATCTGCAGACGGTCAGGGAACGAGGTCGACCGAGCCGGCACCGTTGGGTACGAGCTGAAACCAGGTATTGCCCGGTGCCAGCCGAATTGTCACTCCGTTGGCATCGACGAGGCGGATCGGCATGCTCTGGGAGTCCTTGCTCCAGGTGGCCGCGATGGTCTTTCCGCCGCTGGAGATCGACGCTTCACCCGACGCGATGAGCTCGGTCTTGGGGATGCTCTGGTCGACGGTCACGTTCACCCGCAGCACGACGACGTTCGTCGCCCCCAGCTGCGCGCCCTCCGGGGTCAGGTCGGGCGCGCCGTCCTGCGCGCGCAGGTACGCCGCGGCCTCGGCGTTCCAAGTCCAGCTGCGGGCACTGGAGTTGGAGAACCGGGTGTTGATCACCGAGATCGGAGTGCCGTCTGCGACAGCGGATGCCCCGGCCAGCGCGGCCGCATAGGCGTATTGCTGGGCGGGCGGCGCGACCGTGGCGTTGCGGTTGACGAACTCCGCAGCGGTGAGGATGACGTTGTGCGGGGCCGCTGTGGCCTTGGAGCGGGAAAACAGCCCGGTCGTGTCGTAGTCGAAGATGGCACTGATCTGACCGGTCGCGTTCATCGCGTCGACGAATCGTTGCTGCCCGCCCGAAAAGGCCACGAGGCCACCGAACGGCGCAATGATGTCGGGGTCCATCGGGCGAATCGAGCGCACCGGGCCGACCTGGTCGGGAATGCCGGACTGCCACACGGCGACGTATCGGGTGATACCGCCCTCGACCAACTCTTCGAACACCAGGTCGGTACGGTCGATCGCGACCTGCGGGCGGGCGGCGACGTGGTTGTCGATCTTGGCCGCGAGTGAGGGATGTGCCGACGACCCGACTGCCACGGTCACGCCGGTGAGCGGGGCGATCTCCGTGGCGGCCGGGGTGACATAGCTCGACGACCACGCAGCGGCCGTCGGCGTCTTGGTCGGCGTCGCGCTGCTGCCGGTGCATCCGCTCAGCAACAGGGCCGGCAGTACGAGAGCGAGCAGACCCGCGGTCTGGAGGGATCGGGCGGCGCGGGCTGTCTTTTTCTTGGTCACCGCTAAACACTAACGCCGCCCGTTGCAGCGGGCGGCGTTAGGTGGGGGACAGACCCCGTTTAGGCGGTGGGTCAGGCCGGTCGAACCGATTCAGCCTGGGGGCCTTTCGCTCCGGCACCGACCTCGAAGACGACCTGCTGGCCTTCTTCGAGAACCTTGTACCCGCTCATGTCAATGGCGGAGTAGTGGACGAAGACGTCTTGCCCTCCCCCGTCGACGGTGATGAAGCCGAAACCCTTTTCAGCGTTGAACCATTTAACGGTTCCGTTCGCCATGTGTTACTCCTTGCTCAGTTTTCAACGGCAACCGCCCATTGGCTGTTCCGGGCCCTGCCGCAGAGACTGCGTTCATTCTGAACGAGCAGCAAATCCCCGAGAGCAAGTCCTCTGTTGCAAGTTACCTACTGGTGCAAGTTACCTTGGGCGAGCGTTCTTGATCCGGGCGGGTATTGCCCGCACAAAATGTGTGACCAAAACCAGATAATACTGAAGTGGCCGCAGAAGAAAAGGGGCTTGACGAATCAGGCAATTCCCAGTAAGTCTGAAGGTTCGCTGTCGATCAGCCCGCCGGCAGCACATAGTCGTTGCCGACGACGACGGTCAGGGCCGCGCCCGAGTCGACGAAGCTGGTCGAAACGACGATCGTCGAGCCCGGGAGTGACGCGGCGATGCCGCGAGCGGCGCCTTCCAAACCGGCATCGGCGTAGTAGACCACGGTGGTCGGTTCGGTGTCTGTGCTCGCGTTGCCGGTGGCGCTGACCACCCAGCCGGCGGCGGTGAGCGTGTCACTGACGGATGCTGCGACTCCGTTCGTCGCGGAGCCGTTCAGCACGTTCACTGTGAGCGCCGGGTCGACGGTCGCTTCAGCGGTCGGAATGACGGTCTCGGTGGGGATCGGAGTCGAGCTGGCCGAGGACAGCCCCGGGATATTGGAGAAGTCGAGGCGATTGTTGATCGCGAAGATTCCAACCACGCCAACCGCGATCAAGAGCACGGTGGCACCCAGCGCCCACCAGAACCCGATCCAGCCGCGGCCCTTTTTACCGGGGGCACGGTGAGCACCCACTCGGTCGAGGGCATGAGTGTGCGTGTCGAAACGGTCTTTCGCAAATTTTCGCGCCATGGTGATTGAATCCTTGGTTGGCCAGTCGGGCCGGAATCAAGCGATGCGCACGGGCCCGGTGCTGGCGGAAAGCGGTCAGGTATTAGTCGTGGGTGGGCAGCGAACGACTGGCGCGCGCCTCGGATCGTGCGGAACGCATCCGCTGCAGTCGGTTCACGAGCATCGGGTCGAAAGCCAGTGCCAAAGGTGAATCGACCAGCGCCCCCAATAGCTGATAATACCGGGCGGCCGAGAGGCCGAACGTGGCGCGAATGGCCTCTTCCTTGGCGCCGACGTGCCGCCACCATTGCCGTTCAAAGCCGAGTACAGCTTCGTCGCGCTCGCTGAGTTGGGTCGAAACCGGGGTACTTCCGGCCGGCAGAGTGGTACTTTGCACGGGGGTCGATGTACTCTCGCTCATTGATGTATCTCTCCCCCAGGGCAGTTTCGACGGGTTATCCGACGGGCTCATCCTATTTACGGGCGGCTGGATGTTGCCTCCGGCACGCCCGGAACGGCCCAGTCGAGCGGCCGGGTGGCCGTGCAAACGCTGCGAAACGTACCGGCCAGGAATGCGCGTGCCGCCGGACGAGTTTAGGCTGGGTAGAGGCTGTCCGGGTGCGGACCGCCGGATCGAAGGGACATCCACCATGGACTACGCAATCAAGAAGTCAAACGACGAGTGGCGCTCCGAGCTCGGCCCGGAGAAGTTCAAGGTTTTGCGCGAGGCCGGCACCGAACGCCCCGGAACCGGCGAACTGCTCGACGAAGAGCGCGCTGGCACCTACACCTGCGGCGCGTGCAACGCCGAGCTGTTCAAAAGTGGCACCAAGTTTGACGCCGGCTGCGGCTGGCCGAGCTTCTACGAGTCGGTTCGGCCCGAAGCGGTCGAACTGCTCGAAGACCGTTCGCTGGGCAGCGTGCGTACCGAGGTGCGCTGCGCAAACTGCGGCTCACACCTGGGACATGTTTTTCCCGACGGATTTGGCACCCCGACCGGCGATCGGTACTGCATGAACTCGATCTCGCTCAACTTCACGCCCGCCGAGTAGCGCGGTGCTCGGGGCAACGGATACTGCCACCTCGGCTTTCTTTCAGGCCGTTAATCATCGGCGCAGCTACTCTAAAGTTACGGCGTCGGCGCCTTCGCGAGCCGAGCTGCTGCCCCTCGTCGCCGCGGCGGCGCGGGTGGCGGATCACGGTGCGCTGCGACCATGGCGATTGTTGGAGCTGCGCGGCAACGCCCGCGAGCGACTGGGGGCGGCGTTTCTGGCGGCATCCGCTTGTGAGGGTAATGACGCGGTCAAACTGGCCGCCAAGCCGCTGCGCGCACCGCTGCTGATCGCGGTCGTCGCGTCGCGTCGGGTCAGCTTCAAGGTGACCGACTGGGAGCAGGATGCGGCGGCGGCGGGGGTCGCGCACCTGTTGACGCTGCTTCTGGACGACGCGGGCTGGGGCACGATGTGGCGCACCGGCCCACTCGTGCGCACCGGGCCGGTGCGGGACCTGCACGGCCTCGGCGACAACGAAGAACTGCTCGGCTGGCTCTATGTCGGCGGCATTCCTGAGGAATCGAAGCCGGGCGTGCGGCTGTCCATCGACCCAGAGGAATTTCTCGGGGTCCTGTAGTTTTCTACCTGCCGCGGGCGTGGTGTGGGCGACGCCAGCGCACCGCGGCGATGACGACGGCCACGAGGGCCAACGCTGTGCCGGCAATGGTCGTCAGGCCGAGCGGATGCCCCGCCGTCGGCGCGAGCAGATCCAGCGCGAGGGCGCAGAGCAGCTGGCCGGCGACGATACAGAGGCCGAGCATGAGCACCCCCGTGGTGCGCACGACGAGCGTGGCCCCGGCGATGAAGATGCAGCCGATCAGCCCACCGGTGTAGAGCCACGGGTTGCTCGGCAGGTCGAGCGCGAAGCCGACCAGCAGGCCGTGCACGAGGGCGGCGAGCACGAGCGCGATGCTGCCGGTGAGAAAATTCAGAAAGGTCGCTGTGAGCGCGCTCTGGGCGGTGACCCGCACCTGACCGTTGACGGCTTGCTGCCAGCCCTGCCCGATGCCGGCGATCAGCGGCAGTGCCAGCAACCAGAGCGCGTCGCTGCCGCTCAGTTCGCCGCTGACCGTGAACGCGACGGCCACCAGGGCAAGCACAGCACCGATGATTTTGGACGCGTGCAGCGTTCGACGCCCACCCGGGCCGATGCCGAAGCGGTCCATGAGCACTCCGCTCACGGTCTGGCCGGCCACCACGGCCACCGTGAACAGGGCGATGCCGAGCGGCGCAGCGACGAGGCCCTGTGACAGTACGAAGAGGGCGCCGGCCAGGCCGCCGAGCAGGTGCCACCAGGAGAGGTGCTTCTTTTTCACACCGCGGGCAACCAGTTGCAGGCCGCGGCGTCCGCTTCGAAACACGACGAGGCCGAGGCTCAAAACGACCAGGCCGGAGCCGAAAGAAATGACGGCGGCGGTGAATCCGTCGCCGATCTGATGCCCGAGTTCGCCGTTCACTCGTGATTGCACCGCGTACAGCGCCCCGATCAGCACCGAGAAGACCAGGGCCAGCCAGACCCGCCCAGCGGATGCCGCGGGCGCGGCGGACGCATCCGTTCGGGTCTGCGCGCGGGCCTGGGTCACCTGGTAATACTACGAGACAGGTGCGCGCGGTGTGGTGCGCGCCGATGGGAAGTGCCTGCACTCCGGACGGGGCCCGGGCCCCGTCCACGGGCCCAGTTTATAAACTGGGCCCACGTTCCGGGCCCAGGCCCCGTCCGCAGTGGAGGGGGTAGACGCGCGGGGCGAGGGTCAGGCGGCGCGCATCTCGATTTCGCCGGGGGCTGCTCCGTCGCTGCCGAAGACGAGACGGCGGTTGGCGATCTTGTCGGTGAAGAACCGGTCGTGGCTGACGACTACGACGGCGCCGGGAAAGTGCACGAGGGCGCGTTCCATCACCTGGGTGCTCGACAGGTCGAGGTGGTTGGTCGGTTCGTCGAGCAGCAACACGGAGGCGCCGGAGAGCAGGCACTGCGCCATGGCCACGCGGGCTCGCTGGCCGCCGGAGAGTGCGTCGATCTTTTGTTTGAGGTCGGCCTCGCTGAACTGGAACATGGTCAGAAAACGGTTGACCGATTTCTTCGTGGCGGTGAGGGCCAGGCTGCCAGGCATGGCATTGACCGCGTGACTAACCGTGTCGCTCTCGTCGAGTTCGTCGAGAATCTGGTTGTACGAGACGACGCCGGCGCCGCTGGCCCAGGCGACATCACCCCGGTCGGCCGTCTCCTCGCCGGTGAGCACGCGCAGCAGGGTGGTCTTGCCGCTGCCGTTGCTGCCAAGCACGACGATCCGGTTGCCGCGGCGAACCTCGAAACTGAGGTTCTCGAACAAGAGCTTGTCTCCGTAGCTCTTGGCCAGCCCGTCGACCCGGCAGAGCACGTCCTTCACGTGCAGGTTGCCGTAGATCTCGGTAATGATCTGGTCGACCGGGCGCGGCGTGCGCGACTTCTTGATGTGCGCGAGCTGGTTGCCGAGCTGGCGGCTCTCGGCTTTGGCGGCTTCGCGGCGGTCGGCGATTCCCTCGGCTTCGAAGGCGAGCAGCTCGGATTCGTGCACGAACTGGGCCTCGAGGGTCTTGAGGCGAAACTGCTTCTGCACGATGTACTCGCCGAAGTTTCCGGGGTATTCGTGCAGGTGAAAGTTCTCGACCTCGATGATGCGGGTGACGACGGCGTCCAGAAATTTGCGGTCGTGCGAGACGACGATGGCGGCGCCCTTGAAGCTCTTGAACCAGGCTTCGAGCCACTCGACGCCGGCCACGTCTAGGTAGTTGGTGGGCTCGTCGAGCAGCAGCACGTCGGGGGCTTCGAGCACGATCTTGGCCAGCGCCGCGCGGTTGCGCCAGCCGCCGGAGAGCTCGTCGATCGAGCAAACGCGATGGGCTTGGTCGAATCCGAGGGTGGTCAGGGCGGTGTCGATGTGACGCTTGTAGTCCCAGCCGTCCAGGCGGTCCATCTCCTCGAACAGTTCGCCCTGGCGGCCGATGAGCCGGTCGAGTTCGGCGCTGGCCGAGGAATCGAGGGCGATCGCCGCGTCGATCGCGGCGAGCTCACCCTCGACCATTTTCACAGCCACGAACAGCTCGTCGAGCACCTCGGTGATGGTCTGCGCGCCGTTGAGTTCGGAGAACTGCGAAAAGTAGCCGATCTTGATGCCATCTTCGAGGCTGACCTCGCCGGTGTCCGGCGAAACCTGGTCGAGCACGAGCTTGAGAATCGTGGACTTGCCGGAGCCGTTCTTGCCGATCAGCCCGACCCGGTCGCCGGGTTCGAGGCGAAAGAAGGCTTCGCGCAGAATCTGCGTGTTCTCAAAGCGGATGCTGACGTCGTTCAGCCGGATCAGGCTCATGCGTGTGTCCTCTCGGGGCGCGGGTGCGGGGGTCTGCTCCGGGCGCAGGTCTGGTGACTGGGCGCATGTTCTATTCTGCCCCGGCGGGCCCGCGCAAGAAAAACCCCTACTCGAGAGTAGGGGTCGTGGGGCCGGCCACGGGACTTGAACCCGTAACCCCCACTTTACAAGAGTGGTGCGCTACCAATTGCGCCAGGCCGGCATGAGGCCTAAGCCTCGAAAGACCATCCTAAATGATTTCGACGCCGCCACGGGCAACAGCCAAGTGGATATGGGTCGCGCAGCCGCTTGGGTCAGGCAGAAACTACCCGCCGGGCGCAGGTGTGGGGGTCGGCGTCGAGGTGGAGTAGGTCTCACCGAGGGCCACCTGCACGAAGGACGCGAACTCTTTCGGGTCTTCCAGCGATCCGGTGTACGGCTTGCCATTGACCAGGACGGTGGGGGAACTGGTGATTGCCTTGATCGAGGAGTCGGGAATGGGGCCGTCGAGCGCGCGATTGGTTGCCGCCTTGACCCACGACTCGTAGGTGCCGTCATCGATGCAGGAATTGATGCTGGAAACCGCCGTGCTCACGCCGGAATCCTTGACCACGGCCTTGATCTCGTCGTTGCTGCGGCCGGGAGACGTCTCTTCCGGCTGGTCGACGAACAGGGCCGAGCTGAACGCGAAGAAATCATTTGGCGAGTAGTTGGCAACGCAGGCTGCCGCGTTCGCCGCCCGTAGGGAGTACTTGGTGCCGGCGGACTTGCTCGTGAGAATGGCTACCGGGTGAATTTCAACCGTCGCAGCTCCCGAGTCGACCCAACTGGCGATCTGCTCGTTGTTGGCGTCTTCGAAGTCGCCGCAGAGCGGGCACAGGTAGTCGACATAGATGCGGATGTTGGCGACGGCGCCGGAGGTATCCGGTTCGGATGCTCGCAGGTTCGCGTCGGGTTGCAGCGCGGGCGTCAGCGCCGTGACCATTCCCTCGCCGATGAGAGCGCCGTCACTGGCCATGTTTTTCGGGCCCGGACCGGCCGGTTTGATCGAATTCACAATGATGACGGAGACCAGAACGACGATGGCGACAGCGGCGATAGCAATGCCGCCCTGCAAGAAAAACCTGTTGCGGCGGTCCTTCTTCTTTTGACTGACTCGAAGCTGCTTGGCCTTGACCCGGGCGGCATCACGTCGCCGGTTCTTTGAGGGACTGCTGTCGCTTGGTCCGCCAATAGTCATAAAAAATCGCTTTCGAGAAGTAGGGGCGCGCGTGAAGGCGCCTTTGAAATAGTAGATCCCCTGACTGGGAAACGACCAAACGGGGGGGGCAGACCGGCGCCGGGGCATCCGTCGTATAATAATGAAACGTCGTGTGCCTGCGCGCGCGGCGCATAAATCCTATTCACAACGGATCGTCCGGCACGTTCCTGCCGGTGAAGGAGTAATAATCATGGCTTCAGTGACCTTTGACAAGGCAACTCGGCTCTACCCTGGTTCCACCAGGCCGGCTGTTGACCAGCTCGACCTGCAGGTCGCCGATGGCGAATTCCTGGTTCTGGTCGGCCCGTCCGGCTGCGGAAAGTCTACCTCGCTGCGTATGCTCGCCGGCCTCGAAGAGGTCAATGACGGCAACATCCTCATCGGTGACCGCAACGTGACGGATGTCCCGCCGAAAGACCGCGACATCGCCATGGTCTTCCAGAACTACGCGCTGTACCCGCACATGACCGTCGCCGAGAACATGGGCTTCGCGCTCAAGATCGCCGGCATCAACAAGGACGAACGCGCCGCCCGCGTGCTCGAAGCCGCCAAGCTGCTCGACCTG
This sequence comes from Cryobacterium aureum, assembly GCF_002954245.1. Classification (GTDB taxonomy): domain Bacteria; phylum Actinomycetota; class Actinomycetes; order Actinomycetales; family Microbacteriaceae; genus Cryobacterium; species Cryobacterium aureum. The sequence goes on along the minus strand of NZ_PPTG01000025.1, from coordinate 108,394 downwards.
GAGCCCTACCTCAGCCGCAAGCCGAAGGCCCTCTCCGGTGGTCAGCGTCAGCGCGTGGCCATGGGCCGCGCCATCGTGCGTCAGCCACAGGTGTTCCTAATGGATGAGCCGCTCTCCAACCTCGACGCCAAGCTACGCGTGCAGACGCGTACGCAGATCGCGTCGCTGCAGCGCCGCCTCGGCGTCACGACCGTCTACGTGACCCACGACCAGACCGAGGCGCTCACCATGGGTGACCGGATTGCGGTGTTGAAGGACGGCATCCTGCAGCAGGTAGGTTCGCCCCGCGACCTGTACGCGAAGCCGCAGAACGTGTTCGTGGCTGGCTTCATCGGCAGCCCCGCGATGAACCTGTTCCTCGCGGACACCGTCGACGGCGGCATCAAGTTCGGCACCGCGACCGTTCCGGTGCAGCGCGAGACGCTCGCCAGCTCGACCGGCAAGAAGGTCACCGTGGGAATTCGCCCGGAGGACATCCAGATGTCGTCCACCGCCGGCGATGGCCTGCAGATCGAGGTCGACCTGGTTGAAGAGCTCGGCGCCGATGGCTACCTTTACGGTCACTCCACGATCGAGGGCAAGCGTACCGACATCGTCGCCCGCGTCGACGGCCGCTCGCACCCGAACGCCGGCGAGACGGTGTACCTCACGGCTACGCCGAACCACCTGCACGTGTTCGACGCTGAAACCGGCCTGCGCCTCGGCGGCGCCGTTACCGACTAGTCTCCATGAACGGCTGGAGGCGGCACGCTCCCTCCAGCCGGTTAGGCTCCAACAATGAGCGGTTCCCTCAATATCATCGCGGCCACGGCCGATCCTGCCCTGCTCGACCTACCGTGGCAGCTGCCCCTCGACGCCTGGCCGAATGAGAACATCGCCTCGCTGCCCAAGGGCATCTCCCGCCACCTAGTGCGCTTCGCCCACCTGAGTGGGCGGGTGGTCGCCATCAAGGAGACCACGAGCGAGATGGCCAAGCGCGAGTACGACATGCTGCGCACCCTCGCCAACCTTGAGATTCCCTGCGTCGAGCCGGTTGCCGTCATCACCAACCGAACGGATGCCGACCTTTCGCCACTCAATTCCGTTCTGGTCACGCGTCACCTCAAGTTCTCACTCCCCTACCGCGCTCTGTATTCGCACGCACTGCGCCCCGACACCGCCACCCGGCTGGTCGATGCCCTCGCCGTGCTGCTCGTGCGGCTGCACATGATCGGCTTCTTTTGGGGCGACGTGTCGCTCTCGAACACGCTGTTTCGCCGTGACGCCGGGGCGTTCGCCGCCTATCTCGTCGATGCCGAAACCGGGCAGTTGTACTCGGGCGGGCTGTCGAATGGCCAGCGCGAGAACGACCTCGAAATTGCCCGGGTGAACATCGCCGGGGAACTCATGGACCTTGAAGCCGGCGGCCGCGTCGCCGATGAGCTCGACCCGATTCGGGTCAGCAACGGGATCGTCGCCGCCTACCGGCTGCTCTGGAAAGAGCTCACCGGGTCGGAGTCGTTCTCCAACTCCGAACGCTGGCGTATCACGCAACGCGTACAACGCCTCAACGACCTCGGTTTCGACATTGAGGAACTCGCCATCAAAACCGATGAGACCGGCAGCAAGGTGCGCATCCAGCCCAAGGTCGTCGACGCCGGCCATCACCAGCGCCGACTGTTGCGCCTGACCGGGCTCGATGCCGAAGAGAACCAGGCCCGTCGCCTGCTGAACGACCTGGATTCGTATCGGGCCGCCTACGGCGGCCCCGGAGCCGACGAGGAGATGGTCGCCCACGAGTGGCTGGTGCGCGTGTTCGAGCCTGTCGTGCGCGCCATTCCCGAGAATTTGCAGGGCAAACTCGAGCGGGCCCAGGTGTTCCATCAGCTGCTCGATCATCGCTGGTTCATGGCGCAGAACGAGTCCCGGGATATCCCGCTCGCCGAGGCCGTCACGTCATACGTGCAGGACGTGCTGCGCCACCGCCGGGACGAGGCCACCATGATGGACCCCGTCACCGAGGCCATCACTCTGCCGATTCGCACGCAGCTCGGCGACGACACCTCCGCCGACCCCGACGATTCCGACGACTGGATGCTCAAGGTCTAGCCCCGTCACCAGGGACGGGGCCCAGGCCCCGTCCCTGGGCCCAGTTTATAAACTGGGCCCAGGGCCACAAGCTGGGCCCGGATAGGTAGGCGCGCGCGGTCGGTGCACATACGGGCATCCTCTCGCGTGGGGCCGTGGCCGCAGTCTGTGTGGACGGGGCATGCGCCCCGTCCACGGGCCCGTTTCATAAACCGGTCCACGGGGTGGACCCGAACACCGTGATGACGGAGACGCGCGATGTCCCGGGTGCGCGGGGCGCATCCGCTAGGCGTCTAGGCGCGCGGGACGTTGTGCTGAATCAGGAATTCGTAGAATAGGCGGGGAGAGTAGGCCGTGTCCCAGTCCCAACGGTCGAAGCTGTTGACTTCCGGGCGCAGGACATTCTCTCGATTCTTTTCGACGACGACTACCTCGCCGGGGTGGCGGTCGCCCAATATCGCGCCCCGGGTGTATTTGATTTTGCCGTCGAATTCGCCGATCTTGCGCACGCCCCGCCAGTAGAAGTCGACCCAGTACTCTCGGCCCTGCACCACGAAGCGCACCTGCAGTTCGGGTATTTCGAAGCCCAACTCGGCCATGCGTACCCGGCTCATTGACTCGCCCGGGTTGGCGGAAAGCAAGTTCGAGAAGTCTATGATTTGACGCACCTTCGGACCACCGCGTCTCGGACGCACCATCATCAGCTCCTCGTAGAGGTCCTCCTTGGAGAGGGCCGGAGCACCGTGGATACCCTTCCGACGTTCGCTCTCGGCGCGCTCCCCCTCGATGCGCAGGGCGTGGTCCATCATGGTGGTACCGACGAGAAAGCTCGAGGTGGCTGCCACATCGATGAGTGTGCGCGCGAGTGTGGTGGCGGCGCATCCGTTGATCGTGACCGGTTCGGGCTCCACCACGCTCCGATGGCTTGTTGTGAAACGCGCGCTGCTACCTCCTGTGGTGTCGTTGTTGATCGCGTGCACGACCGTCGGCCATGGACCGATGATCGGCAGGTTGTGCAGCGCTGCTGCGGAAAGGTGCGAGAGGAGAAGCGGCTGCTCGGCCGTGGCCGCGGTCGCGCGAACGAAGAGTCGATACCGGTCGTCACTCTCGGCACCGCGCCACGTGGCGCCCAGGGTGTAGACCCCCCGACGGATGCGAACCAGCTCACCATTCGCAAGCAATGCGCGCACGGCGCGCGTGTTCAGGCCCGCTGCCCATAGGGACTCGGCGAGAATCAGACCATCGTTGTGGGCGTTGGGAACATCCAGAATATCCAGCATGTCTCAGTGTCACCGTGGTCGGGAGGTGGACGCCGTGGCGTCGACTGATCTGTGGGAAGTGGGGCAAAGCATCCGCTGTGGAGGACAAGCACCGGTCGGGACGTTTACGCCATCGCGGTAGTCATCGGGCCCACCTTATGAACACGGGCCCAGCTTATAAACTGGGCCCGTGGACGGGGCCTGGGCCCCGTCCAAAAAGAAGAAGGGGCTAGGAGGACTTGGCGGCGAGCTTGGCCTGCTTGATCTGGGCTCGGAGCCGGGCTACCTCGTAGAGGGTGACGCCGGCGGCGATTCCGGCGTTGAGCGACTCGGTCGCAGCGCTGATCGGAATCGAGACGATCGCGTCGCAGGTCTCGGTGACGAGGCGGGACAAACCCTTGCCTTCGCTGCCGACAACGATCACGATCGGGCGCTCGGCGAAGCCGGTGCCGAGGTCGGGCAGCGACACGTCGCCGCCGCCGTCCAAACCGAGTACGAACACGCCCTGTGCCTTGAGCGCCTTCAGCGTCTGGGTGAGGTTGCTCGCCATGGCGACGGGCGTGCGGGCTGCGGCTCCGGCGCTGGTCTTCCACGCTGAAGCGGTGACGCCGACCGAACGACGCTGCGGCACGATGATGCCGTGGCCGCCAAACGCAGCCGTCGAGCGGATGATCGCGCCCAAGTTGCGCGGGTCGGTGATGCCGTCAAGTGCCACGAACAACGGCTTGTGGCCCCGGCTGATGGTGAGTTCGAGCAGCTCCATCGGGTGCGCATACTCGTACGCAGGCACCTTCAAAGCGAGGCCCTGGTGCACCGCGTCGCGACCGGCGAGACGGTCGAGTTCGGGGCGCATGACCTCGAGAATGGGGATGTTGCGGCTCGTCGCCATGAGCAACACCTCTTTGACCCGCTCATCCATTTCGATGCGCGCGGCAATGTACAGGGTCAGCGCGGGAATCTTGGCGCGCAGCGCCTCGAGCACCGAGTTACGACCGGTGACAATCTCGTGCTCGTCGATCTGCTTGGCCCGACGCGTCGAGGATCCGCCGCCGCCGGTGTTGCCGGTACCTCGCTGGGGTGCACCCTGCGAGGCTCCGCGCGCGCCACCGCGGGGAGCTCCCCCACGAGCCGGAGTGCCGCCGCGCGAGCCGCCACGGTTGGCTGAAGCATCCGCTGCCGGGCGCGAGTTGAAGCCACCGGCAGCGGTGAAGCGCTCGGCCGCAGCCTTGCGCTTGCCGGCAGGGTGGTACGGACGGTCTTCGGCCTTGGGGGTGGGCTTCTTGCCCTCGAGCGCCTGACGGCCCTGGCCGCCGGAGCCGACCTGGGCTCCGCGGCTGCCCTTGCGCACCGATCCGGTGCGCGATTTGCGGTCTAGATTCTTCATCAGTCAAAGCTCCAATGGGCACCCGACGGGGTGTCTTCGATGGTGATTCCGGCGGCGACGAGTTCGTCCCGGATTCGGTCTGCGGCCGCATAGTCGCGGTTTTCGCGGGCGTCGTTGCGGTCGCCGAGCAGTCGCTCGACCAACGCGCTCAGGGCCACCATGGCCGGTTCGTCTGTTGCCACGGCCCAGCCGGGCGACAAAGGGTTGATTCCCAGTACTTCGCTCATCGCGAGTACTTCACTACGAGCGGATGCCGCAGCGTGTAGGTCTTCGGCATCCAGCGCGGCGTTGCCGGCGCGCACGGTGTCGTGCAGCACGCCGAGCGCTTGCGGAACGGCGAGGTCGTCGTCCATCGCGGCGGCGAAATCATCGGGCACGACCTCGACGCCGGTGCCGGCGAACCGGGTTCCGGCCAGTCTGCGGTCGGCGCGGTCGAGAAAACTCTCGACGCGTTCGAGGGCGGCCTCGGCCTCGGCCAGCGAGCCGTCGTTGTAGTCGATGGTGGATCGGTAGTGGGCGGCGCCGAGGAAATAGCGCACAACGATGGCGCGAGCCTGATCGAGCAGTTCGGCCGCGAACACCGAGTTGCCGAGCGACTTGGACATTTTCTGCCCGTTCACGTTGACCAGGCCGTTGTGCACCCAATAGTTCGCGAAGTCACTGCCGGCCGCGTTGGACTGGGCGAGTTCGTTCTCGTGGTGCGGAAACCGCAGGTCGAGTCCCCCGCCGTGAATGTCGAACGCCTGCCCGAGATACCGGGCGGCCATGGCCGAGCACTCGATGTGCCAGCCCGGGCGGCCCAGGCCCCACGGCGAGGCCCAGGCGGCCGAGGCGGGTTCGCCGGCCTTGAAACCCTTCCAGAGGGCGAAGTCACGCGGGTCGCGCTTGGCGCGGGGGGAGGCATCCGTCGCCGCTTCCATGTTGCCGGGCGACTGGTGGGTGAGGGCGCCGTAGGCAGCCCAGCTGGCACTGTCGAAGTAGACGTCGCCGGACGAGTCGGGGGCGGCATAGGCATGGCCGCGCTCGATCAGGGTGGAAATAATGGTCTGCATCTCGGTGATGCTTGCCGTCGCGCGCGGCTCGTAGCTGGGGGCGAGAATGCCGAGGCGCTGGTATCCGGCGGTGAACTCGAGCTCAAAGCGGTAGGCGAGGGCCCACCACTGTTCGTTCGATCCCTGCGCGTTGATCAGAATTTTGTCGTCGATGTCGGTGACATTGCGCACGAAGGTGACGTTCATACCGCGGTAGCTGAGCCAGCGACGCAACTGGTCGTAGACCAGGGCGCTGCGCAGGTGACCGATGTGCGGGCTGGACTGCACGGTGGGTCCACACACGTACATCGAGACCTGGCCCGCTTCGAGGGGGATAAAGTCGCGCAAGGCCTGGGCCTTGGAATCGTACAGTTGCATGGTCACGCCTCCCAGTTTAGGTCAGGGGTCTGACCCGGCTCGGGTAGGCGCGGGACCCGGGCATGGACTCATGCTGATACACTCCAACTCTACGTCACGCCAGCGGGCGATCTGACCCAGGGAGCCCTAAATGCCCAGCCCACGCGAGCAAGAAATGTTTGTTCGTGCGGCGACGCTGTATTACATCGATGGCAAGTCCCAAGCCGAAGTTGCCACCGAACTGGGCATTTCTCGCTCTAATGTGTCGAGGGTGCTCACGAGCGCCCGCGCCAACGGGATCGTCGATATTAGAATCAACGCTCCGTTTCGGCGAGATTCGAAGCTGGAACGCGACCTGATCCAAAAATACGGGCTCAAGGAAGCTCGCGTCGCACCGAGCGGGGCACCAGAAATGCAGCTCGCACGCGTGGGTGAATTGGGCGCGCAGTGGCTCATGGACCATCTCCCCTTCGAAGGGTCGATCGCGGTGTCCTGGGGATCGGCCGTTCAGGCCGTCGTGGAGGAAATAGCGAGGGATCCCACACACTCCACCCTCGAAATTCTTCCGCTGGTTGGCGGCCTGTCGATCGTGGATGCCGCTAGAGACGGAAACGTTCTCGTTCGAGCGCTCGCGATCAAACTGGGCGCCCGCCACCGGCGCTTGTACGCGCCGGCCGTCGTTGAATCGACGACAGCACGCACGGCATTCCTCACCGAAACTTCAATCCGAACGGTTCTGGAAGCCGCCAGCCAAGCTCAGGTCGCTATTGTCGGCATCGGCAGCGTTGGTGAAGGCGCATCCTCGGCAATCATCGATTCCATGTCGCTGTCAGCTACCGAACTTGCTCAGTTCCGTGACTCCGGTGCCGTCGGCGACTGCTGCACCCGATATTTCGACGACAACGGCACGGCCGTCGATTCGTCCGTCAACGACCACGTCATTGCAATCGATCTCCCAAGTCTGCGCAAGATTCCCAAGGTGGTCGGGGTCGCTGCCGGTATCCACAAAGCAGCGGGAACCCACGGGGCACTCAAGGGCAAGCTGCTGCACTCGCTGGTGGTCGACTCCGCGTTGGCCACCGCACTTCTCGCTCTGGACTAAACACTCACCTGCTCGGCGAGCAGGTCCCCAAAGACGGTGACCAGGTCGTTCAGGTCAGCGGCATGCTCGAGCCGGTCGAACCAGTCTGGCCGCTGGAACAATCCGATGAGCCTGGTCAGCAGAACAATCTGCTCGTCGGGATTCTGCACCAAAATCAGCACAACGACCCGGGCACTGACCGACGCTCCCACGCCGCCCATCTCGCCGAATTGCACCGGATGAGACAGCACGGCTAGTCCGAGTCCCGGTCTCAGCACGTGAACCGGATCAGCGTGTGGAATGGCAACGGGGATGACCGTGGGGAGCCCCGTTGGGTACCCCCGTTCCCGCTCCAGTAGTGCAGCCCGAAAACTGGGGGCGACCCAACCGTTCTGTTCGGCCTGTTCGGCCAGCGCCGCGAGTACGTCGACATCGGTATCGGCGTCCAGTCGGAAAATGCTGATATCACGGTGCACCGATGCCTCGGGTGCAGTGCCGGTCGAACCCATGTCCATGTCATTCCTCACGTCGTTGAGAGTGGGCATATTCACATATGCCCTGTATTAGTGCATAATTGTGACACACGGGTCAAGGATGACCCGGTCGGAGGGATAAAAATGGCACACAAGAAGATACTGGTCGTCTGTGGAACCGGGGCGGCCACGTCGACGGTCGTCGCTGTTAAATTGAAAGAGTTCTGCCGCACCAACGGATATGACGTGTCTATTTCACAGGGCAAGGTCGCCGACATCCTTCGAGGGCAGGTGTCGGCAGATTTCATCGTTGCGACAACCCAGATACCCGCATCCGTCACGGTTCCGGTCATTGCCGGCCTGCCCTTTCTCACCGGTATGGGCCTCGACCAGACATTCGCACAGATTGAAGCCGCGCTAAAAGCGTGATTCACCTTCCACCGTCTTCACATCCCTGGCCTCACCCAACGAGCTCAATCGGGCACCTATTTGCTATTGGAGTCCCACGGAAATGAATATCGTTCAAGAAATTCTTGAAAACGTGACGAGTTACCTGACCTCGCTCGGCGCGGCAGTAACACTTCCCATTTTGATCACCATATTCGGCATGATCCTCGGGCAGAAGTTTGCGCAGGCGCTGCGAGCAGGTGTGCTCATCGGCGTCGGATTCATTGGAATCAATCTGGTCATCGGGCTGATGGCATCCACCGTCGGGCCGGCAGCGCAGAATTTCGCCAAGAACCTCGGCGTCGATCTCACCATCCTCGACGTCGGCTGGCCGGCCAGTGCTGCCATCGCATTCGGATCAACGGTCGGTGCACTCATCATCCCGGTCTGCCTCGCGGTCAACATGCTCCTGCTCTGGTCCGGCCTGACCCGCACGTTCAACATCGACCTGTGGAACTATTGGCATTTCGCTCTCGTCGGCGCCCTGGTCGGCGGCGTGACCGGCAGCTTCTGGCTCGGATTGGCCTCGTCTGCCGTGCACATGACAATCGTGCTCGCACTCGCCGATCTGTCCGCACCGTGGATTCAGAAATACTTCAAGTTCCCTGATATTTCCTTCCCCCACGGCACGAGTGCCCCGTACATTTTGCTCGCGGTGCCGCTCAACTGGGTCTTTGATCGTATCCCCGGCTTTCGCAAGCTCAAGGCCGATCCCGAGACTATCGAGCGCCGATTCGGAGTCTTCGGGGAGTCGATGATTCTTGGTCTCATTCTGGGCATATTTATTGGCCTGGCCGGGTACGGCTTCGATGATCCCCGTAAAGATTCAATTTCGATCCTCGTTCTGGCCGTCAGCCTCGCGGCAGTTCTCCTCTTGCTGCCGAGAATGGTGTCCATTCTGATGGAGGGGCTGATCCCGGTCTCGGACTCGGCGCGCACGTTCGTGCAGAAACGTTTTCCAGGCCGTAAGTTCTACATCGGCCTCGACCCGGCCATCGCGGTCGGCCAGCCGGCTGTTCTCGCGACCTCGCTGGTTCTGGTGCCGGTTACGGTGCTCGTGGCGATCGCACTTGCCCCGGCGGGAAATCAAGTACTCCCGCTCGTCGACCTCGCAACGATTCCCTTCATCGTCGCCATGATGGTTCCGATCTTTCGTGGAAACATCATCCGCTCGGTCATCGGCGGGGCGATCGTTATCGGTGCCGGACTGTTCATCGCCACCGCGACGGCTCCGCAGTTCACGAAAATCGCCGCCGATTCCGGATTCACCGACACCCAGGGAGCGCAACAGATCTCGTCACTGGTGGACGGAGCCAACCCGCTGACCGGCCTGTTCTTTGCGGCGGCGAATTTGGGCGGGTGGACAGTGGCCGCGCTCGCTGTTATCGCGGTCGGTTTCGCCTTCTGGGTGAGTCGTATCGAGAAACGACGCGATGCTGCTCGCCAATTGCTGGCCTGGGAAGAAGAAGCGGATGCGCCGGCAGTAGCTTCCGTGGACGGCGTCTAAACACGACACGTTCACGGTACGAAGAAGCGGCTCTGAGAACTCCTTTTCTCAGGGCCGCTTCTGGGTGCGAGGTTCAGTTCGTCACGAAGTCCCGAGCCAGGGTGCGTGCCTCGGCCGCGCTGGAAGCTCCGAGCACACGGGACGCGAGTTGCGCCGCTTCGAGGCGGGTGTAGCGCAGAAGTTCGGCCCGAACATCCGCCAGGGCTGCTGCCGTCATCGACAGCGACGTGGCACCGAGGCCGACCAGCACAACGGCCAGGAGGGGGTCGCTGGCAGCTTCACCACAGACACCGACCGGCGTACCGGCACCAGTACCAGCATCGCCAATAAGCTTGACCAACCGTAGAACGGCCGGATGCCACGGGTCCTGGTACGACGCGACGGAACCCAGCATTCGGTCGGCAGCCATCGTGTATTGGGTGAGATCGTTCGTTCCGATGCTCACGAAGTCACAGGCGCGTACAACCTGATCGGCCATCAGTGCGAGGGAGGGAATCTCGGCCATCACTCCGGCGACACGAATTCCCAGCTCTCGGGCGAGGTCGACAAAGTACCTGGTCTCCACCAGGTCCGTAACCATCGGCGCCATCACCCAGAGTTCGGCGCTGGTGGCGCGCTCAGCACCAGCGAGGGCGGTGAGTTGGTCGCGCAGCACCTCTTCGTTGGCCCGCAGCGCCCGGAGCCCGCGAAGACCGAGCGCCGGATTCTCCTCCGGCCCGCCGTGCAGAAACTTCAAGGGTTTATCGGCTCCGGCGTCGAGGCATCGCACGACCACTTTCTGCCCTGGAAAGGCTGCCAGGACGGCCGTGTACTGCGCCTGCTGTTCGGCAACCGTGGGCGCGGCCAGGGAATCCAGGAAGAGAAACTCCGTACGAAACAGCCCTACTCCCTCCGCCCCCAACCGCACGGCCTGGGCGCAGTCCGCGCTGGATCCCAGATTGGCCAGCAGCGGCAGCGCCTCCCCATCACGCAACGCACCCGGGGCAAGTTCGATGTGTTGTTCTGCCGCCAGTGCCCTCAAACGGTCCTCCGCCGCAGCAAGTTCATCGGGCCCGGGCGCAACCGTGATCCGGCCGGTTGCGGCATCGACGATGATCATGGCGCCGTCCAGCAGATCCTCCGCTCCCTCGACGCCCACGACGGCCGGCAGAAGGAGCGAACGCGCGAGGATCGCCGTGTGCGAGGTCGGCCCGCCGTCACGGGTGACGAGAGCGAGAACCTTGAGCGGGTCGAGGAGCACCGTATCTGCCGGGGCGAGATCCCGGGCCACGAGGATGTAGGGCGTCAAAGATTCCGGCAGGCCCGGTGCGGGTACCCCCCGCAACACGGCGATGACCCTCTGCGCCACGTCGTGAAGGTCGGCGGCTCGTTCAGCCAGATATCCGCCGAGCTCGATGAGACTCGCGGCGAATTCAGCGAAAGCATCGAAGACCGCGCGTTCCCCGGTGCTGCCCGCGTCGATTCGCGCGTTCACGTCATCGACGAGCGTTGGGTCCATGGCCATCATCGACTGTGCTTCCAACACCTCCTGCGCTTCACCACCGGCTGCTTCTGCGCGCTCGAGCAAATCAGCGGAAACCGTGGCGAACGCCGTGCTGACCAGCCGCTGCTCGGCCGGGGCATCCGTCGTGCGACGAGCCCGTTGCGGTTCTGCCAGAGCGACCGGCATACGCAAGACCGGGCCGACAGCCATCGTGCGCCCCACGCCAATACCGCACAGTTCTTTCACGAAGTTGCTCCTTCTTTTTTTCAACGTTCACCCTGCTCGTTAACCCTCAAAACCGGACATCGCCGCTCATTGGGAGCGGTGATGTCCGGCGAAGTCGGCCGAGCGCTATTTGATCAGCGACAGCAGCTGGGTATCTTCCAGCAGGCCATCGGTCAGCAGGGCATCCTGCAGCTTGCGCAGGATGACGATGGTCTTGGTCTCGTCCAGGGTGACGTCGTCGTAGGTGATCGGCGTGCCCTTCGCGACGTTGCGACGCAGCGTTGCGGCGGATGCGAGACCAATCGGCAGCTCGCGCCCGGCGCGGGCCTCAACGGCAGAAACGGCATCGCCATAGACGTGCTCGCCACCAATGCCGTCGATTTTCTCGCCAACGACGAGGTCGCGCTTGGCCATCGCGGACACGTCGGCATTCCACGCTGCCGGGGCGAGCGATGCCTGCCGATCGATGATGACCTCACCGATGGATAGTACGGCCTCAACGCTGGCCAGGTGGTACGGGCGGTAGAAGGAGAAGTACGGGCCATCGCCGAGCTTGAGGTAGCGCAGCTCTTCCCGTACCACGTCATCGTCGGCTTTGGCCACGACGAACACGCCGGGGGCCACGGGGCCGGTCGCGTAGTCGACGACCCCACTAGCGGGAAGGATGCCGCCGTCGCTCACCGGCTTGAAAATGTCGTGCAGCGTGGGCACCGTGGCGGGCGGTCCGTTCATCGACCGTTTGCTCAGCTGGAGGTCGGCGGCGTTCGCGAGGGCTGCCATCTCGATCATGGTCTTGGTGCCGTCCACGAAGCTGCACAGCATGCGCGGGTTCATGCCCTTCGCTGACGCTTCTTCGACCAGCATTGCCGGAGTGGCCGCGCTGTTCAGGGGGTTGTTCTTGCCCTTACCGGCACAGACAACTTCGAGTCCGATGTCCTGCACGTACTCCACGAGCTTGAGGCATTCCACCGGCTCGTCGCCGCGGCAGACCGTGTAGATGTTGCCGGTCTGCGCGGCGATGCGCGCCAGCAGCAATCCAACGGTCACGTCGGCCTCAACGGTCATCAGTGCAACATCCTTGCCGCCCAGTAGTGACGCCAAGGCAACCTTTGCTGCGATCTCGGGAACACCCGAGCATTCAATGACGAGATCGATCGGCAGTTTCGTGAGCGTCAGGGCGTCGTTCACGACGACGTGTCGACCCGCCTCGATTGCCTTGCTCAACACCGACGTGTCGCTGTCTTGCACCACGTCGTCAATGCCGGCGTTGTGCAGGGCGGAGATCGCACGCTCCACCGCAACGTCGGCGACGGCGGTGATGTCCACGCCTTTCTGGCGCGCGATCTGGGCGATGAAACCCGATCCCATCTGGCCCGCACCGACCAGGCCAACCCGTACCGGGCGGCCGATTCTACTTTGACGTTCGAGAAGCTTGCGTGTGTAGCCCATGAGTTCCTCCAGTGATAATTGAAATTGTCTGCACTTATGTGCTTAGCGTACTCACTTATGTGAATCCTGCGACGCGTGAGTATGCTCACGACGACGCTGGTGCGCGGCCGGCGGCGGAACGAACAGCCGTGTCGCTTCTAGGCGGGCTCGGGACGCGCCGGGCCCGGACGACTCGGAGAACGGGTGCCAGCCCCCTTGCGGCGCACGATCTCCGCCTGTTCCAGGCACCCCTGAACGGCCTTCTTCATGCTCTTTCCCGTGGCCCGCTCCACGACTGTGCGCGCGGACCCCAGAAGTTCCGCGCGCACTCGAAACTTGGCCAGCACGCTGCGGCCGACCATGGCCTCCGCAGCGAGCACCTCCTGGTCGGTTGAATCAATAACCAATACCACGACGGCTCCACGAAGGATGCCCTTGCTGCGACCGGAGACCAGAACGTGGGCGCTATTGCCGCCGAACTGCTGCGCCAGACGCCGGGTGACGCCGGTGTAGGCACGCTGCTGGAAGTAACTGAACACTCCGCTCAGGAGCAGGGCCCCCAGCAGAAAGAGGGCAAATCTACCGGTGTCCATTAGGCCCCCGCAATCAGTTCAATCGTGGCGCCAGGTTGTGGCAGCCCCAACTCTCCCTCAGCGTGAAGGGCACCGGGCAGCAGGTTCGTGCCGGCCGCCGGGTTGCAGTAAACCACGATATGGCCGAGCTGCCGCAGGTTTTCACCCGCTCGTTCGCCGACGGCGGTGACGGTGACTCGGGCCTCGCCGACCCGCAACACGTCCCCCGGCTGGGGATCGCGCTCTGGATCGTGCTTGATGGACTTGTGTACGATACTCACCTCGGCCAGTTCAGCCGGACACGGTTCCCCGAAGAAGATGACCACACCACCCTCAACCATTTCAAGGGCGTCTTCGCCGATTGAAATGACTTCGCTGTGAAAGTACTGGCTCATGATAATGCTCACTATCTATCCGGTTGTCGCGTCAGGCTGGCGTGCTGGGGGCGTGGACAGGTCTACAGCAGGAAGCTGACCAACCACGCGATGACGACTGCGATGGGTGAGGTGATCAGGCGGGAGAACAGTACGGCGGGAACACCCACAGCAATTGTCTCTGGCTTGGCCTCGCCGAGCGCCAGACCGACCGGCACGAAGTCACACCCAACCTGTCCGTTGATGGCGAACAGCGTCGGCAGGGCGTAGGCAATCGGGAGTGCGCCGGTAGCGATCTGGGTGCCCATGAGCACGCCAACAACCTGCGCGATTGCAGCTCCTGGCCCAAGGATGGGCGAGAGAAAGGGCAGCGCCGTAATGACACCGAGCAGGATCAGTCCCCAAGGACTGGACGTGAGCGGAGTCACCGCGTTGGCGATCCAGGTTGAAATGCCGGTGAAGGTGACGAATCCAATGAGCAGACTCACGTACGCCATGAACGGCAGGATCGTCTGAAGAGTCAGCTGAATGGCTTGACGGCCCGACGACAACAGGGTGTTGATGATGTTGCCGACAATGGCCCCGAATCCTGCCGCCGCGGTGGAAAACGCCCCGACGAATCCCCTCTTTCCGGAGCTGCTTCGCGGCTGTACGCGGATTCGTTCCTGCGGAACCACGGTTGGTCGCGAGCTGCTGACATGCGCAGTGGCCTGCGCTTCTGCCGCGGGAGCGTTCGTGAGAGCACCATCGAAGATGGCGACGTTGTTCGGTCCCACCGCCGAGACGAAGAGGTCTTCGGTGATGTACTTCGCCAGCGGCCCCGAAGGCTCGCCGGGGAACACGTCAACCGTGAGAAGCTTCTTCTTGGGGTAGACCCCGATTCGGGCCGTGCCGCCACAGTTGATGACGACGACCGCAACGCGAGCGTCATCCATTCCCGTCGTGAATCCATCAACTGCTTCGGCGCCCGAAAGTTCTGCGATCCTGGCAGCGACGGGGTGAATGCCACCCCCGGTGACCGAGAGCACAACGTTGCGCTCGCTGTTTGGACTGACCAGAAGTCCGGGTCCCCATCCGCCGTTGCCGGCGCTGACGAAGACATCGTTATAGAGAGAGTTCGACATGGTTTAAGCCATCCCATCGATGGGCGCAGCAGCGGAGATCTTTTTGGAGGAACGTGACGCGGCGGAAGCCTCAGCGAAGGCTCGGTCGTAGTCGTCGAAAACCGCGGTGAGACCCTCGCGGCGAATGAGCATCCTGGTAATCCATTCCGTAACCACGCCGCGGATGAAGATCACCACGATGCCGGTGACGAAGTAGAGCAGCGCCAGTTGGGCGTACGATCCCGGGCTGACCTTGAGCACTCCAGCGGCAACGCCCGTCCAGACGAAAATTTCACCGGCATTGGCATGCGGAAAGAAGGCCGTGACCGGGTGCACGAACGAAACGGCTGCGTCATAGAACGCCGGCTTCTGGCGTTCTGGAAGATACATTCCGAAGGAATAGCACATGGGGTTGGTTAACACGATGACGGCGATCACCGGCATGACCGTGTATCGCGTGATCGCATAGCGAGCCGACCACTGGACAGCCCGAGTCATTCGCGCCTCGCCGATCCAGGTTGTAATCGCGTACATGAGCGTCAGCAGCACGATCAGCGTGGGCAGAATGCCCGTGACAAGCCCCATGAAGGCAGCGCCCGAAGCGTTAAACAACCCGATGAACTGCTCGGCGCCCCACGTGAAGGCCATCAGAACGGGGTTGTCGCCTGATGGAACGGGAGGTGCCGGGTCGACCGCGCTGACGACCAGGTCCAAGATACCGATCATTGTTCTACCTTTCTCAGCCGCAACAGGGTTGGCGGCGTTGGATGAAGTGCCGACTCTGAGACCAGGAAAGTGTCACCATCGACTGCGTTCATTTAGATCATAATCACATACGTGATTTTTTACTACACTTTCGTGAAACGACTTCGGGCCTAGTCCGTACGACCGAGCAACTCCACGAGCTCGTCGAGGATCACATCAGAACCGTCGCCACTCGCTTCGATCACCACGTCTTCGCCGCACATCACGCCCAGGGATATCACTCCCAGGATGCTCGCGGCGTTGGCGGTCTTATCGCCCCTGCTGACGGTGACCGCAATGCCACTGCGCGTGACAGCCTTGGTGAACAGGGAAGCGGGACGCGCATGCAGACCGTGTTCGGACGCCACGCGTACAGTTCTTTGACTCATTATTTCAATCCATTCGCTTGTTCTCCCCTGGGAGAAAGAATACGTTTTCTCCGATCGGAGAAATTACCGGGCTACTCAGGAAACGGTGCCACCCAGCAGTCGCTGTGGATTGGAAACGATCTCTTTGAGGGTAGCGAGAAAACGAGCAGCGTCTCCACCATCGGCTACTCGATGATCGACGGTGATACCCACAATGCAGGTAAGCCTCGCTCCAAACGAGCCATCCGCCACGACGATCCGGTCTTTCACCGCTCCAGCAGACAGCGCCGTCGCCTGCGGCGGCGTCAACAGCGCGTTGAAGGAATCCACCCCGAATCCACCCAGATTGGAGAAGACACTGGTACCGCCGGTGAGATTTGACGCGTCAGTTTTGCCCTCCCGCGCGCTCACGATGGCCTCCTTGATCTGCGCTACCAGGTCGGCGAGCGGGAGGGCATCAGGATTTCGCAACACGGGCGCCAGAAGTCCATTCGGCGCATCGATGGCGAGCGCGATGCCGATGTCGACATTGGGCACCGCACCATCAGCCGTCCAAAAGGCATTCAGCTGCGAATGCTCGCGGAGGGCGAGCGCCTGCGCCCGAACCAGAAGGGCCGTCCAACTAGCCCCGCCAAGATCCGTCTTGCGCACTCGCGCCAGACTCGACAGCTCGAGCTCCAGAAATGCGGTGAACTGCGGTACCAACGCCGAGGCCGTCATGACGCGGGCGACCTGCTGCCGCGTGCGTCGACGGCGGCCAGCGGCCGCATCGAGCGGCACCACGGATGCAGGTGCAGGTGCAGCCGGCGCGATTGCCGCGACGTCCCTGGCAATCGGCGAGCGGCCAGCGGCGCGAACGACCGCACCATCAACATCCGCTACCCGAATTGTGCCCCAGGGGCCGGTGGGGGTGATCGTCGCCAAGTTGAGGCCGTGTTCCTGCGCCACGACTCGCGCCAGAGGCACGGCGGGAAGCCAGCCATCGACGACGGGAACGACGGTTGCCGGGACGGGGATGGGCGCCAGGCTGACGGCCACGACCGGCTCGGGCGCCGCGGGAGCGACGGTCGCCGGTTTGACCGGTCGGGCCGGCTCGACGTAGGCGTCGGGAACCGGCTCGTCGAAAACGCCCCCGAGCAGGTCATCGGCGTCAGTCGTGATCATGCCGATGGCCACTCCCACCTTGATCACATCGTTTTCAAAAGCCATGATCCTGGCAAGGGTTCCGTCGAAGGGTGACTCGACCTCCATGTCGACCTTGTCGGTCGCCACTTCACAAATTGCCTCGCCGGCCTTGACGAAGTCTCCCTCGTTTTTGAGCCAGGCGACCATGGTGCCCTCCTCCATGGTCATGGACATTTTGGGCATGGTCAGTGGCAGGTCGGCCATCTCACCACTCCCGAACGAGGTCGGTGGCAGCCCGCACGATATCTTCGACCTGCGGCACCGCAGCACGTTCGAGCTTCGGAGCGTAGGGAATGGGAATGTCCAGGCCGGCCAGGCGCTTGATCGGAGCACGCAGGTGCGTAAAGGCGTCGGACTCGGCGATGATCGCCGAGATTTCCGACATGAACCCGAGCGTGCGCACGGCTTCCTGCACGAGAAGCACCCGACCGGTGGCCTTGACCGTGCGAAGAATGGTGTCGGTGTCCAGTGGCTTCAGCGTGCGGGGGTCGACGACCATGGCGCTGATGCCGATCTTGGCCAGCTCTTCGGCCGCTTCCAGGGACCGGCTGACCTCGATGCCGGTGGCGATGATGGTGAGGTCTGTACCTTCACGTCGCACGGCTGCGACACCGAGGGGGATGCGCGTGCTCCCGACGCTGACCTCACCGGTGGTTTTGTAGAGGAGTTTGTGCTCCAGAAACATCACCGGATTCGGGTCGTCGATGGCAGCCAGCAGCAGACCCTTTGCATCGTCCGCCGAGGCCGGCATGACGACCTTGAGGCCGGGAACATGCACGAACCAGGCCTCCAGACTCTGCGAATGCTGAGCCGCCGCCCCCGTCCCTGATCCACCCGGCGCACGAATGACCATGGGCACATTCACTGCGCCGCCGAGCATGAAGTGGATCTTTGCCGCCTGATTGGCAATCTGGTCCATGGCCTGAGCAGTGAAGTCGGAGAATTGAATCTCGACGATCGGGCGCATACCCGTCATGGCGGCACCAACGCCGAGTCCGACGATTCCCAGCTCGCTGATGGTCGTGTCACGGATTCGGTCAGCACCGACGGTGTGCATGAGTTCGCCCGTTACACCGAAGGCACCACCGTAAGTTCCGACGTCTTCACCCATGAGGAAAACCGTCGGGTCGGCGGCCATGGCGAGGGCGAGGGCTTCGCGAATCGCTTCGGCGTAGGTCATGACCGTGGTTTCAACTGCGGCCAGTGTTGATTGTGTGGGAGTCATGGCATTACCTCGCGTATACGGCGGAGAGCAGGTCATCCGCGGTGGCATCGGGAGCAGCGTTGGCGCGCTGAACGGCGGTGCGCAGCTCGGTTCGAACGTTCGTGCGGATGGCTTCGAGATCTTCGTCGGTGAGCGTTCCCGCTGCACGCACGATGTCCTCAAATTTGGGAATGGGATCGCGGAGTCGCCATTCCTCGATTTCTTCCCGCGTGCGGTACAGGTTCTTGTCGGACTTCGAGTGCCCTCTCCATCGATACGTTTTGGCCTCGATGAAGGTCGGACCGCCGCCATCCCTGGCCCGGTCAACGGCCTCCTGGGTTGCTTCGTAGACGGCCTGAATGTCGTTTCCGTCCACGGTCACTCCGGGAATCCCGTAGCCCTTGGCGCGATCGGACAGCTTCTCCAGATTGAACGCCTTGTCAGCGGGCATCGACATGCCGTACATGTTGTTCTCGCACAGGAACACCACCGGGAGCTGCCACATGGCCGCGAGCACGACACCCTCGTGCCAGGCCCCCTCCCCCATCGCGCCGTCACCGTGAAAGGACACGGCGACCTGTTTGGTTCCGCGCATCTTTGCCGACAGCGCTGCCCCGGCGGCGATGGGAATGCCGCCGGCGACGATGCCGTTGGCTCCCAGGTTTCCCGTGGCGGTATCGGCAATGTGCATTGAGCCTCCACGCCCGCGGCAGTAGCCGGTTTCCTTGGCGAGGAGTTCGGCCATCATGCGTTCCATGTCGGCGCCCTTGGCGATGCAGTGACCGTGCCCGCGGTGCGTCGAGGTGATGTAGTCATCGATATTGAGGGCCAGGCAGGCCGCAGTCGGCACGGCTTCCTGTCCGATTGAGAGGTGCATGGTGCCATGCATGAGTCCACGCCCGTAGAGGTCTTCCACCGCTTCTTCGAAGCGACGAATCTTCCACATTGTGCGCAGTACGGACACAGACAGTTCAGGATCAACGGCGATCTGTTTCATGAAGCGCGCCCTTCCAGAGCGGTAGGTAGGAATCTTGGAATACCCAAGAGCACCCACAGCTGTGGCTCCGTAAGTGAGGGACGCGCACCATTGTGAGTAGCATATTCACGTTTGTGCTAAGTATGCACGTATGTTCAGTGACACGCAAGTTGTGAAAAGCTACGCCGGTGGGCAACGGGGCGGCTACCCGGTGATGGCCGGGTCGGCCGCGGTGCGGGCGTGCAGAAGTACCGTCGCGATGGCAGCCATGCCCTCACCTCGGCCCGTGAACCCAAGCGAGTCGGTGGTCGTTGCTGAGATGCTGACGGTCGCGTTAAGGATGTGGCTCAGCAACGATTCCGATTCAAGTCGGCGCGGCGCGAACTTGGGCCGATTACCGACCAACTGCACCGAGACATTGCCAACGACAAACCCGGCATCCTTGACGAGCGCCAGCGTCTCCCGCAGGAACACTTCACCGCGCGCACCGGCCAACCGTGGCTCGGCCGTACCGAACACGCTGCCCAGATCCCCGAGGCGCACCGCGGAAAGCATTGCGTCGCAGATCGCATGGCAGACGACATCGCCGTCGCTGTGGCCGTGCAGCCCGGCCACGCCGGGCCAGAAGAGACCACCCAGCCAGAGTGGAGTCTCGTCGTCGTAGGCGTGGGCATCCGTTCCTGTGCCGACCCGGATACCGGCGGCCGCGGATCCACTGAACAGTTGTTCGGCGCGGCGCAGCTCCCAGGCGGTGGTGATCTTGAACGCCAGGGAATCACCGGCTATGACCGAGACGGCGTAGCCGGCGGCAGCGACCAGAGCTGAATCGTCGGTGAATTCGAACTTCGCCAGCGCGTGGGCACGAACCAACTCATCACGGGGAAACCCCTGCGGGGTCTGCACAGCGGTGAGGACTGATCGATCCACGGTCTCAACAACGAGACCCAATTCGTCGATGCGTTTGATCGTGTCAGCGACCGGAAGGCCGGGGACGACCGCCGCCTGTGTACGTTCGACCTCTGCGGCAATGGAATCGAAAACCAGGCTGGGTGTGAGCGGCCGGGCCGCGTCATGAACGAGAACGATCTTGATGGACGGCGCCAAGTGCAGCAAGGCAGCAGCCACGGACTGCTGGCGCGTTGAACCGCCGACGACCACGGTGACCGAGTCGCCATCGTTTCCCGGTACGGAACGTGCCAGCTCGATCGCGAGCGGAACAAAGGACTGGGGCACCGTAACGATGACTTGCGGTGACTCACGCATTCCAAAAACGGCCTCGAGGGCGTGTGCCAGGGTTGGCCGTCCCGCTAAGTGCACGAACGCCTTGGGCTCAGCACGACCGAGGCGCGTGCCATTTCCAGCCCCGAGAACGATTACCGCTATTTGGGGAAGGTCAGGTCTACTCATAAGTTATTTGGATCTCCAGGAAACCAAAGCATCGGGTGGTTGCTGTGCAGTTTCGCGCCTTGGAGAGGCTACTTGATTCACACTTCGAACGCACGGTGACGGGCAAGTTGTCAGGCTGCGGAGAGCCCCAGAGGAGTGCCGCACGGAGGCCCCACGTTAGGAAGCAAGGACCTCATCGAGGACGATGGATGCTTTCTCTTCGTCGGTCTTTTCCGCCAGGGCCAGTTCGCTGATCAGAATCTGACGCGCTTTGGCCAGCATACGCTTCTCGCCGGCTGACAGCCCGCGGTCCTGGTCGCGGCGCCACAGGTCACGCACAACCTCTGACACCTTGATCACATCGCCGCTGGCCAGCTTTTCAAGATTGGCCTTGTACCGGCGGGACCAGTTGGTGGGCTCTTCGGTGAACGGTGCGCGCAGCACTTCGAAGACCTTATCGAGGCCTTCTTGACCGATCACATCGCGTACGCCGACGAGGTCGACGTTTTCGGCGGGAACTTCGATGGTGAGATCGCCCTGGGTGACATTCAGCTTGAGGTACAGCTTCTCTTCACCCTTGATAATGCGGGTCTTGACCTCGGTGATCATCGCGGCACCATGGTGGGGATATACGACGGTTTCGCCAACCTGAAACAGCATGGATGTGATCCCTTCAGCGATGTCTAGGATACCACAGCGACGAGGTGCTACAGTACGCGCGCCCCCGCGAGGCACCGACCGACAATCGCGCACTCACACACGCCGCTAAGCTAGTTACAAAGAGAATTTTGCAGCGTCGGCCCCTGTCGCGCGCTGCTTTCAGTAAGTGGAGGTCTTGTGAGAGCGCGCATCGCTGCATCTGTCGTCTTGGCGGCTGGCATTCTGTTGGGCACGAGCGCGTGCGGATTTTTCGCACCGCAGGCCACCTCGATTCAGTACAACGCTAGTGACGGCGTGAGCGGAGACGTCGGCGAAATCCACGTTCGCAACGCCCTGCTGGTCTCGACCGACGGCGAACTGGCCAACCTCATCGTCTCCGTCGTGAACCCGACGGACACCCTGAAGCAGGTGCTCGTGCAGTACGAATCCAGCACCGGCCGGGTGTCGCAGGACATTCCGGTCGAGGCGAACACCACCGTGACGTTCGGCACCGACGGCGCCCCCTCGGTGATTCTGGAGAACATGGACAGCCAGCCCGGCTCGCTGTTTCCGGTGTTCTTCCAGTACGGCGAAGAGACCGGTATCGAACTGCTGCTGCCCGTTCTCTCTGGCACCCAGGGCGAGTATTCGACCCTGATGCCCACGCTCGCACCGACCGAGACACCCACGCCGACGGCCACGCCCGCCGCGTAACGTTCTTCTGGCTCAGGCCGTCGCCCCTCGCGGGTCGGCGGCCTGAGCTGTATCCGGGGCTACGCTTCGAACCGGTAGCCCAGCCCCCGCACCGTGACGAGCATGACCGGTTCGGACGGTGCCGTCTCGATGCGAGAGCGAATGCGTTTAATGTGCACGTCGAGCGTTTTGGTGTCACCGAAGTAATCGGTGCCCCACACCCGGTCGATGAGCTGGCCGCGGGTGAGCACCCGGCCGGCATTGCGCAGCAGAAATTCGAGCAGTTCGAATTCCTTCAGCGGCATGTTCACGAGCTCGCCGGAGACCGTCACGGCGTGCCGCTCCACGTCCATGCGCACTGTACCGGCGGTGAGCATGGTGTCCGCGTCAACCGTGCTCTGGTCTTCGTGCCGACGCAGCACCGCGCGAATGCGGGCGACCAGTTCACGGGTCGAATAGGGCTTGGTGACGTAATCGTCGGCACCGAGCTCGAGCCCGACGACGATGTCAATTTCGGAATCCTTCGCCGTGAGCATGATGATCGGCACGGTGGAGCGGGTGCGAATCTCCCGGCAGACCTCGGTGCCCGGAATGCCGGGCAGCATCAGGTCGAGCAGGATCAGGTCGGTGCCGTTCTGGTCGAACTCGTTAATCGCGCTCGGGCCGTCTTCGGCGACGACGACCTCGTAGCCCTCACGTTCGAGCAGAAAGCTGAGCGGCTCGCTCAGTGCGCTCTCGTCTTCAACCAAGAGGATGCGTGTCATAGTGTGTCTCCTGCCGCCGCACGGACGGCTCGTTTCGGTTGGGTGGTGTCGACGGGCTTCGCCGCCTCCGGGAGGCGAATGGTGAAGGTGGATCCGCTGCCGGGCTGTGACCAGACGCGAATGTCGCCGCCGTGGTTCTGCACGACGTGCTTGACGATGGACAGCCCGAGGCCGGTGCCGCCGGTGTGGCGGGACCGGGCCTGGTCGACGCGGAAGAACCGTTCAAACACTCGGTCCAGGTCGGCCTCGGCGATTCCGACGCCCTGGTCGGTCACGGTGATCTCGACGATGCCCTTCTGCAGGCGCACGCCGACACCGACACGGGACCCCTCGAGGGAATAGTTCACCGCGTTCGCAACGAGGTTGTGCACGGCGACGATGAGCAGAGCTTCATCACCGAAAACCAGGGCGCCGGACTTCTTGCCGATGACGATCGTAATGCGCTCCGCCTCGGCGACGACCCGGCTTTGATCGACCGCGGCTGCGACGATGTCGTCGACACTGAGAATCTCCGGTTCGGCCAGGGCGTCCTGCGCCTGCAGGCGGGAGAGTTCGATGATCTCCTGGGTGAGGCGGCCGAGCCTGGCCGACTCTGTCGTTAACCGGTTGGCGAAGCGGCGAACCTGCTCCGGTTCATCCGCTGCCTTGTCGAGCGCCTCGGCGAGCAGGCCGACGGAGGCGATGGGGGTTTTCAGCTCGTGGCTGATGTTGGCCACGAAGTCGCGGCGCACCTCGTCGAGGCGAAAGGCTTCGGTGCGGTCCTCGGCCAGCAAGAGCACGTAGCGGGTGCCGAGGCGGGCCAGACGCACCCGAAAGCGCATGCTCGCGTCGCCAAACGGGCCGCGGGAGAGCACGAGGTCTTCGCTGATCGGCTCGCCGGTGAGCCGCACGCGGCGGGCAAGTTCGAGCAGTTCAGGGTGCACGAGCTGCTGGTTCCAGACCAGGCCGAGCGTGAGGGCACCCGGGCTGGTCTTGATCACGTTGTTCGACGGGTCGAGCACGACGCCGGCGGTCTCGAGGGCGTCGAGCACCTGATCGATACCATCGGGAACGGCAGGGTTGACGACCTCAGAGGCCCGGCGGCCGTGTCGCTCGGCGACGTGCACGAGCGACACGAACCCGGCGCCCACACCGAGTCCGAGTGCCAGCGACAGCAACACCAGCCACGTCGATTCCATCTCTACAGATTACTGACAGTCTTCGACCATCGTTCGCACGGCACCCGTGCCGGGACCTGTACTTTAGAAAGTGTTCAAGTGAGCGGCACCTGCCGTTAACCTGAATTCGACATCATAAATTCGATCGTGCGTGTTTGCGCGGCAAGGAAGGAACACCCACATGCGCGATGTATTCCAGCAAGAACTCGCCGAAGTTCAACAGCGACTCGTGGAAATTTCGCGCCTCGTCGCGATCTCCATGGACAAGGCCACCCGCGCCTTCAATGAGAGCGACGTGGGTCTGGCCGAAGAGGCCATCACCGAAGATGAGAAGATCGACGAGCTCACGGTCGAGCTCGACGAACTCGCCATCACCATTCTCGCGCGCCAGCAGCCGGTCGCCCGCGACCTGCGCATCGTGGTCAGCGCCCTGCGCATCAGCGCCTCCCTCGAGCGGATGGGTGACCTCGCCACCCACATCGCCCAGCTGGCCCGGTACCGGTTCCCCGACAAGGTCATCCCCAAGGGGCTGCGCGGCACCTTCGCCGAGATGGGCGCACTCGACGTGGTCATCGCGAATATGCTCACCGAACTGCTCACCAGCCAGGATATGCACCTCGCCGACACCATTCGCAATGAGGACGACAAGGTCGACGCCCTGCACCTGAGCGTGTTCGACGCCGTGCTCGGCGAAACCTGGAAGGGACTCGCGGCCGACACCGTTGACGCGACCCTGGCGAGCCGGTACCACGAGCGATTCGCGGACCACGCGGTTTCCATCGCCAAGAAGGTGCAGTACCTCGGTACCGGCGCCTGGCACCAGGACGACAACGCCTGATTTTTGGCACAAAGAAGGCCCCGGAGCACCCGCTCCGGGGCCTTCTTTGTGGATCCACCACCCTGCCCGACGCATAACTCCTGCACATCCTGCGCCGACAGTTGTCCAGCCCCGGGTCACCGCACGGGACTTATTTCCACGGCTGAGAATTTGCAGGAGTTATGCGCGAGGAGTGGGCTGCTCGTGCGGGCGGGGGGGGCTACTTCTTGTTGCCCTGGGCGGCTACGGCGGCCGCTCCGGCGGCCGCGGCCTCGGGGTCGAGGTACTGACCAGGGCCAAGCGGCATGAGGTCTTCGCCGAGCTGGTAGACGAGCGGGATTCCGGTGGGGATGTTCAGCTCGGCGATGTCAGCGTCGCTGATGCCGTCGAGGTGCTTGACCAGGGCGCGCAGCGAGTTGCCGTGCGCGGTCACCAAGACAGTTTTACCCGCGCGGAGGTCGGGCGCGATGTCGGACTTCCAGTAGGGCAGCATCCGCTCGACGACGTCTTTGAGGCATTCGGTGCGGGGAAGGTCTGAGCCGAGGTCGGCGTAGCGGGCGTCGTGCGCCTGCGAGAATTCGCTCGAGTCGTCGAGCACGGGCGGCGGGGTGTCGTAGGAGCGGCGCCAGAGCATGAACTGTTCCTGGCCGAATTTGGCCTGGGTGGCGGCTTTGTCGAGGCCCTGCAGTCCGCCGTAGTGGCGTTCGTTGAGGCGCCAGGAGCGCTTCACCGGGATCCACATGCGGTCTGCCTCTTCGAGCGCGAGATTCGCGGTCTGGATGGCGCGGGAGAGCAGGCTGGTGTGCAGCACGTCGGGCAGCAGGCCTGCATCCTTCAGCAACACGCCAGCGCGGGCGGCTTCACTGGTGCCCTGTTCACTGAGGCGAACATCCACCCAGCCGGTGAACAGATTCTGCTGGTTCCAGGTGCTTTGGCCGTGGCGGAGGAGGACGAGTGTGTAGGGGGCAGACATGTGCCCACTCTATCGAGGGTGATTGGTTAATCACGGCCACGTGTGGGGGCGAATTCAGGAAAAACCGGCCCAGCCGGATGCCGGTACCCGTGATTTCCCGGGCACCGGCATCCGGCTGGGCGGATTTCCTGAATTAGCCACCGAATACCGGCTTCGGCACGATTTGACGTCGCAAAAATATGGACCGCAGCCTCAACCCGCCCGGTGGGACGGCCTAGTGACCGGGGGTGCGGATTCCGAGGCGGGGCAGGCGGGGGATGTCGGCGACGGACCCGGCAGACTGCGGCACGATGATCTCCTGTGCGGCCGAGATGCTGATTCCCTCTGACTCGACGTAGAGAGTGGAAGCTGCCGGAATGGTGCGCTTGATCACGGCGAGCGCGATCGGTCCGAGCTCGTAGTGGATGCTGCTGGAGGTGATGGCGCCGACGGTGACCCGCTCGGCCTCACCTTCGGGCCTGACCCGGTCGGCCTGCACCGGGTCGCCGGGGGCGGGCAGCACGCCCTCCGACCCGTCGAGGTGCAGCATGACCAGACGACGCGGCGGATGCCCGAGGTTGTGCACCTTTGCCACGGTTTCCTGTCCGCGATAGCAGCCCTTGTTGAGGTGGACGGCGGTGCGCAGCCAGTCCAGCTCGTGCGGAATGCTCTTCTCATCAACCTCGCGGGCCCGGCGCGGCCGCCAGGCGGCGATGCGCAGGGCTTCGAGGGCGAGGAGTCCGGCCGGGGTCATCTGCACCGACGAAGCGGATGCTGCGGCGTCGGCCGGTGTGGCCGTCAGTGTTCCCGCGGCGAGGGCGTCGCGCAGGGCGGGCAGGCTCGCGCGGGGTACGAGGGTTTCGGTGTAGGTCCAGAGCGATCCGGGGTGCACGGGAGTCTCGGCGTACTGGTAGCCACCGCGGGTGACGGCAGCCCACGGATCCAGCCAGGTGAGGGGCACATCGTTCGGGGCGGCGGCGGCGAGGCCAACGGTGGCGGGGGCATCCGTCATGGCGCCGATGGTGGCGTAGGCGAGGGTGTGGTCGACGACCTGCACGCGCAGCATGAACTTCATGCGGTCCAGGAACTTCTGCAGCCCCGGAAGCTCGGCGGCCTCGACCAGGAGCCAGGTTTCGACGCCGTCGTCGAGCACGCGGATGGCGTATTCGAGGCGTCCGGTGGGGTCGAGCAGCAGCATCTCGGTGGATTCACCGGCTCTCAGGGTTTTGAGCTCCTGGCTGGCGATGGAGTTGAGCCAGGTGAGGCGGTCGGGCCCGGAGACTCCGAGCACGCCCCGGTGAGAGAGGTCGACGATGGCGCGGCCGGCGGCGAGTGAGCGCTGCTCGATCATGGGGTTGCCGTAGTGGGCGGCGACGCCGGCGTCGATTCCTTCAGACTGGACCGCGCCGGGCAGGGTCAGCAGTGGGGAGAGGGGGGCCAGGGGTGGTGTGGTTTCGACGGTGGCTACCGGGTCAGTCATGTCGCTCAATTCTGCCGGCCGGGTTGACGGCGGCTGCGGGGTGCATCTGTATCAACAGTACGGCGGCACGATTTATTCGGGCGCACGAGGACTCGTCGGACGGCTGGGCCCACCTTATGACCGCGGGCCCAGTTTATAAGCTGGGCCCGGGGACGGGGCCCGGGCCCCGTCCCAAATGCTGGTGGGTTACTCGACTCGGGCCAGGCGGCCGGAGGCGTGAGTGCGCAGATCCTGACCGAGGGCGGCGATGTCCCAGGCCCAGAGCAGGTGATTGTCGACGAGGCCGTACAGGCGCGTCGCGGCCGCGTAGGGCTTGGCGCCCGCGGTGCGGAGGACGGCATCCGTTGCGAGGTCGATGCGCGGACCCTTCACCTGCCCGAGGTACAGCTCGGCGACACCTCCGGGGTGCACGAGAGTGACCTCGATGTCGAAGCCGCCGTCCCGGTTGCGCAACGTTTCCACGGCCGCAGCCGACGTGAACGGACGCTCGCCGGTGCCCGGCAGCAGGCCGGGGCCGGGGTCGCCGTCGCCCTGGTGACGGCTGAGGCGCCAGTATCCGGTTTCAGTGACCAGGGGAGTTTTCTCGTCCGACATCAGCTCGGGCGGCAGGTTCACGGCGTGCGGTTCAGCGGATGCCGCGGCGGCGGTTCCAGAGGAGGCCTGCGTTTCGGAGGAGGCCTGCGTTTCGGCGCGGGCAGCAGCCTCGCCGGAGGGCTCGGGCCTCCCCGAGTCGGCGGCGGGCGCTTCGGAGGAGGCGGCGGCATCCGCTTCGGGCTCGGGCTCGAGCCAGGTATACGAACTGTAGTTCAGGTGCGGCAGGCCGTCGTGGCTGAAGCTGATGCGGTGGCCGAAAGTGCGGCTGACCGACTCCTCGCCGATTTTGTATTCGAGCACGCCGGAACCTTCCCAGACTCCGATCAACCAGGAGAGTGGAACAAGTTCGGACGGCAAACCGACCGGAAGATCAAACATACGTACTTACCGCTGCCCCCGGAACAGCTTGAAGACGACCATGCCCGATACCCAGGCGATCGACAAGCTGGCAAGCCCCAGGAGGCCCAGGAAGAAAAGTTCTAGCGCTAACAGATCCATGCTGCGAGTCTAGCGGGAGACCAGGGCGACGATGACAGTCGCGACCACGAGAATCACGATGGCCCCGGCGATGCTCATCGTGACCCGTTTGACGTAGCCCTCTTTGCTGCCGGTGGCGATCTGCAGGCCGAGCGTGACGAGGGTGCAGACGGCCAGGGTGAGCCCGATCCAGCTGATGGCCGAGGCGGGGGTGGCCAGAATCGCGGTGAGCACGGCACCCAGGATCGCCAGCACCCACACGGTCGCGATCGTTTTCCAGTGCCAGTTCACGTCTCTATTGTGCCTGACCGCCCGCGCTTCGTGGCACGCTAGTATGAAATTCGAGATGCTTGGAGGGCGCGAGTGGCGCAGTTGTTGATCCTGACCTCGGCGGCCAACAATGATGTCCTCCCCGCCCTGGCATTGCTGTCGCACAGCGCGAGGCTGATTCCCGCTCAGGCCGACCAGCTCATCAATGCGCCAGATTCGGACCTCCTCCTCGTCGACGCCCGCAGCAATCTCGCCGCGGCCAAGTCGCTCTGCCAGATTCTGCGCACCATGGGCAGCTCCACTCCCCTGCTATTGGTGATCACTGAGGGCGGCCTGGCCGCCGTCAGCCCCGATTGGGGCGTCGACGACGTCATCCTCGACACCGCTGGCCCGGCCGAAGCGGATGCCCGAATCCGCTTGACCGCAGGCCGGCTGGCCCATACCGTACCCTCCAACACGATCCGCGCGGCCGGAGTCGTGATCGACGAGGCGAGTTACTCGGCGAAGGTACACGGCAAGCCGCTCGACCTCACCTATAAGGAGTTCGAGCTGCTGCGGTTTTTGGCGGCGCATCCGTCTCGGGTGTTCACCCGCGAACAGCTACTGAGCGAGGTCTGGGGCTACGACTACTTCGGCGGCACCCGCACGGTCGACGTGCACGTGCGGCGCCTTCGCGCCAAGCTCGGCGATCAGGAGTCGCTGATCGGCACGGTTCGAAACGTCGGCTACCGGTTCAATGTGCACGAGGAAAACGATGAACGAGTTCCACATTCTGTTCGCGCTTAGTACAGCGGATGCCGCGGGCCTGGCTACCTTCCACCGGGTCGCCTCGGAAGCGCTTGCCTTCGACGGGTATGCGCCGTTCAACGAGCAGGCGCTGTTCGACCTGCACGCCGGCCTGCGGACCGCCTATCTGGTGACGGTTTCCGGGATGGCGGTCTCGGCAAGCTCGACCAACGGAGAGGGTGACGGATCCGAAGCGGGCGAGGCTTCCGCCGCCACGGCTGCGGCCGCCGGCGACGACGACGGATCGGAACGGATCGTGGTGGGGGCTGCACTCGCGGGACGCGGCGAGATCGACCTGGTCATCGCGCCGGAGTCGCGGCGACGCGGGCTGGGGCGCGCGGCGGCGATCCAGCTCGTCGAGACGGTTCCGAATGGACTGACGATGTGGTCGCACGGCGATCATCCAGGGGCCAGGGCCCTGGCCATCGAACTGCGCTTCGTCGCAGCACGCACGCTGCTCGAACTTCGGATGCCCTTGCTCGAGGCGGAGGCGGGAACAGCGAGCGGGAGCGCGGCGCAGGCCGGGGCATCCGCTTCGCTTGAGGGCGGGAGCATTGTCGCGTTTCGGCCGGGCATCGACGACGCGGAGTGGGTTGCGCTGAACGCGCTGGTGTTTGCGACCCATCCGGAGCAGGGCGCCATCACCGAGGCCGACCTGGCCGCGCGGCAGGCCGAGCCGTGGTTTAGCAGCGACGATTTTCTGATTCTGCGGGATACCTCCGGCCGCATGGTCGGCTACAACTGGCTCAAGGTTGACGGGGCAATCGGCGAGATTTACGTGGTCGGGGTGCATCCGGATGCCGCCGGTCGCGGCTTCGGACGCGCGCTCATGCAGGCTGGAATCCAGCGCTTGCGCGATGCCGGCTGCGCCACGGCCGCCCTCTACGTTGAGGCCGACAGCGCCGGCGCCGTGCACCTGTACCGCTCGCTCGGCTTCAGCGACCACACGGTCGACGTGCAGTACCGCCGCCTCGCCGACTAAAGGCCCCGCACCCACCGTCGCGGGTGCATAACTCCTGCCAATTCTCGGACGCCGCCGCAAATTTTGCATAATTCCGCGGCCGGATAACGGGCGGTGCGCAAATTGCAGGAGTTATGCGCGGGCACCGTGGCTAATTCAGGAAATCCGCCGACCCCACAACTAGGGGTGCATCGAGCCCCGAGGCCCGGATTTCCTGAATTCGCCACTAAAAGTCATGTCAGCCGCCACGCGCGGCACGAAACGCCACCCGGCCGCGACATCACACCAGACCCCCGACACGCCGGAAAGTCAACAGCCTCGGGATAATTTCGCCAGACGTTCACCCGGTTCGTCGCGGTGGCACGACCAACGGTGTCAGGATGGTCAGATGGACGGCGAAATCACCCAAGCAGACTCGGGACTCACAGACTTCGATGACGACTTTGACCCCCTCATCGAAAAAGTCGACCCCACGCTGCCCGACGACCGCTACCTCGACCGCGAGCTGAGCTGGCTCGCCTTCAACCAGCGCGTGCTCGAACTGGCCGAAGACGAGAGCCTGCCGGTGCTTGAGCGCACCAACTTTCTGGCCATCTTCGCCAGCAACCTCGACGAGTTCTTCATGGTGCGCGTCGCCGGCCTGAAGCGCCGTATCCTCACCGGGCTGGCGGTGCCGACCAACGTGGGTCGAGCAGCCCAGGACGTACTCAGCGATATCTCGGCCGCCGCCCACGCGCTGCAGGATCGCCACGCCCTCGCCTTTCAGAAACTCGTGCGCCCGGCCCTCGCCGAGGCCGGCGTCGACGTGGTCTCCTGGGACAGCCTCGGAGATGCCGATCGTCGCTCGCTGCGCACCTACTTCTCGAACCAGATCTTTCCGGTGCTGATGCCGCTGGCGGTCGACCCGGCGCATCCGTTTCCCTATATCTCCGGCCTGTCGCTGAACCTCGCGGTGCGGGTGCGCAATTCTAAGACCGGCAAGCAGGAGTTCGCCCGGCTCAAGGTGCCGCCCATGCTGCCGCGCTTTGTGCGGGTGGATCGCACCGAGTCGGTTGATCGCATCCGTTATATCGCGCTTGAGGACCTGATCGCCAACCAGCTCGGCGACCTGTTTCCGGGCATGGAAATTCTGGAACACCACGTGTTTCGGGTCACCCGCAACGAAGACGTCGAGATCGACGAGGACGAAACCGAGAACCTGATCAAGGCGCTCGAGAAGGAGCTGCTGCGGCGCCGGTTCGGTCCGCCCATTCGCCTCGAGATCACCGAGGACATGGACGAGGTCACCCTCGGCCTGCTCGTGCGCGAACTCGACGTGACCGAGCAGGAGGTCTACCACCTGCCCGCGCCGCTCGACCTCGGCGGGCTGTTCGACCTGCGCATCGATCGCCCCGACCTGCACTTCGCCAAGCACGTTCCGACCACGGCAGCCCAACTGCTGCCGAGCGAGCCGAACGCCGAACAGGATATCTTCGCCGCGGTCGCCAGACACGACGTGCTGTTGCACCACCCCTATGAGTCGTTCGCGACGAGCGTGCAGGCCTTTCTGGAGCAGGCCGCCGCCGACCCGAATGTGCTCGCCATCAAGCAGACGCTGTACCGCACGAGCGGCGACAGCCCCATCGTCGAGGCGCTCATCGCCGCCGCCGACAGCGGCAAGCAGGTGCTCGCGCTGGTCGAGATCAAGGCCCGCTTCGACGAGCAGGCCAACATCACCTGGGCGCGCAAGCTCGAAAAGGCCGGCGTGCACGTGGTCTACGGTCTGGTCGGGCTGAAAACCCACTGCAAGCTCGCCCTCGTGGTGCGCTATGAAAAGGGCGTGCTGCGGCACTACAGCCACATCGGCACCGGAAACTACAACCCCAAGACCAGCCGTATCTACGAAGACCTCGGCCTGCTCACAGCGGATGCCCAGGTCGGCAAAGACCTCACCCGCCTGTTCAACGAGTTGTCGGGTTACGCCATTGAGAAGAAGTTCAAGCGGCTGCTGGTGGCTCCACTGCACCTGCGGAAGGCTTTGCTCAAGCACATCGCGATCGAGACCCAGAACGCGCTCGAGGGCAAAACGAGCGGTATCCGCATCAAGGTGAACTCCATGGTCGATGAGGACATCATCGACGCGCTGTACCGGGCCAGCCAGGCCGGCGTGCAGGTCGATGTGTGGGTGCGCGGCATCTGCAGCCTGCGACCGGGTGTCACGGGCATGAGCGAGAACATTCGGGTGCGGTCAATTCTGGGTCGGTACCTCGAGCACTCACGCATCTTCTCCTTTCACAGCCTCGGCGGCACCCAGGTGTACATCGGCAGCGCCGACATGATGCACCGCAACCTCGACCGCCGGGTGGAGGCCCTCGTGCGTCTGGTCGACCCCGAGCACCTGGTCGAGATCGATGCGCTGTTCGAACGGGCGATGGATCCGCGCACATCGAGCTGGTGGCTCGACGAGACCGGCCACTGGACCCGCCACGACGTCGACGCGAACGGCGTGCACCTCGACGACATGCAGAACAAGTTGATGCAGCAGATCAGCGCGCGCAAGCGACCGTCCGGGCGTCGCTAGTGGCTGTGAAATCGACCGACGTTTACGCCGCCGGAGCTGTCTGCTGGCGCCTGATCGACGGTCGCATGCACGTGCTGCTCATTCACCGCACGGTGCACGGCGACGTGACCATTCCCAAAGGCAAGGTCGACCCGGGAGAGACGCTGCCGCGAACGGCGGTGCGCGAGGTCGGAGAGGAGACCGGGCTGGCCGTTGCGCTCGGGGTGCCGCTCGGGGTGTCGCACTACGACATGCCCGACGGCCGCACCAAGATCGTGCACTATTGGGCCGCTGAGATCACGCCGGAGGCCATTGCGAAATCGACCTTCGTGCCGAACGGCGAGGTCGCCGCCATAGAGTGGGTCACCATCAAGCGGGCCCGCAACTATTTGAGTTACCCGGCTGATGTGGAGATTCTCGAGACGTTCTCCGCTCTGGTCGACGCCGGCGTCACCCGCACGTTCGCGCTGATCGCGCTGCGCCACGGCAAGGCGGCGCCGCGCACCGGCGCCGGGCTCGACGCCCGTCGCCCGCTGACCGCTCGCGGCGTGAAGCAGGCCGCGAGCCTGGTTGACACGATCACGGCGTGGCGCCCGCTGCGCATCATCTCGAGCACCGCAACGCGGTGTGTCACGACGGTGGCTCCGCTGGCTGCGTTCACCGGCATCCCGATCAAGCAATCCGAACTAATCAGCCAGGACGCTCTCGAAACCGGCGAAGCGGATGTTCGCACCATCGTCGGCAAACGGGTGCGCGCCCGCAAGACTGCGGTGCTGTGCAGCCACGGACCGGTGCTGCCGGAGATTCTGCGCGAGATCGCGCTGGCGACGGGCTCGCAGCTGACCGGGGCGCTGTCGGACGCGGCGGATTTGGACACCGGAGGGTTCTCGATCGTGCACCTGTCGTCGGAGAACCCGGCTGCGGGCATTCTGGCCGTGGAGACGTACTCCGCGACTGCCTGAGCCGCGTGGAGCATCCGCTCGGCGGCAAGCGTTATCGCTCGTTAACCTTCTGTTTACCTTCAAGTTGGTCTGCGGTTACTTCATTTCTCTAGCTTCGTACACGGGCCAGCACCGGCTTGCATCAGCAAAACACAGTCTTGTCAAAACCCTGAAAGGGAATACACGTGAACTTCAAGCGTTTCGGCCGCCCCGCGGTCATCGCCATTGCCGCAGGTCTCGCACTCTCGTCCTGTGCAGCAAACGAAGGCGCCGCACCGGCGTCCGATGAAGCGTCGGCCAGCACGCTCACCGGAACGCTCAACGGCGCCGGCGCCAGCTCGATGGATGCCGCCCAGCAGGCTTGGATCGCCGGCTTCCAGATCGCCAACCCCGACGTCACGATCAACTACGAGCCCTCCGGCTCGGGCGGCGGCCGCGAAGCCTTCATCGCCGGCGGCACCGACTTCGCCGGCAGCGACTCCTACATGAGCACCGACGAGCTGGCCGGCGAATTCGCCTCCTGCCTTCCCGGCACCAAGGCTGTCGACCTTCCGGTCTACATCTCCCCCATCGCCGTGATCTTCAACGTCGATGGCCTTGATGAACTCAACATCGACGCTGACACGCTCGCCAAGATCTTCTCCGGCTCGATCACCAGCTGGGACGACGCCGCGATCGCTGCGCTGAACCCCGACGCCACCCTGCCTTCCACGCCGATCACCGCCGTGCACCGCTCGGACGACTCGGGTACCACCAAGAACTTCACCGACTACCTCGGCCAGGCCGCTACTTCCGGCCTCTGGGACGAAAAAGCCTCTGACACCTTCCCGTTCCCCGGTGAAGGCGCAAAGGGCACCTCCGGTGTTGTTGACGCCGTCACCAACGGCGTGGGCACCATCGGCTACGCCGACGCTTCGCAGGCCAACGACCTCAGCACCGCCAAGCTCCAGGTCGGCACCGACTTCGTGGCTTACACCCCCGAGGCTGCGGCCGAGGTTGTCGCCGGATCGCCGCTCGTGCCCGACCGCGCAGCCGACGACCTCGCGCTCGACCTGAACCGCAAGACCACCAACCCGGCGGAATACCCGCTGGTTCTGGTGAGCTACGCGATCGTCTGCAACGAGTACGAGGATGCAGCCAAGGGTGCCCTCGTCAAGGCCTACATCGAGTACATCGCCAGCGCTGCCGGCCAGACCGTTGCTGAAGAAGCTGCCGGCGTTGCGCCCCTCACGACCGAGCTCGAAACCAACGTCGCCGCGGTTCTCGCGACCGTCAAGTAACAACCTTCACGCAGTCTGCCCGGTCCTTTCTCGCACATCTGCGGGGACGGATCGGGCAGACTGGGGTGTACGGTCTGTTGCGTCCAGCCGCACAGCACCCCCGTTTCACCTAATTTCACCCGCTTGACGCTATTTAGGAGACCGGCATGACTACAGTTGCCGCCACGACCATCAAGGCCAGGCAACGCCCGGGCGACCGCATCTTCTCCTCGGCCACCGTGATTTCCGGAAGCCTGATCCTCGCCGTGCTCGCCGCAGTGGCCATCTTTCTTCTGGTCGAGAGCCTGCCCGCGTTCGTCGCGGCTCCCGAAGACTTCAGCGGAGACGTCACGAACTTCTGGTCGTACGTGGGTCCGCTCGTGTTCGGCACGATCTACTCGGCCATTCTGGCGCTGCTCATGGCCGTGCCGGTTGCCATCGGCATCGCCCTGTTCATCTCCCACTTCGCGCCGCGCAAGCTCGCCCAGGGCCTCGGCTATCTGGTGGATCTGCTCGCCGCCGTTCCCTCCGTCGTGTTCGGCCTCTGGGGCATCGGCGTACTCGCCCCACTCGTGCAGCCGTTCTACACCACCATCGTGGACTGGTTCGGCTGGTTCACCCCCCTCGCTGGCCCGGTCTCGGGCACCGGCCGCACCATCTTCACCGTGGCGATCGTGCTCGCCGTGATGATCCTGCCGATCATCACCGCCATCTGCCGCGAGATCTTTCTACAGACGCCGCTGCTGCACGAGGAAGCCGCCCTGGCTCTCGGCGCCACTCGCTGGGAAATGATCCGCATGGCCGTGCTGCCGTTCGGCCTGCCGGGCATCATCTCCGCCTCGATGCTCGGCCTCGGCCGCGCACTCGGCGAGACCATGGCCGTGGCCATGGTGCTCTCCCCAACCCCCGAGGTGATCTTTCAGCTGCTGACCTCCCAGAATTCCAACACCATCGCCGCCAATATCGCACTGAACTTTCCCGAGGCGCACGGCGTTGGCGTGAACATTCTGCTCGCGACCGGCCTCGTTCTGTTCGTCGTGACGCTGCTCGTGAACATGCTGGCCCGGGTCATTATCAACAGCCGTAAGGCATTTTCGGGAGCCAACTGATGTCATCCGTTTTGGAAGCCGCGCCGCTGACCAACTCCCTGACCGCCGGCAAACTGCCCCGGCGCTCGTCGCTCTGGGTGCTGCTGGCCAGCTGGGCCGTGTCGGCCGCCTTCTTCACCATGCTCTATCTGTCTGGAGCCGTCGACGGCTTCAACATTGTGGGCACGGTTGTGTTCGGCACGGTGCTGTACTGCGTGGCCATCTACGTGCTGTCTCGCCTGGTCGAGGGCTCGCGCAAGGCCAAGGACCGGCTGATGACGGCGCTGGTGACGGCCGCGTTCGTGATCGCTCTGCTGCCTCTGATCTCGATCATCTACACGACGGTTGTGAACGGGTTGCCAGCGTTCTTGACGCCGACGTTCTTCACCTCCTCGCAGCGCAACGTGGTGGGCGCGGGCGGCGGCGTGCTGCACGCAGTGATGGGCACGCTGCTGGTGACCGGCATGGCGACGCTTATCTCGGTGCCGATCGGGCTTCTGGCCTCGATCTATCTCGTGGAATACGGTCGCGGACGCCTGGCCAAGGCCATCACCTTCTTCGTCGATGTGATGACCGGTATCCCCTCGATCGTTGCCGGCCTGTTCGCCTTCGCGCTATTCGCGCTGCTGTTCAACGATCCGGGTATCCGCTTTGGGTTCGGTGGAGCCATCGCGCTGTCGGTGCTGATGATTCCCGTGGTGGTGCGCTCGAGCGAAGAGATGCTCAAGCTCGTGCCGAACGAACTGCGCGAGGCCGCTTTTGCACTCGGGGTGCCGAAGTGGCTGACCATTCTTAAGGTCGTGCTGCCGACATCCCTTGCCGGAATCGTCACCGGAGTGATGCTCTCGATCGCCCGCGTAATCGGTGAGACGGCGCCCCTGCTCATTATTGCCGGGTTCACGTCGAGCATGAATTACGATCTGTTCAGCGAGCGGATGATGACCCTCCCGGTGTTCGTGTACACCCAATACGCCAATCAGGGCGCCGATTCGCAGGCCTACATCGACCGGGCCTGGGCCGGAGCGCTCACCCTGATTCTGATCGTGATGCTGCTCAACGGACTCGCCCGCCTGATTGCCCACTGGTTCTCGCCCAAGCTGGGCCGCTAACACTTCTTAGAAAGGGACTTAAATGTCTAAGCGCATCGAAGTCAACGACCTCAACGTGTACTACAGCAACTTTCTCGCCGTCGAGGGCGTCTCTATTGTGATCGAGCCGCGCACGGTGACCGCGTTCATCGGGCCCAGTGGTTGCGGAAAATCCACGTTCATTCGCACGCTCAACCGCATGCACGAGGTCATCCCCGGCGCCCGCGTTGAGGGTGAAGTGCTCATCGACGGCAACAACCTCTACGGCCCTGGCGTCGACCCGGTGCTCGTGCGCCGCCAGGTGGGCATGGTCTTCCAGCGGCCGAACCCGTTTCCGACCATGTCCATTCAGGACAACGTGCTGGCCGGCATCAAGCTCAACAACCGACGCATGAGCAAAACGGATGCCGACGACCTCACCGAAAAAGCCCTCCGCGGCGCCAACCTGTGGAACGAGGTGAAGGACCGCCTGGCGCGGCCCGGATCGGGGCTGTCCGGTGGACAGCAGCAGCGCCTCTGCATCGCCCGCGCCATTGCGGTCGAACCCGACGTGATCCTGATGGACGAGCCGTGCTCGGCCCTCGACCCGATCTCGACGCTGGCCATTGAAGACCTCATCGAAGAGATGAAGAGCGAGTACACGATCGTGATCGTGACGCACAACATGCAGCAGGCCTCGCGGGTGTCTGACCGCACCGCATTCTTCAACATTGCGGGCACCGGCAAGCCGGGCAAGCTCATTGAGTACGACGACACGACCACGATGTTCTCGAACCCCAGCGTTCAGGCCACTGAGGACTACGTGTCTGGGCGGTTCGGGTAGCCCCGCCTCAGGGAGCCAGCCATAAAGATGCTCGGGCTCAACCGAGCCACGGCATCGACTCAGTGGACAACTTTGGTGGGTGAAGACCCACCCGCACCCACCAAAGTTGTCCGCTGAGCCCAGTCCATGGATAGCTAGCCGGCCATGAGGGCGGCGCCGTAGGTGGCGCGACCGGCTAGCAGCGTGGCGGCTACCGGCATCCGTTCGAAGGTGGCGTCGGAGACCGTGAGCGGGTCGCCATCAAGCACCGCGATGTCGGCGACATCGCCGACCTTGAGGCGGGTGCGTCCACGCGCGGATGCCGCGAGGGCCTGGGCGCGGGAGATCACCTGGTCGGGGCGCCAGGGTTCGCGGCCGTCGCTGCGGGCGCGCGATGTGGCGGCGCTCATGGCGGTAAACGGGTCGAGCGGCGCGACGGGGGCGTCGGATCCGAACGCGAGAATCGCCCCAGCATCGAGCAGTGAGCGCAGGGCGAAGACGCGATCGGCGCCGGCAGACCAGTTGAGTTCGACCGCGTCACGGTCGTCGAGCGCGTGCTCCGGCTGCACGCTCGCAATGACACCGAGGCGCGCAAAACGAGCGAAGTCCGCGGGCTGGAGAAACTGGGCGTGCTCGATGCGTCCAAAAACGGATGCCTGACCCTCACGGCCACGCGGGTCGGCCCGAGCGGCAGCAGCTCCGGAGGCTGGGTCGGCGCGGGCGGCAGCTCGGGCGAAAGCGTTCAGGGCTACGGTGTTGGCGGCGTCTCCGATGGCGTGCACGGCGGGCAGCAGCCCCTCGCCCCGCGCGGCCACAAGAATCTCGGTGAGTTCGTCTTCGCTCACGGCGAGCACGCCGTGCCCGCCGACCGGGTATTCGTCGACGCAGAACGCCGTGCGGGTGTTCAGGGATCCGTCGATGAGCAGCTTCAACGGCCCCACGCTGAGCAGGCCGCGGGTGTCTGCGCTGCGGTCGCCGGTGTGCATCCGCTCGGCGACGGCCCGATCAAAGTCGGCGAGGTAGATGCCGGCCTCGACTTTCAAAAAATCGAACCCGCCGGCGATGCGGCGCTGCCAGGCGTCGCGGTTCCAGGTCATTTCGAAGTCGACGATGCCGACAACTCCGCGGGCGGCAGCCCGGGCTCCGGCCTGGGCGGCGAGCGTGTCAACTTCGCTGTCGGGCAGTTGGCCGAGCGCGATAGTGAGCTCGAACGCGGCTTGCTCGCGCAGCAGGCCCGACTCGTCTACCGGCACACCGAATTGCTCGGCGGCGGCACTGTTGATCCAGACACAGTGCAGGTCGTGGCTGATCAAGGCGGTCGGATGCCCCTGCGTCACCTCATCGAGACCGCGCAGTGTTGGCAGGTCGGCCCAGACCGCATCGCGGAACCGGACTCCGATTAGTGGGGTCGGGCGGCCAGACGGGGCGACCTGTGCCCGCACGAGTTCGAGGGTCTCGCGCGCCGAGACCGCGGCGGAGAGGTCGAACCGGGCTCCGGCGAGCGCCCACTGGGTCAGGTGCACGTGTTCGTCCCAGAGGCCGGGGATGACGGTGCGGCCGTCGAGGTTGGGGGCATCCGTTTTGGTGGTGGGCACGATTTGCGTGATGACGCCGTCGGTGATGTGCAGGTCACTGAGGCTGGTGTCGCCGGGCTGCCTGACGGAGCGCAGAACGAGATCGGGCATGGTGCGTCCGTTCGGTGGAGGGGCGATGTACGCCCTGCCACCCTACAGGCGGGTGGTGCCGGGATCCGTCAGCCCGTTTCGGACGCCGCGACCAACCCGTCACCTCGCGCGGGAACTGCGCCGCTGCGCGGGAGGCGCACGGTCGTTGGCCGAGTGCAGCGGCCCGAAACCATACAGCAGAATACTTTCAGTGAGAATTTGTCAGGAACCCGTAGATATCTACGGTGCAAGCCACTACGGTGTGAGTCGTTCGAAGCATACCGTCAACTTGTTCTATGCCGAACCGACCGTTCTGACAGGAAATTCTCATGCTCAAGAAAATTTTTGCAATCACTGCCCTGGCTACGCTGGCCGTTTTCGCTGTGCCGGCTGCGGCATCCGCTGTCACGTACGTTCCAAGCGATAGTCAGAGCCCGAAAGTGACCCATACCGTGGTGCCGCCCGATGCGGGGCATGTCGGCTCCACAGCAGCCTCCCTGGGCTCGGTCAACCTCGCCTCCACCGGCTATGACGCCTCCGTACTGGCGATTTCGGGCGGAAGCGCCGCGCTCCTGCTCGGGCTGACCCTCGTGACCACGACCACTGTGCGCCGCAAACGCGCCGAAGGCTCTGCGCGCTCGTAAAGCGGATGTCGCAGGCGCTCGCGGCACCCCTTATAGACGCGGGCACCCCTAAGAATGGGTGCCGTCGACGCTAAGGGGTGCCGCGACGGACACAGAGCAGCGGCGCCCCCTGCCGACCGCGATAATAGGGGTGCCGCGAGCACTGCACAGCCGCCGGCGAGCTTTAGTGCCCGAACGAGCGCGGGTCGAGCGCCAGGGGGGCGCCGATATCCAGCGCGGTCAGGGCCGCGAGTTCCGCCGCCGACAGCTCGAAGTCGAAGATGCTGATGTTTTCGGCCTGGCGCTTCGCGTTGCCCGACTTCGGAGTGGGCACGACGCCGTTCTGGGTGTGCCAGCGCATTACGACCTGACCCGGCGTGCGCTCATGCGCGGCGGCGATGGCCGCGATCACTCGTTCTTCGAGCAGGCCTCCGTTACGCCCGAGCGGGCTCCACGCCTCGGTGACAATGCCGTGTTCACGGTGCATCGAGCGCAGGTCGGCGCGATTCTGCGTCGGGTCGAGCTGGATCTGGTTGACCTGCGGCACGAGACCCTCATCGAACAGTGGCTGCAGGTGCTCCGGCAGAAAGTTTGATACTCCGATCGCGCGCACTTGTCCCGACTCTTGCAGGTCTCGCAGTCCGCGGAAGGCATCCACATAGGTACCCTGGTCGGGGTTCGGCCAGTGGATCAGGTAGAGGTCGATGATCTCCAGGCCGAGTCGGCCCGTGCTCGCCTCGAACGCGCGGTGCACTCCGTCGTAGCTGTGCCATTTCTTGTTCAGCTTGGTCGTGACAAAGACCTCGTCGCGGAGCAGACCACTGCGCCGGATGCCCTCCCCCACGCCGGCCTCATTTTCGTAGTTTTCGGCGGTGTCGAACAACCGGTAGCCGGCGTCGGCGGCGGTGGCGACGGCATCCGCTGTCTCCGAATCATTCATGGGCCACGTGCCAAGCCCGAGGGCGGGAATCTGCACGCCGTTGTTCAGGGTGAGGGTGGGCGCAAGGGACATCGTCGGTTCCAATCTGCGCGGCCGAGTCGGCCCCACAATTTGTAGCGTAGGCCAGGTGCGGCAAGCGCGCACACCAGAAGTCTGTGCGCATTGCGCACACTTGTGCGTTATATGAACGTTGGGCTAGGGTCGACACCAGCACCGAACGCGCGGTATCCCCGCCCAGCAGGGCTCGCTTCGCCCCACAGGGCAACCCGAGCATGCCCCACACATCTGTCAAGGTCGATGGAAGGAATTTTCTGTGAGCTCCACCGCAGAATCATTTATGGTCGGGCTGATCGGCTCCGGCGTCACGCCCACACTCAGCGCCGGGATGCACGAAACCGAAGCGGACCACCAGGGCCTGCGCTACATCTACCGCCCGATCGACCTCGATGTGATCGATCGCCCCGGCGAGTGGGTGGGCGATCTGCTGCGCAATGCCCGCGAGCTCGGCTTCAACGCCTTCAATATCACGCACCCGTGCAAGCAGCTCGTACTCGAGCACCTCGATGAGATCAGCGACGATGCCCGCCAACTCGGCGCGGTCAACACGGTACTCATTCGTGACGGCCGCTTCTTCGGCTTCAACACCGACTTCTCGGGGTTCAGTTCCGGCCTGGCAACGGGACTGCCCGACGTGAAACTCACGTCGGTGGTGCAACTTGGCGCTGGCGGAGCCGGCTCGGCCGTGGCCTACGCGCTGCTGCATCGCGGCGTCACCACGCTGCGGATCAGTGACATCGACCGCGAGCGGTGCGGCGAGCGCGTCGCAGCCCTGCGCACTCTGTTCCCCGATCGCACGATCGAAGCCGTCACCGCCGACGACCTGGCCGCAGCCCTGCAGCAGGCCGACGGCCTCGTCAACGCCACGCCGATCGGCATGCACAACCACCCCGGCCTGCCACTCGACGCGAACCTCATCGACGCCCACCTCTGGGTCGCCGACATTATCTACCGCCCGATCGACACCGCCCTCATCATCGCCGCCCGCGCTGCCGGCTGCCGCGTGCTCGATGGCGGGCATATGGCCGTCGGCCAAGCCGTCGACGCCTTCGAACTCATCACCGGCCAGAAAGCGGATGCCTCCCGCATGCGCGCACACTTTCTCGCCATGATCGCCGCCGGCCTCTAACCATAGAAAGAACGACATGTCTGAAGACAACTCCCAGGAAGTCGTGCGCGAGCCCCGCGTGCTGCGGTGGATCTCCACCGTCGAACATTCCCTCGGCGCCATTCTTATCACCGTCATTGCGCTGCTCGTGTTCATCCAGGCCATTCAGCGGTATCTGCCGGTGAGCGGATGGGTGTGGTCGGGCGAGCTGGCCCGTTATTGCATGGTCGCGGTGACCTTCATCATGTGCGGCTACCTGCTGGGTCAGGGACAGCACATCACCATCGAGGTCATCGACCGGTACCTCTCTGGCCGGGCCCAACGCTGGGTCAAGCGCTTTGCCAGCGCGGTCGTGCTGCTGATCTGCCTTGCCTTCGTACGGGAAGGCTGGGCCCTCGTCGCCGAGACCACCGGCCAGGTCTCGGCCGCCCTGCAAATGCCGATGACCTACCTCTACATCTTTCCGCTGGTCGGTTTCGTGCTGGCCGCCCTGCGCGCCGTCTGGGCCCTGTTCGCGCCGATAATGACCGGCAGCACTCCCGAAGGAGAACTCGCATGAGCCTGTGGATTCTGATTGCCCTGATCGCTATTCTGCTGGCGCTGCGGGTACCGGTGGGGTTCGCCTTTCTCGGCCCGTCGCTGGCCTACATGATCATCGAGGGCAACTCCACCGGCCTCGCGCTACGGGTCGCCGCCGACGGCGTGAGCAGCTTTCCGCTGCTGGCCGTGCCGCTGTTCATTCTGCTGGGCAGCATTGCCAACCGGGCCGGCATCGCCGACCGCATCTTCGACTTCGCCCTGGCCGTACTCGGTCGGATCAAAGGCAACCTCGCCTACGTCAACATTGGCACCAGCGTGGGTTTCGCCTGGATGAGCGGGTCGGCCCTGGCCGATGCCGCCGCCCTCGGCAAACTGCAGGTTCCCGGAATGGTGCGAAGCGGCTACAGCTTTCGGTTCGCCGCCGGCCTCACGAGTGCCTCTTCGCTGATCGCACCGGTGATGCCGCCGAGCATCCCGGCCGTGATCTACGCCTCCGTCGCCACGGTCTCGACCGGAGCGCTCTTCGCCGGCTCCGTGTTGCCGGCCATGCTGATCGCTCTCGGGCTGGTCATCACCGTGTTCATCCTGGTGCGCAAGAACTCCAACCTCAACACGATTCGGTTCAGCTGGTCGGTTCTCGGCCGGGCCAGCGTACGGGTGATCGGACCGATCGGCGCGCCCATCATCATCCTCGGCGGTATTCTCGGCGGCTTCTTCACCCCCACCGAAGCCGCAGCGGTCGGTGTCGCCTACATGATCGTGCTCGGCCTGATCTACCGCACCCTCAACCTCAGGGCCATCATCGACGCGCTCAAGGAGACAGCGGCCGTTACGGGCGCCATTGCCCTCATTCTCGCCGCCGCCGCCCTGCTCGGCTGGATCCTCGCCCGC
Organism: Cryobacterium aureum; assembly: GCF_002954245.1. Classification (GTDB taxonomy): domain Bacteria; phylum Actinomycetota; class Actinomycetes; order Actinomycetales; family Microbacteriaceae; genus Cryobacterium; species Cryobacterium aureum. The sequence continues at coordinate 64,610 of NZ_PPTG01000025.1, read as the reverse complement.
GAACGCGCCCCGCAGGCCGTCGCAGACGGCCTCACCTCACTCACCGACAACCCGATCGTGTTCCTGCTACTCGTGAACCTGATTTTGATCATCCTCGGCATGGTCATCGACGCCACCGCCGTGCTGCTCATCACCGTTCCGGTGCTGCTGCCGGTGGCCGTGCAATACGGCATCGACCCCATCCACTTCGGCGTCGTCATGATCGTCAACCTCATGATCGGCCTGCTCACACCGCCCGTCGGCAGCGTGCTGTACGTGATGAGTTCGGTCACCAACCGGCCCGTCGACGAGGTCTTTCGCGGCGTGCTGCCCTTTCTCGTTCCGCTGCTGGCCGTACTCGGCCTGCTCACCTTCTTTCCCCAGATCGTCACGATCGTTCCCACCCTGCTCGGACTCTAACCAGCACCAACCATCGGAGAAACGCATGCGCAAGACATCCACTCGCAGAACGGCTACCCGGCGTCTGCTCACCGGCATCGTCGCTGGTCCCCTCGCCATCGGCCTGCTCGCGGCCTGCAGCGGCGCCAACGCTGATGCCGGCGCAGCGGGCGGCGACGTCACCCTCTCGTTCGCGAACAGCTACGGCCTCGATCACCCGCACAACTCCTGCGGCACCGACATCGTCGCCGACAAGGTAGCGGATGCCGGCATCACCATTGAGGTCTTCCCCTCCAGTCAGCTCGGCGCCGACGTAGCCCGGTTTACCTCGGTGCTTAGCGGCGACATCGATATCGACCTTCAGGGGTCGTCAGGCATCGCCGCGACCTACCCCGCCATCGGTGTGATGGACATGGCCTACGTCTTCAACGACGTCGATCACCTGTTCAACTGGTTCGACAGCCCGGCGGCTGACGTGGTGAAGACCGGATTCGAAGAAGCCACCGGCGCCCACCTGCTCGACGTCTGGTACTTCGGCAACCGCACTTTCTCGGCCAATACGCCCATTCGTACTCCCGAAGATCTCGAGGGTCTGCGCATGCGCTTTCCCGACAGCCCCGTGCACCTCGGCAACGCCGCGGCCATGGGCGCCGACCCGGTAGCCGTCGCATTCGAGGAGATCTACCTCGCGTTGCAGCAGGGCATTGTCGACGGCCAGGAGAACCCCATCTCGAGCATCGACCAGATGAGCTTCAACGAGGTGCAGGAATACGTCAGCCTCAGCGAGCACTCCGTGGGATCCCAGCTCGTCGTGATGAGCGGCGACGCCTGGGCCGGCCTAACCGCCGACCAGCAGACCGCGCTTGAAGACGCCGTGGCTGAGGCCCGCGCGACCGACCTGGCCTGCGCGCTCGACCTGGAAGACGCCATCGTGGCCGAGTGGAAGGCCGCCGGCACGCCCAAAGTCATCGACGACGTCGACCGTGACGCGTTCATCGACAAGGCCGAGGCCTACTTCACCGCCAATCTCGAGGGCGAGCAGCTCGAAATCTACACGAGCATTCGCGACGCCGCCGGCGAGTAGCCGCTTCGGGGCCGGTCTGCGGGCCGGCCCCCAGCATCCGTTTCAACGTTGACAAGGAAGCAAGTCATGACCCTCCCCCGCATTCTGGTTCTGAACGGGCCGAACCTCAACATGCTCGGCACCCGCGAGCCGGCCCACTACGGCCATGCGACCCTCGCCGACGCGGAGGCGCTCGTGGCCGCCACCGCCGCGCGCCTCGGCTACAGTGTGGACACCCTGCAGTCCAACCATGAGGGTGTACTGATCGACCGGCTGCACGCGGCCCGGGGGGTCAATGTGGGCTTGGTCATCAATCCGGGCGGGCTCACCCATACCTCGGTCGCGCTGCGCGATGCCATTACCGCCTCGGAGCTGCCCACGGTGGAGGTGCACGTGAGCAACGTGCACGCCCGCGACGAGTTTCGCCGGCACTCCTATATCTCGGGCATCGCAGTCGCCGTCATCGCCGGCGCCGGAATCGCCGGCTACGGCTTCGGTGTCGAAATTCTGGCGCAGCGGCGAGCGGATGCCGCGGCATCCGCTCTGAAGGAACAGCCATGACGCTGCGCGTCGGGATCGTGGGCTGCGGAAAGATCGCTATCAATCACGTCGTCGCGCTCAACGCGCTGCCCGAGGTGGAGGTCGTCGGGGTGTGTGACTCCGACGCCGAGCGTGCCGCAGAATTCGCCCGCACCTTCGGGGTGCCGCATAGCTATACCGATCTCGACGAACTTCTGGGTAGCGGCCTCGACGCCGTGACGGTGTGCACTCCGCACCCCGCGCATGAACCCGTCGTGCTAGCCGCCGCCCGGCACGGCCTGCACGTTCTGTGCGAAAAGCCGGTTGCTGTCACGCTCGCCGAGGCCGACCGCATGATCGCGGCCACCGACGCGGCCGGCGTGAAGTTCGGCGTGCTGTTTCAGCGACGCTTTTGGCCCGCCGCCCAGCGCATCACTCAAGCGTTGGCCGACGGCCGGCTCGGGCAGCCGATCGTTGGCAGCGTGATCGTGCGGCTCGGCCGCGACGCCGATTATTATGCCGAACCGTGGCGTGGCCGCTGGGACACCGAGGCGGGCGGGGCACTCATGACGCAGGCTATTCATCACGTGGATCTACTCTCCTCCTATATGGGATCGGCGGTGGCGGTGCACGGTCGCATCGCCACCCTGAAGCTCGGCGAGTTCATCGAGGTGGAAGACACCGCGGTGGCCACGATCGAATTCGCGTCGGGCGCGCTCGCAAGCCTGCAAGTCAGCACCACCTTCGCTCCGGGTCTCGGCGCCCAAATTCTCGTCAGCGACCGCGCCGGCCACACCGCGAGTGTGGCCGAGTTTCCCGAGGGGACCGCCGGTCAGAACGATATCTGGACGCTGCCCGGCGAGCAGGAGTACCGGCAGGTGTACTCCCCCGAGATCAACTCCGACCCGGAACTGGCCGAGATCCATACCAATCTGGTGCCATTTCACCGTCTGCAGATTGAAGATTTCGTGCGCGCGGTGCTCGATGACCGCGAACCTATTGTCACGGGGCGGGAGGCCCGCAAGTCCCTCGAGATTGTTCTGGCCATCTACGAATCGTCGCGCACCGGCGACACCGTTCGGCTCGCTGCCGGGCTCAGAGGAGAAACGTCATGAAGACGTCCATTGCCACGGTGTGCCTGAGCGGCACCCTCGAAGACAAGATGCGGGCCTCGGCATTCGCCGGATTCGACGGCGTCGAGATCTTCGAGCCCGACCTGGTGGTCTCACCGTCGAGCCCGGAGGACATCCGCTCGCTGGCCGCCGATCTGGGACTCACCCTCGACCTGTACCAGCCGTTTCGCGACTTCGACGGGGTGACGGAACCGCTGCTTGAAGCCAACCTGCGCCGGGCCGCATCGAAATTCACCCTGATGAACCGGCTCGGCATCGATACCATCCTGCTGTGTAGCAACGTGGGCACCGCCACCATCGACAACGACGAGGTCAGCGCGGGTCAGTTGCAGCGCCTCGGCGCTGTTGCCGCCGACCACGGCGTGAAAGTGGCTTACGAGGCTTTGGCCTGGGGCAAGTACGTCAACGATTTCGAGCGCGCCCAGCGCATCGTCGACCTCGCCGACCACCCGAATATCGGCACCTGCCTTGACAGCTTTCACATTCTGTCGCGCGCCTGGAGCCCTGCCGCCATCGAGACGATCGCGGCCGAGAAGATTTTCTTCGTGCAGCTAGCGGATGCCCCGCTCCTCAGCATGGACGTGCTCAGCTGGAGCAGACACCACCGCGTGTTTCCCGGTGAGGGCGACTTCGACCTGCCGGCCTTTCTGGCGCACGTCGTGCGTGCGGGATACACCGGGCCGGTATCACTCGAGGTGTTCAACGACGTGTTTCGGCAAGGCGACGAGCGCCGCACCGCCGTCGATGCGATGCGCTCGCTGATCTGGCTGGAGGAACGCACCTCCCTGCTGCTCGCCGAGCAGGGCGTCAACAGCTACCCGATGCCGCTCGCGACCATCCCGCGAGTGGACGACCCCACCGGGTTTGATTTTGCCGAGGTGAAGAGCGAAAACACCCGGGCCGTGGAGGATCTGGCTTTCCAGCTCGGGTTCACCTTCGACGGGCATCACCGCACCAAGCCAGTGCAGCTGTGGAGCCAGGGCGACGCACGCATCATCATCAACGAACAACAAGCCCGGCACCTGCAACCCGGCATCGCCGCGCTCGGCTTCACCGTGACGGATGCCTCCGCCGCCGCAGCCCGCGCCGTCGCGTTGAAGGCCACCGCGGTTTCCCGGCCGAGCCAGACCGGCGAAGAGGTGCTGCACGGCTTCTACGCGCCGGACTCGACCGAGGTGTTTCTCGTGGACGACACGGCCGCCTGGACCCACGAGTTCAGCGTGGGCAGCGAGAAGCCGACGACACCGTCCGTTCAGGTGATCACGCACATCGACCACGTCAACCTGGCCCAGGACTGGCAGCAATTCGACGAAGCGGTCTTGTTCTATGCCAGCACCCTGTCGCTTGCCGCGCAGACGTCGATGGACGTCCCGGGGCCGAGCGGCCTGGTGCGCAGCCAGGTCGTGCGCACCGAGGACGGCCGGGTGCGCCTCGCCCTGAACATCGCCCCGCTGGCCGAGGAGCAGGCCGCGGCTTACCCGCAACACATCGCGTTCGCCTGCACCGACCTGGTCGCCGTCGCCCGCCAGGCGCGGCAGCGCGGGCTCAACTTCATGCCGGTTCCACCGAACTACTACGAAGACATCAGCGCCCGCTTCGAACTCGACCCCGAGTTTCTGAGCACCCTGAAGGAGCTCGATCTCTTGTTCGACCGTGACGACCGCGGAGCGTTTCTGCACTTCTACACCGAAACCGTCGGCAGCGTGTTCTTCGAGGTGGTGCAGCGCCTCGGCGACTACGACGGTTACGGAGCGCCGAACGCCCCGGTACGGTTGGCAACGCAGCATCTGCGCGGCACCCGGCACTGAAAGGCCCCCGTGACTGATCACCCCGACTACTTCGTGAAATCGGTCGAGAAGGCGTTCGCCGTGCTCCTGGCCTTTTCAACCGAGCAGCCGCGCCTCACGATGACGCAGGTCGCGACCAAGGTCGACGTCAGCCGGGCGGCTGCGCGCCGGTTTCTGCTCACTCTCACCGACCTCGGCTACCTGCGCGTCGACGGTGGATATTTTGAGATGACGCCACGCTGTCTCGATCTGGGGGCATCCTTTTTGGCGGCGCTCAGTCTGCCGCAGATTGCGGAACCACACCTGAAGTCACTGTCGACGCAGTTGAGTGAGACGACCTCGCTGTGCATTCTCGACGGGCCCGACATCGTCTACGTCGCGCGGGTGTCGTCGCCGCGGCTGCTGGCCGTGTCGATCAACGTGGGCACCCGGTTTCCGGCGTGGATCACGTCGATGGGACGCGTGCTCATCGCTGGCCTGGCTCCGGCGGAGCGTGAGGCGTACTTCGACTCGATCACCCTGCAGCATTTCACGGAGCGGTCAATCGCGACCATGGACGAGTTGCGGGCGGAGATCAACAGGGTGGCGCAGAACGGATGGGCCATCGTGTCGGAGGAACTCGAAGACGGGCTGCGCGGCGTGGCCGTACCCGTCTGGCGTAACGGCCGGGTCGTGGCCGCGGTGAACGTGTCGCTGCAGGCATATCGGGCCTCGCCCGACATGGCAGTGGCCACGGTCATTCCCCTGCTCCAGCAGGCCGCCCGCCTGATCGGTGACGACTTCGGCGGGTCGGTGCCCGGTCGCGCCTAGCCCCTATTGAGGCGTGGGCATGAAACTCTGAACGCTTGCGGGGTGTATGTCGTCGGGGAAGTGGACCGATGCATCAGACAAGTGAGCACCCTAACTTGTGAATAACGGAGCACCCAAGCCAACCTTCCTCAGCAAAAGTGTCGAAGCGCCCTGTGTCGAAGACAAGTGCCTCCGGTAAGTCCGTCACGACAGTTTCGCCGAGCAGATGCGACCGCTCTGCGGGGAAATAATTACGCAAGCCCTTAGCGGACATAACCGTTGATTGTCAATGGTCTATGACATCGAATTGCTTCGAACGTACAAACCAAATCGCTTGCCGCCCGCACGCCGAAGTCACACGCAGCACGGTTCGTTAGGGCGACGGATTTGACCAATTTGATTCGAACTCCCTAATATAAATCAAGAGCGAAACGGAGTTTTGCAGTGCAAAATACTAATGACATTACGGGGGAAGACCGTAATCGCTCATCGTCATTACGTCGTGCATTAACCGTGCTTACCGCGCTCGTTAAACCAACGGCAGATCAGCCAGGAGCATCACTTAGTGAGCTCGCAATTTCAGCGGCACTAAACAAGAGCACCCTGCTAAGAATTCTTGAGCCGCTCCTTGAAGCCGGACTCGTTGAACGTGATGAAGACAGCCGATACAGGCTTGGCGTTGCCACCGTAACCCTCGGCGGGGCATATTTGGCCGGCCTCGATCTTCGTCGACAAGCGCTACCAATCCTGAAGCGTTTGGCCCGTGAAACTGGCGAGACCGTTCACCTGCTGGTCTACAACGATGGTGACGTTACCTATATCGACAAGATTGCGGGCCCTTCGTCGATTCAGATGGCATCTCGCGTCGGTGATCGCATGCCCGCATACTCGACCGCCTCTGGCAAGGTCTTTCTCGCCCACCTTCCCCGAGCGCACTATGACGCAGCCGTCGCTGCTGGAATGCCCGCGCGAACCGTGAACACAATCACGAGCCCCGAGGCTCTGCTGGCCGAACTTTCCACGATCCTCGAGCAGGGATATGCCGTGGATGACATCGAGAACGAGCTAGACATTCGGTGTGTGAGCGCCCCGGTATTTGACCACAACGGGCACATCACCTCAACCATCAGTAGTTCCGGCCCGGCCATTCGCATTCACGGCACCCGAGTGGCCGAGCTGGCAAATATTGTGCGCATCGGAGCCGACGAGCTCTCGCTTCGGCTGGGCGCGCCCGCGAACTTTTCCCACATTGCACGAGGAAGAGCCCTGAATCACGAGGAGACGGAATGACCATGAAAAGCACCCTGCGAACACGAGTCACCACCAGTCTGGCGCTGGCGGCAGTTGCCGGAATGGCGCTGAGTGGATGCACCCCCACGAGCGGTGGTGGCGGTGCCGGCGCGAGCGCATCAGCGGGTGATTCGGCCCTGACCAGCATTCTTGAAACCGGCACATTGCGGGTCGCCGACTGCCTGAGCTTCGCTCCGTTTGGCTTCAGCGACGCTCAAGGCGATCCGGATGGCTATGACGTCGACATTGCCAAGGCCATGGCTGCCGACCTGGGAGTAGAGCTTGAAGTAATCGACACTACCTCCGCCAACCGCATCTCCAACCTGCAGACCGACAAAGTCGATCTTGTTATCTGTAACTTCACCCGCACGGGCGAACGAGCCAAGCAGGTGGACTTCACCGACCCGTACGTCGTTGCCAGCCAGGCGCTGCTGGTCAAGAAAGACAGCGGCATTGAGACCATCGACGACATCGCCGGAAAAACTGTCGCCGCGGTGAAGGGGTCGACCAACACCGACGTTCTCGCGACGCTCGGGATTGACGCCAGCACGCAGGACTTCGATAGCTCTGCGGCTGCGATCCTCGCGGTGCAGCAGGGCAAAGCTGACGCGATGATCGAGGACACCAACTTTCTCGCCTACCAGGCTGATTTGGATCCCACCCTCCGGGTCACCAAAGACCAACTGGTTCCGCTCGAATACAACGCCATGGGCGTCAAGCAGGGCGACCAGGTCTGGCTCAACTGGGTGAATCAGTTCCTGTTCCGCTACAACGCCTCGGGAGAGAACGCAGCCACGTACGAGAAGTGGTTTGGTGTCGCTCCGCTGTACCCGCTCAACCCGCAGTACTAGCCCGCGAGACCCGAACGGAGGTGACTGATTTTGTATGAGTGGATGGCCGTCCTCGGCTATTTAGGTGATATTTCCGAAGCCGCATTGTTGGTACTGAAGATAACTGTGCTCGCTTTTCTTCTGGCGGTTGTTCTTGGCTTAGCCGCTGCGGTAGGAAGAAATTCACGATTCAGAATCCTCCGTTTCGGAGCTGGCGTGTACGTCGAAGTGATTCGAAACACGCCCGTGCTACTGCAGATATTCGTGGCCTATTTTGCGCTCCCGAATCTCGGCCTCAACCTGAATGCCTTTGAGGCGGGCGTCCTGGCTTTGGGAGTTAACGTCGGGGCCTATCTTGCCGAAGTCTTTCGTGCCGGCATTTCGTCGGTGCCCAAGGGCCAAGTGGAAGCCGCGGCCATACTCGGGCTACGCAGCCTTGACATTTCAATATTCGTCGTCTTTCCACAGGCGCTGCGGAATGTGTATCCCGCCGTCGTCAACTACCTGGTGCAAATTCTTCTCGGCACATCATTACTCTCGGCTATCGCGCTTCCCGAGCTCACCGGAACAGCAACAACAATCAATTCCCGCACACTAATATTCCTTCCCGTATTCACGGTGACCGTGCTCGTGTACTTGCTGCTCAGTAACGTTCTCGCTGCACTAGCCGGAATCATCGGCCGCGTGGCTTTCAAACCCGCCCTTGTGCTACCGCGAGGCTCGGTTCTGTCCCGCATGCGCCTATTGAAAGTGAATGCGGTACGAGGTGAGGTCAACAAATGAACTTTATAGTCGTGCTGGCATCGTTTCCCCAGCTATTAGAAGGACTTTTGATTACCCTCGCGTTGTCGGCGGCCTCGATCGTCGGGAGCACTCTTCTCGGCCTGCTGGCGGCAACTCTGCGGGTGTCTCGAGTACCGATCGGGTCGCAAATCGCTCGCATCTACGTGGAGGTCTTTCGCGGCTCGCCGCTGTTGATCACCCTGCTTTTCGTCTACTTCGGTTCGGCCTATGCCGGCTATCACATGAATATTTTCGCTGCCGCAGTCGTCGGCATCAGCGTCTACCAGGGCGCGTACATCGCGGAGATCATCCGAGCCGGGATCGAATCCGTACCCCCAGGACAATGGGAAGCCTCGAAGATTCTCGGGCTGTCCAACTCCCAAACATTCGTCTCCGTCGTGCTGCCGCAGACCGGCAAGATTGTTCTCCCGCCGCTGATCGGTCAGTACATTGCCCTGATCAAGGACACCTCGATCGCTTTCGTGATCGGTTTGGCTGAACTGGTGCGACAGGGCCAGGCGATCATCGACCGAGTGGGGCAACCACTCGCCGTCTATGTGACCATCGCCGCCTTGTACTTCATTATTTGTTACCCGCTGTCACGTTGGGTACGCGGTCTGGAAAAGAGGAGTCAACCGGCATGAGCAATCTCGAACCAATTATCAAGCTTGCAGGAGTCACCAAGTCTTTCGGCGCCGTACAAGTTCTCAAGGGAATAGACCTTCACGTCTCTGAAGGCGAAGTGCTCGTCGTGATCGGCGCTTCTGGTTCGGGCAAGAGCACCGTGCTGCGCATCATGAGCGGTCTGGAGACAGCTGACAGCGGGCAGGTCTGGGTCAACTCCGTGCCGCTGCACGATCCGCGGCGTGCTCGCGAGATTCGCGGCCACGTGGGCATGGTCTTCCAGCAGTTCAATCTCTTTCCGCATCTGACCGCGCTCGGCAACGTGACGCTGGCCCTGCTCAAGGTGCGCAAGCTGTCTGCTGAGGTGGCCAAGAAGAAGGCACTGGCCGTACTCGACCGGGTGGGTCTGGCAGAGAAGGCCGGCAACTATCCCTCACAACTTTCGGGCGGACAGCAACAGCGCGTGGCAATCGCCCGTGCGCTCGCTGTCGAGCCGACCATCATGTTCTTCGACGAGGCGACGTCAGCGCTCGACCCCGAACTCGTCGGGGAGGTGACCAGCGTCATGCGAAGTCTGGCCGACGAGGGCATGACCATGGTGGTCGTTACCCACGAGATGAGCTTTGCCCGCAAAACGGCCGACCGGGTCGTGTTCATGGACCAAGGAATCATCGCCGAGCAGGGTCCGCCTGAGCAACTGTTCGTGAGACCGCAGAACGATCGCACCAAGCAATTCTTGCAGCGGGTGCTCGAGGTCTGAGCCGCGCCGCTGCATTAGCTAGCTGCCGCCCAGTAGATCTGCATTCACAGGGCGGTCAGCTCGCCTGGCGCGTCGTGCGGCGGCCCCCCTCCAGCTGGCTCACGCGCGACACGGTGACACTGAGGAGTCGCTGGTACTCACGCGCAGTTCGCTAATTCGGCGCATCGCAATATTTCGAAAGACAACCAGACATCGTGGCCACGGTAGTGGCATGGTCTGAGGCCGCGGACGGGTTATCCACAGCCTGTATTGCTCACGTGCAGACCCCCTGACTGAGACGTTTCGGGCACCACCTCGTCAACGAACGCGGGCGTCGCTCGCCACGCGAAACTTCCTCGGTCCACCCGCTCCCAATGGGGATTACCCATTCAGGTAAACTACTCAAGCGGCAAGATCTCCGCACACTCGGGGGAGGTGACCGCACGTGACGAGCACAACGCGCACGCGACGGCCCATCAAACCATCCCGCGACTGGCACGACATATACTCGGCCCGACTCACCTTCACCGATTTTCTCGTACTGATCTGGGTGGTCTTCGGCGTTCAGATCGCCTGGTTCGGTTTCGACCGGGCCAATCTGGCCGTGCGCTCCAGCGACCTCGCCGTGTCATACACCGTGGTGTCGGTCGTTCTCATCGCTGCCTGGATGGCCGTGCTCAGCCTTTACGGCACGCGCAACGATCGCGTGCTCGGCACCGGCTTTGACGAGTACAAGCTCATCGCCGGCGCTTCGATACGACTGTTCGGCCTGCTCGCCATCGTCGCTTACCTCTTCAAGATTGACGTAGCCCGCGGCTACATTCTGTTGGCCTTTCCGCTCGGCATCGTCGTCCTCATGCTCTCAAGATGGATGTGGCGCCAATGGCTCGTGGCCCAGCGCGCACGTGGCCAGTTCAGCTCCCGTGTCATTCTCATCGGCGCCCAGGAATCCTCCGCCCGCGTCGCCGCTGAGCTCAGAACCCGCCTCGGCGCTGGCTACCTCGTGGTCGGTGCCTGCGTTACCTCCGGCGAGGCTAGCGACTATCTGCCCGGAACCAGCATCCCCATCATCGGCGACATCGACGATGTGCACACCGCTCTCGACTCCTTCGACGCCGACACTGTCATCATCACCAGCAGCGACGATATCTCCCCCACCCGCATGCGCGAACTCAGCTGGAGCCTCGAGCCGGGCCGCCACCACCTCATCATGGTGCCGCGCCTCATCGACGTGGGCGGCCCGCGCATTCACACCCGACCTGTCGCCGGCCTGCCGCTCATTCACGTGGAGACCCCCCGCTACGAAGGCCACACCCTCTTCACCAAGCGCGCCTTCGACATCGTCATCTCAACCCTGCTCATCGTCGCGCTCTCCCCCGCCCTCGCAGCCATCGCCCTCGCCGTGCGCTTCAGCGGCCCCGGCCCGGTGCTTTTCAGCCAGAAACGCGTTGGGCACAACGGCCACCTCTTTAAGATGTTCAAGTTTCGGTCGATGGTAGCGGATGCCGAAGCTCGCCTGGCCGCACTGCAAGACACTCCGCGGGTCGTCGGCAACACAGTCATGTTCAAGATGCAGAACGACCCGCGCGTCACCCCAGCCGGCCGCTTTCTGCGCCGCTTTAGCCTCGACGAACTGCCGCAATTGTTCAACGTGCTCGCCGGAACCATGTCACTCGTGGGACCCCGCCCGCCCCTTGAGACCGAAGTCAGCGAGTACGAGTTGCACGTGCACCGCCGCTTTCTCGTAAAGCCCGGCGTCACCGGACTCTGGCAGGTGAGCGGCCGCTCCAACCTCACCTGGGACGAAACCGTGCGCCTCGACCTCTACTACGTCGAGAACTGGTCGCTTGTTGGCGACCTCGTGATCCTGTGGCGCACCACCAAGGCCGTGCTGGCCCGAGACGGCGCTTTCTAGCTCGTACTGACGATAGGACGCGAAGGCCACGCTGTGGGAGGCCGCTTAGTCAGCAACAATGCCCACAATGGGCGATATAATCAAAGGGTCACGGTCACGGGTTCAATTGCCCCAGCAGCACGGAGCCCGCACGGATTGCGGATTTGTTTACTCAACGATTTATCTGCACATATCGCGTTCTCGGGATGGGCTTGCGAGACAGAGGCGGGGCCGCAATCTAAAGCACAACGGGGGAAATCGTAATGACACGCTATTCACGCTTCAGAGAAACGGGCCGGTTGTCGTGGCTGGAATAATAGTCCACGAATGGTTGGAAACCCACGGTGGTGCCGAAAAGGTGATGGAAGAAATCGCCAAGGCATTCCCCGACGCACCGATTCACGCCCTGTGGGACGATGCACCCCTGCGCTTCGAGCCGCATCGAGTGCAGGAAACCTGGCTGGCGCGAACCGCGCTCCGCCACAGGAAAGACCTAGCTCTTCCTTTCATGCCGATAACATGGCGGAACATGGGACCTGCTGAGGCTGATTGGATTCTCTGCTCGTCACACCTCTTTGCTCACCATGCTCGCTTTGGCGGTGGCGCACGAGAAGCGCCGAAACTTGTTTACGCCTACACTCCTGCGAGATACATCTGGAACCCAGAACTCGACGCGCGCGGAGCGAATCCCTTGGTGAAGGCTGTTTCTCCGATATTTCGGAACTTGGATCGTAAACGCGCTGCAGAGGCCCACTCCATTGCCGCTATCAGCAACTTCGTTCGTGCACGTATTGCCACGTCGTGGCACCAAGACTCACGGGTAATTTATCCGCCCGTTGATGTGAAATATTTCGCCGATGATTCCGTTGACGGACTGACAGACGCGGAAAACGAATATTTGGAGAAAGGCGTACCAAAGGAATTTGTCCTCGGTGCTTCTCGCTTTATTCCCTATAAGCGACTTGAGAACGTAATCGACGCCGGAATAGCGCTCAACCAGCCCATCGTGATAGCCGGCACCGGTCCACAAGAGCAGTTCTTGCGAAGGTACGCCCTCGACCAAGGTGGCGATGTGACTTTTGTAATCCAACCATCCCTGGCACTCTTGCGCGAATTGTTCCGACGAGCCCTAGTTTTCATCTTTCCACCGGTCGAAGATTTCGGCATCGTGCCCGTCGAGGCAATGGCGACAGGCACGCCCGTAATCGCACTCGACACGGGCGGAGCTGCTGAGACTGTACTGCAGGGACGCACCGGAGCCCTCGTCAATGATTTTAAGAACAGTTCAGGCGTCCGAGAAGCTTTTCTGCTCAGTCAAGATGTGCAAGCCGCAGACTGCAAGCGGAGGGCCTTTGAATTCGACACACCAGTATTCACCGAAGCTCTCACAAATTGGGTGCGAGACGAAACGGGTGCGTCGTCGGAATTGCAGTCTGCCTACACGGCGGCCGCCCAGAGCTTTGCGCGCTAAGTTAGCGTCCTGATTCGCTCGATTCGTAAAGCAACAAGAACGCAGAGCCTTGAAACGTTAGCGCCTCCGCTGGAATTTCTAGGCAGAGATTGTTTGAACGTTGTGTTCAAATACACTCCTGGCCTTAAATCAATGACATTGGTTAGCGAACCCGACGTCAACCGTTCAATAATTCCACGTCGTGTCGGACCATCCGCGAAACGACTTGTTCGAAACTTACGGTTGGGCTCCACCCAAGTGCCGATCGAATTTTTGACGAATTGCCGCGCATGTCCTGCGGATCGGCCGGACGTACAAAACGTTGGTCAATTCCAACAACGGGTTCCCAGTCATCAATCCCGACTGCACTGAATGCTGCTGCCACAAATTCGCGAACAGAGTGCGACTCGCCGGTAGCGATGACATAGTCATCAGGAACGACAGCATTGCTCATCCGCACTAGAGCATCAACGTAATCCGGCGCCCATCCCCAATCCCGCTTGAGATCAAGGCTTCCCAACATTAACTTGTCAGGTGAGCCACTGGCAATCGCGGCCGCCGCCATGGTGATCTTACGGGTCACGAATGCTGAAGGGCGCCGCGGCGATTCGTGGTTATACAGAATTCCCGAGGACGCATGCATACCTTTGGCTCGGTAAATGGCTACCGCTTGATGTGCGTAGGTCTTCGCTAGGCCATATGGAGAAATTGGGGATATTGGTGTTTGTTCCGATTGGGGCGATTCTCTGGCGTCTCCAAAAATTTCAGAACTGGAAGCCTGCACAAAGCGAACCTCGCGTCCGATGCGTTCCTGACATCTCCAACCGGCTTCAAGAAGCGCTACGACTGCGAGCCCACTAATCTGCCCAGTCGCGACTGGATGGTCCCAGGAGTACGCCACAGAGCTGATGCCGCCAAGATTGAAGATGACATTCGGTTCCGTCTCATTTATAAGCCGTTCCAAGAACACGGAGTCGGCTAGATCTCCCAAATGACTGTTAACCGACAGCAGGCTCGGATGCGGATTTCTCAAGTCCTCCGCGCGCACTAGCGCATGGACATCCCAGCCAACGGCCTGAAGGCTCTCGGAAAGATAGCTTCCGTCCTGACCTGTGACTCCCGTAACTAGAGCCCGAGGCCTCGTCATTCGCTAATGCACCAGCGCAGACTGCTCGGCCAGATCATTCCCGACCATCATCTGCACTAAGGTCTTGAAGGAAACAGTTGGGGTCCATCCGAGGACATCGCGGGCCTTTTTCGGATCACCTATGAGTAAATCGACCTCCGCCGGCCGCATGAATCTAGGATCCTGCCGTACGTAAGGAGTCCAGTCATCAATACCAACTGCTGCAAATGCAACGTCTAAGAGGTCACGGATGGAATGGGTCTTGCCAGTTGAGATGACATAGTCATCGGCCACCGGTTGTTGTAACATTCGCCACATTGCGTCGACGTAGTCGCCTGCAAAACCCCAATCGCGCTTTGCGTCGAGATTACCCAACGTTAATTCAGATTGCAGGCCAAGCTTGATGCGACTCACCGCCTGGGAGACCTTACGGGTAACGAATTCAGGCCCCCGGCGAGGAGACTCGTGGTTGAAAAGGATACCGCTGCTGGCGTGCATGCCATACGACTCGCGATAATTTATGGTCATGTAATGCCCAAAGACTTTTGCTACCGCATAAGGGGAGCGTGGCCATAGGAGTGTGGTCTCACGCTGCGGCACTTCTTGGACTTTTCCAAACATCTCCGATGAAGAGGCTTGATAGAAACGCACCCTGGAAATGTCACTACCGGCGTAAAGGCGAGTGGCTTCAAGTATATTGAGTACACCTTTTCCCGTAACATCCGATGTCATTGACGAGTTTTCCCAAGAGTAGGCCACGAACGATATAGCCCCAAGATTATACACCTCGTCCGGCTGGGCAATATTGAGCACACGAGTTAGGCTCGAGACATCGGTCAAATCACCATTGATCAGCTTCACCTCGGGCACTGTCTGGCGAACTAGGTCGAGTTTGGGATTGTTCTGCCCCCGAATCAGGCCGAAAACCTCGTAGCCTTTACTGAGCAGAAGTTCCGACAGGTACAGACCGTCTTGTCCGGTTATTCCAGTAATCAGTGCACGGGGCATAGCAAGTTCCATTCTTTGCACGACGGAGAGTGAAGAAAGTCACAACTACCGCCACATCCCTTACAGACCATGACGCAGGGGTAGTTTCACTTCTATCCCCCAAATTCGACACTAGTGCATTAGCGCTAAGAGCGTGCAGGACCGTGTCCGCAGATGCGCACCTCCGTCAAATGGCAAGGACGCATCCCCGAAGGTGAAGAGTCGTTTGTGCTGGCACATACGTCTGAGCGCCGAACACGTGATGACTCGCCGTTGCTCCGGCCCGCCAGGAACGCCCTTCCTAGTAAATTACAATCATGGTCGAGCGAAGGGCTGTCCCTGCCCCGGCGATCGCGACAACCTCCTGCCAGTTTTGACCCCAGAAAGCACTGCAAGAACTCCGCGGGGGTCCAGCTGCAAAATGCGGGCAAAAAGGAGCTTACCGATTCTGACAAGGAGACCAATCCGCCAGACACGACTTCTCATTGCGACAAATTGTACGAGACTGGCGACGTAGTACGTTCGCACCTTTGACCCAATTAAGCGACCAGATGCCGAGAGTTCGTGAACGACAACGGCGTCTTCACACACAGCAAGGCCCCAACCCGCGCCAGATGCGCGAAGGCAAAACTCAACATCCTCCCAGTACATGAAGAACCGTTCGTCGAGGAGACCAATATCCACGAATGTTTCGGTGCGGACCAAG
Source organism: Cryobacterium aureum (assembly GCF_002954245.1). Classification (GTDB taxonomy): domain Bacteria; phylum Actinomycetota; class Actinomycetes; order Actinomycetales; family Microbacteriaceae; genus Cryobacterium; species Cryobacterium aureum. The sequence goes on along the minus strand of NZ_PPTG01000025.1, from coordinate 48,512 downwards.
ACAGCCGCCCACGTCAGGTAATCTGGGTCCTGGCCACCTTCCCGCATTGGACGCACACCGGCCAAGATTGGCACTAACTTCGAGCCCCGAGACTGTACCGATTTGTCGGTGTTTATGACTAATGGAGCGCACAAACCTAGATTCTCGTCTCGTTCCATGAGCTCGACTAGCGAAGCCACGGCTCCTTTCTCAACGACAGCATCGTTGTTAATAATGAAGATGTATTTGGCGTCTCCCGCGAGTGCCGCGCGGATGGCGGGATTGATCCCACGAGCAAATCCAAGATTCTTTGAATTTTCAAGGATTGAAATATCCCCTATCCGCGCCTCCTGCACCAAAGCAGCACGCAACGCACCGTCAGATTCGTTGTCGGATACGATCACCCGGCTAACTCCCCGTTCCGAGAGAAGGCTGCGCAGGCACTTTCTCGTGCGATCTAAATCGCGCCAATTTAGAGTTACTGCGATAGTTTCTGGAGGATTCATTTGCGAACCAATTTAGTCGATACCATCATCGTCGGGCTCGTCGATCGCTGTTGACCGGTCGATTCGCTTGGGCAACGCGTAATATGTCGGATGCAGTTTGATCCCAGTCGAAGCGAGCCGCATTCTCTTTTCCGACCCGAATAAATTCCTCGCGATGCACGGCGTTCGCCTGGAGTTCAAGCACCAAGTCAACTGCATCGCCAGGTGACTCTGGATCGAAGTATTCGACACTTTGGCGACCAACTTCGCGCATAGCGGGTCTATTCGAACAAACTACGGGGCAGCCACGAATTTGTGCTTCAATGATGGGAAGACCGAATCCTTCATAAAGAGATGGAAACACAAGCGCTAACGCGCGATCGTATAGCCATGCAATTTCCTCGTCCCGCAGTCGCCCTGGAACGGTTAGCAACTCGTCCGTAACTAGGCCTACTTGTCCGCTGCGAAAGACACTGGAAATGCCAGCAACGCCCACGACGATAGTGGGGATGTCGGCCAGTACGAGTGCAGACACCACAGGGACCAAGTTCTTGCGTGCCGCCAGCGTTCCGACGCAGACAACGAAAAATTCCGGAACCTCGAACTTTGGCTTTACTGCAGTAAGGCCAGAGAAATGGTTGCTACCACATGGCGCCACCGTGAAACGGCGGCCATCAATCTTCGTTACATCTGAAATTTCATTTGCACTGAAATCGGATATAGTCACGAGATTTCTTGCACGTTGCGCAACTAGTTTGTACATCAATTGATAAAAGAACACGAACGAGCGCGTAAAGGTTTCTGGAAATCGAAATACACTCGCGTCAAATAGCGTAACAGTCTGCCTCATCTTCAACACTGGAGCTGGGCCACCTATATTTATCAAGTGGTATCTCAAAGACAGGAGCGGGAGCGCGAACTGTTCAAATACGATGCCGTCAAATTTTGACCTGATGACTGTTGCCGAGTCAAGCCATGAGGGGACCGACGCCGACTTAGGCACGAATACTGTGACTTCGCAACCCATCTCCGCGACAATGCGCTTTGTGACTTCAGTTGCATATCGCTCGGTACCTGTAAGTGAGTGGCCGAGCCACTTCCCGTTGATTGCTAGCATCCTGTTTCCGCCCCTGACTGATTATTCACCGCCGCACACTGACGGCTCGCTGTTCACTCTTGACACTGACGGAGTCAGCTTTCACAAAAACGAGGCATGAACGAACGTTTTCCATACCTACCACGTCGCGTACACCCTCAATTTGAAGAATGTTTCAGCCGCATCCACTTGACTGAAGCGACTGTTGGAGTTTTGTCCGCTTGCCCGGTCCATCTAACAATAGACAGTCATCGCCGACGGTGGCGGCACGAGGCGCGGAAAACGCATAAACTACAATAAATCCTCTAGGTACACACGCCGCTACTGAAGCCTCGTCTAGCTGCTTCTCTTCCGATGGATTGCGATGGAATCTTCAGGAAAACAGCCACTGAAACTCGGCGATCACTGATCGCTACTTCCTGTTATTCCAATAAGCAATACTTCATCTATATCAAAGTTTCTCAGTCAAAACTGATTGCTGGCTTTAGCCTCCTAGGCTAACTTATCCGCGACCGCGCTCCGTAAGCGCGAATCGGCGGCGCGGGGTGGATACCTAGGGACTCGATCGCGGTGACCGAATTAGCGCAGGGTTTCTTAGCCTGCTGGCAACGATGCACATATCCCGCATAAATCACCCGGCTACGCTTTCAACTCCAAGTCGAAATTTACTGACCCATTTCGTCTAACTAAGCCGTTCGAAACCAGCGGACTCAAAGTCGCGATCAAAAATTCGGTCGCTTTAGATTTCGAGACCTTGCGCTGAAATTCGGTGTTCCCATGCCGCTACCATCTCACCAATCACCTGCTTGGACGGGAGTGAAAACAAGCCCTGCCAAAGCGCGAGACGTAGGTATCCGACATATTGAAACTTATTTCTCGAATAGCACCCTTCCAATACAATTCGCTTCAAAAGTTGCCGTAGCGCCCTCTTCTTTGCCCATACTGACGCAAGCAGTGGATCTCGAATTGTCCAGAGCCGATTGCGAACAAGCGGTATGAGGCGAGACCCAGAATCCTGTCGAGGCGGAGTATTGGGATGCATCACCAAACTCGTTCGACATACAATGCCCCCCGCAATCTCACTAAGACGAGATGTGTACTCCAAATCGTCATACCAAATGAAAAAGTCGGTCATTGGTAAAAATGTTTGCTTAGCACTGTCCAGATTGACGAGAACTCCTACAAATGAAGCGTAAGGAGCCTGATATGCGTCAGCATCGTTTGGCAGCGCTAAGAAGCCGTCTACGATCTCGGGCGGATTATGCCCAAGTAATTTCATATTCGCATCCACAACTGTGGAAGCGACAAAGCCCGGCGGCCGGCTTGGATCAAAGGTCATTATATCGACGAGGGGACGGAGAGAATCAGCGGTGGGTTCAGCGTCGTCATCCATCATCCAGACCGCACTGTGGCCGCGCTGGATGGCAATATCAATACCTAAGGCAAAACCTCCAGCCCCGCCGAGATTCGCAAGGCTTTCAATGACCGTCACCATGGGGAACTCATTCCGGACCATATCCACAGAACCGTCTGTGGAAACGTTGTCGACCAGAATGACCTCATCAGGGGCGGGCAATTGAACCAAGATCGCACTGAGGCAGCGGCGCAGGAGTTCAACTCGATTATGTGAGACGACTAAAGCGGCAACGGTCATTTCTACTCTTTCTACTCTCCAACAATTCAAGAAAAGTGACAGCAGCTCTCACTCAGACAATTTAAGAGTCGCGGTCGTCCTGTTTAGACGCCATCTCCGTAGGAAATGATGCGTTTTTCGCGAATGCGGCCAGTGGATACCAAATACAGATTGATACTGCAATGAACGGACCTAACAGATCGGCGCTTCGTTGTTCGATAGCTGAGTACGCGCCGTTCCACGAAGATTGGGTGCCACTAGTCGATTCGCTGACCCTCTGCAACGGGTCGTTTTCGACGATCGGTGTCCTGACCAATCATAATCAAATGTCGCATCGCTCTCGTCAGCATATCGGAAGAGGAACCCTCTCAAGACCGGTACTGGCACGAAGAATATTGAGCCACAACTGCGCCATCGAGAGAGTAGAAGTGCGAGGGCGAGGGTGAGGGTGAGGGTGAGGGTGAGTCTCAGGTGCTCGTGAACGTCGTCCGAATTCTGCGCCTACTTCATCGATCGTCGATACGCCTTGAAAGCCTGAGAATTCTGGAGAGAACCACGAGCTGAAGTGTGACGACTATGCCTTCCGAAGTAGCCACGGCCCATGCAATTCCATCCACGTTGAGCCAGGTCCCGCCAACGATCAGCAACGGCAGTCCAACCAGCGCACCCATAACGGTGCTCATTGCGACTACACGTGACCTCCCCAAAGCGACAAGGCAAGCTAACCCGGTGACCTGCGAGAGTGCGATACAGGCAAAAGCGATACCGAGGGGAGCCGATAGTCCAAAGCCTGTAACAACCGTTCCAGCAGACATCAATGCAACACCGAGCGGGAGTAACATCGCGAACCCTGTACCTAGGGAAAGCGCGAGCGGAATTGAGATCCTTATCGCACGTATCGTTCTCTGTCGCAGTAGCATACGGTCTTCGCTACCCACGGCGCCTTGCGCCACCTGCGTAACGGGACCATAAGCAGCCAGCGCCAATCTCATCAATTTGTCCGCGACCGCGTACATCGGAGCTGACCCCGGAACGACCATCGTGACAAAGATGAGTGGCGCATTGACATAGACTGCGGCGGTCGACGCGGTGACTACCCCGGATATTTGATCTCGCAGGCTATACCAAGGGAAGAAGCGCTTTGCCCGCACCGCAGAAGGTTTTGCGCTGGAACGCAATATCACGGCTGCCGAACACGAGGCAGCAACCCCAGCACCGACTATCTGCGCAAGTACAAACCAAAGGAGAGACCCTCCCAACGCAAGAATGAGAGTTCCAATCAGCACACCAAAAACCCTGGGTAGCGTCTCCAGAAGTATTAGGCGTCCCGGCTTCTTTTCACCGACGAAGTACCATGCGCCTCCAAGAGCGGCGACCAACATAGATAGACCATAAATCGAACTGGCTGCCTCTTCACGGATGGCAACGCTTGAGATAACGACCACCGCAACCGGAGCCAAAATCCCAAATAGCACCAGCCGGACCTTGATGGAATCGGCATACATATTATGTCGAAACTGTTCACCTGCACTGGCAATCATTCCAGGGCCAGTTACTCCCCATCCAAATGCGACAATCACTGCAAAGACTGATCCGATAGCTTGAGCGACCGCTAAGCTAGCCCAAGTCGGTCCGCCTACAGTCGAAATAATGATAGGCATGGTTAACAGCTGCACGAAGGCAGAAAGGAGAACGGCTGAGCCGAAACCGCTAAGTCGGCCTGCTAACGCGCGCACTCGTTCCCTTTCTTTCGTCTAACTCAAACTCGCAAGAATCAAGAATCAAGAATCAAGAATCAAAAACGAAGTAATTGTCTATCATTGATTAAACTAAGATATTTAATGATTCAAACCAGAAACCGAAATTATCTCTTTTCCTAAGTTTATAGGTGCGATTTTAGCAGCGCTCTTATTGAGAATAAGTTCTGCTTGCATTGCTTTTATAGAACGGCTTCAACTTGTTCTGATACATGCTTAAAGCCGAGCCTATTGCCATGTGCATGTCTAGATATTGGTACGTCCCAAGCCGCCCTCCGAAAAAAACGCCAGCTTCCCCCGCTTGAAGAACCCGATACTCGCTCAACTTCCTGCGATCTTCTGCGGTGTTGATCGGATAATAGGGTTCGTCTGCCCGCGTCGCTGCGCGGGAATACTCCCGCATAATTACGGTCCTATCGGCTGGATAGTGTACTCGCTCAGGGTGAAAATGACGGAACTCGTGAATGCGTGTATAAGGCACGGCGGCATCCGCGTAGTTCATGACAGGCGTTCCCTGGAAGTCCGAGATATGAAGAACTTCCTGCTCGAAATCGAGCGTGCGCCAAGTCAACTCACCGCCCTCGTAATTGAAGTATTGGTCGAGCGGACCCGTATATACAACCGGTATGCGACCTGTTACGGACTGTCGGTTGATTTCTTGCACATCGTCGAAGAAATCGGTGTCTAGCCGGACTTCAATGTTGGGGTGATCTACCATCCGTTCAATCCAAGAAGTATAACCGTCAATTGGCAGGCCCTGGTACGTGTCATTAAAGTAGCGATTATCGTAGTTATATCGGACCGGCAATCGGCTAATAATCTCCGCAGGAAGCTCAACTGGAGAAGTCTGCCATTGCTTAGCTGTATAATCGCGAATGAAGGCCTCATATAGAGGCCGACCGATTAGGGAGATGCCCTTCTCCTCAAGGTTTTGACTCATACCTGAGGCAAATTCTGCAGCTTGACTGACTATTAGAGATCGGGCCTCGGCCGGGGAATACGCGGCTCGAAAGAACTGATTAATGGTACCCAGATTGATCGGCAGCGGGAACACCTCACCGCTGAAATTCGTGAAGACTCGATGCTCGTAATTCGTGAATCTGGTGAACCTGTTGACGTATTCCCAAACCACTTCATTTGAAGTGTGAAATAGGTGGGCGCCGTAATTGTGTACCTCAATTCCGGTTTCCGGTTCGAAGGAGCTATACGCGTTGCCCCCTATATGACTTCGTCGGTCAATCACGACGACCTTAAGCCCGAGGTCGGAGGCCGCACGTTCCGCTACTGTTAACCCAAAAAAACCGGAGCCAACAACCACCAGATCGAAATTCATGCCGACATCCCTCAATTCGAACAAAACACCAATGCGCGTCTCTGTGAGACTAACGGATGTCGACCCCGCTGGACTGCGAGCGCGCAGTTCACCGACTGCACGAGTTGTTTAGGACGCCCAGCAACGCACTGCCTATTATATCGGTCGGACCGGCGGTGTTTGAGTTCGCTATGGAACTGCGCCGCTGGAGCACGTATATTGCCATCGGCAATTTTTTCAGATTGATCGTCAACCCGAGTTCACGGGGGTGAGTGCGTCCCCACAATCATTGGCACCCGCGGGCCCGAGTTTGATGGATGTCTCGACTTGATCTCCCGCATGCTCAACGAAGACGATTCGTAGTTGCCGTGTGTAACCTGTCAGTTGAAGGGGGTCGCGCAAGGGCCGGAGCTGCCCTGATCACTAGTCTGAATCAACGGACTAATCGGACAACTAGGAGACCGGCAACTTAAGCGTTCGCCTAACTTTACGGTTTCTTACTTCCGTTCTTCTTGAAACGTCGAGCCTGTCAGGGGCGCCTCGGGAAACGCCCCAGGACTCATTCGCGCATCCAGCAATCAAGATCCAGAGAATCGGTGATGAGAGGTCCGGAGCTGCCAACGTCTTCGCTACAACTACGGCAAAAAGCGCCCATGAAATTGCGCGACCTGTAGTTGTGCGCCCGGCTCGCCCGATGAGGCGAGTCAGGAACCAGAAAAAGGCGAGGAATCCTACGATCCCAACGCACGACAGCAACATGGCGACAAACGAAGAAGGTCGATTGCTCCCGAGTCCAGCTCCGAGCAAGTAGGTGTCCTTCAGCACCCCCAATGAAAACAGGTCGGCACTCGACCGTGTTATCTGCGAATAGCTTCCGATCTTCTCGTTGACGACCGTACTGATAGCGTCTATGGCCCGCTCGGCCCAGAGCAAGGATGCCATGGTCCCAATCAGAAGCACCATTGTCGCTAGGAGCACTCCTTGGCCGCCGGACAGGAATCTCTTAGCGCCATATATGGCTATTACCGCGATCACGACCAATGCTGCGGCGGTACCGGTGCCAGTCATTGAAGCGGACAAATTTAGTCCAGCTAACACGGCCATTCCCAAGCACACGGATCGAACCCATCCCTTGGTTGAGAAAAATAGAAAGAAGAAATACACCGCCGCAGCAATAGAGAACTCTGCCAGAAGGGATGGTTCTGCAAATACGCCACGGAGTCTCGAAATCCCCCCTACGTCCTCGTTCGTGTACGCCGATGTTCCAGAGTCGAATAATTCGCTTGGCCAGCGCCCACCAGCGTTGACGATGAGAAAATTCGACGACGAGAGAATTGTGCCGATGGTGAATGTCATAGCTGGCAAGAAGATAGATGAGCGAGTTTTCACGACGAAATAGACGAAGCCGACGGCAATGAGCAAATAGGCACCCTGAGCCAGATTTGAAACCGTTAGTCCTAACCGGGCTGGGTCCAGAATTCCCCTGTCAATGCCATTCCGCGGGCTCAGTACTAAAATTCCAGCGAACAGAATGGGCCCGAATGCTGTGATAAATATCGACCAGACTGCAAAAACGGTAAGTGCCGTTTTCCCCGGCCCTAGGAGCCGCTTAGCGATGGACGGGAGCCAGAAAAGTGTCGGTAGGGCGAGAAAGTAAAAGGGGCTAAGGGCATTCTCATTAACAACGATGGCGGCCGAATTCGGAAAGGCCGCAGCAACTGCGAGTAACCAGGGGTAGGCCGAACGCCGAAAAATCAGTATTACAACCGCCGCAATAAATAAAATCGTCCCCAAAGTTGTCACGTTTGTCATCATAGCAATGAGAACAAGACCACATCAGCAGCGACGATACAGACTGAAAATACCTATTTCTCGACAGGCAGCGGGTGCCCTTGCCGGAATTTTGGGGCCTGCCTAGCAATGTTCTTGAGGAAGTCCATCGGAGGGCCTGCCGGGGGAAGAGAATTTGGCGGAGCATCTGAATCGCCCCATGGATACAAAATTGGCGGAACATTGATGGCTATCGGAAATTGAGAGCGTAGTTGAGGTGAGGGTAATGAGTGAGTCGTGGGGCTGAAAGAGCTAGAGGCCTTCGCCTGGCAGAGGTTCCTACACTGCCCAGCAGGAATGCGTCGACCTGTCCCGACTACTTTTTGAACCCGGATCTGACCACCTTTGCCATCTGGATGAGGTCGGCTTGCGAGCCGTCGGCCAGCACTTCGAGCGCGGTCGTGCGGTGCTCAATCAAGTGCCGCGTCGTCGAGCGTGACGATTGGTGCCACCACTGCGGCTGCCGGGGCGTGACACGCGACACGGCCATCCGTCCCTCGCGCATGAACCATTGGGGTAGCGGCCGACGATCCTGCTCATTCAGGTGCACCGTTACCGGCGTCCCAGGTGCGGGCGAACGTTGCTGCAGGACAGTGGGAATGCGGCACCGCTCAAGCCGATGATCCTCACGGTTGATTCCGATAAGGCGTTGGCCGGGATTGTCGTTAGCTATCTCTCCGTCAGCCGGGTCCCGGCCGGTCTCGGAGCCGCACGTCACACCGCGAACAGCGCCATATTGTCCGGCGGAAAAACGAGTGCTGATCAACGACCCGACACGTTTCCACAACGTCACGGTCATCGGCGTTGACGACCACGTCTGGCACCGCGCCCGCTAGGGCGACAAGATCGTCACGTGATCATCAACCTCACCCCAGTTCGCAATAAACAGCCCCGTCACGGCTGCTGGACATGGTCGAGGGACGGTCGACCAGGTGTGTACGCAATGGTTGGTTGATCGCCTAAAAGGAATGAAAGACTGCATCGACGTCGCCGCGATGTACGGCTTCACTGGCGATGAAACCGCCGCGAGCGAGGATATCCCGGAGGCGGTCCCGGCAATGGAGTCTTTCCACGTCGTGGGTCTCGCTGTCGACGCATTTGGACCGCTGCCGGCCACCCGTTCAACAGCACAATCTCGGCCATCGCGGCCACGTGGGAGATCCGCTCTAAACCGCCCGCCGGACCCTTCACACCTCTCGTGATCTCCTCAACGACTAGCAACAAGTCCGGCTCAGTGCGGTGTTCTACGGCGACGAGCACCTCGAGTTTCAGGGAATTTGGGGGATCTATCAATGTATAGTCGCCGCTTACGGGACCGCAGACGAAAAGAACGGAATGGCCATGATGCACGCGCCGATCAACTCGATCAGGCTCAACGTCCCCCAGCTCCTGACGGAGATTCACCGTCTCGGCCGAACTCTGAAAAAGCTTGTCGCCGATATCTTCGCGTTCTTCGTCCGACCGGGAGCCTCGAACGGGCACGACCGAAGCCATCAACGGAAGGTGAGAGCACCTCCGCGGCAAAACCTTGGACTTCCGAAATCTGACGCAATACGAAGCCCGCTCGCTCCTCAAAGCCGGAGGATTCCAACGCCAACTCCGCCCCCTATTTCGAAGAGTCACATTGATCAAAATGCACCCAGTTTCGGCGCCAGTCGGTTCAACCTGGCCAAGACGGCAGCCTATTGAGGCTGATTCCCCATGGAGTTCATCCGGAACATGATCGTGGCCGTCGTCTCCATTCGCAACCGTAAGGGATTCTCCACAAAACGGAAGTAGAACATTCCGGCACAAATGCCTACCGCGATTGCACCGACGAATACGACTGTCGGGGGAAGGCCGAACGGCATATGCGTGACCGCGGATGAGTAGACCATCAGGGCGAGGACGTGCACGAGGTAAATGGAATATGATGCATCGCCTATGCGGCCACCGATGCGTGCGGCAATCCCCGTGGAAGCTCGCTCAAAAGCAATTACTGCAATGAAGATTGCTGCGCCAGGTACTCCCCACCAGAAGACGCGCTGAAGGCTTAACGTACCATCTACAATATTGGCAACCTCGGAGACGTCGCCGAATCCCATTACGGCTTGCACAATTAGGACAAGGCCACCGCTCAAACCGAGGGCAAGCCAACCTACTCGAGCGGTCGCTAGCGCGCGCCGCTTCCAGAGCGAATACGCACCGATCCCCAGCGCGAACTCAAGGAAGATCGGATTCGTGACCCATTGGAGCAGGAAAATATCGTCCGGCAGCACAAAGCCCAGCCCGACGAGCGCGACGATCCCCAAGGACAGCCATTCGATCTTGTCGCCGAGTCGTAGAAGCACCATCAGGGCAACGAGCAGGTAAAACGTGAACTCGAACGAGAGGGTCCAGCCGACATCCAGGGGAGGCATTGTGAAGGTTGAGGTGTCGAACCAGGGGATAAACAAAAATAGGTTAGCGATGGAAATCGGGTTGATCGAAGCACGTTGAGCAATCGTGATTGCAATAAGAATGAAACTGATGATGATGTATGGCGGCGCAATTCGTAGCCATCGCATCACCAAGAAGTTTTGGGATGCTCGCGGACCATTACGGTTCGCCACCGAATTCGCCATCACAAATCCGCTAATGACGAAGAACAGATCAACCCCGATCGCACCGAAGTTCTCTAAATGCAACCACTGGTTCATAAAGAATCTTTCACCGTGCATGCTAGCTAGGTCAACGGAATGGGCGATAAGAACAAGAACTGCCGCATACCCGCGCATGCTCTGAATGCTGGTCAGTCGCTTTGTCTTCTCACGCTTAGCCCTGAAAGGCATGATTTTCCCCCGTAGTCATACTCGGATTATGCCACTCCAGTATTTCGTCACAACGTCCGGACCCATCGGCTCGACCCCTAGATGAGTGAGTCCTAATCGGTTGGTCGCGCGCCAACCGCTCAGTCCGATCGGACTTTCCCCGCGTTGGCGCTGTTAATCGAAGGCGGAGAGTGTGAAACCCAGTGTGTGAAGACAGACCTCAACACCCTCCTGACCACACTTTACGTCCATCTAGGGGATCGGATCATCCCCGCGCTGGGGTTTTCCAGACGCGGTCGCCCCGGCGGACCACCGGCCCTGACCGGGTCGCGTTGGGCGTTTGGCGGTCTCGGCTTCGCTCGACCAGCGGACGGCCTCGAGTCGTTTACGCGTCTCGTTTGTGACCGTAGCGCTGACGAGCGGCCTCGCTGGAGGTACCCAGCAGGAAGCCAATGAATGCCCACGAGTAGCCGTGCTCCCGCGTGTTCACGACGGCACTGTTGACGGAGCGTTCGGCTTTGGATCGGGCCAACACCGCCTGGCGGAGTTCGGTGAACACCCGCGGGTCTCGTTCGTCGGCAGCTGAGGGCTCATACCGCTCGAAACGCGCGGCGAGTTCGTCGGCCTGGTTGAGAATTTGCTGGACTGTGCGTGGCATGATCATGCCCTCAAGAATTTATCGCGTGCTTTCCTTGCATGGACGATGACGGGAACGTTTATGCCGTTGACAACATCGATCTCGAAAATGAGAGCTGTCCGGACCGGCGGGGTCAGCGATGGGTGAGGCATCGAGGGGAAGCTTGCCCGCGCGCTACTGCGGGGAGTTCGTGAAAACCCGTCAGTCTCGCCCGATTGGGGCACAATCCCACGTCATTTACGTGAAATCAACCGGTAACGATACGGCATCGGGTACGACCTGGGGCTCCGCTAAGGCGACAATCAGTGCCGCCCTGGCAGCCCTCGGTTGTCGGCGGCCATGACAAGCTGCCCATAGGCGGCCACGGAACTGCCCACTGACGGCCAGGAAAACTGCCCGTTGGTGGCCATGAGATCTGCCCACTTCCTTATCTGAACCCGCCCGTTCAAGCGGCGGAACCTCTCCCTGGGGTTTGATTGCGGTATCTAGACGCATCAAACAGCTCAGGAAGAGGCCCACTTATGAAGTTTGTTCTGGAAGTGTCGGCGGCGCGTCCAACGGACGCTGGGGGTTTCGCTGCGATGGGCCCACGGTTGGCGAGTTGAACAGTTGCGCCCAGTGCGGGCGCGTGCCGGGACCCAGCGGTGGCGATCAGCGTCTGGCACAAGGCCAACCGCAGTCCTGCCATCGCTCAACGGCTCAGGGAGATTTCCCCGCACCACTTCATCCTCACCTGTCCTACCCGCGTTTCAGGACTGGATGCGCGGGCAGACCATGGGCGTGTGTCCGGAGCATGGCCCGGCGGTCTACCATTCCGATCCGGAGCGGTTCCTCGCCGAGCGCCCAGTCTTCGACTGATACAGAGGACCAGCTGCGTGCCGATACCAGCGGTCGTCACGAGATTATGGCGTCCAAACAATGAAGACAATATCACCCACTAATCGCTATAATGGAGTCGATACTCGTCAATAATGTCGGAGGTGTCACATGGTGACAGAACTACCTAGTGCCATCATCAGGTCCGCCCGCGAGATCGGCCTGAACTTTGCCGGCTGGCGGAAGATCCTGGGGCTCACCGCCGCCCAGGTCGCAGACCGCGCCGATATTACGAGAGACACGCTTCGTAAGCTTGAGCACGGCGATCCAACCGTGAGCTTCCACGTGGTGCTGCGCGTCTCCCGCGCCCTCGGCCTCCTCGAGACGATCACTATGGCACTGGACCCGCTCGACACCGATCTCGGTCGCGCACGCGCCGGCCAGCTCGAGAGGAAGCGCATCCGATGACCCTCTACGACGCACTCGAAGTGCATCTTGAGCTGGCCGGCGAAACACTGCTTGCTGGCCGCGCGCAGTTTCACCGCAGCCGCGGCAACCTCACCTCGACAACTTTTCAGTACGACCCGGCATATCTCGCTCACACCTCGGCGTACCAGCTCGACCCGGCCCTACAGCTCGTCTCCGGCACCCAACAGACACAGGGCCTGCCTGGAGCATTCTCCGACTCGGTGCCGGATCGCTGGGGACGCAACCTCATCAAGAAGCGAGAGCGAGCCCTTGCGAGACTCGAGTCTCGCCGGCCACGTGATTTCGACGACGCGGACTTCCTGGCCGGGGTCAGCGACGTTACCCGCCAGGGTGCGCTGCGATACCGGGTTGGACCAGGCGCAGGCCCAGCATCGGCCTTCCTCGATCCCGACCACACCGTGCCGCGGCTACTCAGCATTCCGGAACTTCTCCATGCAGCCGACACCGCTGCAAGTGATACTGGCCACGACGGTTACGAGGCCGTGAAGCTGCTCCTGGCAGCGGGAACCGGCTCTCTCGGCGGCGCTCGGCCCAAAGCAGCTGTGCTCGACAGCAACGGCCGCCAGCTCATCGCGAAGTTCCCGCACGTTGCAGACGACTGGGACGTTTCGGCCTGGGAAGCGACGGCACTGGACCTCGCCGCTTCGGCCGGAGTGACTGTTCCGCCCCGAAGGCTCGTTCGTGTCGAGGGGCGGCACGTACTGTTGCTCAATCGGTTCGACCGCACAAAGACGGGCGACCGCATCGGCTACACGAGCGTGATGACTATGCTCGAGCAGCGTGACGGAGATCATGCCGACTACGTCGACATCGCCGACATCCTTGCCGAGGTCAGTGCCCAGGCGAAAGAAGACTCGCGCCAGCTGTTCTGTCGCGTCGCAGTCAGCGTCGGGCTGAACAACACCGATGACCACCTGCGCAACCACGGGTTCCTCCACGGCCGCGGGGGGTGGACGCTCAGTTCGGCGTTCGACGTGAACCCGAATCCGAATCCCGAGCTCCGCCAGACCACGATCGCGGGTGCTGACTCACCCGCTGACGAAGCCGAGGGACTCATGGAGCTCGCCCGTGCCTGTCGGCTCTCCGCAACCGAGGCCAGGGCGGTACTCTCTAACGTTGCCAACGAGATCACCAGGTGGCGAGACATCGCTATCGGCAACGGCGTGCCACAGTCGCAGCTCGCCACGTTCGAGGAGTCATTCGCGAATGGCGTCAGCACCCTGAGAAGAGCCTGACCTGGCTGCTACCGACCATCCAAGCGCGGACTGAACGCTTAACGATCAACCGTGAACCAGCAGACCGACTCCTGCGCGAACGGCTGACGCCCGAGCAAGAATTCGGGCCTTCAAGAATTACTGGCCAACGAACGCCTCCTCGTTTCGCAATTCCACCCGAGCGCGTCGGCATCCCCCAAGACATTCCCGATGCGCTAGCTATGTCGTGGCCCGCAGCACCACCGCAGACCTCTAAGCACTAGCGGCGCTAAGGCTCCTGGCATTGGAACAAGCCGTCAGACTGCCACGTTTGTTGCCTGCTCTTGGTCGACGAAGCGTCTCACTGACGGGCTCGCGTTCATCCGTGGCTGTCTCGAGACGCTCCACAAGCGGGTGCGAAAGCGCAGTAGCCCGCCGACAAAACGCCAGTAATCCCGCCGGGGACAAATGGGCACAAGCGGACGTAGGCTCAAGCCTCAGCCTGTGCCAACAGCTTCTGACGACGCTCGACGGCACCGTGGTGGCTGGCGGAAACTATGGCTATGGACAGCTGAACATCTCGAGTGATCTAACCGGGGTTACGGCAATCGAGGTGCCCGTTTCTTGGTGGCGTCGAAGTGATCACCATGTGAACGGAATATCGCATTCCCTGATATCCACGTGGCCCCAGGCCCCGCGCGCGCCGGTAGTCAGGAGGGATCCAAGACCGTGCCGAGTCTGAGAAACATTGCCGCCCGGCGCGATCGTAATGCTTCGAAGAGCCTCGAATGGGAAGACAACCTTGCGGTAGGCGACCAATGATCCGCTCGCGGACGCGCGGATACTCGGATCGCTGGCGTTATGCTGCGCCTGCACCAGCATTCGGGCTTCCTTTTCGTCGGCGTAGGCATCGTGTTTCACCGCCGAAAGCGTCTTCAGGACTTCCCTGACGAGAGACTCCTGCAGGTCATGGTTGGGGTTGTCAAGACTCACTTGCAATAGATCGTGAAGTATCGACTCAACATGCGCAGCCCCATAGGAGACGTCTTGAATTCTTGCCTCAAGGTGGTAGTTCTCTATGAGTGCGTCCAGCCGTTCCATTTTCTCAAGATCAGCATTTTCACGATCAGACGGCGACGGGAAGCTCTGTCCCATCCACTCTAAAAGCCGCACCTCATCGAACCCGATGCTGAAACCATTTTGTCGAGCGTACATTCTCCAAAGCGTCAAGCTCTGGTCGGAGCGAGAAAAGCTCGTGATAAAAGTACGGTCTTCCCGGTACTGATCAGGCGTGTTTGGATCGACGTAGGACTTCTCAAGCAGGGCGATGGTGGCACTTATGGTGCTGCGCTCGTTCGCGCTGGCATCGAGAAAACGCTCTCTCAGAAGCGACACCAGCACGGCGCTTGCGAAGGTAACCTCTGAGGGGTCATTAAGAAAGTTGGTCTCGGTGGCCCACAGCTCGCGGTTCTGGACAATCCCGATCAGTCCCTGCGCATTCGTGTAATGAAACAGCGTTGGCTCGTTTTCTGGGATCGGTATCCCAACGCCAAGATCCATGGTCAGCCCTCTTTCAGTGCTCTCTCATTATTGCGCGCCGACAGACGGTCGCTGCCGCGCTAGGTGCAGGCCAAGGGCAAGAACCTGCGCAGCGAAACCGTCAGGGTCCTCAGCTTGCGCCCGAGCCTCGAGTGACTGGTGAAGGTGCGGTCCGCTTCGAATGAGAACAGCAAGCCAGACATCTGCCACCGTGGGGCACAAGGCAATCGAGCCGGTGGTACTGGTGACCGACCACCCGGCGGCGAGCGCCGCAATGCGGGGTGTGCCGGGCAACCCGGCACAGACGGCGGTCACCGTCTGTGCCACCAACATCCGCTTTCTCAAGGTGTGTTCGTCGCCCATCACCGCGTCGGGATAGACCGTCGTACCGCATGCTCCGCACACTGTGGGTTCCTAACTGGCCGGATGGGCCGCGTTATTGCATCACATCGCCGGAATTTGGCCCCAGGGTTTGCCCCACGTAGAGGTTTCCTCCGGGCTCGCTAGCGAGCAGCAGCGCTGTGGGGGCGACTTCGGCCGCGCTGCCGAACCGCCCGAGGGGCAGCTCGGCGCGCTTGGCAATCTTCCATTCCTCGGAGATGCCCTGCACGAGCGGGGTTTCGATCGGGCCGGGAGCGATGCTGTTGACGAGTACATTGTCGCCCGCGACTTCCAGCGCCAGCGATTTCGTGAAGGCAACAACCCCGGCCTTGGCAGCCGCGTAGTGACTCAGGCCGGTACCACCCTTAATGGCGAGCTGGGAGGCGATGTTGATGATGCGGCCCCATTTCTGTTGACGCATCTCCCCCACCACCTCCCGGCAGCACAGGAACACCCCGGTGAGGTCGACCGAGAGAGTCTCGTTCCACATTGCAAGGGTCATGTCCTGCATCGGTGACTCGGTGAGCAGGCCGGCACTGTTGACCAGGATGTCGATAGTGCCCAGGCGCTCCCGTGCCAGCGCGAACGCCTCCCGCACGCTGTCTTCCTGCGAGACGTCGACGCCGATTGCTAGTTCGTCGGTGCCCGCGCGATCGAGTATGATCACTCGGTCGCCGTTGGCGATGAACGCTTCAGCGATGGCCCGGCCGATTCCGCTGCTGCCGCCGGTCACGACGACGCCGCGCCCAGTAAGGTTCTGTTGCATTTTCAGGCTCTCATTTTCACGGTGAGTCCGCCGTCGACGATGAGGGACTGGCCGGTGACGTAACCGGCATCTGCCGAGGTGAGAAACGCGATGACGCTCGCCACCTCGGCCGGCGTGCCGACACGACCCCACGGAATGTCCTTGCCGGCCTGAGCGAGACCGTCGGGGCCGAGTGAATTTACCGGGTCGAGTGACTGCGGGGTTTCGATGAGTCCTGGAATGACCGCATTGGCGCGAATTCCCTGTGGTCCCAGTTCCACGGCCACACTGCGGATCAGGCCAAGTACGCCGGCTTTCGCCGCTGCATAGTGCGCGTGGCCTTCCCACCCGTAGACCCCACCGGCGATGGACGAGGTCGCCACCATCGCACCGCCCTCGGTCATGCGATCGGCTGCAGCTCGCAGCGTGCGTAGCACACCGGTGAGGTCGACGTCGAGCATGTCGGTCCAACGAACATCCGTCATCTCGGTGAGGGACGAATTACGTAGGATGCCCGCATTCGCAACCGCATAATCGAGCCGCCCATACTCGTCGACGGCCCGCTGCGCGAAGGCATCGACGGATGCCGTACTGCGTACATCGACCTCGTGTACGACTGTTTCACCGCCGGCTGCTTGCACCAGCCGCAGCGTTTCCTGCGGATCATGCGGGTCTCCCGGAAAAGTACCGATGATGCTGCGCACCCCCTGACCGGCGTAGTGCACGGCGAGGGCCCGGCCGATGCCGCTAGCGGCTCCGGTGATTATCGCGACGCGGGGTTCAGGCACGCTGGCCTTTCAGCTCGTTCTCCGACTCGATGGCGAGCGGAGCTTCTGCCATGGGCTTGGCGGCGAACATCAGTACACCCGAGATAAGGGTGCCGAGGGCGCCAACCCAGAGCGCGGCGGCTCCCGTGTTGGCTCCGGCAGCGACGGCGGTGAAGAGCGCGCCGCCGATGACGATTCCGGGCTGGCTCATCGCGCCGATGAACGCCGTGCCGGTGGCGCGGCAGCTCACCGGGTAGCACTCCGCCATGAAGTACTGAATAGCCGCGTACGGGCCAACGAGAAAGAAGAGGCCGGCGCCGAAGCTCGCGACGATGGTCACGGGGCTGTTAGCGAGGGGGCTCAACATGATGGTGAAGGCGACCGATGCGAGAAGCCAGCCGCTGATGATGGTGCGCTTGCGGCCGATCTTGTCGCCGAGCCACCCGTGAAACACGTAGCCGAAGTAGGCCAGGGCGTTGATGACGATGAGCATCCAGAAGGCATCGGAGAGTTCGACGCCCTTGGCGTTCTTGAGCACGGAGCTTCCCAGAATGCTGAAGATCATGATGCCCATGAAGTTGAAGATCCAGGCGAGCGAGAACACGATCGTGTTGCGGCGCAGCTTCGGCTCCCAGATGAGCTTGAGCGGTGCGGTCGAGGAGTGCTCGACGCCATACGACCCGGCGAGCAGGTGGGCCTCTTCCGTGCGCCCGGCCTTCTCGAGGCGGGTGAGTTCACTGTGCAGTTCGAACTGAGGAGTTTCTTTGAGCTTGCGCGCGATGGCCCACACGATAAGCGCGGCGGGGATGGTAGCCATCAGGTAGAGGGCACGCCAGCCCAGGGTCGGCAGGAAGGCGAGCGCGAGCGCGCTCGCGAGCAGAAAGCCGAGCGGCCAGCCGCCCTGAATGAAGGAGTAGCTAAAGCCGGGGCGCTTGCGCTTCTTCTCGTCTTCGGTGACCTGGTAGACCTCGTTCATGTAGGTCGCGTTGACGGCCTGCTCGGAGAACCCGAGACCGCCAAAGGAACGCACGATCACGAGCAAGCCACTGCTGAGGAAGGCCATTCCGGTGGGGATGATGGCGGTAAGACCGGAGACGATGGCCGTACCACCGACGGTGACCATCATGCCCTTGCGGCGTCCGAGGCGGTCGATGACCGGGCCGACACCGAAGCACACGATCGCGGTGCCCACGGCGATCCAGGTGTTGATCGCGTAGGCTTCCGGCGCTGTCCACCCGAAGGATTCCTGCATGGCAGGAAGGAGGGTGCCGAACAGTCCGTAGTCGAAGACGGCAACGGTCCAGGCCAACAGCGCCAGAATCGTGGCGGTGCGGGTCTGCTTCACGCTGAAGGCGGGAAAACGACGCTTCTCATTGACGGTCGCCGCCGTGAGATCGAGGGTGGGGGATTTCAGTTTCATGCGGAGAGGACCTTTCGGGGGGAACGGGCGAGGAACGAATCTGCAATCTGGTCGAAGGTGTTCCAGCTGACGCCTTCGTGGGAGTTGAAATGCTCGATGAGGCGCTCGAGCATGAGGAGCACTTGCGGTCGTCCTGAGACGTCGGGGTGGATCGTCATCGTGAAGACGGCCTGATCCATTTCTCGGTAGACCCAGTCGAACTGGTCTTTCCACATCTGCTCGATATCGCGCGGGTTCACGAAACCGTGCGAGTTCGGGGCGGCCTTGATGAACATCATCGGCGGCAGGTCATCGAGGTACCAGTTGGCGGGAATCTCGACGAGGTCGGTCTCGGTGCCGCGTACGAGCGGCTCCATCCAGGTCTGGGCGTCCTTGGCGTAGTCGATCTTCTTCCAGCTGTCACCAACGCGCACGTAGTACGGCTCGAAGTCATTGTGCATGAGCGAGTGGTCATATTTGATGCCGCGTTCGAGCAGAATTTCATTGGTCACCGAGGAGAACTCCCACCACGGGGCGACGTACCCCGTGGGCCGGCGGCCCGATACGTTCTCGATCAGTTCAATGGAGCGGTCAAGGATGGCGGTTTCCTGCTCACGGGTCATGGCAATCGGGTTCTCGTGGGAGTACCCGTGCACACCAATCTCGTGGCCCGCAGAGACGATCATTCGGGTCAGCTCAGGGAAAGTCTCGATTGAATGCCCCGGAACGAACCAGGTGGCGGGCAGGTCGTACTTGTCGAACAGGCGAATAAGTCTCGGGCCCCCAACTTCGCCGCTGAACATGCCGCGGGAAATATCGCACGGGGAGTCTTCACCGCCGTAGGAGCCGAGCATTCCGGCGACAGCGTCGACGTCCACTCCAAATGCGATTTGAATATCTTTCTTCATGAATGTGCCTTTCGTGTGGAGTGAACGTACAGAGAATCGGAGATTTTGTCTGGTGCTGGAGCGGCACCGTGTACGGCGAAGGCTTGGGCAATGTCGTCATGGTCGCGGCCGAGCAGCAGGAGCAGGCTCAGCAGAATCATCGACTGCGAGGGCCGAAGGAGGCCAGAAGGAATAGCCCCAGCCGCGACCAGGTCGCGCCCCCCGCCGGCACCATAAACCGGGATAACGGGGCCGGCGCTCACCCGTGTGCTTGTCACAACCACAGTTCCGCGGGCTGTGGCTTCGGCGACGGCGGAGCACAGGGCGGGGTTGGCGTTGCCGCTGCCCGTCGCCTGCAACACAATTCCGCTAGCCCCGGCAGCAACGGATGCCCGCAGCAAGACACCGTCAGCCCCCGGGTAGGCAGAGATCACGTCGACCCGCAAAGTCTGGTCGCGCGGGCCGGCTGGGAGCGGAAGTGGCGGCATCCGCTGGTTATGGCCGGTAATGATGACGTCACCGACGGTTGTCACGACACCCGCCGAGCCGAAATCGGGGTTGGTGAAGGCATCGAGGGCGAAGGTTTGCGCCTTACGCACGCCACGTGCCGCAAAGATTTCGCCGGCAAAGACGATGAGCGCCCCGAGACCAGCTGCGGCGGGCGACCCGGCCACCGCGATTGCAGCGGCCAGATTTGCGGGGCCGTCGGGATTGGCTGCGTCGGCGGACTTCTGGGCCCCGGTGAACACCACCGGGCTCAGGTTGTCATGGGTGAGGTCGGCCAGATACGCAGTCTCTTCCATGGTGTCGGTGCCGTGAGTGACGACGACGCCGCGCACCGTTGGATCGGCGAGGGTGATCTTGATCTGTGCGCAGATCGCGATCATGTCATGGAGGGTAAGCAGGTACGACCCCTCACAGGCGACATCAATGACCCGCACCGGATAGGCCGGTGCCGCTGTGAGCGCACCAAGAATTTGCGACCCGGCATCCGCCGCGACAGCGGCACCACCTTCGGCTGAGTGGGCTCGTGAGGAGATCGTTCCCCCGGTCGCCAGCAGCACCACGTGAGTGCCGGCACGATCTGTCATGTTTTCTCCGAAAGTCGTTACCCAATCGATTGGGTTGAAATAAAAGGCTATTCACCCAATGTTTCAGCCGACTGCACGCTTCGTTGCGGGTAAGTAACGTCTCCTACCCAATCGTTTGGGTAGTGAGGTGTTCAAACTATAGAATGGGATCAGCAGGCGCGTCAAGCTTCATCTCGGGAATGGAAACTGGAGACAGCGACATGACAGACATCAGACCGGGGTCGGTCACCCTCAAAGACCTGGCGGCCGAACTCGGTTTGCATCCGTCCACGGTGTCTCGAATTCTGCACGGGGAATCCGACACGGCGCGCGGGGCTGCCGCTCCAGCTACGGCCCAGCGCGTGCGGGATTTGGCTAAAAAGGTGGGGTACTCCCCCGACCCCCAGGCCGCCAGCCTTCGCACCCGGCGCACTCGTCTGCTCGGCGTGATCGTTCCGCGCCTCTCGGACCTCGTTCTGGCCGTCATGTACGAGGGAATCGAAGAGGCGGCAGACGACGCCAGTTATTCCACCTTCGTCATGAACTCCCGCGACGATACGGCGATGCAGCGGCGCAAAGTGGAGGTGATGTTGTCGCGGCGGGTGGACGGCCTGATCATCGGTGATGCGCATCTCGATGGGGACATTCTTGACGAGCTCACCGCACGCCAGGTGCCCTTCGTACTCATGAACCGCGCGGTTGCCGGATTCACCTCGGCGACCTGCGACGACACTCTCGGCGGCGCACTCGTGGCCCAGCACCTGTGGGACCGAGGCCACCGAGTTGTCTCCGTCATCGCCGGTGAGAAATATGCCAGCACCGCGGTCGATCGAACCAGCGGTTTCGTCGCACGTTTTCGCGCTCTTGGCGGGGCGATTCCCGAGAGCGCGATTGTTTGGGCTCCATTTGACACGATGGGCGGTCGGACCGCGGCCGAGACTATTCTGCGCAACACAGATCGTCGCCCGAGCGCGATCTTTGCCGTCAACGACTTCGCCGCCATCGGCGCCATGGGCGCGGCGAATTCTCTTGGTCTGCTGGTAGGCAGGGAACTGGCGATTGTGGGATTCAACGACACGTCGCTGGCTGCGCAACTGCCCATCGCTCTGTCGTCGGTGAGGTCACCGATGCTCGACATTGGCCGGGAGGCCGTCAAGCTGCTCCTCGGCGTACTCAATGCCGACCGGGTGGAGTCGGTTCGGCTCGCGCCCACCTTGTGTGTGCGCGCCAGCAGTGATTTTGAGTGGACTGCGAAGTAGGGATGGCCGCTCGCGTCTCTGGGGCGAGCGATGGCTGGGCAACAGAGCGAGGCCGCTGAGCTCGACTTGCGGGCGGAGAGCTTGCCGAGATCAGCCAGGGGTTTCTCGAGGAACGGATACTGGGTGTTGTTTCGCAGTATGCGCATCCAGCCGAATCCATCAAGCTCGGCTTTCTTTGGCGGTACGAGTTGCGCCCGAACGGCTTCCTCCACCGCCTTGTGACCCCCTTTCGTCGTTGCCCGGAGCCGCGGGTTCTCGAGTACAGCCGACAGAGCCTTGCGGCAAGAATCGTAAGCCATCGCGAAACTGCCGGTGGGGTCGGTAACCGCGGTCAGCCGGGAACACGAGAGGTGCCGAAATCGAAATCTGCAGGGCTCGTCACCAATGTCGTAGCCACGGTGTGCGCGCCAAAATGGCTGGTCGACTTCGCGCCGCACTCGAATATGGCCCCCAATCGGGCGGCAACGAGCATCGCGCGCTCGTGAAACTATGGCTGCATGCAGGGGCTCATAGATTCGATCACCGACTGGCTCGAATCGCTGAGCCAATTTGCGGGAGGGGGGCTCGACACAATCCAAGCGATCGACCCTCTGCTCCGCACGCTGATCGCGGGAACCGCCACAGCACTGGAGATGTTCATCGTCACCGGGCTCTTTGTGCCTGGCGACACCATCGTCTTGCTGGCTGCGGCATCAGCGGGCAGCCCCGCGGCATCCGTCGTACTCGGAATTGTCGTCGCGATCGGCTCGTTGCTCGGCGAAGTCGCCGGATACCTGCTGGGCCGCTGGGCCGGCGGCACTCGGTGGGGCGAACGCCTGAGCCGACGATTCGACCACGGCCGCCTGGCGTCGGCCGGCACGTTCCTGAGCGAGCGCGGCGGCCCGGCCATTCTCGCAGCGCGCTTCATGCCGGTGTTTCGCACCGTGATGCCCTTCGTCGTGGGCCTGAGCGGATTTCCATTTCGCCGGTTTCTCGCCTGGGCAACGCCCGCCTCAGTGGCATGGTCGGCTACGTACGTCACCCTGTATTGGTTCGCTGCCGCCCCGCTGAGAGACGGCACTGGATCGGTCGTTTTGACCGCAAGTCTGGTATTGCTCGGGCTGCTGCTTTTTGCAGCGTCAGCGTCGCTGCAGCATGTGGTCGCGCCGAAGCGACCGCGACACTCAAACCCGCCGACACCCCCAATACAGGGTTTGTTGTAACACACGTCACCTCGAGTCGCGATTCCCGCTAAGTTGTTGCCATGCAGCCTGCGCCGCTCCAAAAAACACCCGAAGTGATTTCAGAGAAACACGACGCACCCCCAGAATCAATGGATACACCAGCGGATGCCGTCGGCCCTGCGGAGCACACCGAAGAGTTCGGGGCGCAGGATGAAACAGCTGAGGCCGAACCGGCGGAGGACACCGCGGTGAGCGAGCCGCCGGCCACGAATCTCAGCGATATCGTGGGCGCTTTGGAAGCGCTATCGCTGTCGGTCGAGCGATTGAGCGACCGGGCCCGCAGCGACCAAGACATCATCACGCGCATGCAGCATCGAATCGATGAACTACAGGGTGATCAAATGCGGGCGCTCATGGGCCCCGCCGTATCCGAACTGGCCAAGTTGCACGCAGAGGTACTGGCCTCTGCCGATCTTGACTATGCGCGACTGGGCGTCGAGCGGGTGCAGGCTGAACTAGCCCGCACCGCCGATGGCGTCATCGACGCGATCAATGTGTTGGGTGCCGACTCCATTGACGCCCAGCTTGGCGAAGCGTTCAACTCGCAACTCCACACCGCCGTTCGGCGCGTCCCCACCAACTCAGCGAAACTCGACCGCACCATCGCCGAAGTTCAACGACAGGGTTTTCGATTCGAGGGTGTGGCCAAGCCAGCGTTGTATGCCCGCGTGAAGGTCTTCGCTTTCGAGGCAGAACCGGAAGCACTCGCCGAGGTCGTTCTGGACCACGCTAAACCGGAGTTTCCCGAGGCAACTCCGCAGCCTTTGCCGGCGCCGATCGCTGCCGTGGCTGTGCCCGCCGAAAGCCTCGACCTACCGTTCGAAGACATCGGCCTCCCCTGACGCTGGGCTGAGGCACCACCCGCACAGTAAACCCACCAATTCTTCGTCGCACCAGGACCAGAGGACCCATGACTGATAAAGAGCAGGTATTCGGCATCGATCTCGGCACCACCTATTCCGTGATTGCGTTCATCAACGACTTCGGGCAGGCCGAAGTCATTCGCAACCGCGAGGGCGAGGAAACGACACCGTCGGTGGTTTACTTCGAAAGTGCGACCAGCTTCGTAGTGGGCAAGGAGGCCAAGAACGAGATCGTGGCCCACCATGACGCGACCGTCTCGCTCATAAAACGCAGCATGGGCACCGACTTTCCCCTGCAGTTCTTCGGAACGGAGTTTCGCCCGGAGTCGATTTCGGCCCTGATTCTCAAAGACCTGGTCGAGTTCGCGCAGCAGGCCACGGGCATCGACACCAACAAGGTCGCGATCACCGTACCCGCGTACTTCGGGCGCGGCGAAACGGCGGCGACACGGCAGGCTGCCGAAATCGCGGGTCTCGAGGTCGTCGGCATAATCACGGAACCCGTGGCCGCAGCGCTGTCAGTGGGCGTCACGGGCGACAAAGCAGAAACCCTCTTCGTGTACGACCTCGGTGGAGGAACCTTCGACTGCACAGTTTTGGAATTCTCACCGGGCACGGGCGACAGTTCCGGAGCAACCAGCGGAACCGTGATGGAGGTGCTGGCGATTGACGGCCACCGCAGCCTCGGCGGCGCTGACTGGGATCAGCGGCTGTTCGAACTGGTCAAGGCGAAATTCATCGCACAGGCGGGTTTGGGCGATGAAGACCCGACCGAGGACGAGGATTTCGTGCAAAAGCTCACGAACGAGGTCGAGGACCTCAAGAAGTCGCTGTCGCGCAAGGAGAAAGCGGGAGCATCACTTCGATACGGCGATGTCGCACTGAAGGTTGAGGTAACCCGGGCGGAATTCGAGACGGCGACGCGCACCCTGGTCGACCAGACCCTCGACATTGTGCGGCGCACGCTCGCGACGGCTCAGCAGAAGCGCCCTGACCTGAAGCTCGAGGAGGTGCTGCTCGTGGGCGGGTCGTCCAAGATGCCGATGATTCAAGCCTCACTGGAGAACGAGATGGGATGGTCGCTGCGCAAGACCGACCTCGATCTTGCCGTCGCGAAAGGCGCAGCGATCTACGGGCAAGGCATTTCACTTCGCCCGCCGACCCCAACGCCCGTGGGCGGAACGGATGACACCGGCACCGAAGAACGCAAGCTGGCCCCCGATGTCATTATCTTCAACGGTGAAGAGCTGGAGATCCGCAATGCGCTCTCCCGCAGTCTGGGCCTGCGCTGGGTGCGCGAAAGCGCTGCCGTTCCGGGAGAGTGGGAGCATTTCATCGGCTTCGTGGCCCACCAACAGGAGTCATTGCCACTTCGCAGGCCGTTCACCGGATTCGCCGCGCAGGACAATACCACCAACCTCACTATTCGCATCTACGAGCAAATAAGCGGCGTGGAAGACGAAAACCCCAAGTCGAACACGGAGGTCACGCCGACAAGCGGTGCCACTCTAACGAACCTCCCAAATCTACCGGCCCATTCGGCGATCGAATTCGAGCTCAGCATCAGTAGCCAGGGAGAAGCGCAACTTTCCGCGTTCGAGCCCATCAGTAACCAGCGAATCGACCTGCCCATCACGCTCTCTGTCATGCAGGCGGCGGATGTCGCCAAAGCAAAACAAGCCGTGGAAGGCATGGTGCGCGCCTAGTTTCTTGCGATAGACCTCATCGGCCTCGGCCCAAGCATCGTAACAACGATCTACAACGGAGAGTCAGAGATGGCGTTCGACAGCACTGACTATCGCAAGCGGGTACTGTCACCCTTCGCGAAAAGGCGGATCGGCGAGGTACAGTCCGCGATCCGCGAGTTGGATCAGAATCCGGCCCTCACCATGGTGACGGCCGTTGACATCGCCGAGTTCTACGACGTGGCGACTTTCGCGAACGACGATGAGGCCGCCAAGCACATCGCTGCTGTTGAAGACTGCCTCAACAAAGCACAGCTCAATGCTGCGTTGAAGACGGCAGCGCCCAACCTGATCGGGCTTCACCAGCGACTCGCCCAACGTTTTCCCACCCTGCGCACGAAGGCCTTTTGGGACGAAACACTCGGGCAGCGCGCCCAACGCGCGCAGCGGGGTTTCGCCGAATTCGGCAAGATCGCAGCGGCCGAGTTCAAGACGCTCGGCGTCGTGACCGCCGCACGGCTCAGACAGGCCGCGAAGGCGTCGGGGATCAACGACGCTGTCACTGATGCTGAGCTCGCGGAGGCGGTCGGCATCGGCGGCGTCGTGGTCGTGGCCGAACTGCCCGCAATCACGACAGCGCCCGACGTACTCAAGGAAGTCAGCGACGGCATCAACCAGACATCCTGCCGCAGCGTGCTCACGGCCATCTTCGTGAAGCAGGGCGAGCCGGAGCATTTCCGCCTCATCGACGGGTTCCAGGCCGGATCCGGCGCGATGCTGACGATGGCAACTCTCAGGGACTCTCGCGCTCAGATCGACCGCCTGCCACCCACTGCCGAGAACATCGCGATGGGCACGGTTCTTGGAGCCATCGGCGGAGCCGTGACAACCGATGCGGAACTTCATCAACTCGTGCTGGGAACGTTCATTGAGCGCGGCCAACGGCTCGTGCGCACCCTCCCCCTGCTTCTGGCAGCGGTCAGGGAACTCGAGCGCAGTGGTTTGGATCGCGGCGATGCCGCCCGGATCGTTCAGGCCGCCGGATCCGCTGACGGTGGAACGCCGGTGCGCACGTACCGAGAGGTGCAGGAATGCGTCGTGGCCGGCCGGCTCAAGGATGCTCGGCGCATCTACGAGTCAATCTTCGCGGAGACGAACGGGTCCGAGACCGACGTGCAAAAATCGGCGCTCGCCATCGTGACCCGCACCGAACTCAGAGTCGCCGAGCTGCGCGCACTGGCCCAGCAAGCCGTCGGGGACGGCGACGTCGAAACCGCCCGCGTGGCGCTGAACGATGCACTGACCATCTGCACCGACGACGACGACCTCGCGGCTGTCGCCCAGGCGCTGCCGCCAGCGCCGCCGCTCAACTTTGTCGTCGTCATGCACCAGAACGGCGCGGGAGTCGAGCTCACCTGGGCGCCTGGATTCGGTTCTACCGAAGATGTACGCTACCGGGTCATCCGCAAAGTCGGATCTGCGCCGCAGAACAGCCAGGACGGCACCGCGCTCGGCTCTGGCCTGACGGCGACCAGGCTGGAGGACACGGAACCGCCGGTGGCGACCACGGTGTTCTACGCCGTTGCAGCATCGCGCGGTGGCGGATTCTCTCCTGTCGTGGCGGCGTCAATCATCGTGCTTCCGCAGGTCTCCGAAGTGCGTGTTTCAGCGGATGACACCAGCGTCACACTGCGCTGGAGGACGCCAGCGGATGCCCGACTCGTGGAGGTGACGCAGACGGCCCCGGACGGACACACCACCAGGATAAAGATCGGAGCGCAGAGTGGAGCCACCTCCACGGGACTGACGCTCGGAGCAACGTATACCTACCTCATTACCGCGGTGTACGCCGGTTCTGCGGGCGGCGACCTGCGATCCCCCCAGGTGCGGGTGACGGGGGTTCCCCGTGGCGAGGCGCGAGCGGTGGCCTCATACACTCTGCGAGCGGTCAGCGCGGGAGATACCCAGGAGGTTCAAGCCCTCTGGTCGGCGATCGCCGGTTACACCGTCGAAGTGTGGCATTTCGCCCAACGCCCGCCCTGGTCCTTCCGCGATCGGGTACCCATGAAGAGCGTGCGCGAAGCCGGAACGCAGCTGGCGGGACGGGCACCCGCGACGGGACAGCGCCAACAGAGCGTGAGCGGAACGACGACCGACGGACTGCGCTTCTACCTCGCGCTCACCCGAGACGGTGAGGACGCCATCATCGGCCAGTTGCAGACTTTCGGAACCGCTCCGGCTGTGGTGAATGTGCGTGCTCAACGGTTCGGCGAGCAGGTCGTGCTCGCCTGGGAGTGGCCGGACGATCGTTATGAGGCGCTCGTGCGCTGGCAGTCCGGGGATCGTGCCGGTGAAAGCAGGATCTCACCGACGACCTATCGCGAGCACGGAGGCTGCCGGATCGACATCGGGCGTTCGGGCGGAAAAATTGAAGTGCTGACTATCGCCTCCGATGGCGAGACGGACTGGCTGTCGTCTCCCGTGGTCGTGACGGTCGTCGGCACGTCGTCAGTCTCGTATGACATCGATTTTCAGAGGCGGTTCTTCGGTCCACCCAACTCCGCGACGCTCAGATTCACGAGCGCGAACCCGATGGAGCCGTTCGACGTGGTCGTCGTCAAACAACTCGGAAAATTTATGCCCTTCGACCAGACCCAGGGCTCGGTCGTCGCTCGCACCACGGTTATGCCGCACGGCGGCGCATCCGTCATAGTCGCGCTGCCGCCGACCAAGGGCACTTTCTGGGTGCGCGCCTTCTCGACCACTCCCGGCGTACACCTCGTCGATCCGTCGCCAACCCGAATGAAAGTGGAATGATGGCTCTCCCATTTCTCGGCACGAAGACCGCCCCCTGCCCCTACTGCTACACCAGGATCGACCCGAAGAACCTCTCGTACCGGTGCTGGGGCCAGCCTGCGGCCGGAAAAACGGCCTGCACGGTGTCGGAGGACCCCGACCGCGTGCGAATCCTGGGCGACCATGAGCCAGTACGAAAGTCGTTCACTTCGCAGAGCCGCCAGGGCTTGCTCGCGGTGCGTCCGGCGTGCCCGGACTGCGGAGGATCAACCGGCACCCGCGTGTGTCCCAACTGCCACTCGGTACTCCCAGACAATTTCACTACTGACAGCCCACTTTTCGGCATCGTCGGCGTGCGTGGCTCCGGTAAAACTGTCATGCTCACCGTTCTGGGCAAGGAGCTCACGCAGAGCGTCGCCCGCCGATTCGACGCGAGCATCGACTCCGTCGGTTCGTCACCGCTGCTGACGTATCTTGACAATGCCCGGAAGGAAATGGATTCCGGCGGACTGCTTCCGGGGCAGACGGCGGCCGCCCAACGGGTACCGGCCGTGTATACGATCACGCTCCGCAAGGAGGGGCTCGCCGGGATCAAACAGACCGTGTCCACGATCTTCTCCTTCTACGACACGGCGGGGGAAAACCTCACAACGCCGGATCGCGCGCGCGACCTGCACTACCTCGAAGCGTCGAATGGTGTCATCCTGCTGATCGACCCGTTCGGCTTCGCCGCAAATCGCGACGACGCGCTGCGCCGAGGAGTCGACGCGGAGTCCCTGGCCGATGAGCCACGGACCATACTGCGCGCGCTCACCGATGTGCTGCGGGAATCCGAACTTCTCAAGCCGAACAAGAAGATCAAAAAGCCTGTTGCCGTCGTGCTCGCTAAAATCGACGCCTTCTACGATGAGCTTCCACCCGACAGCCCCATCCGCCAGCCCTCGTCGGGTGAACCGCTGTTCGACGAGCAGGAGTCGAAAGCCTTACACGACTATGTGGCCGGATTGATCAACAAATGGGGAGGTGACGACCTCTTGCGCATACTCGACCACAACTATCAGACGTATCGATTCTTCGTAGCGTCGGCTCTTGGCGCAGAACCCAACTATCGGAGTGCCACGGTGAGCAGCCGTGGTATCCAGCCGCACCGGGTCGCCGAGCCGCTGCTCTGGCTCATGGCACGCAAGTCGCTTGTCGGCGTGACGAAGGCCTGAGCGAACGACGTGTTCGAAGTACTCGTATACACCGACTGCTCGACGCAGGAGTCCGTGAACGGCAAATCTGGCTTTCAGTTCATCGCGAGCTCTCCGGGCGCGACACTTTCCGACCAGACGTACTCGTGCGAGAAACTCCAGCACCCCGTGCCGATGAACCTGCCGTCACGAGATTGGCTGGAACACCCGGCGACGTGCGCCTATGCCCGGCACGGTGACCGCATGTATATCAGTCGGGGTGCCAGCACCGGTGACACTATCAGTGGTCGGCCAGGGAACCAGCTCACGGTGACGGTGACGACCTCGGATGTGACCGACGTGCTGCCCCATCGCCCAGCACAGTTGTTTACGGCGCCGGACTGGTCCTTCGAACGCCCGCATTCTCAGTGCGCTGTGCCGTGGCTGGCTCCGCTGGAAATCGAGGAGGATTTCGAGATTCCGGCCCTGCACAGCTTCGTCGCGCTCGACCCTTGGAGCGCCGCAGCGCTGCCGAGCGTTCTCACAATGCTCGAACAGACGCAAGCCACGCCACGCGTTCGCCTCGTGATCAAACACCCTGATCAGCGCACGGTCATGCGATGGGTTTCACTGCTGTCACATTTCCTCGACGGAGATGCAGCGCTCGACCTCGAGTTTCGCGTCTTCGCTGAGAATCCGCTGGCCGCTTCCGCGCACATCGTTGGCGCTCATCCGCTGCTCAGTCCGACTCTCACCGTGGCCCGAAGCCGCGAGCTCGGGGTCAACCTTCTCGACCTCGAGGCCCGAGAGCACACCGACGTGCCGCCCAGCGAGACCGCCACCCGCCACGCGCGCTGGTTTCTCTCGGCAGACCCATTCGAGTCGCTCGACGCGATCGAGACGAGTAAACGGTGGGCGCGCTCCATGGGTTCGCTGCTCGCCGCTCGGGCTGCCGAGCTGACGACCATGACGTCGTCAGACAGGACGGTCGGCGTGAGCGAACTGCGCACGGCTGTTGCGGCCGTTGTCGCGCTGGCGGAGGCCGGAGCCGTCGATGAGCTCGAAGCGTACGGTGACGAATTCGCCGACATCATCGCCAGCTGCCCGCCCGGGGGCGACGATGAGATGCTCTCGCTCGATGCGGCTGTTCGGGCCGCGGGCCTGGTCGGCAACGAGGAACTGGCACAGAGCCTCGCCCTCGCAGCGATCGAGTGGGCCGCGGCACGACCGACCGCGGCCGCGGTCTGGGCTGTGGCCACCGCAAACCGGGCCGGAGCGGCACGGCTCACCTGGCCCGATGCCGAGGCACGGGCTCATGCCGCATCCCTGCTCGCCGGCGTGCTGTCGGACAGCGCACCGGCGAACCTGCCAGCCACTTTCGAACTCGCGCAAACGTTGAACACCGGCATTTCTGCCGATGCGATCGCCGAGCCGATCGAGCGGCTCGCAAAGTTGTGGCTGCACGAGCCGGGACTCGCAGCGCGCAGCACGCGCTGGGTTGAGTGTGACGCGGTTATCCGTGCCGTCACGGCCTGCCTCATCGCGGGCCTGTCCAGCGGTGACGCCACCGTCATCCGCTCATTCCAGGCCGGAGCCTGGGCCTGGCTCGCGCCGTCGCCCTGGGTATTCGATGCCGCGCATCCCCTGACGGCCTGGTTTGGCGCTCGTGAGCTCGTCGGAGCCACCCCGGAGCGGCGAATGGAGGTATTGGCCACGATGCAGTTGGCCGTTGCCGCCGACGCCTGGCCGCTGTTTCTTCGCACGCGAGAAGGGCTGCGTGCCACTGAAGTTGTCAGCTGGCTGAAGGCTCACCGCACGATCGATCCGCAGCTTGCCGCGGAGATCGAGGCCCATCTCAGCGATACTCGCCAGCACCCGACGTGGGCGCACGGGGGCGGGGCCCTGGTTATCCGGGCACTCGACAGGGTGGAGTCGCGTGAGCTGCCCGCTTCCCTGCAGGCGCGCAGCGCGCACCAGAGAGCGGTTTTGGCACTCTTCGAGCGCGCCGCAGCGGAGCGCAAAATCAACCCCAACCCGGCCCTCGATGCTCTCGCCGAGTACGACGATCTCGGGGGCCTCTACGGAGAATGGATCGTCAAGGCGATTCTGGAATCAGCCGATCCGCGGCACGCTATCACGCTCGCCCGCGGGCACGACCGCGAATTACAAGAGAGAATGGCGACAATCTTAGAACGCTACCTCCGCATGGGCCGCACCGACATGCTCGCCATCTCGGCGCGTCTGCTCGAACCCGATCTCGGCGCCTGGGGTGACGCCGCGCGCCGAGCGCTCGACACTGTCTGGGACGACCACAGCACGGAGAAGCTTCGTGCCCAGATGCTGGTCCAAATCGGCGGGCATCTCGACGATCAGGGCCGGGTATCTCTTGACGACTACCTCGCAGACCAGGCCAAGGGCCGGTTCACCCGCAGCGCGGTGCGGCGAGCGCGAACCCTCTTCGGCGCGGACAACCGGGGGTCATCATGGAAGAGTTAGTGGGGTGGTTGCTCGTCGGAGGGGCCATAGTGGCCATCGTCGGATTCGTGCTCTGGCTCGTGTTTATCGCCGTCGTGCGCGTGCTGTCGTTCGTACTCATCTACTGGGCCTGCGTCTTTGTCGGAAGCATGATCGTGGGCGTGATTGTCGGCGTGCTTCTGCCATTGCGGGTGCTGGCCGGCAAAGGGCACGGAACCCTACGGCAGATTGTGCCGCAGGATCTTGTTGACGGACGAGTGGCCGGGGCGAAGCCGGCCGGGCCGAATCGCGAGCACGGCTGGGACCGTGCCTGGCCAAACTACATGCCCTACCAGGCCAAGGAAGACGCGAAGGCGGTCGGCGGGGAAGTCGCAGACCACACCAAGTGGCTGTGGAGCTGGCTCGTCGCCAAAGGACCAACCGCTGCCAAAGGGTCCCTCCGCACCCGCTCCAAGAAAGTGCCCGCGGCGCGAATATTCGGCGGCGTGCCTCGACTGCTCTGGTGGGCTCTGATCGGGGCTGGAGCCAGCGGATATACGGTCGGCCTGTATGCATCCGCTGCAACGTGGTTTGCGGTGATGGGCGTGATCGGGGTCTTGTCGACGATCCTGCAAAAGGTGGCTCTACTGCTCGCGCGCGCTGGCGACGTTCTCGCGCGTCGGCGGCAGCGAGCCTCGATGATGTGCACGGACTGTTACGGCGAGTCGACCCTTCCCGGCTTCCGATGTTCCGCGCCAGCCTGCACGATCACTCACTGGACCATGCTCCCAGGCCCGCTCGGGTCGATCTCTCGTCGTTGCGAGTGCGGTCAGCAGCTGCCCAACACCGTTCGGCGCGCGGCGCGCGAGCTTCGACCGTTTTGCCCCTACTGCGGCTCGGAGCTGGTTGTCGGCAGCGGTGCACGACAGACGATCCAGCTAGCTGTGATCGGCAGTATGGGGGCCGGCAAATCCCGTCTGCTCGATGCGATCACTATTGAATTGGAAAAAGTGTTAACCGAGCTGGGAGGGACGCTCACACCGCTGAATGACCGGGCACGGGAGCATCAGGTTCAAGCACAATCGCGCCTCCAGCAGCACGCGGCGAACCCGAAGACCGCTCACGTGCAACCTGTCGGCCTCCCGTTCGCTCTCACGCGCGGATCAACCACCGTCGAAGCGCAGATCATGGACGTCGCGGGTGAGGCATTCAGCACCTGGAATGAGACCGCGAAATTGCGCTATCTGGACAGCGCCAATGGGATTGTGCTCGCCCTCGATGCGCTGGCACTTCCAGAAGTCCGCGCTGTGCTGCGTCGATCGTCGTTCGCGAACAGCGTGCTCCTGGCGTCGGGAGATCAAGAAGAGGCCTATGCAGCTGCCGTCGACCGGATGCGTGCCGACCAGGTGCGCACGGAAAAGCGCGGCCTCGCCGTGGTGCTCACGAAGGCCGATCTTCTCGTGCGTCTACCCACCGGCGGCTCGCTCACGAGCGGCGAGAGCACCGCCATTCGGAGCTGGCTGGTGGCCAACGGTGCCGAGCTGATGGTGCGCCGCTTCGAGAAAGACTTTCGCCAGGTGCGCTACTTCGTGGCCGACTCCATGGAGGTACGCGACATACGCGACCCACTCAATCCCTGGTGGACCATGGACTGGCTACTCGGCCAATCGCGCTCGTCGTTGAAGCTCGGCACCGCGCTGACCATCCCCGTGAAACGTGTCGCGCCCGATCCAGTCAAGGTCTGAGAGACAAACTCATGAAAAACGGGATTCCCTTCGCGTATCGGCTCTACCGCGACACTTGGAGCGCGCTGCACTTCGCCCTCGTTGTCATCGCATTCACCGCAGTGGCCATGTGGCTGCTCGACGGTGGCCGAGGCCTGCAAATAGCCTCCGATTTCTGGCTGACCTTGAGCAATATGCAACAGACCATCACACGGGTCATTCGGTTTCCCTGGGAGCCTGCCGATGGAAGTTGAATGCCCCAAGTGCACCGGAACACTCACGCCCTCCGGCATTTGCCTGCGCTGCGGGTTCCGGCCGCGAGCTGGCTCCGCCGGGGCGCCGGCACCCTCTGCCGCATATTCGGCCCCGATGCCCCGACCGACGGGTGCGCCTGCACCGGTTGGGCCGGCGGTATCACCCCCGCCCACGCCATCCGCTGCATCGTATTCGTCGGCCACCCCGCCGACCGGCGCACCGGGCCCGGTGGCCAACGCCGCTACCAGCCCTGCAGCCAGCACCCTCCACGTTCGTATTCGCGGAATCATCACGGAAATCGGCGCCGAGCGCTTCGAGTCGGTCAGCCTGAACGGTGCGGCAATGTCCAAACAGTTCAGCCAGGGATGCCTCATGGCGCCGTTCCGGGCCCTGGGAATAGTCCTCGGCCTGTTGTTCGCCCCGCTGCGGATGCTGCTCATCCCCAGCGTCAGGGGTGGCGGCTCCCGCACCGAGCAACCGAACCGCCTGGAAATTCCGGCCACTCCGTTTGTGCTCACCGAGGTCGGGGGCGTTCACCACGATTGCATCCTGCGCGGTGAACTACGTGGCGGGTTTCTGAAACTCGGCGAAGATGTCATTGTCACCGGCCGGATTGACCGGGCCAGGGTTCTGCGCGTCGACCGCGTGGAAAGTCAGATCACGGGAGCCGTCACAACCGGGTGGGTCGATCCGCGGGCCCGGCTGTCTACCGCCAGAACCGTCGCCGGGATCGTGCTCGTGGTCATGCTCGTGTTCCTCCTACTTTTCTTGGGCGGAGCGTTTTCGCGGTGAGCAGGGCGTCTGGAATGGAATCGACATCGTTCGAATCGGAACCCGCACCCGCCCGCATGGAGGCAACCCCGGCACTCGAGCATTTCGAACCCGAACGCGTCGAGGGCAGCGCCGCTGAGAACCCGTCGTTCCGAGAGCGCCCGGCGTACGAGTTTCGTCAGCAGCACACCGAGCAGTTCATTGGCGGCACGAATTGGCGCGCCGAGCGGCCGATCCCGGAGTTCTCCTCACCGGATCGACTGATCGAGCAGGTCAACCCCGATTTCGGCGATCACTCGCGCATCTACGACGTGAACTGTGCTGATTGCGCTCGCAGCTTCGAACAGTCCTGGCGCGGACGGCTCGAGGAAGCTGCCGGACGCACACCCGAGATCGGGCCCGAGGGGCTCGAACCCAGCGGCGAATCCTCCTCGATCACCGAGGAATGGGCAGGAGAGCGGATGCAGGACGCGCGCGACCCGGAGCTGCTCCGGTTTCAGCTGCAGGAAGCCGGTCATGGTGCCAGCGCGATTGTGCACACGTCATATGTCGACCACAACGGTGTTCCCGGTGGCCATGCCTACAACGTGGCCAACGATCACGGCGAGATTCGGGTGTGTGATGCCCAAAGGCACGTCACGTTCCCCTGGACGCCCACGACCATCCATGCGGAGCTTCGCGACTTCGACACCACTCATCGGGCCATCGCCTGGAACGACCGGGGAGCGCGCATATGGTGACTCAGATCGATGAACAGGAGGCACGGCGCGAGCTGCGCAATCTGAGTTCGGAGGCCTCCAACCCGGCCAACTACGCCGCGGCGCGACGCGCACGAGGATGGCTATTCGGCTGGCGCACCGATCGAGGCTCAGCACCGATGGGAACCCGCGCCTGGGTCGTCGCCGACAACGGTCGCGGGCGCATGCTTGACCTTCGCGACCGTGCGGATGAGGTGATCGAGGCGCTGCTCGCGGAGTACACGCCCACGAATGGCTGATCCGCGCCTGACCGATCTGCTCGGCGTTGGCGTGCCGTCCGGCACGCCCGATGCCGAGCGGGCGCTGAGCGCGCTGAGCGCAGACCCGGCTCCCGGCGCTCGATTCCGTGCACCGAACGTTCCCGGGGACAACACCTGGCTGCGCATCACGGCTGTTCCCAGCGCCGAAGAAGTGGATGCCTTTCTCGCCGTCCTCGGCTCAGCCGGCGGCGGCCTCGCAAACTTCACCGTGTTGATTCAGCATGGTGAGACGACGGGCATCCGCTTGTATCTGTCTGGAGGTCACCCGGCGATCACCGCGCGCGTGCGCAACCAGATCGCGCCGCGGTGCGACGCTGTCTGGGAGGTGCCGTCGCGTGCCTGGCGATCGTGGGCGGGTTTCGGCATTAGCTACCGCGTTCAGGCTGAGCTGGGGCGCGAATCTGCGCAGAAGCCGCAGCACACCGGGCTTCTGGAGCATCTCTCCACGGTCACCGGAACCTGGTGCGTGGTGCTTGAGTTTCGCTCGGTTCACCAACTGGAGGTGCGCGATGCCCAGCAGAGCGCGGTAACGCTGAGCCAGGTCGCGGCCGAGCACCTGACGACCGCACTCCAGGAGCACGCCAATAGAACGGTGACCACGGTCTCGGCCGGATGGAGCCGGGTTCAGCAGTGGGCGGCCGTGCTTCTCGCCCAGCTCGCGCAGGGTGGTGCCGTCGGGGCGTGGAAGACTGCCGCGTGGGCCTTCGGCGCGGAACAATGGACAACCCATCAGGTCGTCGCAGCACTTCGAGGTGCCATTCCGGAAGAGCAGGGGCGGCGCTTTATGGCCTTTGACGCGCCCATTGATGCTGCGGCCAGCTCTGACCCGTTATCGATGCTGTCGTCTCCTGAATGCAGCGCGATGTTGGCTTCCCCGCGCGCGTCGTTGCAGGGCCTCGCGGTCAGACCTGCTCCTCCAGCGGCCCGCCGCCCCGACACATCCGGTCGAAGCCTGACTCTCGGCCGCTCGTGGTCGACCGATTTGCCCGCGACGATTGGTCTCGCCGACTTGGAGGGTCATGCCTTCGTAACGGGCACTACAGGCTCAGGTAAGACCACGACCCTGCACCGCTTGCTCGCGGAGGCCTGGAACGGGCATGGGATTCCCTTTCTCGTGATCGATCCGGTCAAAGACGAGTACACGAGTGCGGCGGCGCTCTTCCGTGGGGGTATCACGTCGGTCTCCGGCGGCGAGCTGAGCCTCAATCTGCTGCAACCCGGTCGCGGGGAGGACCCCCGCCGACACCTGATGCAGGTTGCCCAGGCTTTTCGTGGCTCGTTCAGTATGCCGTCGCCGACACCGTACGTGGTGACCAAACTCTTCGACAGTATTGCGATGCAGCCCGGCGGGCCGGACGGGACCGAACTGCACGACGTTCGCGACGCGGTTGATCCGCTCGTGCGCAGCCTTGGTTATGCAGCGGAAGCGCAGTCGAACATTCGCGCGTCACTGCTGACACGACTCGAACTCTTGCTTGCCCCGACGCGCGCGCACCGGTTTGCCTGGTCGAATTCGGCCATGATCGACGCACTTTTCGACAGACCTACCGTGGTCACCCTTGCGGACCTCGTCGACGATGAAGAACGTTCATTTGTCGTTTTGCTCCTGGCCCTCGCGACCTGGTCGCGGGCTCGTGCACGGAAGCGCCCAAAGGCAGTGGAGCACTTGCTGGTGCTCGAGGAAGCACATCGAGTGCTGCCGGAGATCCCAGTTGCCGTCGCCTCCGCCGACGGAGTTGGTGGAAGCGCCCAGGCAGCGTCTGCGGAATTGCTCACGAGCATGCTCGCCGAAGTGCGCAGTTTCGGCGAACAGGTCATTGTGGTGGATCAGAGTCCGGCGAAGGTCGCTGCCGACGTCGTGCGAAACACCAACCTGAAAATCATCCATAGAACGGTCGCGGCCGAAGATCAGCGCACAGCCGGAACGAGCGTCGGGCTGCGCGAAAGCGAGGTCGGTCTGCTCGGGAGCCTGGCTCGCGGGCAGGCGATCCTGTCAACGAGGCAGGAGCCCTCGCCGCAGACGATCGCGATCGATCCGGCTACACCGACTGACCTCCCGGCGCGGCTCCGCACGGTCACGAGAGCTGTCGCAAACTGGCCGTGTTGTGGCGGGGCCGCCCCTGAGCAGCATTTCGGCGCGTGGCGAGCGGCTGAGCTCGCGGACCCGTTGATGGCGCTTTTCGTGCTGGCGTGCCGCGTGGGGGATGAAGATCACGCCGATAATGCCCGCAACGCGGTTCTCCGTCGGCTCCGGGTTCATGAGCGAAGCCTGAACGTGCGCGCGGACTGCCTGGCGTGGGCCGGGCTACGCCGACTGTTCGTTGCCGAGCGTCAGGAAGGCCTGCTCCCGCGCGCAGCTGCGGTCGCCGGTCAGCTCTCGACCGTGTTCGCGATCTGGCTCGCGGAGGCACCACCGTTCCCGGGTACCGCCACGGCTTTCTCGGTTCCCAGAACGGGATCGAACTTTTTGTGCCCGGATTGCGGACGGGCCTGCCATGTGCGCGTGCCCGCGTGGCGGGCAGCCCAAGACGGCCCTCGAACCGGGCTACTCGCCCTGGCGGCCCCGACATGGCGGTCAGATCTCTCTTCCGTTGCGGACTGGGCTATCACCGAGCGGAAGCGGTTGGGCGCACTGCTCGGCGAGTCCGGGACGGACACCGTGATTCGCTGCCAGGTCGACCAGGCCGTCGCTCGCTTTCGACTCACGGCCGACGTTGCCGACCATCTTCTCAACCGCGCCGGCATCAGCCGTTAGACGACCTAAGGACAACCATGAAGATTCCCATCGGCATCGACCTCGGCACGACTTTCTCCGTGGTCGCGCACGTCAGCGACGACGGTTCCATCAGGTTGCTCGACAACGACGAAGGCGCGGCACTGACGCCGTCGGTCGTGTACTTCGAAGCTGCGGGCCGTGTCGTCGTCGGCACCGAGGCTAAGGCGAGCGTGTCGGTGCAGCCCGATCGTGTGGTGGCCAAAATCAAACGTGAAATGGGACGCGATTTTGCGCTGACCTTCGATGGCGAGACCTATGGACCGGAGGGCATTTCGGCCATTATCCTGCGGGCGCTCGCGCAGAGCGCGAGCCGTGAGCTGGGGGTCGACCCCGCGGACCTCGTCGCGGTCGTGACGGTTCCCGCCTATTTCGGCACGACCGAGCGTGAGGCAACTGCGGCTGCCGCCAAGATTGCCGGGCTGTCGACCATCGACCTGGTCGCAGAGCCGGTCGCCGCCGCACTCTCCTACGGTGTCGGAGTTGGGGCAACCGATCGAGGGTCGGTTCTCGTTTACGACCTCGGCGGCGGAACCTTCGATGCCACGGTCATCGAGCTGACCGCTGGCGGGCCCAAGGTCGTGTCGGTCGATGGCGCGAGCCAATTGGGAGGAGTCGACTTCGACCAGATACTCGGCGATCTCCTCATCGGCCGCTACGTCACGGCCACGGGCGATGACGGCGCGCTCGACGACGAGGAATTCATACTCAGCGTGTATGCGCTCGCGGAAGACGTCAAGAAGAAGTTGTCACGAACAGAGACAGCGTCGCTCCCCCTGCGTCGCGAGGGCCAATCGGCGAAGGTGGCCGTGGAGCGCGCAGAGTTCACTGCAGCGACGGCAAATCTGGTCAATGAGACGCTCACGGTTGTCGATCGCGCTATCGCCGCTGCGATCGCGAAGGGTGCCTCACGTCCGTCCCAGGTACTGCTCACCGGCGGGTCGTCGCGAATGCCCGCCGTCACCTCGGCGCTCGAGGGGCATTTGCGTCTCCCGGTGCGCCTCAGCGACCCGGATACCGCG
The DNA here is from genome assembly GCF_002954245.1 of Cryobacterium aureum. Lineage (GTDB taxonomy): Bacteria > Actinomycetota > Actinomycetes > Actinomycetales > Microbacteriaceae > Cryobacterium > Cryobacterium aureum. Next base: position 8,693 of record NZ_PPTG01000025.1, on the reverse strand, counting down.
GTTGCCAAAGGTGCGGCGATCCACTGCCGAGCACTGCTGAGGCGCACTGAACCCGCAACCGAGAACAGGCTTCTGGGCAGTTCCACGGCCGAGCGAATCCTGGATAGTGCCCCGTTGCAATCCGTGCTCGCCAGAGCACTCGGCATCAAATTGCACGACAGCACGGACCCCGAGGGCAAACGCGTCATGGTGAAGCACCTGATCGATTCGAATACAGCGCTTCCGGTAGCGGGGGTCACCGCTCGATTCGCGACAGTCGTTGACGGCCAGTCAAAGGTTCGAATTGAACTCATGGAGCAGGCCGGAGCGGTTTCTGCACCGGATTTATCGTTCAACCGACGAATTCTGGATGGCGAGCTGACCGGTCTGCCAGCGAGCCTCCCGGCCGGCTCCCCAATCGAGGTGCAGCTCACCGTCGGTCTCGACGGTCGTATCTCGTGCATTGCCCGCGAACCCCGTTCCGGACAAGAACTCACATTGGAGTCCTACATGGAAGGCGTGGCCGATGGCAATGAATCCGAACAACAGCAACGTGCGGTGTCCGGACTGATGGTGAGGGGTTAACGTGCAGTGGACCAAGAAGAACTTCGACGCGGTCGGATTGACGCAGTACCCCGTGGGTCGCGAGTTCGCGGCTCTACAGGATCAGTTTGGCGGTTCCGTCATTCTGTGTCTGGACGTAAGCGGATCTATGTCCGGAGCTCGCCTGCCGCAGGCCGTGAGCGGTTGCCATCGTTTCGTCGCTGAAGCGGTCGCAGCTGGCTACGACGTGGCAGGACTGCTCTGGCATCTTGGGGTCGCCGGCCATACAGAGCTGTCGCGCGATCCGCGGGCTGCGGACGCCCTGTTCTCGACGGCGTTTGCAAGCGGCGGAAACAACATCGTCCCGGCGTTGCACCAGTGCGAATCGCAGTTCGAGGGCCGGACTGGAGACCGGGTCATCGCAATTTTTGGCGATGGCGATCTCGGGGATGCTGGCACGGCCGTTCGCGAAGCTCGGCGCCTCGCTGACAAAGGCATCCGAGTGCTCACCTGCGGTCTCGGTGACGCCAGTGCCGCCGAGCTCGGATCGATCTCGACCGAGCCTGTGGCAGCCAGAGTCGCACGTTCGGACGGGATCGCCGATGCCATCGCCGGTATGGCGGACGGTTTGCGTCGTGGATAGGTCGGCAATCGTTTCACGCGCTTTCCTTGTGTCAATAGCGCTGCCGGGCGGCTTCGCAGAGCAGGGAACACTCCATTCAGTAGAGCGTTGCTACGACCATATGACTTTGCCCACGGGTCGGTGGGGGAAAGTCACGGGTCGGCGGGTCGTCAGGTCGGCAGGTCGGCAGGTCGGCAGCGCGGGTTCACGCGTTTTGCTTGTGCCTCTCGCGCTGACGGATGCCGCACCCAGGTCGCCGCACGGCCGCCATTGCCCACCGGTATGCTCGGAGGATATGAGATCACGGTTTCCGCGCAAGGTCTTTGAGGTTGGCGACGAGCCCGATCCACGTTTCAGCCTCGCCAACGAGCGCACCTTTCTGGCCTGGATTCGAACGTCCCTCGCGCTGCTGCTCGCCGGCGTTGCGCTGGAAGCGCTGGATGCCCCGATCCAGGCCGAGATCCGCCTCGCCTCGGCGCTCATCTTCATTGCACTCGGTCTGGTGTCGATCGTGCACGCCTGGTGGTCGTGGGCCGCAACCGAGCGGTCCATGCGCCTGGTGCAGCCACTGCCCGGGCTCGCCGTCGGAGCCATCATCACCAGTGGCGCGGCCATCGCGATCGTCGGCATCATCATCGGGAGCCTGCTGGTGTGAGCGGGATGCGAATTTTCGAGTCGGGGCTGCAGCCGGAGCGCACGCTCCTCGCCTGGCGACGCACCTGCCTCGTGCTCGCGCTGGGAGTCGCCGTCTCGATTCGATTCGGCGCCATCACCGACCCGCTGATGGCAGTGCTGATCGGCGTGCCCACTCTCGCACTCGTCGGCGGTGCCTATGCGTTCACCTCGATCCGCTACCACCGGGCCACAAGGGCCCTGATGGACAACCCGACCGCGGCCATCAGCGGGGGCAAGGCCGTGGCGGCGGTGACGCTCACCGCCCTGCTGATCGGGCTCGCCGCACTCGTCTTTGTCGTCTCCCAGTCGGCGGTGCTGGCGGGCTGGCTGTAGACATTGACGAACTCGTGCGCGGTGCCGCACGACGGCCAGGTCAGTCGGCTGCCGGCAGGACCGTCGTGATGAAAGGCGGATGGTGCGGCACCGCACCGGGATTCAGCACGAGGTGCCGGGCCAGTACTGCTGCTCCCTGGAGTGAGCCGCCCCCGCCCAGGTGCACATGCACCCCGGGGAGGAGCCGTTCCGCTGCGGCGTTGAAGGGATCGGTGAGCAGTCGCCCGGCCGCCAGCAGACCACCGACCAGGGCAACGCGCTGGGGCAGCTCGGGGGTCAGCGCCGCCTGAGCCGTTTCGGCCAGCGCCTGGCCGGCGCGGTGCCACACCGCTGCGGCCACGGCGTCACCGGCGTTGGCGGCCTCGACCATCGCGGGCACGAACGTGGCCATGATCCCGGCACGGTCGTCGCGGGTGTACAGCAGCCGGGGCAGATCGTGCACCTCGCCGAGGTCGCGGGTAGCGAGCCCCAGCAGAAGCGCCGAACCTCCCGAGCGGCCGTCGTAGGCGCGCACCGCCGCCTGTAGACCCTGCATCCCGATCCAGGCGCCACCACCGGTGTCTCCGAGAAGGTGGCCCCAGCCGTCGACACGGTTCCAGACGGTGTTGAGGTCGCTGCCGAGCCCAACAACGCCGGTGCCGGCGGCCACGACGACTCCCCCGCCGATGCCGAGCGCACCCACCAGGGCGGTGACGGAATCGGAGGCGACCACTGTGCGGGCTTGTGGCCAGAGCGCGGCGATGGCGTCGGTGACGCGCGTGGGCCGGTCGACAAGTTCCATGAGGCCGCTCATGCCCACGACCACAGCGAGCGGTGAGCCGAGGCCTTGGGCGCGCCGCAGCTGGTCGCCGAGGCCGACGAGGGTGCCGATGAGCGCTTCGACGTCGATGCCGGAGGGGCCGACCATAACGGATGGCCCGGTCGCGCTCGCCAGCTCAAGGTTGGCCGCCAACGTGGGCGCGTGCGCGGAACCGACGTAAACACGGGAGCCCGAGCCACCGATGTCGATGGCCACATAGGGCGAGGCGTCGAGAACGGCGGCGCCGGGCGGCATCCGCTGGTCGGGAACCGGAGCATCCACTGCAGGAATCACCATCAGCCTTTCACTGCGCCAGCAACGAGGCCGGTGGCCATGCGGCCCTGCACGATAAGGAAGACGATGATGACCGGTATGGCGATCAGCGCGGAACCGGCCATGATGGCGCCCCAGTCGGTGGCCTCGTAGGTGACGTTGAATCGCTTGAGCCACAGCGGCAACGTCGCGGCACTGCTTTCTTTCATGATGACGAGGGCCAGGGTGTACTCGTTCCAGGAGGCCAGCAGGGCAAAGATTCCCGACGCCACCATGCCGGGTGCCAGCAGGGGAAAGGTGATGCGGAGGAAGGCACCGAAGCGGCTGCATCCGTCGATCATCGCCGCCTCCTCGAGCTCGATGGGGATGCCGTCGACGAAGCCCTTGAGCATCCAGATCGTGATGGGAACGGAGTGGCCCGCGTAGAGCAGGCTGAGACCGATGATGCTGTTGATCATGTCCCAGCTGTCGAGCATGCGGTACTGGGAGATGAAGAGGGCCTCAGCCGGGATCATCTGGATCACGAGAACCACGATGACCATTGCTGTGCGGCTGCGAAAACGGAACCGGCTGAGGGCCACGGCAGCCAGAAACGCGCTGAACAGGGCTACGACCACGGAGATAGCGGTGACGAGCGCGCTGACTCGCATGGCAGACCAGAAGGAGGCATCCCCGATGATGGTCGCGTAGTTGGAGAGGTCCAGGGGGAAGGGAAGGAATTGCGGTGTCGCCCCGTAAAGAGCGGCGTCGGTCTGAAAACTGCTGTTGATCATCCAGTAGACCGGAAAGGCCCAGAGCACGGCGAGGGCCACACCGCCAATATTGATGCCGATGCGGCCGAGACGACGGCGACGCCCGACGGCGGTGCTGCCGGTTCCGGAGTGAATCTGGGCGCTTCTCACCAGGGTCGATGTCATGAGACGTTTCCTTGCTTGACGAGGGAACGCACGTAACCCCAGCTGATGATGAGAGTGATGAGCAGCATGATCATAGCGACGGCCGACCCGGCACCGTAGTCGCCCTGGCCGAGCCCGATCTGGTACACGTAGGTGCCGAGCACGTTGGTGTCGGCGGACACTCCGCCGGAGTCCTGCAGCACCGAGATTTGGGTGAAGACCCGGATGTCCCAGATGATCTGCAGCAGGCCGACGAGCATGAGCACCGGCGCAATACCCGGCACAATTATGTTTCGGAAACGCTGCCAACCGGTGGCGCCGTCGAGCTGTGCCGCCTCGAGGATTTCCCCATCAATCTGGGTGAGTGAGGCGTAGACCATGAACATGACCAGGGGCACGCTCATCCAGATAATGACCGCCCCGGCGATCACGAAGAAGCTGCCAGCCTCGAGCAGCCAGGCGAAACCGTCGAACTGCTCGAAGCCCAGAGACACGAGCAGCCAGTTGACGACGCCGGTGCGGGTATTGAAAAGCCATTGCCACACCGTGAGGGACGACAGTACGGGAGTCGCCCAAGCCACGAGCATGGCGCTCTGTACCAGGATGCGCACCGGTTTGGTCAGCCGGGTGAGCAGCAGCGCCGTGGACACACCGATGGCCATGGTGAGGCCGGCGCAGGCGAAGCAGAACACCAGGGACCGCACCAGGACAACCCAGAACACCGGGTCGGCGGTCACGGCAGCGTAGTTGTCGAGCCCCACCCAGTCGGCCGGCTGGCCGAACTGCTGCTTCAGGCCGAATTTCTGGAAGGACATGATGAACTGGTTGGCCAGGGGATACCCCTGGGACACGATCACGATCAGCAACGCCGGCAGGCCGAGCAGCAACGGGATCAGGGCCGGAGAGCGACCGGTGACGGACTTCCTCGGTGCGGGGGCAGCGAGGGTGCGGGGCTGAGCGCGACTGAGTGTCATGCCTGACCTCCTTTCACAACAGGGCGGGTGGCGCGTCGATGCGACGGACTAAGGGCGGGCCGCACCGTTCGGGGTGCGGCCCGGATGTTAGTTGAGCAGGCTCTCGATCATGGCGTCGGTGTCGGCCGCGAGCTGGCTAACGTCGCCGCCCTGGGCGAGCTGGGTGAGCAGGTCGCGGATCACGTCGTTGCCTTCGACGGTGGCCCAGCCTTCGGCCGAGGGAGTCATGGCCGAGGCTTCAACGGCCTGCACCTCAACCTTGCCGACCTCGGTGGCTTCGAGCGGTGCGGCATAGCTGATGTTGCCGGGAACCCAGCCGCCGTCTGAGGCGAAGTAGCTCTGGAAAGTCTCACCTAAGGTGAGCGCGAGGGCCTCACGGGCGAGTTCCTGCTTGGGCGACTGCGCCGGGATGGCGATGTTCGACCCGCCCGCAAAAGCCTTGCCGGTGCTGCCGGCTGCGATGCCGGGGAGGGCGAAGACGCCCGTGTCTTCAAGCAGAGCAGGATCGATCTTGGCGTAGGCGTTGTTGAGCGCCACGAACATACCAGCCTGGCCGGCGTTGTAGCGCACGGCCGGCTGACGGGCCTCGTCCAGTGTGGCGGTATCGGCATCCGCCACGCCGTTCAGGTAGATATTTTGCAGGTCCTCGAGGGCGGCGATGCCCTCCGGAGTCGAGAGCGTGCCCTTCCAGGTGTCACCGTCGAGCTCGGCGAAGGTGCTGCCGTGGGTGTAGATCCAGCCCTGGGCAGCGCCGAAGTCCTTGGCCGGCAGGAAGATGCCGGAGAAGTTGTCTACGCCCTCCGGATTGGCCTGCTGCAGGGTGATGGCAGCCTCGGCAACCTCGGCGATCGTGGTCGGCACCGCGATACCAGCGGCTTGGAAGAGCGACTTACGGTAGTAGACGATGCGCGAGCCCGCGAAAAACGGTGCCGCGTACAGGGCGTCGTCGTAGGTGCCGGCCTCGACGAGGCTCGGGATGAGGTCTGAGCCGCCCAGTTCGTCTGTCATATCCGTGATGTCACTCAGCGCCCCGGCGGCGCTGAAGGTGATTACCTGAGAGTTGCCGAACTCGACGAGGTCGGGCGTCTGGCTGGGGCTGGCCAGGGTGGTCTGCAGCTTGGTGACGATGCCGTCCCAGTCCTGGATTTCGATCGTGAGCGTGGCGCCGTCGTGACTGTCGGCCCATTCGTCGACCAGCCAGTCCTGGGCCACCTGGGGAACATCCTCACGCATGAACCAGACCGTGAGGTCTTCGTTCGCGTTCGCGTCGGTGGAGCCGGCGCTGCAGCCGGCCAGCAACACGGAGCCGGTAAGGGCCAGGCCGATCGCGGCGCTGATCTTGCGGGACATTTTCATAGAAGTCTCCTTGGTGACGCGAGCTGACGAGCACGAAACGGATGAAGTATTTTTGTTAGTACATCATCTAAACAAATTCCCGTCAATGAAAATCGGCGTATTTGTTTGGAACCGCGTCAGGCTGTGGCACGAATTCGGGTTGGGGTCTGTCATCTGGCCACTCGGTTTAGTACGCTTTCCATACAAACCTCGTCCGCCCTGTTCGGGCACCGATCGTGATGCGTTCCTGCACAGTCGGTGCCCGCGTTCCTTCACCGATTGGACCCCGTGTCGCTCACTTTCTCGCTCTTTCCCCACCCGCGCAGCATTGAAGAGACCCCGGGTTCTGGGCCAGGCACCGGCGCCGCGCTTCGGGCGGAGGTAGACCTCACCCTGCCCACCGACGGGTTTCGCCTGCAGACCTCCCCCGCGGGCATTCTTCTGCAGCACGCCGACGCCGCTGGGCTGCGCTACGCCCAACAGGCGCTCGATCAGCTGCGCGCCTACCGCGATTTCGCTACCGTCGGCGTCGTCGTCGAAGACTGGCCCGACTTCGCCGTGCGCGGCTTCATGCTCGATATCAGCCGCGACCGGGTACCGACTCGGCGTACCCTCCTGCGTCTGATCGAGTTGCTCGATCTCGCCCGGATCAACCAGCTGGAGCTGTACACCGAGCACACTTTCGCCTACGCCGAGCACGGATCCGTCTGGGCTGAAGCATCCGCTCTCACCATCGACGACGTGCGGTGGATCGACGACCAGTGTGCCCGTCGTGGCATCGCCCTCGTGCCCAATCAAAACACCCTCGGGCACATGGAACGGTGGCTTAAGCATGCGCCCTACGCCCACCGCGCCGAAAACATCGAGGGTTTCGAACGGATGGGCGGGCACCGCGCCTCCAGCACCCTGGCGCCCACGGCAGAGAACGCCGATTTTGTCAACGAACTTCTCACCGAGCTGCTGCCCCTCTTTCGCTCCCAGCGCGTCAACGTGGGCGCCGACGAACCGTGGGAGCTGGGCCTCGGCGTGAGTGCAGCCGAGGTGAGCGAGCGCGGCCGAGGGCCGGTCTACTTCGACTACGTCTCCCGGGTGCTGCGGCATTGGACCGAGCAGGGATACGAAGTGGAGTTCTGGGCGGACGTCTTCGGCAACCACCCCGAATTGATGGGGCAGGTGCCAGCCGGCGCCATCCCCGTGGTCTGGCAGTACGATTCGGCCGAGCTCACTCGTGCCGTTGTCGAACGCGCTACCGACGCCCAGCGTGAGCTCTGGGCGGGCAGCGACCTCGACGTGACCGAGCTGCAGAGCGGTTTTCGGGGTCGAGCCATTGTGCTCACCGAGGCCGAGGAAAACTTTTGGGTCGCCCCCGGCACAAGCGCCTGGCAGTCCTTCACCGGTCGCATCGACAACGGTGTGGCCAACATGATCGACGCAGCCGAGATCGGCCTCGAGTTTCACGCCACCGGGTACATTAATACGTCCTGGGGCGACAATGGCTCGTACGACCCGCCGGCAATCTCGTTCGCCCCACTGCTGTTTGGCGGTGCCGTGAGCTGGAACCTCGCGGGCAACAGAGACCTCGATCTCGCGGACGTGCTCAACCGGCACGTCGTTCTGGACCAAAGCGGTATTACCGGACGGGTGCTCGTCGACATTGGGCGGGCCACCCACGCCCTCGACGCCCCGCTGCTCAACGCGAGCCAGCTCTTCACCGTGCTGCACCAGGGCGGGCGGCTCGCCGCCGATTCCTGGCCGGGCGCGGCCGGCATCGAACGCGCCGACGCTATCCTGGCCCAGGGCCTCAACGATCTCGACGGGGCCAACCCGGCGGCCCTGGACGGCGACTCGATCGTGCGCGAAACCCGCCTCGCCATTCGCTTCGCCCGGTTTGGGGCAGATATTCTGCGGCTGCGCCCGGGCGGCATCGACACGGTGCCGGCTGCGGAGGCCCGCGTTCTGCTGCACCGCTTCGACGCCCTGATCGAGGAGCACAGACAGACCTGGCTGCTGCGCGCACGGCCCGGTGGCCTCGCCGACAGCGTCGATCGCCTGGGTCGGATGCGCCTGGCGCTTGTGGCCCGCGCGGTGTGCTGAGTTAGATCTGGCCGGGCGGTATGGCCGGGCGGTCTGGCCGGTCGGTCGGGCCGGTCGGTCGGGCCGGCGGCTCGGGTCAGCGGCTCGGGTCAGCGGCTCGGGTCAGCGGCTCGAGTCAGCGGCTCGAGTCAGCGGCTCGGGTCGGGCGGGGCGGGTCGGCGCCTCGGGTC
>NZ_PPTG01000005.1 GCF_002954245.1 Cryobacterium aureum | reverse complement strand
GGTCGAAGTGAGCATTGGGATTAAATGACAGAACGGATGGAACGGCGACCCGTCCGAAAGATTCAAGACTCGCGAAAGCAGTGGGGTCATCTCGATGAAATATCGACAGATCCAATGGAATCTCACATCCGCCCTGTCGTGCGTTTCGCAGGGATCGGCAGGGTGCGCGACCGGCGACCGGAATATGATGGCGCTCTCATGCCCGATGATTCGACGGGAGCCACCATGGTTCAGGTACACGTTCTCGGGGTTGCGCTCGACAGCGAGGGCCGGCACATCATCCTGCTGAAACCGGTCGGAGAGGCGCAGGCCGTTGGCCTCGTGCTGCCGATTGTGGTGGGGGAGCAGGAGGCGACTTCCACGCTGATCGCCCTCAGTGGTGAGACGCCGCCGCGGCCGCTGTCGCACGATCTGATGAAGACGCTGCTCGACACCCTTGGTGCCCACGTCGAGCGAGTGGACGTCACCCGCATCGACCAAGAAACCTTCTACGCCGAGATTACTCTCGGCGTTGCGGCCGGCCCGCTCGTGCTCGACGCCCGGCCCTCGGACTCCGTCGCTCTCGCGCTCCGCGTCGAAGCACCGATCTTCGTCGCCGACGACGTGTTGGAGGCGGAGGGCATTCCCGCCGCAATGGTGGAATCTGCACGCAACGTGGAGGAGACGCCTGACGGGGAGCAATCGCTCGACGAGTTCAAGGACTTTCTCGAGCACGTCGACCCGGAGGACTTCAAGGGCTGATGCCGACCGCGGTCACCCGCGCGCGGCAGCCGGTGCTATCGGCCGGATGCCGCAGCTCGTGCCGCGTCGGCGGCCCGCTCGGCCCACTTCGGCACGTCGCCGTAGCGCTGGAAGGGAACCAGCCGACCGGCCGCGCTGTCGTTGATGAGCTGGGCCAACCGTCGTTCGCGGGTGGCCTCGTGCTTGGCGGTGAGCGCCCAGTGGGTGACCTGGCGGCGGTACGTCGCTGTGGCGGCCTGCCAGAAGGCGGAGGCAGCGGGGTTCGCCGCCAGTCGCGCCGCTGCCTCAGGAGGCAGCTCCCGGTCGGGATTCTCGTGGGCGTACACACCCGTTCTGTCTTCACGCCGGCGCGCGAACGCGGCGGTGCCGGCCTCGCGCATCCGCCCCTCTGTGGTGAGCTTCTCGACCAACGCGATGTTGACGCTCGACCAGATGCTCGCGGACTTACGCGGCGTCCACCGCTGGCGCCGCGCATTTTCATCGATGCGCTGGGCCACAGAATCGATCCAGCCGAAGCACAGCGCTTCGGGAACGGCCTGCTCCCAGGTCAGCCCGCGGTCGGGCACGTGCTTCTTGTACAGGCCCATCCAGAGTTCCGTCGCGGTGGCGTGGTTCGCCTCGAGCCAGGTGCGGAACTCCTCGGGCGTGGCGAAGAAGATTGCTGGCCGCTCTGGTGTGCCGGCCGGCGTACCGATGATCGTGGTCATGGCATGAGTCTGCCAGAACGTGGCGAAGCAGGTCTCGCTCATTGGGCAAGGGAAGGATGCCCAGCGGCGATGACGACGAGTATTGGTGCGATCGCTCCGACCGAGACTAACGTGGAGGCGTGCCCGCTGCTGTCGTTGACGCGCAGAGCGCTCACGCCGCTGGCGTGCAGCGCCTTCTTCAGAGCTATCGAGCCGTCCCCGCGACGGCCCCGGTTCGATTGGCCAAGTCCACCTCGAATCTGTTCCGGACACGGACTAAGACCAGAGCCAAGGGCCTCGACACGTCCGGCTTGACCCGCGTCATCGCTGTTGATGTGGAGGCGCGAACGGCCGACGTGGCCGGCATGTGCACCTACGACGACCTCGTTGCAGCGACGCTGCGACACGGGTTGGTGCCACTGGTCGTGCCGCAGCTGAAGACCATCACCCTCGGCGGTGCGGTGACCGGCCTCGGCATCGAATCGACGTCGTTCCGCAACGGCCTGCCGCACGAATCCGTGCTGGAGATGGACATCCTCACCGGCGCCGGCGAGGTGCTCACCGCATCGCGTCGCGAGAACGCCGATCTGTACCGCGCCTTCCCCAACTCCTACGGGACCCTGGGCTACGCGGTGCGTCTGCGCATCGAACTCGAACCCGTCAAGCCGTTCGTCGCGCTCACGCAGGTGCAATTCCACTCCCTCGTCGACCTGGTCGCGGCAATGGACGGCATCATGGCGACCGGCAGCCTCGACGGCGTTGCCGTCGACTATCTCGACGGTGTCGTGTTCGGCGCCGACGAAAGCTACCTCTGCGTGGGTAGGCAGACCAGCGCGCCCGGCCCAGTCAGTGACTACACCGGCCAACAAATCTACTACCGCTCCATCCAACACGTCCGCGGCGGAACGGACGACCGCCTCACGATCCACGACTACCTGTGGCGCTGGGACACGGACTGGTTCTGGTGCTCAGAGGCGTTCGGTGCGCAGCATCCGCTGATCCGCAGGATCTGGCCCGGGCGCTACCGGCGCAGTAGCTTCTACGGAAAGCTGATGAAGCTCGAACAGCGGTTCCACATCGGCGATCGGATTGAGAAACTGAACGGCAGGCCGCCGCGCGAGCGGGTCGTACAGGACATCGAGGTTCCGATCGAGCGGTGCGCGGAGTTTCTGGACTGGTTCTTGGACACTGTGCCGATCGAACCGATCTGGCTGTGCCCGTTGCGGTTGCGCAAGGACGGGGATGGTGATGGCTGGCCGCTCTACCCGATCCGGCCTCAGCAGAGCTACGTCAACGTCGGCTTCTGGTCGACGGTACCGGTTGGGTCCAGCGAAGGGGCGACGAACCGGCTGATCGAACGCAAGGTCGGCGAATTTGACGGGCACAAGTCGCTGTACTCCGACTCCTACTACTCCCGGCAGGAGTTCGACGAACTCTATGGCGGGGAAAGCTACAGAGCCGTGAAGAAGCGGTACGACCCCGATTCACGGCTCCTCGACCTCTATGCGAAGGCGGTGCAACGACGATGACGACGTTCAACGATCGTGCGACGAAAGTGAAGGATGCGACGGCGGGAAAGCTCAGCCTCGCCCAGGTGCTGGAGATTCTAGCCGGGGGCCGGCTCCCGCTGAGGTTCGGTGCCTACGACGGGAGTTCGGCCGGACCGCCCGACGCGCCGTTCGGACTGAATCTGCTAACCCCGCGCGGCACGACCTACCTCGCCACGGGGCGCGGCGACCTCGGCCTAGCCCGCGCCTATATCGCCGGCGACCTCGACCTGCACGGGGTGCACCCGGGTGATCCCTATGAACTGCTCAAGGCGCTCGCCGACAACCTGGTCTTCACGCGGCCACCGGCGCGCATGATGGTGGACATCATCCGCTCTATCGGTGTCAGGCAGCTGCGCCCGATCGCGCCGCCGCCGGAAGAAGCACTGCCGCGCTGGCGCCGCGTCGCCGGGGGGCTGCGACACAGCAAGACTCGCGACGCCGAGGCGGTACATCACCACTACGACGTCTCCAACCGGTTCTACGAGTGGGTGCTCGGCCCGTCGATGACGTATACCTGCGCCTGCTATCCAGGTGACGACGCCTCCCTCGATGAGGCGCAGGAGAATAAGTATCGGCTCGTGTTCGAGAAGCTGCGGTTAAAGCCGGGCGACCGGTTGCTCGACGTCGGGTGCGGCTGGGGCGGCATGGTGCGTTACGCCGCACGCCGCGGCGTGCGGGCCACCGGAGTGACGCTGTCGAGCGAGCAAACCATGTGGGCGCAGGGCGCCATCGCCGAGGAGGACTTGAACAATCTGGCGGAGGTTCGTTACGGCGACTACCGCGACATCCCAGAAACCGGCTTTGACGCGGTGTCATCCATTGGACTGCTCGAGCACATCGGAGTGCGCAACTATTCGTCGTACTTCGGCTTTCTGCGTTCCCGGCTGCGCCCCGGAGGTCTGCTGCTCAACCACTGCATCACCCGGCCAGAGAATCGAAGCGAAGCGGCGACCCACGGCTTCATCGATCGCTATGTCTTTCCCGACGGGGAGATCACCGGCTCGGGCCGGATCATCAGCGAAGCGCAGGATGCCGGGTTCGAGGTGCTGCACGAGGAGAACCTGCGCCAGCACTATGCGCTGACGCTGCGCGACTGGTGCGCCAACCTCGTCGAGCATTGGGACGAGGCGGTCGCGGAGGTCGGGCTCCCGACTGCGAAGGTGTGGGGGCTGTACATGGCGGGTTCGAGGCTCGGGTTCGAGAGCAACGGAATCCAGTTGCACCAGGTGCTGATGACCAAGCTAGACGAGGGTAACGGTGTCGGCGAGCTGCCGCTGCGGCCGTGGTGGACGCCGTAGCTATGTTCGGTGAGAGCGGATGCCGTGGGCCGGCTCAGGAGCCGAGGGCGGAAAATCGGGAGGACCTGAACCCATCGGCGCACGTGTACGTACCGGCCGGTGGTGATGACGATCGGCGAGCGGGACTTTGACCTTGCCGCGATCAGGCGTGGTCCCAGGGCAAGGCCTGATCGGACGGAACTGGGGCGAGCGGAATCACGACCACTGGACGATGCTGCCGGTGCGCCAGTTGCGCCGCCACCGAACCGTTGATGAACTCCTGCAGGCTGGCCCGCAACGTCGCCTCCCTGGTTCCGACCACGATCATCGCCGCATTGAGCGTGTCGGCCAGGTCGCCGAGGGCTTGGGAGGGATTGCCGGCCAAGGCACGGGTGCTCCAGGTGAGACCGCGTCCGTCGAGGAGCGAGGCCAGGCGCGATGCGAGATCCGGGTCAAATTTGTCCTCCGCAAGTTCGGGCGAGTCCGCAGCGAACGGCAAACTCGTCATCGTGCCGTCGCCCAGGTCGTAGACCCGATACTGGCTGGCGTCCACGGACGCGCACACCAGTTCCGCGTTGAAACGCGCCGCGAACACGGCCGCCTGCTCAACGACGGTATCCGGCTGGCCTGGCACCACCCCAACAATCACGAACGCGCTCATGTTGTACTCCCTCGTCGACGGCGCCCGGCAGACGGACAGGATCGACGGTCGCCACGGCTCACGGCCAGCATGGCAGATTCCGCCCCGATCCGCCGTTTACCACTGCGGAGAATTTCGTTCATCGACGAAGAAATGTCGCGTTCAGGCGTTCAGGCGTTCAGGCGTTCGGTAGGGCGGACGTTTCTGTTCGGCGTCCGAACAGGTCGACCAGGGCGAACACCAGCGCAACGGCGACCAGTGCCAGCGCGACCAGGATTCCGTTGAGAAAGCCGTCACGAAACACCTGCACGCGGTCAGGCTGGCTCGCCTCCGCATACAACGTTGCGTAGAAGGTCGAGATTATCGCCGCGACTCCGATGGCCGTTCCCACTCGCTGACCCACCTGGGCCATTGACCCGGCGACGCCGCCCTGAGTGACCGGAACCTCGCTCAGGGTGAGCGTCTGGTTCGGCGAAATGACGAGTCCACCGCCGGCACCGGTCATCGTCATGGCTGCGGCGATCAACCACGGTGCGAGGCCTACCGAGGCGAACAATCCCGCCAGTAGAACGAGCACAAAACCGATCATGACCGTGACCAGGCCGAGTGCGACGAGCTGGCGGCCCCAACGAAAGACCAGGCGACCGCCGATCCACGACGTAACCGCGGAGGCGAGGGCAAACGAGATGCTCACCATTCCGGCGAAGACGGGCTCAAGGCCGAGGCCTTGCTGCAGAAAAAGGGTGACCAGCAAAAAGTACGGCGGAATTGCCGCAAAATAGGCCGTCGAAATCAGTATCCCGTTGCGATAGGACGCCGTGCGAAAGAGCGAGAAATCTATAACGGGTGACTTGCCGATTTGCTGGTAACGCCGTTCCCACCAGAAGAACGCGGCGCCGGAAAGACCGAACACAATCAGCCAGAACCAGCGTCGGGGGTCATCTGATTGTGCGCCGGTCGTCAGCACGAACGGAAGCATGAGGCCGAGGGTGGCAATTCCCAGCAACAGGATGCCGACGAGGTCGAGCCCCGTGCGTTCTCGTTCATGACTCTGGCGTTTCGGAAGCACGCGCATCGCGAAGAACAGTGCCAGAAGACCCAGCGGCACGTTCATCCAGAACGATAGACGCCAGCCGTTATCTGGGCCGCCGAGGGCGATCAGGAGGCCACCCAGCGTCGGCCCGAAGGCCGTCGAAACTCCGATGACCGCTCCAAACAAGCCGAAGGCGCGCCCTCGTGCCGCGCCCTGGTACAGCTGCTGGATCAGCCCGAGTACCTGCGGCATCTGGATTCCCGCGGCGATTCCCTGCATGATTCGCGCCACTATCAAGAACTCGATCGTGGGCGCGAGCGCGCACAGGACGCTCGCGACCGTAAACGAACTGAGCCCGACGATGAACATGAGGCGCCGGGAATGAATGTCGCCCAGCCGACCGGACGGCACCAGCGCGAGCCCGAACGCGAGGGCGTAACCAGCGACGATCAGCTGGAGTTCGGTGGTGCCGCCGCCAAGAGACTCCTCGATGGCCGGTAATCCAACATTGATCTTGGACAGGTCGAGGATTGTCAGCGAAGCAACGCCGACGCACACCCAGAAAGCTTGCCGCTTCAGCCTGTCGTCATGTTCGGACGAGGGAGGAGTGGAGTTCGGCATGGTCCATTGATTCTAGGTCCGGGGTCAGGGGCCAGCACGGTTTTCAGCACGCGGACTGCCCCGCCTGGCTCCTAGGTGCCGCCGCGGAGGGCGGTGATCGGCTCGATGTTCGAGGCGCGCACCGCGGGATATGCGCCGGCGGCGAGGCCGACGACCGTGCCGAGCAGCGCGGCGCCGATGGCGACGAACGGGTCAAGTATGGGCGTCCAGCCCTGCAGCAGCGACACGACGACGACCGCGAACACGCCGAGCGCCGAGCCGATCAGGCCGCCGAGCAGGCCGATCACGGCCGACTCCACGATGAACTGGCGGGCAATATCGCGCTTGGTCGCGCCGAGCGCCCGGCGCAGACCGATCTCACCGACCCGTTCCATCACCGAAAGCAGGGTGACGTTGGCGATGCCGAGACCGCCGGCGAGCAGGGCGAGAATGCCGAGCGTGAGAAAGACGATGTTGATGTCGGCCTGGATGTCGTCTTGCAGCGACGACGCGGCAGCGGGCGCCTGCACCGTGAAGTTTTCGGGCGCGTTCGGGTCGAGTGCGATCGGTGCCTGCCGGGCCACGAGCGTGCCGGCACCGACATCGATCTGCACGTGAAGTTCGGTCGGGGCGGTCAGTCCGAAGTCGGCGCGCGCGGTGCCGAGCGGCACAATGACGGCGTCGAGCAGGTTGGCGCGGCGTTCGACACCGTCGATGATGCCGATGACGGTGTACGGCACCTCGCCGATGAAGATCGACGGCTGCGAGTCGACCCGGTTGATGCCGAGCCCTTCCGCGGCCCGAGCGCCGAGCACGACCACCCGGTCGGCGCGCTCGTCGTGGCCGACGTCGAAGTAGCGCCCGGTGACGACCTGCCCGCGCACTGCGGCGAGCAGGCCCGGCGAGGTGGCGATGACGGCGGGGCTCAAGGTTTGCGCTGCCGAGGGGTCGTTGACGGGAACGGAGGTCACGAGCTGGCCTTCGACGTCGACCTCGGCCACGAGACCCGCGCGTTCCACGCCGGCGAGGCGATTGACCCGGTCCGGGGCATCCCATGGCAGCCGCCCGGTGGCCTGTTCATTGCCGCTCGAATTGCGGGTCGAGGCCGGCTCGATCATGACCTGGGTCGCCGCGACGGCGTCGAACTGGTTGGAAATCTGCCCGGCGGCGGTCTGCGCGAACCCAATGGTGACCACGAGCGAGGCAATACCGAGCACGGTGCCGAGGGTCGTCATCACGAGTCGGCTCGGGCGGGCACCCACGCCGTAGCTTGCCTCGACCATCAGGTCCTGCACCGAGAACCGGTCGGCGCGGCGAATGACCGGAGCGATGTTGGGCGTCAGTTCCGCGGATGCCGGCAGCTCAACGTCAGAGACCGCGGCGGCGCGGGAACGGCGGCGCAGCATCCGCTTGGCGAAGGCCTTCATGACAGCTCGCTCAGGCGGCCGTCGGTGATGCGCACGCGGCGCTGGGCACGATCGCTCACGGCCTGGTCATGGGTGATGACGATGAGGGTGAGGCCGTCGGCGTGCAGCTCTTCGAACAGGTCCATGACCTCGCTGCCGGTGGCCTCGTCGAGGTTTCCGGTGGGTTCGTCGGCGAGCAGGAGTTCGGGAGAGGCGACGACGGCGCGCGCCACGGCGACGCGCTGGCGTTCGCCGCCGGAAAGGGTGCCGGGCAGAAAGCCGAGCCGGTGATTGAGTTTCACGCGGTCGAGGGCGGCGCGGGCGCGGTCCTCGCGTTCGGCGCGGGGCACGCCGCTGTACAGCGTGGCGAGCAGCACATTGTCGAGCACGGTGCGGTGCGGCAGCAGGTGGAAGGCCTGAAAGACGAAGCCGATGGTGCCGCCGCGCACGATGGCGCGCTGCTTCTCATCGAGCAGGCTCGTGTCGCGGCCGTCAAGGTGGTATTCGCCGACGCTCGGCCGGTCGAGCAGGCCGAGCAGGTTGAGCATTGTGGACTTGCCCGAGCCGCTCGGGCCGACGATCGACAGGTAGTCGCCGCGTTCCACTCGCAGGTTGATCGATTTAAGCGCCTGCACCTCGGGCGGGCCGGGGAAAGATCGGGTGACGTTGACCAGTTCGACGACCGGGGTCGCGATCACCGGCCCACCACGACGAGATCTCCCACGCCCAGCGAGCCGTCGACGGCAGTGATCTCGACGAAACCTTCGGCGGCGAGCCCGGTCGTGACCTCGACCAGCACGGTCTCGGCGCCGTCGTCGCCGGGAACGAATTCAACGCGAGATTCACCGCCAGGACCCGCGGTCAGCGCGGCGAGCGGAACGGCGAGTACGTCGCCCTCGGTTGAACTGACTGGGATGCGCACGCGCACGTTGCTGCCCTGCACGGCCTGGATCTGCTCGTCGGTGAGGGCGTCGGGAGCGAATAATACGGTGAAGCGGCCGCTCGTTGCTGCACTACTCGATGCTGCGCCGCTGGCCGGTTCGGTGGGAAGGATCGAGCTGATCGTGGCGGGCTGGTCGCCGTCGGGCATGGCGAGAACGGCCGGGGCACCGACTTCGAGCAGGGCGGCATCGCTCGCGGTCGCCGAGCCGGAGATGACGAGGGTCGCGCCGGAGACCCGCATGACCGGTCCGGTGATGCTCGATCCGCGTTTGACGCTGATCTCGTCGACCCGGCGGGGGAGGCCAGGCAGGTAGAGCACTTCGCCGGCCGGCAGATACGCGAGCGCGCCGTCACGGGCGTCGCTCAGGGTCTCGTTTGCCCGGGTCAGTTCGGCCTTGGCTGCGGTGACGGCGGCTATTTCAGCGCTCGCGTCGCGTGGCGCGAGCGCCTGGGCCTGGCGGGCGACGGCCAGCGTGACGGACTCCTCGGCATCCGCTATCTCGTTGGGGGTTCCCTCGGTTCTGGCCAGGGCAAGGGCTCGCTCTGCGCTCCGCACCAGGTTGCCCTGCTCGACCACGTCAACGTTTGACGCGGTGCCCTGCACGGTGGTGAGGGCGCCATTGGCGCTGTCGACGGATGCCTGCGCGCTCGTGACTCCGGCTTCGGCACCGCTCACAGCCGTCGTGACGTCGGTGCCGCCGGTGGGCGCTGGGTAGCCGACCTTGGCGTAGAGCGCTGTGACGGCACTCGCCGTTTGGGCGTCGAACACGTCGGAGTCGAGCGCACCGGCATCGATTCCCGCCGCGTTTAAGCCCTGCTTGAACTGCAGCACGTCGGGGCCGGAGACGCCGACCCGCAGCGTGCGGTAGACCGGCAGGTCACCGGGCAGCACGATCACCGGGCGACCGGTGACCTCGAGCGCGATCGAGGCCGTGTCGAAGATTGCGGCGACCTCGGGCACCTGCCCGGTGACGATGGGCGCCCCGGCGAGTTCGCCGGTTTCAATCGAGACCTCCACCGAGTCGGCGTAGGTGGCGTCGCCGCGCATGGTGACGTCGTTGGCCAGTTGCCGGTTTTCGATGGGGACGGTGATGAGGCCGCCGGCGGGAGCGTCGGCATCTGCTGCAGCCTGCCCGGGTGAGACGATCAGCTGGCCAAGCCCGAGGCCTGCTACGAGCGCGACGATGGCGACCGTGGCCATGACCCAGATCACGCGGTTGCCGGCGAACAGGCGACGCCAGCCCTGGCTGCGTGAGCGGGTGGGCGGGGCGACAGCGTCGAGGTCCATCACCTCGGTGGCATCTGGCTCTGTTGCTGCTCGTCGCCCGAACAGGCGCGACACCTACTTGCCTTGCTCGTAGTCCGCGATGAGCGCGTCGAGCTCGGACTTGTGATCGGTGATGAACTGTTCTTCCAGCTCGAATTGCACCTTGGTCGTCGCTTCGGTGTAGTCCACGTCTTCGGCGCAGGTGTAGTCGGCCATGGCCAGCGCAAGTTCCTTCTCGCGGAGGTCGGCGAGGATCGTTTCGTCGGGGGCGGTGCCCGACTGGTCTTCATAGAGCGCGTTTTGCGCGTCCATGATCGACTCCTGTGCGTCAGCCTTCTTCGCGAAGGTCGCATACCCGGCATCGGCCATGCAGGCGGCCCATTCGGCGTCGAGCTTCACGATCGCGGGGGAGGCCTGCAGATCCTCATACATGAGGCTCATCGCGTCGTAGACCGCCGCGTGTTCTTCCTGCGACGGCTGATCGCCGTTGACTTCCTGACTCGCTGAGCCGTAGCAGCCCATAGTTTCGTAGCTGTCCACGTAGGAACCGTCGGCGATCTCTTCTTCCGAGGGCTGTGGGCCGTAGAGTGCTTCGTTGTAGGCGGCTTGCTCGCTCTCGGACAGTGACGCCAGGTAGTCCTGATTCGGGTCGACGATTTCCGCGCTCTGCGCCTCCTGCTCAGCGATCTGCTCCGGGGACTGGCTCATTCCGTAGCCGTTCTCGGCCACCCACTTCTCAGTGCCGTACTCTTCACCGTCATCGCTCATCATGCCGCTGTACTGCGAGGCGTCGACGGGAGTGTAGTCGAAGCCCTCGTCGGACATGCAGGTGGCTACGAGTTCCTCCTGGTCGTTCTGCCCGGCGATCGCCGAGTCCTCGTCGAAGCCTTCGTAGATTCCCGACATGTACTTCTGTAATGGGCCCTCGGCCGGATCGAGCTTGGCGGCCGCCTTCTCGCCGCTGCACCCCGCGAGCGTCAGCGACAGAAGAGCGGCGGCGGCAACGGCCGTGAGCAGTGAGCGATAGCGCATGAAGTTCCCCTTTTGAGCATTGTCTGGGCGGCGCCGCTGACCGATCGCCGCCCCCGATCTCCCCATAAGCTAGCGCACTGCGAAAACGAATGGGGGTGGACGCCAAGTTGCAGCGCTACCTAAACGATACTGCTTGGTCTGTTTTGCCTGCAACTTGTCGGCTCTGCCCTGTGCTTGAGCGGAAAATTGCAGGGAAAATCTGAGGATTGCGCGCATAACTCCTGCAATTTCTGAACCCGGATGATCAGATCCGCTGCGGGAGAGTTGAATACCATTGAGGCAGACTGCAGGAGTTATGACCGAGGTGCGAGGCACCGATAGGGTTCAACCAGGAGTCATCTCCCGGTTTTACGTGATTGGAAAATGCACCATGGCCCAAAATCCCAAACAGAGCAACAAGGTTGCCCGAACCGCCAGCTCGGGGATCAGAAATGCCCGATTCAGCGCTGCTGCAGACACTGCCGGTGCCAGGGCCCGCGCCCTGGCAGCAGCCCGGTCCCTCGAGAACAAGAAGCCCGGCAAGTAGCGAGCTCGGTCAGCGCTGGTCGCGCAGGTAGGCCAGCTGCGCGCGAACGGATGCTTCGGCGGCGAACCGCACCGCGGCATCCGTTTGCGAGTAGACCACATCGGTGACCTGAGCCACGGTCGCCGCAGAACCGAGCGTCGCGAGCGCGGCGCGCACCTGATCGAGACGCTCGTGGCGATGCGCGAGGTAGGCCGAGCAGATGGCAGCGAGGTCGGGCAGCACCGGGCCATGCGCGGGCAGAACTATGGCCGGAGCGAGCGCGCGCAGGGCCTCGAGGGAGGCCAGGTAGTCGGCGAGGGCTCCGTCGATGATCGACGTTCCGCGGCCGAGAATGGTGTCGCCGGTCAGTACGGAGCCGCCGGCGCCGTCTCCCGGCAGGTGCAGGCAGATCGAGTCGTTGGTGTGCCCGGGGGTGGCTAATACCCGGATGCTGGTGCCGGCGGCCGCAATCAGCTCCCCGTCACTGAGCGGGTCACCATTCACGCAGAAGGCCGGATCGAAGGCCCGCACCGGGGCCCCGGTGAGCTTCGCGAATCGAACGCTCGCCGCCGTGTGATCGGCGTGCCGGTGTGTGATCAGCACGAGTTCGACCCGGCCGGCCGCGGCCAGGGCGGCGAGGTGGCCCTCGTCGAGCGGTCCAGGGTCGACGACGACGATCGTTTTCGCGTCGGGCGGCCCGATGAGGTAGCTGTTGGTGCCGTCGAGCGTCATCGGCCCGGCATTTGGCGCGAGCAGGCTGCGGGTGAGCGGGCTCGTGCGCAGGATGGCGGGCATAGAAGGCAGCCTACTGCCGCGAACGGCGGCGCCCCCGACTGTAGGTGCCGCCGGTTTACGCGGGTTAGGGGTGAACGATGATCTTGACCGCGGTCTCGTTGTGGTTGATCAGGGTGTCGAAGCCCTCGGTGATCAGGTCATCGAGTGCGATGCGGCCGGTGATGAACGGCGCCAGCTTGACCCGGCCGTCCTGTACGAGCTTGATGGTGGCCGGGTGATCGCGCACGTAGGCGATCGTTCCACGCAAATCGATCTCCTTCAGCACGAGCTTCTGCATGTCGATGCTGGCCGGCTTGCCCCAGATGGACACGTTGACGATGACGCCGGCGGGCCGCACCGCGTCGAACAGCTGATTGAGGACGACGTTCACGCTCGTGCACTCGAAACAGACATCGGCCCCGTTGCCACCGGTGAGCTCCCGAACCCGAGCGACAACGTCTTCCTTGCTCGGATCGAGCACGTGATCGGCCACGCCGGTGACCCGCGCCTTCTCCTTGCGCGCCTCACTGAGTTCGGACATGATCACGGTCAGGCCCTCGGCCTTGAGCACGGCGGCGACGAGCAGGCCGATCGGGCCGGCCCCGCCAATGAGGGCAACATCGCCCGCCTTGGCCCCACTACGCACGAAGGCGTGGTGTGCCACCGAGAGTGGTTCGATCAGCGCGGCTTCGTCGAGGGGGATATCGCCGATGGCGTGTACCCAGCGTTGCTCGACGACGACCTGCTCGCTGAGTCCTCCGCCTCCGCCGGCCAGCCCGATGAAGCCCATCTTGGTGCACAGGTGGTAGTTGCCAGCCAGGCAGGGAGCGCACTCGTTGCAGACGAAATAGGGTTCAACCACGACGTTGTCGCCGACCGCGAGGTCGGTCACTCCTTCGCCAAGTGCGCTGACAGTTCCCGAGAATTCGTGGCCGAGCGTGACCGGCTCTTCTTCGTGCGAGAGCGGGTGTGGGTGCCCCTCGGCCGGGATGAAGATCGGCCCGTCGAGGTATTCGTGCAGGTCTGTTCCGCAGATTCCGCACCAGGCGACGTCGATGGTGACGGCTCCCGGTCGAAGTTCGGGTGCGGGAATGTCCTCGATGCGGATGTCTGCCGGGCCGTGAAAACGAGCTGCCTTCATGATGCGTCACTACTCCTTGCACCGAAACAGCGACAATACCCTCGTGGCACCGGCAATATGCTTCGGCGTACTTTCAGCCTACTCGCCGGGTAGCCAGCGATACCCGGCGTTAGTGTGGAGGAGACTGCACGACCCGACACCCAAAGGACCAGCGATGACGCGAGATACCGAGGCAGCGCAACCACTATTAGGGGTTGCGGCAACCGTGGTCTTGCTGCGCGACAGTGCCACCGGCCCCGAAGTGCTGCTGCTCGAACGACCCCGTCACCGTGGGTCTTTCGCCGGCGCGTGGGTGTTTCCCGGCGGCGGCGTCGACCCGGGCGACAGACGGGCAGCGGATGAGGCGGCGCCGGCTGGCCCCGCCAGCGCGGGTGAGCAGGCGGCCGGCCGCGGCTCGGCGGGCCTGCCTAACGGGCTTGAGCGGGCGGCGCAGGCCGTCGAACAGCTCGCCGCCCGCCGGGCTGCTGTGCGCGAGGTGCGGGAAGAGACCGGGCTCGAGGTCGCGCCAGAGGCGCTCATCGCGACGGCGCTGTGGGTTCCGCCGTCGAGCGCCCCGAAGCGGCTGCGCACCTGGTTCTACCTCACGACGGCGCCGCCCGGCACCATCGTGCTCGCTGAGGATGAGGTCATCGACTATGCCTGGCTGCGGCCGGAGGCGGCGCTGGAGCGGCACGCATCCGCTTTAATGACTCTCGTGGCGCCGACCTGGGTCACCCTGCACGGGCTGCAGGGATACGGGGCCGTGGCCGACATCGTGGCGAGTGCCGGGCAGCGCGCTCTGGCGTACTACGAAACGCGGCTCGGTGCGAGCGAGCGCGGGCCTGCGCTGTTTTGGGCCGGCGATGTCGCCTACGCCGATGACGCCCTCGCAGGGCAGGCCGGCGGTCGTCACCGCCTCGAGATCGGCCAGGTGCCCTGGGTGTACAGCGTTCGGACGTGACCTTTTTAGTACCAGTTGTGGGTCTCGGAGTGCGCCCAGGCCGCACAGGGGGTGCCGTAGCGGGAGGCGATGTAGCCGAGGCCCCAGCTGATTTGGGTGGCCGGGTTGGTCTGCCAGTCATCGCCGGCTGAAGCCATCTTGCTTCCGGGCAGTGATTGCGGAATTCCATACGCGCCGCTGCTGGCGTTGTAGGCGTTCACCCGCCAGCCGGACTCGCGCTGCCACAGGGAGACCAGGCAGGTCAGCTCGGCGTCGCCCCAGCCCCTGGCTGCCACCTGGGCCGCGGCAATGCGCTGGGCGCCGGGGCGGTCGACCGTGCCGCTGATCGGGGGAACGGTCGGACCGGTCGGAGCGCTCGGAGCGCTCGGAGCGCTCGGAACGCTCGGAACGTTTGGTTGTAATGACACATCTCCGGCTGCGGCGTTTTCTGCGGCCTGCTGCTGCTGCTCCTCGTAGTCGTGCTGCGCCGTCACGCCGGTGCGGTACTGCCGTTCTACCGCGGCGGACGTGTTCTTGAGAGAGGCCAGCTGGGCATAGAGAACCTCGCCGGCGGCCTGTTTAAGGGCAACCTCGGCATCCGCTGCCTGCTGCGCCGTCTCGGTGGCCGCCAGAGCTAACAGAGCCTCGTTGTGCAGGCGGTCGCGCTCGCGCATCTTTAGCTCGGCCTGAGCGGTGAGGGCTTCGGCCGCGTTGCGCTCGGTATCGGCCTGCTCGGTGATCAGACCCGCCTGCTCCGTGAGCCGGGACATTGCGCCGAGCTGAAACAAGAGGTCGTCGGCCTCTCCGCCATCGAAGACGGCGCCCACCGCGAGACTGTTGCCGCCGGAACGGTAGAGCTGGGCACCGAGCACGCCGAGTCGCTGTGCGCTATCCCCGGCTCGAGCGGATGCCGCATCCGCTTGGGTAGTCAGCACCGTCTGCTGGGTGGTCGCCTTCACGAGCTCGGCCTGAGCCACGGCGGCGAGCGCGGTCTCGGTCACGGCCGTGTCGCCGAGCTCGGCCGCGCGCGCCTGCAGGCCATCGAGTGCGGACTCGATCCGTTGCACCTCGGCCGCCGTGGCGGCCGCGCTCGACTGGGCGGCGTCGACCTCGGCCCAGGTGGGGTAGTCGTCGGCCGCCGACGCCGCCGTAACGGGCGCCGCTAGAACGGTCGATGCGAGGACAACGGCGAGGCAGGTCACTCGCCCCAGGCGTGCACGCAAACCGCGGTGAACCGCGACCGGACTCACGATGTGGGGATCAGCGTCGGAACACGGCAGCCCTGGCCGCCGACATAGTTGAGGCAGTCGTCGAACAGCACCGAGAACGGTTCGAGGGTCGAATCTGTGAACCAGTCGTTGTAGAACAGCCAGAAATTGAGGTTGCCGTAGGTCGAGCATCCGTCGCCCTCATCGCCGGCATTCGCTACGGCGACCGGGTTGGGCTGGTACGGCGTGTAGTTATACAGGTTGGCGGTGGCCTGGTTTTTGATAGCGACGGCGGCCGCCCCGCACTCGGCGTTGGGGTTGAATCCCACGTCGACGCTG
This sequence comes from Cryobacterium aureum, assembly GCF_002954245.1. Taxonomy (GTDB): domain Bacteria; phylum Actinomycetota; class Actinomycetes; order Actinomycetales; family Microbacteriaceae; genus Cryobacterium; species Cryobacterium aureum. Next base: position 145,728 of record NZ_PPTG01000005.1, on the reverse strand, counting down.
CCGATCTGGAACGCCCGGTCGGGCTCCTGGGTGTACTGCCGAAACTGCCAGGCCGCGTTGTAGACCTGGTTGAAGAAACCGAAATATTGGGCGTCGCAGTCCGCGGTATCCGGGCAGCCGTAGCCGGTGGCGCGCAGATAACCGGATGCGCTCGGTCGGGTCAGCAGGGACTGTTCCTTCTGCAGCAACACCAGCAAGACCTCGGGGCTGATCGTGCAGGCCGTCGCGATCTTCGCGATGATGCGGGCGGCCGTTTCGTTTTCGGCACCGGTGTAGGGCAGGCAGTGCCCGTCACCCTTGGCTGGCTGGCTGGTCGTCGTTTCGCGGAACTCCCAGAGGCAGGGCACTCCGTCGCTCGGCCGGCACGAGCGCTGTTCGAGAAAATCCTGGATGCCGCTCTCGGTGAGGGCGTCCGGGTTGAAGAAGTTGTAGTCGCTGATGATGAGGCCGGGGTCAAAGGTCTCGGGGTCGATCCGGGCGGGGTCGGAGGAGTCCGGGTCGGTGGCGGCCGTCGCTGCGTCGGCTGAGGCGGCTGCGGAAGCGGCTGTGGAAGCGGCTGCTGTAGCTGGCGGGGCCGGGACGGCGATGAGTGTCGCCGCGAGCCCGACGAGGGCCACTCCGGTCGCCAGAATGCGCAGGGAACGGCGGGGCAGCGCAAAGGAACTCATATCAAAACCCTAACCGGGCTCGGCCGGCTCGCGGCACCTGCAGGAGCTGGGCATCCGCTCGTCGTGGCACTCCTTCCGAGAACCGGGCACTCGTTGCTCGCGGCACCTCTGCGCGAAGCGGGCACTCGTTGCCAGTGGTGCCACCATCTCTAACGAGTGCTGCGAGTTCACCTAGCGGCTCCGGCCGACGCGATCCGGGCCGTTCGCGGGCGGCCGGGGTACGGTGGCGGCACGAAGCGTGAACCGAGGAGGCCCCCGTGACCATCAATCATCTGCTCGCCGTCGTGCCGGTGGCCGATTTTGAGGCCGCACACCGCTGGTACGAACGACTCCTGGGGCGCCCGGCCGACAACGCTCCCATGGCCGGCCTGCTCGTGGAATGGCGGGTGACCGACAACGGATGGCTGCAGCTCACGCACGATGCGACCAACCGGGTGAGATCCTGCCGGCGAACAAGGGCGTGCAGCTCTCGACCATCGTCGACCCTGAGGGCAACACGATCACCTTCATCGGACACTTTCGTGAGGTCTATTAGCCCTGTTTCTGTGGCGCGCGGGAGCTCTGCCGCTGCGCGCGAGGCGCAACTGGGGCGCACCGGCGCAAGTCCCGCGCGGCGGAAGCGACTCGAGCCGGAGAGGCCAGCGACCGGTCAGGCGGACGGAGCCGGGATGACGACCATGGGCGACTGGATGTTCAGCACGATCGAGTGGCTCACCGACCCGAGCAGCAGTTTCGAGATGCCCTTCTGCCCGTGGTCACCGACGACGAGCAGCGCAGCCCCACGGGCCGCATCGAGCAGCGCCGATTGGGGGGCTCCCCGCACGAGCGAGGCGCGAATGACGAGCGCCGGAAAGCGGCGCGCGACGGTGAGCAGCGATTCGTCGAGGATACGCCGGTGGGAGATCTCCAGGGTCTGGAGGAACCGGGCGTCGGGTTCGGTCGTGTCGCGCCAGACCAGCGGTTCCTGCCAGGCGTGGATCGCGTGCAGTTCTTGACCGGTGCGGTCGGCCTCCTCGGCGGCGAAGTCCACGGCGGCATTCGACGCCGCCGAACCGTCGACGCCGACCACGATGCCGGCGTGGTGTTTGCTGTCGCTCTCCGGGATGATCGCGATCGGTCCATTGGCTGAACCGGCCAGTCTGGCCCCCATCGACCATTCGTAGCGCAGGGTCGACCCGCGTCGGCGGTGCGTTCCGACCACGACGAGGGTGTCGGCCCCGCTCAGGGCGCGCAGTTCGGTGATTGGGTCGCCGGAGCGCAGATCGGCATGCACGGTGAGATTAGGGTATTTTGCGCTCACTCGGTCGGCGTCGTCCTTGAGTACCTCGCGGGCGTGCACCGTGGTGGATTCCTCCGTGAAGTAGTCCGCCGACGACACGGTGCGATCGAGGATGCGCACCAGGTTGAGTTCGCCGTCGCTGCTGCGAGCGAGCGACCAATCGAGGGCCGCCCTGGCGGGTTCCGACCCGTCCCAGGCAATTACGGTCTGGCTCCGTGTGAGCGTGTGCGTCATGAGAAAATCCCTTCTCCGGGGCGGGCCACGAGCGGGAATGTCGTGTGAGCGTCACCAACGAGTGTTCATCACGTTAGCCATCGGCGGCACCCCCGAGTAGGGCCTTAAGTCCCATCCCGAGTGATTCAGGCGGTGGTTATTACGCCCGTAAACGGATGCTGCGGCCCCGGCACCGACTGCTCCCGCAGCATGGTGCCCCACGCCTCGGCGCGGCGCACCTCGCCCGGCACCAGCGCAATGCTCTTGTTCACCAGAAAACTCGTCGCGTCGGCGATAACGTCGGCCCCGGCTTCGAGAAGGTTTTTGCTGATGCTCTTGGCGGCGTGCCCGGTCAGCAGGATCGGACCCTCTTGCCGGGTGTCGAACGCCGCAGCGCGGCAGGCCAGCCCACTGCGGGAGGCGAGCCATTCGCGCACGCCGGCGCCGGCGGCATCCGCTTCGAGGTGGAGGGTGTGCTTGGGCGTGACGGCGGCGTCGATCGCGCCCTGGCGGGTGCTGGGCCGACTCATGCCGTGCACGTGGGTGGGGCCGCCGACCACGAGAAGGTCGACCTGCGACAGGTCAACGCCCGCTGCCTGATTCGTGGGCACGAGGATCACCTCGGCCGGGGCCAGACCGCGCCCGATCGCCTCGGCGACAAGACGGGTGTTGCCGTACATTGATTCGTAGACGATCAGGGCGCGCATGAAACCTCCAGGCAGTGCAGCGGACTAACGGGAAATGACGACCTTGAGGGCCTTGGTCTCGGCCGCGCGGCCGAAGGTGTCGTAAGCGTCAAGAAACTGATCGAAGCTGAAGTGGTGCGTGGCCAGTTTCTCTGCGGCCAGCTTCTTGCTCGCGACGAGCTTCAGCAGCATCTTCGTGGTGTTGGCGTTGACCAGGCCCATGCTGATGTTGATGTTCTGGATCCACAGGTTCTCGAGGTGCAGGTCGACCGCCTTGCCGTGCACGCCGACGTTGGCGACGTTGCCGCCCGGGCGCACGATCTCGGTGGCCATGGTGAAGGTCGCCGGGATGCCGACGGCCTCGATGGCGACGTCGACGCCGGCGCCGTCGGTGAGCGCGAGGACCTGTTCCTTCCAGTCAGCAGCTCCGGAGATGACCGTGTCGGTGGCGCCAAAGGAGCGGGCCTGCTCGAGGCGGTTTTCGTCGAGGTCGATGGCGATGATGCTCGCGGCACCGTAGAGTCCGGCGGTGGCGATGGCGGCGAGCCCTACCGGGCCCGCACCGATCACGGCGACGACATCGCCGGGCTTGACCCGGCCGTACTGCACGCCGATTTCAAAACCGGTCGGCAGGATGTCGCTGAGCATGACGCCCTGGTCGTCGCTGACTCCTTCGGGCAGCTTGTGCAGGGAGTTATCGGCGTAGGGCACGCGCACGAACTCGGCCTGGGTGCCGTCGATGAGGTGGCCGAAGACCCAGCCGATGCCGGAGGCGCCCTCGTCGCCGAGGCAGTGCGAGTAGAGCCCGTTGCTGCAATTGCTGCAGTGACCGCAGCTCTTGATGCAGGAGATGATGACCCGGTCGCCGACCTTGAGGTTGCTCACCGCTGAACCAACCTCGGTGATCGTGCCGACGCCCTCGTGGCCGAGGATACGCCCGACCGTGACGGCGGGAACATCGCCCCTGAGAATGTGCAGGTCGGTGCCGCAGATCGTGGTGGTGTCTACGCGCACGATGGCATCCGTCGAACTGTGCAGCGTCGGGTCGGGAACGTCGGTCCAGCTCATTCGACCGGGACCGCCATAAACCAGTGCCTTCACGGATATCTCCTTGATTCTTAGAATGTGAGCGGGCAAAAGGCCCGTCAGAACTACGGTATGACCGACTGTCGCGGGCGACTAGGGCCGAAAGTCCCGCCCTGACCGGGGCATGGATTCGGGACCTAATCGGGACTTCCGGCCCTACCTGTTGGTACCTGTGGCTGACAGGATGGGTGTGAGGCGATGGGGCATCAGCTCCTCGCTCGTGGCGGGGGACTCCACTGCTGCGACCTGTGATCAAGAACGAGGTAGAGCAATGAACCGGATGATTGTGGTTGGCATCGACGATTCGGCCGCCGGCGAGACCGCCCTCGCGTGGGCCATGGCCCGGGCCGAGAACGTCAAGAGCCCGGTGACGCTCATGCACACCGTGTACGAAACCTGGCTGGCCGACGGCTACGGCTACTACGACTCCATCCTCGACGCCGAGAAGAAGCTGCTCACCGAATCCGGTGCCCGCGCCGCTGCCCTGGCGCCGGGCGTCACCACCCACACCGAGCTGCGCACCGGCAGTGCCCCGCGCGTGCTGAGCGAACTTTCGAAAGACGCCGACCTCGTCGTCGTCGGAACCGACCAGAAGGGCCGGGTCGAGGGCGAACTGTTCGGCAGCGTGAGCCTGCAGATCGCCGCGCTGGCCACCTGCCCGGTCGCCGTGATTCCCTCGCTGCCCGAGACCGAGAGAACGGGCGTCTACGTCGGCGTCGACGGCTCTGCCGACTCGCTGACCGCCGTGGCATTCGCCGCCGCCGAGGCCGACCGCACCGGCCAGGAACTGTACGCGCTCTACGCGGTACACCTGCCGAACCGTCGCGTTCTGCGCAGCATTCCGGCCGACGCCGTGACCGAGCGCATGGAAGAGGAGCGCGTCGTACTTGCCGAGTCCGTCGCCGGACTCACCGCGCGCTACCCCGACCTCGTGGTGCACCAGGTTCTGGAGACCGATGAATCACCGGCCCGCGCCCTCGTTGCCGCGGCCCGGCACGCCCAACTGCTCGTCGTCGGAAGTCGCGGTCGGGGCTCGCTGCAGCGCCTGCTGATGGGCTCGGTCAGCCACGAAGTGCTGCTGCACATCACCTGCCCGACAATTGTCACCAGAACCACCCACAAGTAGGTTTACTACCACCAAATCATGCAAAGGTTAGAGCACCAGATGGCATGAAGGCGGGGGACGACGATGACGGATCAGACCGCCGCCGAACTCGCCCTCACCCAGGACCGCATGCGCGGTCTGCTCGACGCCGTCGTCTCGGTTGCCGAAAACCTCAGCTTGGAGGCCGTGCTGGAACGCGTTGTCACCGCAGCCTGCGAACTCGTGCAGGCGCGGTATGGTGCCCTGGGCGTGATCGGCACTGGTCAGGCGCTGAGTCACTTCATCACCGTTGGCTTTGACGAGGAAACCGTTCGGCAGATCGGGGCGTTGCCGGTCGGGCACGGCGTGCTCGGCCTGCTGATTCGGGAGCCGCACCCCATTCGCCTGCATGACCTGCACGATCATCCCGATTCGTTCGGGTTTCCCGCCCACCACCCGCCGATGAAGTCGTTCCTCGGGGTTCCGGTGCGGGTGCGCGACACGGTCTTCGGCAATCTCTACCTCACCGAGAAAGAGGGCGGCGGGGATTTCACCGACGAAGACCAGACGCTGGCCGTGGCGCTCGCCGCGGCCGCCGGCGTAACGATCGAAAACGCCCGCCTCTACGACGAGTCTCGTGCGCGCTCACGCTGGCTCGAAGCGGTGGCCGCGATGGGCCGGGATCTGCTGCGACCGGTTGAGGGTGACGATAACGGCCTCGACCTGGTCGTTCAGCGCGTACTCGTGGCTTCCGGTGCCGAACTGGCCGTGATCGGGTTTCCCACCGATGACAGCCTGTACTGCGCAGCTGCGGCCGCTGCGCCGGACGGCACGACTGCGGCGGGACTGGTCGGCACCACCGTGCTGTTGCAACCCGGGGTGCTGGCCGAGCTGCAGGCCACCGGCCGGTCCGCCACGCTCGCCACTCCGCCGCTTCAGATAACGGATGCCGCGCCCGGCTCGGCTGCTGAGTGGTCGCACCTGGGGTCCACCCTCATTGCCGCCCTGGGGCCGGCCGGCGACGGGCAGGGCGTGATTCTGCTGTCGCGCGCACCGGCATCCGTTGGATACAGCCTCACCGATGTGGAGATGAGCGCGGTCTTCGGCACCCAGGTGTCGCTCGCGCTCGAGCTGGCCTCCGTGCACCGTATGCGCGAAGAGCAGGCCGTGCTCGGTGACCGCGACCGTATCGCCCGCGACCTGCACGACCTGGTCATTCAGCGGCTGTTCGCCGCCGGGCTGAGCATGCAGAGTTTGCGGCGGTTCACCAATGATCCGATCGCGCTGGACCGTATCAACGCCGTCACGAACGAGCTTGACGACACCATTCGGGAGCTGCGCGACACGATCTATTCGCTGCGCGGCATGGCGCAGGACACCGGAACGCTCAGTAGTCGCATTCTGGCCGTGATCAAGGAGGGGGCGGCGAGTCTGCCGTTTGCGCCGCGCATCCGCTTGTCTGGGCCGATCGATGCGCCGTTGACCGATGACCTCGCCAGCAGCCTGCTCGCGGTGATCTCGGAGGGCCTCAGCAATGCTGCGCGGCATTCGCAGGCGAGCATGATCGAGATTTCGGTCGACGCCCAGGACGACCGTATCAAGCTCGTCATCGCCGATAACGGTTGTGGTTTCAGCAAACCTACCCGGCGCAGCGGCCTGGACAACCTCAAACAGCGGGCGGCGCTGCTCGGCGGCAAATTCTCGGTACGCAGCGCTCCTGGCGAGGGGACGCGGCTGCGCTGGTCGGCGCCGGTGCCGGAGATTACCGTTGGTGTTCGTCTCCACGTTTCGCAACGTACACGGCAGCCTGGGTTCGGCGCTGAAAATCCAGCTTCGCCAGCATCGAAGACACATAATTCTTGACCGTTTTCTCGGCCAGAAACATGGTCTGACCGATTTCACGGTTGGTTAGTCCCTCGCCGATGAGGTCGAGCACCTTGCGTTCCTGCGCGGTGAGCGACGCGAGGCGAGCGTCTTGTGGATCGGCCAGGCCGGCGATGATGCTCGCCTTGAGCATCGGGTCGAACAGGGATTCACCGGCGGCAGCGCGGCGGATCTTGCCGAGCAGGTCGGTGCTGCGAATCTCTTTCAGTACGTAGCCGGCCGCGCCCGCCAGCACAGCGCCGCGCAGTGCCTGCTCGTCGTCGTAGCTCGTGAGAATGAGGCACTGCAAGGCCGGATTAACCGAGCGCACGTCGCGACAGACCTCGATGCCGGTGCCGTCGGGCAGGCGGGCGTCGAGAATGGCCACGTCGGGGCGCAGCTTCGGGATCAGCACGGTGGCTTCCGCCGCCAGGCCGCTGTCAGCGACGACGTCAAACCCTTCGCCCTCGAGCAGTTCACGCAGGCCTCGACGCACCAGCTCGTGGTCGTCGAGAATGAAAACGCGAATGGGAACGGCCGGCGTCGCCTCGGCCGTCGTCTGGGGCGCGCTGTGCGGCAGGTTCATGGTGGTCCTTCCCGAATGGGCACGCTGGTCTCTATGTATTAACAGTGTCGCGCGCGATGTTGCCCGGCGACTAGGGCCAAAGGTCCGGTCCTTTAGGAGCGAACCAGCCGGGCAATGGCCGCAGATGCCTCCTGCAGCTTGGCCTCGGCTTCGGTGCCGCCGGCCATGGCCGCGTGCAGAACACAGTGGTTGAGGTGATCATCGAGCAGGCCGAGAGCGACCGATTCGAGGGCGCTCGTCATGGCCGAGATCTGGGTCAGAATGTCGATGCAGTACTTATCGTCGGTGACCATGCCCTGCAGGCCGCGGGCCTGACCCTCGATGCGACGCAGACGCTTCAAGTAGGCGTCCTTGTTGGAGATGTAGCCATGCGGGCCGTCGTGAGTGTCTGACTCGTTCATGATCATTACTGTACCCCCTCGGGGTATATAGTGGGAAATGGTACCCCCAAGGGGTATGCTCGAATGATACTCATTCGGGGGTAGAAGACAGTGAGGCATAACCATGAACACGACGACCACCTACGGCGTTGACGGAATGACCTGCGGCCACTGCGTCGCGAGTGTGACCGAAGAGATCGGGCTTATCCCGGGCGCCGAAACCGTCACCGTCGCCCTCGTCAAGGGTGGTACCTCGCAGGTCACCGTCACGAGCGCCTCGGAGCTCGACCGAGCCCTCGTCGCCGCGGCCGTGGAGGAGGCGGGCTACCAGCTGGTAGCCGCAGCCTGATGATCGACGGCCAACAGGTTGACCTGCTCGTCGGGGGCATGACCTGCACCTCGTGCGCCGCGCGCATTGAGAAGAAGCTCAACCGGATGCCCGGAGTCGAAGCCACGGTCAACTACGCCACCGAAAAAGCGAGCGTATTCGTGCCGGTCGGCACGAGTGTCGACGATGCCATCAAGACCATCGAAGCCACCGGTTATACGGCCGCATTGCCGGCTCCTGCTGTCGTCGCCGATGCGGGCTCCCTCGAGGTTGCGGCCCTGCGCCAGCGACTGCTGATCTCGGCAGCGTTGACCCTGCCGGTCGCCGCCATGTCAATGATTCCTGTGCTGCAGTTCACGAACTGGCAGTGGCTGGCCCTGACTCTCGCGGCCCCCGTTGCCATCTGGGGCGCCTGGCCGTTCCACCGCGCCGCCTGGGTGAACGCCCGCCACGGCGCCGCAACCATGGACACCCTGGTCAGTGTCGGCGTGCTCGCCGCCCTCGGCTGGTCGCTCTATGCCCTGTTCTTCGGCATGGCCGGTGTAGCGGGAATGACCATGAGTTTCACCTTCATCGGTGGTGGTGGCGCCGACGAAATTTATCTGGAGGTGGCATCCGCTGTCACCGTGTTTATTCTGGCCGGTCGCTACGCCGAAGCGCGGGCCAAGCGCAACTCCGGCGCGGCGCTTCAGGCGCTGCTCGAGCTCGGCGCGAAGGAGACCACGCTGTGGCGCGATGGTGTGGAGAGTCGCATCAGCACCGCGCTGCTCGTGGTTGGCGACCAGTTTGTGGTGCGGCCGGGGGAGAAGGTCGCGACTGACGGCGTGGTCGTGGATGGTTCCAGCGCCATCGATGCGAGCCTGCTCACCGGCGAATCGGTGCCGATCGAGGTAGGGCCAGGCGACAGCGTTGTGGGCGCCACGCTGAACTCCGGCGGGCGACTCGTGGTGCAGGCCACGCGGGTCGGCGCTGACACCGAGCTCGCCCATATCGGCAGGCTCGTGGAGCAGGCGCAGACCGGCAAGGCCGAGGTGCAGCGCCTGGCCGACCGGGTCTCCGGCGTGTTCGTGCCGATCGTGATCGTTCTCGCGCTCGCAACTCTGGCTGGCTGGCTGCTGGTCGGCGCCGGAGCGTCTTTCGCCTTTACTGCTGCCGTCGCGACCCTGATTATTGCCTGCCCGTGCGCGCTCGGTCTGGCCACACCCACCGCACTGCTGGTGGGAACCGGGCGCGGAGCGCAGCTCGGCATTCTGATCAAGGGGCCGCAGGTTCTGGAATCCACGCGGCGCGTCGACACGATCGTTCTCGACAAGACCGGAACGATCACCACCGGGCGCATGACGCTGTCGACTGTAGAGCCGCTCGAGCGCGGTTCTGTCGATGAGCTGCTGCGACTGGCGGGCGCGGCGGAAAGCGGGTCGGAGCATCCGATCGCCCGCGCGATCACGGCGGGCGCTGTATCGCGCCTGGGCGAGGTGCCCGCGTCGTCGGAGTTTGTGTCGGAGCAGGGGCTGGGCGTGCAGGCGCTGGTTGACGGACGCCTGGTGCTGGTTGGACGGCCGGCCTGGCTGGTCGAACGATGGGGGCTGGTGGTGCCGGTCGAGATGCAGGCCGTGATGGCCACGGCCGAGGCGCTCGGCACGACCGCCGTCATGGCGGCCTGGGAGGGCAGGGTGCGCGGCGTGCTCACCGTCGCCGACACCCTCAAGCCCACGAGCGTTCTGGCGGTGGCCCGGTTTCGGGCCCTGGGGCTCACTCCCATGCTCGTCACCGGTGACAATGCTGCCGTCGCGCAGAGTGTCGCCGCCGAGGTCGGCATCACCGACGTCACCGCCGGGGTGCTGCCCGAAGGCAAGGCGCGGGTGATTGCCGAGTTGCAGGCTCAGGGACACGTGGTCGCCATGGTCGGGGACGGCGTGAACGATGCCGTCGCTCTGGCGACCGCCGACCTCGGGATTGCCATGGGGTCGGGCACCGACGTGGCTATTGAGGCGAGCGACCTCACACTGATGCGCAGCGATCTGCTGGCCGCAGCGGATGCCATCCGCTTGGCGCGACGCACGCTCACGACGATCAAGGCGAACCTGTTTTGGGCGTTCGCCTACAACGTCGCGGCGATTCCGCTCGCGATGGCCGGGCTGCTGAACCCGCTCATCGCCGGGGCCGCGATGGCGCTGTCCTCGATCTTTGTGGTGACGAACAGCCTGCGCCTGCGCGGTTTCCGCGCGCTGCCCGCCTGACTGCTGCGTGCGAGTGGTTCCTTCTTGGGACGGGGCCCGGGCCCCGTCCCCGGGCCCAGTATATAAACTGGGCCTGGGTTCATAAGGTGGGCCCGGGTGAGCGGATGCCGCCTCGCACGCCCGCAGGCTTGTGTGCATATACCCTCTGGGGTATCATTGACCCGGAGGAACACGTGAAAATTATCATCGTAGGCGGAGTTGCGGGCGGAATGTCAGCGGCGACCAGGTTGCGGCGGCTCGACGAGAGGGCCGAGATCATCGTGTTCGAGCGCGGCCATTACGTGTCGTTCGCGAACTGTGGACTGCCGTATTTCGTGGGGGGAATCATCCGTGATCGCGGTGATCTGCTGCTGCAGACCCCCGACTCCCTCGGGGCCCGTTTTGCACTCGATGTGCGCATCGATACCGAGGTCATGCAGATCGACCGACACGCCCAGACCGTCTCGGTGCGCAACCTGCTCACCGGAGTAGAAAGCGTCGAACACTACGACCGTCTCGTGCTCGCGGCCGGCGCCTCGGCCCGCTCGAACGCATCTGGAGACAACACCGTACCCACCCACACGCTCCGAACGGTCGACGACGTCGACCACATCACGGCGGTGCTCGCGCAGACGGGCGCGGCATCCGCTGTGGTGATCGGTGGTGGATTCATCGGCCTTGAAGCCGTCGAAAACCTCGTGCACCGCGGCGTGCAGGTGACCCTCGTACAGCGCGGGCCGCAGATCTTCACCCCGCTCGACCCCGAAATGGCCGCCCCCGTTCTCGATCGGTTGCGCGAACGCGGCGTTGACGTGCGCCTGAATACCACGGTCACCGGGGCTTCGGGCCCGAGCACCCTGCTCAGCGACGGCAGCACAGTGCCGGCCGACCTCGTGATCGACGCAAGCGGGGTGCGCCCCGAAGTGGCCCTGGCCGCGCAGGCCGGCCTCCGTATCGGGGGTAGCGGCGGCATCTGGGTCGACGGCACCCAGGCTACGAGCGACCCGCGCATCTTCGCCGTCGGCGACGGCGTCGAGAAAACGGATGCCGTCAGCGGGGCCGGCACGCTCGTCACCATGGCGGGCCTCGCGAACCGACACGGCCGCTCCGTGGCCGACAGCATCGCCGGCACCCCCGAGCAGGCCACCCCCGCGCTCGGCACCGGAATCCTGGGGATCTTCGGCCTCACCGTGGCCGTGGTCGGCTGGAGCGAGAAGCGCCTCGTCGCGGCGGGCCGCGCCCACCGCATCGCGCACACCCATCCAGCCAACCACGCCGGCTACTTTCCCGGCGCGGAGGGCATGTCCATCAAGCTGCTCATCGACGCCGAGTCCGATGCCATTCTCGGCGCGCAGATCGTGGGCGGTGCCGGGGTGGACAAGCGCATCGACGTGCTGGCGGTCGCGATGGCGGCCGGGCTGAGCGCATCCGCTTTGACGCGTCTCGAACTTGCCTACGCGCCGCAGTATGCCTCGGCGAAAGACCCGATCAACCAGCTCGGCTATGTGGCTTCGAACCTGGCCGAGGGCACGAGCGTGAACCTGCAATGGCACGAACTGGAGGCGGCGCGGGCGAACGGCGCCGTGCTGATCGACGTGCGATCGGCCGGCGAATTCGCGGCCGGCAGCATCCCGGGCGCGCTCAACGTGTCGCTCGACGAGCTGCGCGGTCGGCTCGATGAGTTGCCGCGGGTGCCGTTGATCGTGCACTGCCAGGTGGGCCAGCGCGGCCACACCGCCGCGCGCGTTCTCGCCCAGAACGGCTTCGATGTGCAGAACCTTGACGGCGGCCATCGCACCTGGCTGGCCGGAACGTCTAGCCTTGTTGTTTCCCCCATTACTGAAAGGGTCCTCGCATGAAAGAGATCACCGTCACCGAGCTGAATGCCCTGGCCGAGCCCGTCGTCATCGACGTGCGTGAACCGTGGGAATACGAAGCCGCCCACGTACCCGGCGTCGTGCACATTCCGATGGGCGAGGTCGTGGCACGAATCGGCGAGATTCCAGCGGATGTACCGGTGCACGTCATCTGCGCCCTCGGCGGTCGAAGCGCCCAGGTCGCCGAGTACCTGGCGGCCCACGGCCATGACGCCGTGAACATCACCGGCGGCACGACGGCCTGGCAGCAGGCCGGACTACCCACCGAGCAGGGGGCCTGAGATGGACGACGTTCGGGCCGCTGAGCAGAAAAAGATCCTCAACCGGTTGCGTCGAGCGCAGGGGCAGCTGACCGCCGTGATCGCCGCGGTCGAGGGCGGCGGCAATTGCCGCGATGTAGTCACCCAGCTCGCCGCGGTGTCGAGCGCGCTCGACAAGGCCGGCTTCGTCATTGTGTCGACCGCGATGCGCGACTGCATCGCGAATCCCGACAACGAGAACTCGCTGACGGTGCCCGAGCTCGAGAAGTTGTTCCTGACGCTCGCGTAGCGACGCCGACGGCCGGGCGGGTGCCGGCTGGGCGGGCATCCGCTTGTGGGGCCCACCTTGTAGTCCGGGGCCCAGCTTATAAACTGGGCCCACGGACGGGGCCCGGGCCCCGTCCATAGGAGTGGGCGCGCGCATCCGCGATGTGGCCCGTTCGACGCCTCGAGCACGACGGATGCCGCGGGTCGCCCGCAAACCCGCTCGGGCGGGGCATCAGACCGCCGGGCCCACGTTGTAGTCCGGGGCCCAGCTTATAAACTGGGCCCGCGTTCCGGGCCCGGGCCCCGGACAGAACGAGCGAGGGACTCAGACGGTGGGGGTGACGCCTAGTCCGGCCAGCATCTCGACGACATTGGCCCTGATCTGGTCGCGGATGCGGCGTACCTCGTCGATCGGCTGGCCGGCCGGGTCGACGAGTTCCCAGTCGACGTAGCGCTTGCCGGGGTAGATCGGGCAGGCGTCCCCGCAGCCCATGGTGATCACGACGTCGGCGGCCTGCACGACGTCGTCGGTGAGCGGCTTCGGAAATGCCTCGTCCATCGAGAGGCCGAGTTCGCTCATCACCGCCACCATGGTCGGGTTCAGCTCAGACGACGGCATCGATCCGGCCGAGCGCACGTGCACCGCGCCACCCGATAGGGCGTTGGTGAACACCGCTGCCATCTGCGAACGACCGGCATTCTGCTCGCAGACGAACAGAACCTCGGGGACCGGGCGCTCAAAGGCACCCTTGGCCTGGGCCAGCGCGGTGAGGCGCTCGCGAGCAAAGCGTGCCGTGCGGATCGTCAGGTGCGCCTTCACGCTCGACGTGCGTAGCAGCCCGGTATGAGACTCGAGCACGTAGCGCTCGACGGTCTCGGCGGCAAAAATGCCGTGAAACCGCTCGGCGAGGTCCCCAGAGAGGCGCCTGAGCGACTCTTCGGGGTAGGTCAGGCCGGGCAGCATGCTTAGGCCTCGACCGGCAGAATCTCGGCGAGGAGCGCCTCGATGCGCGCTTTGATTTCGTCGCGAATGGGCCGCACGCTTTCGATGCCCTGGCCAGCCGGGTCGTCCAGCTTCCAGTCCTCGTACCGCTTGCCCGGAAAGATCGGGCAGGCGTCGCCGCAGCCCATGGTGATGACAACGTCGGACTGCTTGACGGCCTCGGTCGTGAGAATCTTCGGCACGTTGTGCGCGATATCGATGCCCTCTTCGGCCATCGCGGCGATCGCCACCGGGTTGATCTGGTCCTTGGGTTCTGAGCCGGCCGAGAGCACCTCGACCCGCCCCCGCGACAGTGCGGTCAGAAAGCCGGCGGCCATCTGCGAGCGTCCGGCGTTGTGTACGCAGACAAACAGTACGGAGGGTTTCATTGTCTTCTTTCGTTTAGACGAGGGTAGGAACGGATGCCGCGGCCGCAGGCATCCGTTCGACGGGAAAAAGCCGGGGCTTCAGCCAGAGGGCAACGTAAACCAGGGCGATGAGCGCCGGAACCTCGATCAGCGGACCGACGATACCGGCCAGGGCCTGCCCGCTGAGCGCACCGAACGTGCCGATCGCGACAGCGATGGCGAGCTCGAAGTTGTTGCCGGCGGCGGTGAAGGCGAGTGTCGTGGTGCGCTCGTAGGTCATGTGCAAGAGGCGTCCGGTGACAAAGCCGACCAAAAACATCACCGCGAAGTACACCAGCATCGGCAGCGCGATGCGGGCGACATCGCCGGGGTGATCGATGACCTGCTGGCCCTGCAGCGCGAACAGCATGACGATCGTGAACAGCAGGCCCCAGAGTGCAAACGGTCCAACCCGGGGCAAGAACTTGGCCTCATACCAGTCGCGGCCGCGCCGGGCCTCGCCGATGCGGCGAGACAAATAACCGGCCAGCAGTGGAATGCCCAGGAACACCAACACGCTCGCGGTGATGGCCCAGATCGAGAACTCCGCGCTCGTCGTCGGCAGGCCGAGCCAGCCGGGAAGCACCTGCAGGTAGAACCAGCCGAGCGCGCCGAACGCCACGACCTGGAAGACCGAGTTCACAGCCACCAGAAAGGCGGCGGCTTCGCGGTCACCGCAGGCGAGGTCGTTCCAGATCAGCACCATTGCGATGCAACGGGCGAGCCCGACGATGATCAGCCCGGTGCGGTATTCCGGCAGGTCGGGCAGAAAGATCCAGGCCAGGGCAAACATGAGGGCCGGCCCGACCAGCCAGTTCAGTAGCAGGGAGGAGACCAGCAGTCGCTTGTCGCCGGCGACGGCGCGGGCATCCGTGTAGCGCACCTTGGCCAGCACGGGGTACATCATGACGAGCAGCCCGATGGCGAT
The DNA here is from genome assembly GCF_002954245.1 of Cryobacterium aureum. Classification (GTDB taxonomy): domain Bacteria; phylum Actinomycetota; class Actinomycetes; order Actinomycetales; family Microbacteriaceae; genus Cryobacterium; species Cryobacterium aureum. The sequence continues at coordinate 130,615 of NZ_PPTG01000005.1, read as the reverse complement.
CGGCACGCTGATCGACCCGATCGTGAACGCGTGCAGCAAGTCGCCGACGGCGGGCACGTACACGGCGAGCAGCAGGCCGAGGCCCATGGCGGCGAGAATCCACACCGGCAGTAACCGGTCGATCGCGCCGAGTCGGGTGGGGGCTGGTGCGGTGCTGCTCACGAATCTCCAAGTATTGACGACAGCGATTCGCGGTAACATTGATCGTTGTCGATGTCCACGCTAGAACATTGCATCGACCAATGTCAATCTAAGGAGGGTGTGTTCAGATGACGTCCACCCAGACGCTGCCACTGACCGACATCACTCAAGCGGATGCCTGCTCCTCGCCGCTGGCCCGCGCGGCCATCGCCCCCGACCACGCCGACGCCCTGGCCCGCTCGCTCAAGGCCCTCGCCGACCCGGCCCGGCTGCGCATCCTCTCGATCGTGTCGGCGCACACCGACCAGGAAGCCTGCGTCTGCGACCTGACCGACCAGCTCACCCTGAGCCAGCCCACCATTTCGCACCACCTGAAGGTGCTGGTCGAGGCGGGTTTTCTTAGTCGAGCCAAGCGCGGCACCTGGTCGTACTACAGTCTGGTTCCCGGTTCGCTGAACGCCGTCGCGGGAGTGCTCGCCGCCGTCTGAGCCGGGTCTGGTCTGCTGAGGGCCGCAGCATCCGTTCGACCGTCTCGATCATTTGCGACCGCCTGTCTTCAAGAAGTCCGTCGACTCGGGCGTGTATTCTGGCCACGGCGATGGATCCCGCCCGAGCATCCGCTCAAACTGCCCGCGCTGATGGTTCCTACGCAGTGCAACAGGTAGGTGACCCATCGCTACGAACACGCCAGGAGCAGTGCATCTAAGCTGGCGCTACCTCGGCCTCGTTTTTCTCGGCGGGACCGTGGGCACCGCCCTCCGCGAGGCCCTCGGGCTCGTGCTGCCGCCCATCGATCTCGCTGGCGCCCACCTGCCGCTGACTACCGTCGGCATCAACCTGCTCGGATCCCTGCTGCTCGGGCTGCTGCTCGAGGCGCTCGTGCGCCGCGGACACGACGCCGGAGGCCGCCGCACCGCACGCCTGCTGCTCGGCACCGGCCTGCTCGGCGGATTCACGACCTACAGCGCCCTCGCCACCGACAGCGCCCTGCTCCTTCACGGCGGCGCCGTCGGACTGGCCATCGCCTACGCGCTGGGCACGCTTCTGCTCGGCGGCCTTGCTACCTGGCTCGGAATCGTGCTGGGCGCGGCGCTGCACCTTCGCACGCGCGGCGAGGGCGCATCCGCTCGAGGGGAGAACGGATGACCCCGCTCCTGTTCCTGGCCGTCGCTGCGGCTGGCGGCGTGGGCGCGTCCGCCCGCCTGTTTCTGGACGGCCTCGTGCGTACTCGCCTCGGCGGCGCGTTTCCGTATGGCACCACCATCATCAATGTGAGCGGCTCGCTGCTGCTCGGCCTCGTCACCGGCCTGGCCACGAATTTCCTGCTCGCGCCGGAGTGGAGCCTGGTTCTGGGTGTCGGCCTGCTCGGCGGGTACACGACGTTTAGCACGGCGAGTTTCGAGACCGTGCGGCTGGCGCAGGCGCATCGGTATCTGGCCGCGCTGGCCAATGGACTGGGCATGCTGCTGGCATCCGTTGCCGCTGCCGCGCTCGGCCTGTGGGCCGGGCTCACTCTGGGCTAGCGTTCGGCCGTTCGTTCGGCCGGCCGGCCCACGGTGCGCGGGGGCTGCGCCGCTGCGCGGGGGCTGCGGGGGAGGGCGTCCGTTCGGCCGGGCCACGCTGCGCGGGGGCTGCGCCGGTACGCGCGAGTTTGATCGAGCATCCGTTTGGCGTGTGTCACGGTATGCGGGAGGTACGCCAGTGCGCGGGACTTCGGGTCTGGCCGTAGCTCCGTCGCCACGCGCGACGCGGGAGCCGCGCCAGTGCGCTCGAGTTGCGCCGCCCGCGCAGCGGCGCAACTCCCGCGGCGCCGTGCAGAAGCCCGGACTACTTGCCCGACCCGGCCGCGGCGGTCGTCTGCGCGGTCACGAACGCCTCGAAGGCGGCGGCGTCGGTGATGGAATCGGGGTAGCTCACGCCGTTCACCAGCACGGTGGGGGTTCCCTTGACTTGCTCAATGTCGGAGTTGGGGATGGGCCCATCGAGCGCGCGCCGCGTCGCCGCTTCGACCCAGCCGGCAAAGGTCTGGTCGGTGATGCAGCTGGCGACATCGGTGGAGGCTACCCCGGCTCCCTGGGCGAGGGCGGTCAGCTCGGCGTCCGGGAGACCGGTCGAGTTCTCGGCGGGCTGGTCGGCGAACATTGCCGAGTTGAAGGCCAGAAAGTTGTTGGGGTCGTACTCGGCCACACAGGCGGCGGCGTTGGCGGCACGCGTGGAGTAATTGGTGCCCGACGACAGGCGGTCGAGAATCGAGATCGGGTGGATCTCGACCGTGGCGTTGCCAGCCGTGACCCAACTGGTGATCTGCTCACTGTTGGTGGTCTCGAAGGCACCGCAGCTGGGGCAGAGATAGTCGACGTACATCACGATGTTCGCCGTGTCGGTCAGGGCCGTCTGGTCGGTCGCGACCGGATCGGCGTCGGCGGCGAGGGGGGGCGATGTGGCCGCGGAGACTGTGGTTCCGTCGCTGCCGAGCAGGATTCCGTCGCTGGCCATGTTGGCCGGCCCCTGCGCCGCCGGCGCGGTGACGTTGTTCACGATTACCAGGGCGACGATGGCGACGACGGCGAGCAGCCCGATGCCGATGCCGCCGCGTAGGAAGAGGCGACGACGTTTGTCCCGTTTGACCTGTTCGGCGCGCATCAGCCTGGCGTGTTCGCGGGCCTCCTCGCGGCGGTCTTTCTTGGGCGGACGGGACTGGCCGGAAGTGCTCATGCGGGTGTTCACCATTCGTTCGTCGCTGTGCCGCCGGAGCAGCCGTTGCCTACGACGTTAGCGCGCGCGCCTAACGGTCGGGTTCAGACCGGCTGGGAGGCCGCTGAGAGCCGGCCCTGCCGGCCCGAATGGGGGGCAGTGACAAACGGATGTCCGGCGCACGCAAGCGGTCAGCGGCGCGTACTGAACGCCGCATCGAACGCATCGGTCGGTGCGTCAAAGGCGAGCGACCGCACGAAGGCGAGCGCTTCGGGAGCGCCGGATATTCACGAAGCGAAAACAGAGCCCCGCAAGGCGCGGCTGCTCGCGGCGGTGCGGGCCGGCCCTGTGGCTGTGCTCGTCGGGTCGTCGCCACGTACGTGCAGGCGCGCGCTATTGCCTGCACCATATGGAAGGCCCGTGGCGGCCGGCCGATATCAAACAGCGTGAGGTGGCCTGCCAGCAATACGGCAAGCGAGAGGGATACTGCGCGCGACTTCGGGTGTGAAAATTCTTAGCATCGCGACGCCTGGTGCTTGACAGTCTGCTTCTTGGCCGAGTGTTGTGTGTGTCATCTGACTGTCGTCATTACCAACCGGCCGGTTTGGACGTCGAGACCATCGACTTCGATAACGCCCTTGGCCACGATCTCCCACTCCCTGAAATGAACCGAGGCCTGGTGTACGTCGTAAGCAGCCGGAGTGCGGTAAACCTCGTAGACCCCAAAAAGCAGGGGCGCGCGATCGAGTTCGATCACGTCGTACTGCAAACAGTCTGTCTCATCGGCGAGGGATCGCTCGGCAAGCTTCAGGATATGCGTGAGAAACCTGTCGCGCTTCGCTTCAGACACCCGTATCTGGGCATAGACAACGAACGCCGACTCCGGTGGCGTCGTCATTGGTTCGTGAACGCCGCGTCGAATGAGTCGGTCGGCCGGGTCCACAGCTTGGAACGAACGAACTCGATTGCCTCAGCCGCACCGTGGAGCCGGTCCATTCCCGCATCCTCCCACTCGATCGAGATGGGCCCGCTGTAGCCGATCGACTCCAGGGCTCGGAATGCGTCTTCCCATGGCACGTCGCCGTGTCCAGTCGATACGAAATCCCAGCCCCGCCGCGGGTCGCCCCAGGCCAGGTGGGAACCCAGAACGCCGGCCCGGCCGTTGGCTGGGCGCAGGCGGGTGTCCTTGCAGTCCACGTGGTAAATGCGGTCTCGGAAGTCCCAGATGAATCCGACAGGATCGATGTTTTGCCACATCATGTGGCTCGGATCCCAGTTGAAGCCGAACGCCGTGCGATGGCCGATCGCCTCAAGAGTTCGCACGCTTGTCCAGTAGTCGTAGGCGATCTCACCGGGATGTACCTCGTGCGCGAATCGAACGCCCTCGTCGTCGAAGATATCGAGAATTGGATTCCATCGTGCGGCGAAGTCGTCGTAGCCGGCTTCAATGACCGATGCTGGCACCGGCGGAAACATTGCGACGTACGGCCAAATCGACGAACCGGTGAATCCCACAACGGTGTCGACGCCGAGCTTTCGGGCAACGCGCGCAGCACGTTTCATATCCTCTGCCGCCCGTTGCCGCACGCCTTCAGCCTCACCGTCTCCCCACACGTAGGGGCGCAGGATCGCCTGATGCCGAAAGTCGATGGGTGCGTCGCAGACAGCTTGCCCGGCGAGATGGTTCGAGATAGCAAAGACCTTCAAGCCGTACCGGTCTAGAATTTCTAGGCGGGATGCGAGGTACGCGGCATCCTCATCGGCGCGCTTGAGGTCTAGGTGGTCGCCCGACGCGGCGATCTCGAGACCGTCATAGCCCCACGAAGCCGCGAGCCGTGCCACCTCCTCGAAGGGGAGGTCTGCCCATTGGCCCGTGAATAACGTGACGGGGTGCGCCGGCTGGCTCATGCGGCCCTCGAGGTCGGCTGACGAGTTGGTATTACGTCGACCCAGTGACCCGATTTCGAAGACTCGATTACCGCGTCCGTCAGCTGGGCCGCGCGCACACCATCAGCAAAGGTGGGAAGGCCATTGACGACCTTGCCCTTGATCACAGAATGCACATCTCGCATGAATAGTCCGAAGCAATCTTGGTAGCCCTGCGGATGTCCGGACGGTACGGTGACGTAGGGGGCGGCGGCAGCGTGGTTCACAGTCTCGAGGCCCTTCGGAATGATGGAGATTCCTGAAGTCGACCCGATCCACAGACCGTTTGGATTTTCCTGGTCGAAGGCATACGAGCGGTGTTCGCCATCGAGCGACATCCACAGCTGGTTCTTGCGCCCGGGGCTGGCTTGGGAGATTACGACAGAGCCTGTGGCACCGCGATCTGTATGGAACATCATGGTCACGCCGTCTTCTGTAGAGACAGGGACCTCGCCTGCGTCCGAGAGACGAGTGTCATGTAGCCGAGAGCTCTGCGCGAGCAATTTTTCTATGCGATGACCGGTAGTGAATTCGAAGAGGTCGCACCAGTGCACACCTATGTCGGCGAAGGCACGGGATCCCGCGTCCGTCACCCGCCAGTTGTAGCTCGACTGCTCCGAGAGCCAGTCCTGCAGGTAGTGGCCGTGCGCGAGCCAGATGCGTTCGCCCGAATCCGCGATTCGGGCCTTTGCTTCGCGAACCGTCGGATAGAAGCGGTAGACGAAGGGCACGGCGTTTACGACTCCGGCATCATCGGCCGCGCGCTGGAGCAGTAGGGCATCGTCGGCGGTGAGGGCTAGTGGTTTCTCGCATACAACGTGCTTGCCCGCGGCAATCGCGGCCAGGGCTAGTGGAACGTGCTGCGCGTTTGGAGTGCAAATGTGCACCAGATCGATGTCCGGATGGGCGATCAACTCTTCTGGCGTGAGAGCCAACGGTACGTTCTCTTCGTCAGCGGCTAGTCGTGTTCGGTCGGCATCGCGGCCGGCGTAGGCGACGACGACGCCGCCTACTGAACGCACGGCGCGCGTATGTACACGTCCCATAAAGCCGGTTCCTATTATGCCGCTCCGGAGCGGCCGGGCAATCACTTCTTCCTCGACAGAGCGACCGCTGCGATGATGATCGCGCCACGCACGACCGACTGCTGGGCGACGTCGAGCCCGGCGAGGATGAGACCGTTGTTAATGAGGCCCATGAAGAGCGAGCCGACGAGCGTACCGATGATCGCCCCCCGGCCTCCGAAGAGGCTTGTACCGCCGAGAATTACTGCGGCGATGACTGTGAGTTCGTCACCCTGGCCCCACTGGAACCGGCCTGACTCGAGCCGGCCGGCGTAGAGCATCCCGGCGATAGCGGCGGCGATACCGGAGAGGAGTAGCACGGTGAATTTAATCCGTGCTGTGCGAATGCCGGTGTAGGCGGCCGCGGTGGGATTTCCGCCGGTCGCCAACACACGGCGTCCGAAACTCGTCCGGTTCATCGCGATCCATCCGATCGCGACGGCCACGACCGTCCAGACGAGGAGACCGGGAATTGGACCAAAGTCGCCACCGCCGAATATCTGCACATACAGAGGGTTGCCGATGGGCTGGGGTGCCGAGGAGGTGATCCACTGCGCGAGCCCCGCTGCAAGGCCGAGCATACCCAGCGTCACTAGGAAGGACGGGACCTTCAGTAGGGCTACGAGTCCGCCGTTAATTGCTCCGATAGCGGCCCCGGAGAGTAACCCGGCGATTATGCCGGGAACGAGACCCCATTGGGTCGTTGCCATGGCGGTGACGACGGAGGCGAGGCCGGCGATCGAGCCGACGCTGAGGTCGATTTCAGCTGTGGCGATCACGAAGGTCATCGCGACAGCCATTATCGAAATTGTTGCTGTCTGCCGCACGATGTTCAGCATGTTGTTAGTGGACAGGAATCCGTCGCTGCTGAGGAAGATGGCGAACAGGATGAACACGACCACGAAGGCGATGTAGATGACGTTGCTACGCCAGTCAAATCGAGTTAGAGCTTGTGAGATGAGGGATGGCCTGGTGGCCGTTGTGGGGCTGCTCATGCTGCCTCTCCTTGGATTATGAGTTGAAGCTGTTCCTCACTCGTGACCTCGTCGCGGGGGAGTTCGCGGTCGGAGCGTCCTTCGCGGAATACGATGATGCGGTCGGCGACCGCGAGGAGTTCTGGTAATTCGGATGAAATGAACAGCACAGCGTTACCTTCGGAGGCGAATTCACGCACGATGTCGAGGATCTCCGTCTTCGTGCCAATGTCGACACCGGAGGTGGGCTCGTCCATCACTAATAACCGGGGGCGTGTGTTGATCCATTTCGCCACGACGACCTTCTGCTGGTTGCCGCCGGACAGCCGACTGACCGGCGCATAGGGGTCGGCGACCTTGACGCCGAAGCGGGTGACGAGCTGATTGGTCAGCTCGCGCAACTTGGTCATGGAGAGGAAGGCTCCTGACTTCACGCGGTCAAGCACGGGAAGAGCGAGATTGTCGGAGACGGAGTGGTCAAGCACCAGCCCCTGATCGCGACGGTCCTCGGGAATGAGCGCGATGCCCGCCTGCTGGGCCGCGATCGGGGTATTAAAGCGAACGAGTTTGCCATCGATACTCAGCGTTCCCCGGGTGGGACGGTCCATGCCGGCGACCACGCGCGCGAACTCAGTGCGTCCGCTGCCCATCAGCCCGGCGAGACCGACGATCTCTCCGGCCCGAATCGTGAGGCTTACTGATTTGAGTACGCGGCCGCTCCCGATGTTGGTGGCTTCCAGCAGGATCGGAGCATCGGCCGGCAGTTGCCGGTCGCGATACACCAGGTCAGAGGCGAGCCTCCGGCCGATGATCGCTTCGATGATCTCAGCCGCGGTCAGTTGCGCGACCCCGGCGGCGAGCACGACGCGGCCGTCCCGCAGCACCGTGATGCGGTCGGCGACCCGGCGGATCTCGTCCATCCGATGAGAGATATAGACGATGGCGATGCCGCGGCTCTTGAGCTTGTCAATCAGTTCGAAGAGGTTCTCGACCTCGTGTTTGGCGAGGCTGGCCGTGGGTTCGTCCATCACCAGCACGCTGGCGTTCTTGGCCAGAGCTTTAGCGATCTCCACCAGCTGCCAGTATGCGGTGCCGAGTGTCTCCACCCGCGCCTTGGGATCGATCGTGACACCCAGACCATCAAAGATCTCGCGCGCCGCCTTTTCCGCAGCGCGGTCGTCAACCAGTCCCGATTTACCGCGAACCTCCCGATTGAGAAAGATGTTTTGCGCCACCGTCATCGAGGGAATGAGGCTGAATTCCTGGAAGACCATGCCGATGCCGGCCCGTTCGGCGTCGGCGGTGGTTCGAATGGCGACCGGCTGGCCCGCGACCTCGATGGTGCCAGAGGTAATCGGATGTACGCCTTGCAGGACCTTCATCAGGGTGGACTTGCCCGCGCCGTTCTCTCCGGCAAGGGCGTGCACCTCACCGGCGACGATGTCCATGTCGACGGATTTCAGGACCTCGACCGGGCCGAAGCTCTTGACGATGCCCCGCATTCTTACCGCTGGAGGGGCGCCAGCAGTCTCAGTCATCGGTGGCATTCGGGTCGGTCACATCCGGAACCCGCACCCATTCACCGGTTCGGCCGGATTCAAGTATGGCGTCGTCGACGAGCGCGGCTTGGTAGCCGTCGGCGAAGTTGGGTTCGACAGTTCCGCCTTCAGCGACTGCCTTGAGGAAGTCGTGGGCTTCGATGATCTTCGTTTCGCTGTAGCCGATACCCAGCGCCGGGATAGGCCAGAGCGACTCGCCATACGGCGTGTTCGGGCCGGTATATACCGTTCGAAACCCTCGACGATCGGCGCGGTCATTCTTGAACGCTACCTGGAGCTCGTCACGGTTCTCGTAATTGAAGAAAATAGAGCCTTCAGTGCCATGGATTTCGAAGGTGATGTAGTTGTTGCGGCCCCAGGCGTTGCGCGTTGCCTCGAGGGAGCCGACCGCGCCATTCCGGAACTTGATCAACGACATCGCCTCGTCGTCGACGTCGACCGCGCCACGCGGGCCGTCAGACGTGGAGGAACCGCCGAGTGCGTCAAAACCACCGGACTGCAGCGGACGGTCGGGGATAAAGTTCGAGACCAGCGAGGTAACTTCGGAAATCTCGCCGACCAGATAGCGGGCGAGGTCGACCACGTGCGAGCCGATGTCGCCCACGGCGCCCGAACCGGCGATGTCTTTCTGGAAACGCCAGCTGAGCGGCGAGTTCGGATCGGCGCTCCAATCCTGCAAGTAGGTGCCGCGAAAGTTCAGAATGGTGCCGATAGCGCCCTCGTCGATGTACTTCTTAGCGAGCGCTACAGCCGGGGTGCGGCGGTAGTTGAAGGCAACTGCCGTTACCACGCCGGCCTTCTGGGCCGCCTCGTACATCCGGCGGGCTTCGCTGGCCGTCGGGGCCAGAGGCTTTTCGCAAATGATGTGTTTGCCGGCCTCGGCCGCGGCGATGGCAATCTCGGCGTGCAGGTTATTCGGGGTGGCGATATCGATGACATCAATCCCGGGATCATTGACGACGTCGCGCCACGATGACGAATAACCGTCCCACGAGTACCGCTCGGCGGCAGTGCGCGCCAGATCGTCGGTGACGTCGACGATGATCTTCTTGATTGGTCGCGCCGGAGACGGCCAGAAGAACATGGGCATCGCCGCATAGGCGAGGGAATGGGCCTTACCCATGAATCCGCCACCAATCATGGCGATATTAATCTCTTGCATGACTACCTTTCGTGAGCCACCGGGGCTCGACAGTTCTATGGATCATCAATTTTCAATAGGCCTCGTGGGGCGACCGTTTTCGGCCGCCCCACGAGGCGATCATCGGTTACTAGTCGACGTAGGCATCCTTGATGGCAGCGGGCGGAGCCGAGTGGTAAACGGTCTCCCAAGCCTCAAGCACGTTCTTGTGGTCGACGGGCAGCGAGCTAAGAGCGACGTAAGCCGGAACCTCCAGCCCGAGCATGCTGAGCGCGGCGAGGTCGGCTTCGGCGGTTCCCTGGTCATAGGGAAGCTGGGCTCCGAGGCCAACGATCATCTGATTCTTGGCCAGAGCGATGGCGACGTTCGTGCCGAGGTCTTCGGTGGCGATCTTGATATCGGTGCGACCGGTCTCTCGGGCAGCGGCCATCACGCCCTCCGCGGGTACGTCCCAAACAGCCCAGATACCGTCGAGGTTGGGGTTTTTGGTGAGCATGGCGTTGGCCACGCCTTGGGCATCGCCGGCGAAATCAGGCCCGGCTATTCCCTGCTCCTGAACGATTTTGATATCGGGGAACTCGTCGGCGATCGTTTTCGTGAAGCCAGCGTAGCGCTGCTGTGTGACGAAGAAGTCGGCTTCGTGATAGATCACACCGATCGTTCCTTGGCCACCGAGTGAGCGGGCGAGGAGGTATGCCGAGGTGACCCCATTACCGTAGTTGTCGGCTGACACCATCGAGACATAATCCTGACCGGCAACGAAGTCCTGGGGCACATTGTCCATAAAGACCAGTTTGACGCCCTGTTCACTGGCCTTGCGGTAGGCGCTAGCCGTTGCCACAGGGTCGGTGGGAATGGAAACGATGATATCGGGATTCTGAGCTAGAACCGTCTCGATATTGGCGACTTGCGTGGCCGGGTTGAAGTTAGCATCCGTGGTTGCGATGACTTCGATACCGAGGCGGTCGAACTCCGCGTTCAGGCCGGCGATTTGGGCGTTCGCCCAGTCGTTTCCGCCGTAGTGCATCACGATCGCGGCAGTTAGACCCATGCTCGCGATCTGGCTTGCCTGTTCGTCGGTCACTGTCGTGGTGTCGACGGCGGCGGGCTCTTCGCCGTTCGGACCGGTACTAAAAACCTTGCCGGTAATGTTCGCGAGGGCCGCATCGATCTGAGCGGTGACCTCGGGTGCAACCTCGGGTGCGGTGGATTGCGCTGACGGGGTGCACCCCGTCAGTGCAAATAAACCCGCGGCTGCCACTACAGCGACAAGTGTTGACGTAACTTTCATGCTCCATGCTCCTTTGCTCGGAAATATCGTGATTGTGTTCAGGGTCGTGCTGGGTCGGTAAACGTTATATTTTGCAGAAATGTGAGACTTCTCTTGGCGGCTTCATCCTCGTCGCCCTCGTAACCGTCGAGTTCGACGGTGATCCAGTCGTGATACCCCGCGTCGACGATCTCAGCGATGATGGCATTCAGGTCCAGGTCGCCAGCACCAAGAGGAAGGAACGCGTTGGTCTGGTGATCGAGGTCTTTCAGGTGTACATATGCCAGACGGTCGGCGTATTTTCGGATGACGGCTATGGGATCGCCACCGCCTGCCGCGATGTGTGCGACGTCGGCACAGAGACCGATTGAGGTGGCGGCGAAAAGGGCATCAATCTGATCCGGCGCTTGGGCAATGCTCCCAAGGTGCGGGTGGTAGCTGGGAATGAGGCCAGCTGCCTGTGCTCGTTCGGCGACGGTGTCGAGGAAGGCGCCGGCCGTCTCGTAGTCCTGTGCTCGGCGGCCGGTGGAGCGCACTGCGCCGCCGCCGATTACGTAGTGGCGCGCGCCCGCCAAGGCGGCTAATCGAATGGACCGATCAAAGCGGGCGAGTTCGTCCTCCTGGGCATCGGAATAGATGAACTGTCCGCCGGTGTAGACCCCAGCGATTTCAAGGCCGTTGGCGTGTACGGCAGATACGAAGCTGTCGATCGATTCCTCGAAGGGAAGGAGGTTGCCGTCGAACAACTCGATTCCGGTGTAGCCAGCGGCAGCGATCGCCTCGATGGTGTGATGCACGTCTCCGGGCGTTACATAGAAACCCGATCCGAGATCAGTCACTGCACCGGGCGTACCCACTACACCGCCCCATGCGTTGGCTTCGTAGGCGAACTTCATCACTTCTACCTCCTTGTAGTTTGTCCTTGCTGGATTGAAAGTAACACTTATGACATCTCATAGTCAATAGATAGCCTTTTTAGGCTGTCAATCGGTCCGGTAGAGTTCTTTTTACTCATTGGTCTTTTCACGATTTGGGATACGAGAGATGTTTTCATCCGGTGCCGGCGACCTCTTCCAACTGCTCCGTGACGGACGGCCGCGAACGCGATCCGAGCTTGTCGACGAGACAGGGTTGGCGAGAACCAGCGTGGTAAACAGGCTGGCTGCGCTCACAGCGATCGGCTTGGTTACCCCGACAGGCACTGCGGCGGCGTCCGGCGGCCGTCCCGCCGCGCGCCTAATGTTCGATCAAGCCTCGAGGGTCTGCATAGGAATCGACCTTGGCGCCACCCACGGTACTGTAGGCGTGCTCAACCTTTCCGGCAGCGTGCTCCGTCAGGAGAGCCGGGTAATTGATATCGCCAAGGGCCCGACTGAGATCCTGACATGGGCCGTCACTACGGCGGAGCGCCTACTCGCCGCCAGCGGTCGTCAGCAGCGAGATTTGTTGGGGATAGGTGTGGGGGTGCCAGGCCCTGTAGAGCATTCCACTGGCCGGCCCATCCGTCCCCCGATTATGCCCGGCTGGGACGGCTTTGACATCCCCGCTTTTGTGCGTCAGCGCCTGATGGCCACGGTTCTGGTCGACAACGACGTGAACCTCCTCGCACTCGGCGAGCGAGCCACCCAGTGGCCCGCGGTCGACGATTTGGTATTCATTAAGGTGTCCACGGGAATTGGCGCGGGCATCATCCTGGGCGGAGTACTGCAGCGCGGCTCCCGGGGCTCCGCAGGCGATATCGGACATGTGCTGGTGCCCGGCACGGCCGATGACCGTGACCTTGAGGCGACGGCCAGCGCCCCGGCGATAGCCGCGTACCTAAGTCGAGATGGGGCTGCAATTATCGAACCCGGTGACGTCACCAACCGCATCAGAATGGGCGACGCCACGGCGATTGCCGCTGCGCGCGAGGCGGGGCGAGCGATCGGCGAGGTTACCGCGATGTGCGTGAGCGTCCTGAACCCGTCTGTCGTTGTCGTTGGTGGTCAGTTGGGTGTCAACGTGCAGGAGATCATCGCTGGCATACGCGAAGTGGTGTACCGGCGATCGATTCCCCTGGCCAATCAGCACCTCAGTATTGTGCCAGCTCGAGGCGGTTCCGATGCGGGCATCCGAGGAGCTGGGCTCATGGTGCTCAACGAGCGCTTGGGCGCGGCCGCCGTCGATGAGATGATCGGGCAGCTCGACTGAATGCAGTCGGATACATAGGCCAGGTGGGGTCGTTGGAGATGCCTGCCTCCACAGTTCTAACCATCTGCGACAGCTGTCGACTTCGGGAGTTGCAGTTTGAGCGACACCATCCGAGGCGCAGAAACGCATGCACTTATCCGCTAGCACGTGCGCAGACCGTCGTTCTGTTCGCGTGACTCGGCAACCGAGGTCAGACGCCTTCCACGGTATGCGCGGCGCACTGTTCCCGAATGACGGACCGAAAGTCGGGGGCCGCCGGCACCAGCGCGATGACGATACCGGCCGGCAGCCAGGCGCGGTTGGAGCTGTCGACGAGTTGTGCGGTGATGCCGGCCCGCTCGGCGGCACCAAGCACGCGGGGAGCCCGGCGGAGTGTCCGACGGCGAGTTCGAACAGGTCGAAGTCGTACTCGCCGGTGCTCGGCGACCAGTAGGCAGTGCCGGGGCATAACTCCTGCAATCTGTGCGGCCCGCCACCGACTTAGGCGTAAAGACGCGGGCACCGATGCGGCCGGCCGACAATTTGCAGGAGTTATGCGCAGTAGTGGGGGCAAATTCAGGATATCGGGGGCGCGGACTCGTCCTCGGCCCCGCGATTGCAGGGCAAGAACACGGGCGAAATTCCTGCATTAGCCACCAGGGCAACAGGGGCTAGCGGGCGCCGAGCAGGTGCTCGAGGGCCAGCTGCTGCAGGTGCACGAAGCCGAAGCCCTTGCCGCCGAAGTAGGCGTCGGTGTCGAAGTCCTCGTAGGAGCCGCGGTCGGCCAGCAGATCGTCGTAGCTTTCGCCGACGGCCAGGGTGTTGTTCGACAGGTCAGGTACCTTCGACGCGGCGAGGGCTGCCTGTACCTCGGGGTCGGCGCGGAATGCCGCGGCCCGCTGCTTGAGCAGCAGGTAGGTGCGCATGTTGGCTGCGGCGCTGGTCCACACTCCGGCGACGTCTTCGGTGCGGCTCGGCTTGTAGTCGAAGTGGCGCGGACCGGTGTAGGTCTGGCCTCCGTTCGGGCCGCCGTTTTCGAGCAGGTCCACCAGCGCGAACGCGTTCTGCAGGTCGCCATGGCCGAACACCAGGTCCTGGTCGTACTTGATGCCGCGCTGACCGTTGAGGTCAATGTGGAATAGCTTGCCCTGGTACAAGGCCTGCGCGATGCCGGCGGCGAAGTTGAGCCCGGCCATCTGCTCGTGCCCGACCTCGGGGTTGACGCCCACCATCTCGGGGCGCTCGAGGGTTTCGATGAAGGCCATCGCGTGTCCAACGGTCGGCAGCAGGATGTCGCCGCGCGGTTCGTTGGGCTTGGGCTCAATGGCGAAGCGGATGTCGTAGCCCTTGTCGGTGACGTAGTCACCGAGCAGGTTCACGGCCTCGCGGTAGCGCTCGAGCGCCGAACGGATGTCCTTGGCCGCGTCATACTCGGCGCCCTCGCGGCCGCCCCACATGACGAAGGTCTTGGCGCCGAGCTCTGCGGCGAGGTCGATGTTGCGCAGCACCTTGCGGAGCGCGAACCGGCGCACGGCCCGGTCGTTGGAGGTGAAGCCGCCGTCCTTGAAGACCGGGGCGCTGAACAGGTTGGTGGTGACCATCGGCACGATGAGGCCGGTGTCGGTGAGCGCCTGCTTGAGGCGGTCGATCTGGAGTTGGCGTGCAGCATCGGACGAACCGAAGTCGAACAAATCGTCATCGTGGAAGGTGAGTCCGTAGGCGCCGAGCTCGGCCAGGTTGGTCACGGCGTCGACGACGTCGAGGTGCGGTCGGGTCGGGCCGCCGAACGGGTCGCTGCCGTTGTAGCCGACGGTCCAGAGTCCAAAGGAGAACTTGTCGTCGCGGGTGGGGGTCAGGCTCACATCATTGGGTGTCATTGCGCTACCTTCAGCTTCGTCGATGATTTGTTGATTACTCAAACATATAGCAGATGCGGCGGAAAACGTAGGGCGGACCCGATTTGCCTGCGGCCCGAACTATCGAGTCTTTTCTCGACCCTCGATTGAGGGATAGAAGGCGAGACTTGGTAACGAATGCCTCTCGATCCCACGTAATTTCCGGTTTTTTCAAAAAAACAGTTGGCAAACAACCGGGGAATTAGATATGTTCTGTCCGTGAACAAAGTCGCCCACGGCCTGTTTAGAATGATGATTAGAACCACCCAGCAGAGTGAGCAGCACCGCTTGACCCTGCGCCGGACTCACACCGCGTGAGCCCACAACACAGCACCCTTACAACGAGGTAACTTTCCGGTCTTCGGACGCGTTTAGCGCGGCGAATTTCTGGAGTGCACCTCGTTGCAGCAGGAGCGGATCTCCGCACCTGCACCTGGCAGCATTCAGAGAGGAAAGCACCAATGAAGACCCTGACCAAGAGGATCCTCGCCGTAGCGGCGACCGGAGCCGTGGCCTTGTCGCTCGCGGCTTGTTCCGGAACGACCTCCCCAGCCGGCGATGGCGCAGCGGCCAGCGCTGACTGCAACGTCGGAATCTCTATGCCGACCCGCAGCCTCGAACGGTGGATCAACGACGGCGAGCAGCTCAAGTCTCTGCTCGAAGAAGCTGGTTGCACCGCCGACCTGCAGTACGCCGACAACAAGACCGACCTACAGATCAGCCAGATTCAGAACCAGGTCGCCGGCGGCGCCAAGATTCTCGTCGTCGCAGCAGTGGATGGAAAAGTACTCGCCCCGGTGCTCGCCGAGGCCGCCGGCCAGGACGCCAAGGTCATCGCCTATGACCGCCTGATCAACGGCACCGAGAACGTTGATTACTACGCAACGTTCGACAACTACAAGGTGGGAACCCTGCAGGGCCAGTACATCGAGGAGCAGCTCGGCCTCGCCGACGGCGCCGGCCCGTTCAACCTCGAGCCCTTCGCCGGTAGTCCAGACGACAACAACGCCAAGTTCTTCTTCTCCGGCGCCTGGGACGTTCTGCTGCCCTACGTCGAGAGCGGCCAGCTGGTCGTTCCGAGCGGTAAGTCGCCGTCCTCGAACGACGACTGGGCTTCCATTGGAATCCAAGGCTGGATCTCGGCCTCAGCGCAGTCCGAAATGGACAACCGCCTGTCGTCGTTCTACTCCGGCGACGAAAAGGTTGACGTTGTGCTTTCGCCCAATGACAGCCTCGCCATCGGCATCATCGCTTCACTGAAGAGCGCCGGCTACACGCCGGGCGAGAGCTACCCGATCATCAGCGGTCAGGACGCCGACAAGGCCAACGTGCTCGCCATTCTTGACGGCGAGCAGTCCATGACCGTGTGGAAGGACACCCGCACGCTCGGCAAGCAGGTCTTCGACATGATCCAGCAGATCGCGGCTGGCGAAGACGTAACCGTCAACGACACCGAGACCTACGACAACGGCGAAAAGGTCGTTCCATCGTTCCTGCTCGACCCCGAGGTCGTCGTGAAGGATGATGTGCAGGCCAAGCTCATCGATTCCGGCTTCACCAAGGCAGCGGACGTCGGACTCTAACGAGTCTGCTTCGGTCGGCCCCGCGCGAGCGGGGCCGACCATTTCGCCCGTCAACGGGCCCCAGCGCAACATGCAATTTTGACCAGGAGGCTGCCCTTGGAGCACACGACCATCCTCAGGATGAACAACATCGTGAAGGATTTCAGCGGAGTGAAGGCGCTCGACGGTGTATCCATCGAGGTCGTTCGCGGCGAGGTGCACGCGGTCTGCGGCGAGAACGGTGCCGGTAAGTCCACCCTTATGAAGGTGCTCAGCGGTGTATACCCCGCCGGCAGCTTCGAGGGCACCATCGAGTTCGAGGGCAAACCGGTCTCCTACAAGACGATCAATGACAGTGAGGCCGACGGCATCGTGATCATCCACCAGGAACTGGCGCTGAGCCCGTTCCTGTCGATCGCCGAAAACATCTTCCTGGGCAACGAGAATTCCACCCGCGGCATCATCGACTGGAACAAAACGAACCGCGAAGCCGCCCTGCTGCTCGCCCGGGTCGGCCTGGCCGAGAACCCGGCCACCAAGGTGCTCGAACTCGGTGTTGGCAAGCAGCAACTGGTGGAAATCGCCAAGGCGCTCTCCAAGCAGGTCAAACTGCTCATTCTCGACGAGCCGACCGCTGCCCTCAACGACGAGGACTCGGCGCACCTGCTCGGCCTGATCGAACACCTGCGCGGCCAGGGCATCACCTGCATCATCATTAGCCACAAGCTCAAAGAGATCAAGCGCATCGCAGACACGGTCACCGTTATTCGCGACGGCAAGACCATCGAAACCATTGCGATGGATGGGCCGGACGCGACCGAGGGCCGCATCATCCGCTCCATGGTCGGTCGCGAACTCAATAACCTGTTTCCACCGCGTGAACCCAAGATTGGCACCGAGGTGCTGCGCGTTGAGGATTGGACCGTGTACCACCCGGTCGACACGACCCGCAAGGTCGTCGATGCCGCCTCGTTCACCGTGCGGGCCGGCGAGATCGTCGGTTTCGCCGGGCTCATGGGCGCCGGACGCACGGAACTAGCCATGAGTATCTTCGGCCGCTCCTACGGCACCAAGATCAGTGGTCGCATCTTCAAGAACGGCGACGAAATTCAGCTGCGCACGGTAGACGAAGCGATCCGTCACGGTTTCGCCTACGCCACCGAAGACCGAAAACGCTACGGCCTCAACCTCATCGGCGACATCACCGTGAACGTCTCGGCCGCCGCGCTGGGCAAGCTCGCCAAGTGGGGCGTCATTGACCGGTATCGCGAGTACAAGGTCGCCAACTCCTACCGCGAGAAGATGAACATCAAGGCGCCGAGCGTCTCGTCGATCACCGGCAAGCTCTCCGGCGGCAATCAGCAGAAGGTCGTGCTGTCGAAGTGGATCTTCGCTGGCCCCGACATTCTCATTCTCGACGAACCGACTCGTGGCATCGACGTCGGCGCTAAGTACGAGATCTACGGAATCATCAACGAGTTGGCCGCCCAGGGCAAAGCCGTCGTTGTGATTTCCTCGGAGCTGCCCGAACTCATCGGACTCTCCGACCGCATCTACGTCATTTCAGAGGGCAAGCTCACCGGTGAAGTTGCCGCAGCGGATGCCTCCCAAGAAACACTCATGCACTACATGACCGCGGGAAAGGACTGACCCCGATGAGTACCACAACCCCCGTGAAGCGCGCCAGGCCTAAGTTCGCGGTCAATCTCAGGCAGTATGGGATCCTCGCCGCCCTGGCGATCATCATCGTGCTGTTCCAGATTCTCACCGACGGCCGCCTGCTGCTGCCCGGCAACGTCAACAACCTGATTCAGCAGAACGCCTACGTGCTGATCCTCGCCATCGGCATGGTCATCGTGATTATCGCCGGCCACATCGACTTGTCGGTCGGTTCGGTCGTCGCCATGGTTGGCGCCGTCACCGCGATCAGCATGAGCAGCTGGGGGCTGCCGTGGTGGGCGGCCGTCGTCATCGCGCTGTTGGTCGGCGCCCTGGTCGGTGCCTGGCAGGGCTTCTGGGTGGCGTTCGTCGGTATCCCGGCGTTCATCGTCACGCTCGCCGGCATGCTGATCTTTCGCGGGCTCACCCTGGTGCTGCTGACCGGCGGCACCATCAGCGGGCTTCCCTCTGAATTCACCGCGATCGGCGCCGGTTGGGTGCCCGCCTGGTTCGGCGAAGTCGGCGGCCGGGACGTGCTCACCATCGCGCTCGGTGTACTGACCGCGTTCGCCCTGATCGTGCAGCAGCTGCGCATCCGCGCCACCCTGCGCAAGCTCGAACTGCCGCGCGAACCGATCGTGAGCCTGTGGATCAAGAGCGGCATCGCCGCCGTGGCCATTATCTGGTTCGCCTGGCTACTCTCGGGCTACAGCGGCACCCCGATCATTCTGATCGTGCTCGCCGTGCTCATTCTTGGCTACACCTTTTTGCTCAACCAGACGGTTTTCGGCCGCCACGTTTACGCCATGGGTGGCAACCTGTTCGCCGCCAAGATGAGTGGCGTCAAGACCAAATGGGTCGACTTCTTTATCTTCGTCAACATGGGCGTACTCGCCGGACTGGCCGGCGTCGTATCGACGTCCCGCGCCGGCGGCGCTGTCGCCTCGGCCGGGCAGAACTACGAGCTCGACGCCATCGCCGCCGTCTTCATCGGTGGCGCCGCGGTGACCGGTGGTGTCGGCACCGTCATCGGCGCCGTCATCGGCGCACTCGTCATGGGTGTGCTCAACATGGGCCTGTCGATTCTCTCGGTGGATGCTGCCTGGCAGATGACCATCAAGGGCCTCGTTCTGTTGCTGGCCGTCGCCTTCGACATCTTCAACAAGCGCCGGGCCGGCCGCTAGCTTCGCCTGACGCCTGCAGGACTCTGTCGGGTGCAACTAAACCTGAGGGGTGGTGAGTCGTGACCAGGCTAGCCCCGCCACCCCTCGGCCTTCGGGGGGGCACGAGTAACGATCAGTTGCGTCGGTTCAACCTGTCGATGATCCTCACCATGATTCATCATTCCAGCGGATGCTCTCGCGCCGAGTTGACCCGACGCACCGGTCTGAACCGGTCGACCATTTCAGCCCTCGTGGCCGAACTGGTCGACCTCGGCATGGCGTTCGAGGGTGAACCGGAAGACGTGCCCGGCCGGGTCGGACGCCCGAGCCTGCAGGTATTCCCGAGCCCCAGAATCGCCGCAATAGCGGTGAGCCCTGACGTCGACGCGATTACCGTGGGACTGGTGGGGCTCGGCGGCGAGGTGATTCGTCGCATACGCTTTGATACGGCTCGCATTCCGACCGTGAGCGAAACCGTGAACGCGGTCAAGGCCATCGTCGACGGTATGCGCGGCGAGATCGAGAATAACTACGAGATCGCCGGGGTCGGCGTGGCCGTTCCCGGCCTGGTCGATACGATCGACGGGCGCGTACTGATCGCTCCGCACCTCGGCTGGCGCGATAGCGCCATCACCACGGCCCTCGCCAAGGCCCTGCGTTACCCCGTGTTCGCCGGCAACGACGCGAGCCTCGCCGCCATCGCCGAGAGCTTGTTCGGGGCGGCCCGTGGCACGACCGACCTGGTCTACCTCAACGGCGCGTCGAACGGCATCGGCGGCGGCCTCATCATCGGGGGCTCACCACTGCGCGGCACCAGCGGCTATGCCGGAGAACTCGGCCACACCCTGGTCAACTCGGCCGGGGTCCGTTGTCACTGCGGCCGCATCGGCTGCCTGGAAACCGAGGTGAGCATGCCGCGCCTGCTCAGGGTGCTGGACCTGCCCCGCGCTGACCAGGACGAACTGGACATCGCCCTCGGCGTCTCGCGTGACCCAGCGGTATTGCGCGAGGTGGCCAGGCAGATCGACTTTCTCTCGGTGGCCATCTCGAACTTTGTGAATATGTTCGACCCGGAAATGGTCGTGCTCGGCGGCTTTCTCGGCTCGCTGCTGTCGGTGGGCCGTGAGCGTCTGGTCGAGGCAGTGAGCGTGAGCTCCATCGGCAGCCTTGGGCATGCGGTGCTGCTCGAACGGGCGAAGCTGCGCTCCAGGCTCATGATGGTCGGGGCGGCCGAGCTGGCCTTCGCCGGTCTGCTCGACGACCCGGCCGGGTGTGCGCGCGGGCGTTCCTAGCTTGGTATGTTGGAGCGAACACCAAATACCGTGAGGCGACGTATGAACGAGCACAATTGGGCCGGCAACTACCGTTATGCGGCCCCGATCGCGCACCCGACCAGCATTGCCGAGCTGCAGGGACTGGTCGCCGCGGCCACCCGGGTGCGCGCGCTCGGCTCTCGCCACTCCTTCAATGACATTGCCGATTCGGCGGGCACACTCGTGGCGCTCGACCGAATTGACGATGTCATCGTCATCGACCCGGTCGCGCTTCGCGTCGAGGTTGGCGGTGGCACGACCTACGGCACCCTCGCGATCGAACTGCAGCGCCGGGGGTACGCCCTGCACAACCTCGCCTCGCTGCCGCACATCAGCGTGGCCGGCGCGATCGCCACCGGCACCCACGGTTCCGGCGACCAGAACGGCAGCCTCGCCACGGCGGTGTCGGCTCTCGAGATCGTCACGGCCTCAGGTGAGCTGCTCCGGGTCGACCGGTCGACTCCGGCTTTCTCCGGCATGGTTGTCGCGCTCGGCGCTCTCGGCATCGTCACCCGGGTCACGCTCGACATTCAGCAGACCTTCGACGTGCAGCAGTTCGTCTACGAGAATCTGCCGTGGAGCGAAGTGCTGACTCATTTCGACGACCTGATGGGCAGCGCCTACAGCGTGAGCCTGTTCACCAACTGGCAGGGTTCGTCGGTGGACCAGGTCTGGGTGAAGACGCGCGGCGGGGATTTCTCGGGGGAACCCGAGTTCTTCGGCGGCGCGGCGGCGACCGAGGGGCGGCATCCACTGCCCGCCCTGTCAGCGGTCAACTGCACGCAGCAGCTCGGCGTGCCCGGACCGTGGTTTGAGCGGCTGCCACATTTTCGTTTGGCCTTCACGCCGAGTAACGGCGACGAGTTGCAGACCGAGTACCACGTGCCGCGCGAGCACGCCGTCGCCGCAATCGAGGCGATGCGTGCGCTCTCGGCCCGGATCGCGCCGCTGCTGCTGGTGAGCGAGATTCGCAGCGTGGCGGCCGATGAACTCTGGCTCAGCCCGAGCTTCGAGCGGGCCGGCGTGGCCCTGCACTTCACCTGGAAGCCCGAGCAGGCCGCCGTCGAAGTGCTGCTGCCCGCGCTCGAAGCGGCGCTCGCTCCATTTCTGATGCGCCCGCACTGGGGCAAGCTCTTTCACTCGGATGCTGCCACGCTCGCGACCCGCTATCGGTGCCTCGACGACTTTCGCGCCCTGGCCGACCGGCTCGACCCGGCCGGCACGTTTCGCAACGAGTTTCTGGAACGCACGGTGTTCGGTCTCCACTAGACGTGATCGCGCCAGCTGTGCTCGGGCGCGTAGCCGAGCAGACGCCGGGCCTTGTCGATGCCGAGCAGGGTCTCGTGTTCGGTCACCGGCCGGGTGAATCCGACCCGGGGAAAGACCTCGGCGGCCAGGTCGGAGCTGGACCGGTTCGACACGGTGTCGGCGGCGGCAATGATAAACGTTTCAAAGCCAGGGCCGGCGGTGTCCAGCGCCCGCGAAACGGCCTGGGCTCCGTCACGTCCGTCGACGTAGCCCCACAAATTCCATTTGCGGTTGCGTGGGTCCTCGTCATAGCCGGCGAACGCGGCGTAATCGTCGGGGTCCATTACGTTGGAGAAACGCAGGGCGGTCACGCTCAGGGTTGGATCCCAACGCACTAGCTGGATGGCCATCTGCTCCTCGAGGTGTTTGACCAGCGAATAGGTGCTCTCCGGACGGGCCGCGTACTTTTCGTCCACCGGCAGGTAGGGCGGGTCGATGTCGAACGGCAGGCCGAGTACCGTCTCGCTCGAGGCGTACACGATGCGCGTGATTCCGGTGCGGCGCGCGGCTTGGAACACGTTGTAGGTCGTGAGCATGTTGTTGTGAAAAGTTGCCACATCGGGGCGGATCCCCGGGGCCGGTACCGCCGCCAGGTGCACGAGCGCGTCGAAACCGACGGAGGTATCATCAACGCCGTGAAAGGCATCGAGGACTTCTCCGTAGTTGGTGAGGTCGATGCTGAGAAACCCGGGGCCACGCGTGCCGGCCCGATCGAGGTTCTGCGCCTCGTGGCCGTCGGCGGTAAGCCTGGCGACGACGCTGCGGCCGAGTTTTCCGCTTCCTCCGGTGACGATGATTCTCATGCGATATTCCTTGCGGCTCGAGGGTTTGTAGGCTTGGGCAACGTATCACGGTGGTCTGCGGTCTCCCCGGCAGTAACCTGAACTGCCACACACACCGTCGACGAGCAAAGGAATCCCGTGCAGGGCACCAACCACGACGACCTTCGCCGCCACAATCTGTCGATCATCCTGCGCCTGGTGCACCGGAGCGGCGCAGCGTCCCGCGCCCAACTCACCCGGCTGACCGGCCTCAACCGGTCGACCATCGGAGCACTCGTCGCAGAGCTGGTCGAGCGCGGCCTGGTCGAGGAACGCACCCCCGATCCGACGCGGCTGGCCGGACGGCCGAGCCCGATCGTGGCGGCCAGCGACCGAGTGGTGGCAATTGCCGTGAACCCGGAAATCGACGCGATCACCGTGGGAGTCGTCGCCCTCAGCGGCGTCGTGCATCGGCTCATCCGCTATGCCATGCCCTCGTCGCCGTCAATCACTGAGGCCGTGACGATCACCACCGGCATTGTGACCCAGCTGAAGCGCGACCTCGGCGAATATTCCATAATCGGAATAGGAGTGGCGGTGCCCGGTCTCGTGCGCGCGACTGACGGCCTGGTGCGCCACGCCCCGCATCTCGGTTGGGTCGACGAGCCGCTCTGCGACCTGCTCGCTGCTGCGACGGGCCTGCCGGTGGTCGCGGCCAACGACGCGAGCCTCGGCGTCACGGCCGAACACTATTTCGGTGCTGGCCAGGGCCTGACCGACCTCGTCTATCTCAACGGCGGGTCGAGCGGTATCGGCGGCGGCCTCGTGATCGGGGGCGTTGCCGCCAGCGGCCGGGCCGGGTATGCCGGGGAGTTCGGCCACACCAGGGTGAGCGCGGGCACCAACACCGATTCGGCCGGCATCGCGGGCACCCTCGAAGCCGAGGTCACCCGCCACGCCCTGCTCGCCGCGCTCGGATTGCACGCCGGCGCGACGGATGCCGACACCCTGGAACGCGCGTTGGTGGCCTCCGACTCGCCCGTCGTGCGCAACCTGGTGAATCGACAGCTCGATTTTCTGGCCATCGCCTTGGCCGGCGCCGTCAACATGCTCAACCCGCAACTCATCGTGCTCGGCGGCTTTCTGGCGGCGCTCCACGCGGTCGATTCGGAGCGTTTGAACGTCGCCGTCGCCGCGCTGACTCTCCCCGCAGCATTCGCGGAGGTCAGCATCACGCCCGCTGTGCTCGGTTCCAACCTGCTCATGATCGGGGCCGCTGAACTCGCTTTCGAGGCACTGCTGCTGGACCCGCAGCAGGATCAGGGGAATACTGCGGGTCTACCGCGGCTTAGCTCTAGAGCTGCCGAGACGGCCGCACCAACTTTCTAAAATCGTTTCCAGACCGACCAAGGACATCCGTTTTCGTGATTACTGCCAGTATCCCCGTGGTTAGCGCCGCGCAACTCGCCTCCACCGCCGCGCACCCCGGGGACAAACTGACTCGGCGCCAGCGCATCGTCTACATTCTCATTCTCGGGGCACTCACGGCGCTCGGCCCGTTCACCATCGACCTCTATCTGCCGGCCTTTCCAACTCTGGAAAGCGAATTCAACGTGTTGCCGTCGGTCATTCAGCTCACCCTGACCGGAACCATGATTGGTTTTGGTTTCGGCCAGCTGGTCGTGGGCCCCTGGAGCGACAAGGTCGGCCGCCGGCTGCCGCTCATGCTCGCGACCGGTGTGCACATTCTCGCCTGCGTCGGCGCGGCACTGTCGAACGACATCGTCGTGCTCGCCATCTTCCGCGTGCTGCAGGGCTTTGGCGCCGCGGCCGGTGCGGTCGTCGCCATGGCCATGGTGCGCGACCTGTTCGGCGGCAAGCCGCTCGTCAAGATGCTCTCCCGCCTCGCGCTGGTCAGCGGCCTCGCGCCCGTTCTGGCGCCGGTGATCGGCTCGCAGCTTCTGCTCGTCATGAACTGGCGCGGTATCTTCTGGGTACTCGCGGCCTACGGCGTCATCGTGATCCTGGCCGTCGCCTTCTGGATCGTTGAAACCCTGCCCGAGAGCGAACGCCACGCGAAGGGCCACAGCACGCTCGGCCAACGCTACAAAGCGGTCCTGAGCGACCGCACCTTCGTGGGCGTCGCGATCATCGGGGCGATGACCTTTACCGGGTTGTTCTCGTACCTGTCGGCCTCACCGTTTTTGTTTCAGGACGTCTATGAGTTCAGTCCGCAGGAGTACGGTTTGCTGTTCGCCGTCAACTCCCTCGGTGTGGTCACCGGCGTGCAGCTGAGCTCCCGCCTGATGCACCGCTTCAATATTGGGCCGCAGTGGATTCTCTCCGTCTCCACGGTCGTGTTGCTGATTACCGCTGCTGCCATTGTGCTGCTCGACCTGGCCGGCATTGGGCTGTGGGGTACCCTGGTGCCGCTCTGGTTCTTCATCGCGGCCTGCGGCTTCACCCTGCCGAGCGTTCAGGTCATCGCGCTCAACGCCCACGGCCACGAGGCCGGAACCGCGGCGTCCTTGCTCGGCGCAGCTAACTTCGGTGTGGCCGGTCTGATCTCGCCGATTGTAGGACTGCTCGGAGTGGGCACGGCGATACCGATGGCATCCGTCATGGGCGTCACCGCCGTGATCTCAATTCTTTCGCTCTGGCTGATCGTGCGCCCGCGCACCGTGCCAGCGCTCGACCGCTAGGCCGAGGCGCTCGCTTGGCCCACGATCGAGGTATCTCACGGACTGGGCCCATGGTGTGAACGCGGGCCCAGTTTATAAACTGGGCCCAGGGCCCGGGCCTGGGCCCCGTGCGTAATACAGCGAGCGGATGGCGGCGAGTCGCCCCGGTGCGGGGGCAATAGACCTACGATGGCGGGATGACTAACCCGGAACGCGCCGCCGACCCCGCCGCACGCCGCATCTCACGTCGCTGGCCCGTCATCAGCGGGCTGTCCGCCCTCGCGCTCACCGCCCTGCTCGGCCTCGTGGTGGTCGTGCGGGCCAACGGCGTCGCCCTCGAGGTTGACACCGAGTGGATGGGCGAGATCATCGAGCACCGCTCGCCGGTCTGGGAAATTCCGTCGCTGTTCATGAACGCGCTCGGCGGCGGCCTGTTCGGCGTTCTGGTCGTGCCGCTCGCCATCATCCTCGTGATCGTGCTGTTCAAACGGCCGTGGGCGGCGGGGTACTACCTCGTGGCCACGGTGCTGAGTGCGGGCGGCGTGCAACTGCTCAAACAGGTATTTGGACGGGCGCGTCCTGAAGACATGCTGGTCGTCTCCGATTTTGGGTCGTTTCCTTCTGGCCATGTCGCCAATGCGGCGACCATGGCGGTGTGCCTTGCCATTATTTTTCCGCGATTCTGGGTGGCGCTCGCCGGCGCCGCGTACACGATCGTGATGCTGCTCAGCCGCACGTATCTGGGGGCGCACTGGCTCACCGATACCATCGGTGGGTTATTGCTCGGCGCCGGTGTCGCCATCGTGCTGTGGGCTCCGGTCGCCGCCAAACTCGATGGCGAACGGGAACTGGCCGCACGGCGTCGACTCGAACGGCAGCGACAGAAAGAAGCCAGGTCGTGACGAAAGCCCGGCAGAACGGACAGGTCTCGTTCTGGTGGAACCAGCTCGGTCAGCCAGCCCCGCGCGCAGCCCTGCCCGGGTCGACCCAAGCCCATGTCGTCATCGTCGGCGCCGGCTACACCGGGCTGTGGACGGCCTACTACCTCAAGAAGGCGGCGCCCCAGCTGCGCGTCATCGTATTGGAGGCGCGCTTCGCCGGCTTCGGCGCCTCCGGCCGGAACGGCGGCTGGCTGACCAACTCGGTCACCGGCGGCCGCGAGCAGTACGTGAAAAGTCACGGCCGCCCCGCCGCCGAACAGTTTCAAGCCGCGATGAACGACACGGTCGATGAGGTTATCCGGGTTGCGGCCCTCGAAGACATCGACGCGGGAATCGTCAAGGGTGGCGAGTTCACGGTGGCCTACGACCCGGCGCAACAGCACCGGCTGGAACAGACTGCCCGTGCCGAGCAAACGTGGGCGCACACCGACGTTGAATTGCTCTCGAAAACCGCGGCGCAGAACCGCATCAACGTGGCGGGCGCCACCGGGGCCATGTGGCATCCGCACTGCGCCCGCATCAACCCGGCCGTGCTCGTAGCCGGCCTGGCCCGCGCTGTCGAAGCCCTCGGAGTGGAGATCTACGAGAACACCCCGGTGAGCGAGATCGCGCCGCACCGGGCGGTGACCGCTGCCGGAACCGTCGAGGGCACGTTCGTCGTGCGTGCCACGGAGGGGTTCACGGCCGGCCTCAAGGGACTGCACCGAACCTGGCTCCCCATGAATTCGTCGCTGATCGCGACCGAGCCGCTGGCGGCATCCGTGTGGGAGAGTATTGGCTGGTCGGGCCGGGAAACCCTGGGCGACATGGCCCACGCATACATGTACGCGCAGCGCACGAGCGACGACCGCATCGCGATCGGCGGGCGTGGCGTGCCATACCGCTTCGGTTCGCAAACGGATGCCGACGGCCAAACCCCGCAGGCCACCGTCGACGCCCTCCGTGACATTCTGGTGCGCTTCTTTCCGGCGACGTCGAGCGCCCGCATCGACCACGCCTGGTCCGGTGTGCTCGGTGTTCCCCGAGACTGGGCCGCCACCGTCGGTCTCGACCCGCAGACCGGACTGGCCTGGGCCGGCGGCTACGTGGGTACCGGGGTCGCGACCACGAACCTCGCCGGGCGCACGCTGACCGACCTCATTCTCGGCCGGGACAGCGACTTGGTTCGGTTGCCCTGGGTAAACCACCGGGTGCGCGCGTGGGAGCCGGAGCCATTGCGCTGGCTGGCCGTCACAGCACTCTACCGAGCCTATTCGCTGGCGGATCGAGCGGAGCTCGCCGGCCATCGAACGACGTCGCCACTGGCACGCATAGCCGACGTCGTGTCGGGCCGGGGGCACTAGATGGCAGAGTGGGCGCCAACCACGCAGTCGGCTGCGCCTCAGCGGCCCGGACCGGCGGAAATTTTAGAGGCCCAGCCGAGCGGTGCGCCGCGTCCAGCGGTGAACCAGCTGCGGGCGGAGGCGCCCTAGCTCGGCCAGGGTGAGCGGGTCGGGGGGGCGCACGACGGCTACCCCGAGCGTGTCGATCACATTCTCGAGCCCCGATTGGGGCCAGAACTGGCCCCGGAGACGGAGGAGTACGTCGCCGGCGGAGTCCAGCAGATACAGGTGCGGGAGCGTGTCGACCACCCCGTTCTGATAGACATCGACGAGCAGAACGCTGGCAATATCGGCCGTGTCAATCGTGGTCAGGCGGCCCAGCAGGTTTCGGCTCTCCAGACGCGTACCCGTCACGGTGACGCACATCTTGCGTGCTCCGCACACAGCGACCACTCCGAGAACGGTCAGGCCGAGCTGAACGGCGGCGACGAACATCCAGGTGTCGCGGGGAATAGCGAGCCAATACAGCACGATCAGTAGGGGCAACATGAACGACAGTGCAGCGACGATCGACCGCGCGACCAGCTTTCGCCGGGGTCGCAAAATCTGCATTCCGCCCGGCTCGGTCCCCTCGCGCACCATGTGTTTCGTCTCACCCCTCAAATGCAGTATCCCGCACTTCGAGCGGTATCTCTTTCTTGGCCCGAGGGGGTAGACGAAGCGGTCTGAACCGAGTAGAACTATATGTCGACGAATCGTGCACAACCCCTGGCGCGTGCCCGGCGTAGAGTTGGCTCCGTGCACTCACGGGCCGTCCGCGAACGCGGCAATACAACGAAGCGGCACCGGCTGCATCCGGCGCAAGTTGTCGTTTCGGGCTTCGCCCTGACCATTCTCGGTGGTACGGCACTGCTGATGCTGCCGAATGCCCGGGTCGGACCGGGCGGGGCCTCATTTCTGGAGGCGCTGTTCACCGCGACGAGCGCGGTCTGCGTCACCGGGCTGACCGTCGTCGATACCGCGGTGTACTGGACGCCGTTCGGCCAGATCGTCATTCTGCTGCTGATTCAAATCGGCGGTTTCGGGATCATGTCGTTCGCCTCGGTGGTGGGTCTGGCGATCGCCCGCAAGCTCTCCCTCAGATCACGCATCACGGCGGCCGCCGAAACCAAGAGTGTCGGCCTCGAAGACGTGAAGGGACTCGTCTTTGGTGTCGTACGTATCTCGGTCGCGATCGAAATCACCGTAGCCGTCCTGCTCGCGCTGCGGTTCACGCTCGGCTACGGCGAGCCCGTTGGTCGGGCCATCTGGCTGGGGGTGTTCCACTCGGTGTCGAGCTTCAACAACGCCGGATTTGCATTGTTCAGCGACAATCTCATGGGCTACGCAACGGATGCCTGGATCTGCCTGCCGATCAGCGCCGCCGTCATTCTTGGGGGCCTGGGCTTTCCGGTGATCGTGCAGCTGCGGCGGCAGCTGCGGACGCGTCCGTTCAGCTGGTCGATTCGCACCTGGACCATGAACACCCGAATCGTCCTCGCCGGCACGATCGCACTGCTTATTCTCGGGACGGCATATATCACCGCGGTTGAATGGTCGAATCCGAATACGCTCGGCCCGCTGGACTGGCCGGGCAAGTTGCTCGCCGGGTTCTTTCAGTCAGTGCAGACCCGCACTGCGGGATTCAACAGCGTCGACATTGGCCAGCTGGACTCCGCGACCCTGCTCGGCATGGACGTTCTCATGCTGATCGGTGGAGGTCCGGCCGGAACCGCCGGCGGCATCAAGATCACGACCTTCGCTGTGCTGTTCTTCATTCTGTGGACCGAGGTCCGCGGCCAGGTGGCCGTGAACGTGTTCGGCAAGCGGCTCTCACGGGCGGTGCACCGCGAGGCCATCACGATCGCCCTGCTCGCTGTCGGCGTCATCATTGCCGCCACCGCGGCGCTCATGCTCATGACGGAGATTTCCCTGGACGCGCTGCTGTTCGAGACCATCAGTGCGTTCGCGACCGTGGGGCTGTCCACCGGCATCACAGCGGGCCTGCCGTGGGAGGGGCAGCTCATCTTGATTCTGCTCATGTTCATCGGCCGGCTCGGCCCGATCACCTTCGCCTCGGCCATTGCTCTGCGCGATCGGCGTTCTACCTACGAGTACCCCAAAGAAAGGCCGATCATTGGCTAAATATTCCCTGTTCGGGCATCGTGACCCCGCGCGCCTGGCCGAGGCCGAGTCCGTGGTGGTCATTGGTCTGGGGCGGTTCGGCAGCGCCCTGGCCCTCGAGCTCATGAAGAGCGGCACCGAGGTGCTCGGCATCGACGGCGACGAAGAGGTCGTGCAGCTGCACAACCGGCTGCTCACCCACGTGGTGCGCGCCGATTCGACCAAGGAGGCGACCCTGCGGGAGCTCTCAGTGCCGGACTTCTCCAGCGTGGTCGTGGCGATCGGCGGCGATATCCAAGCGAATATTCTCACCGCTTCGCTGCTGCTCAAACTCGGCATTGCCAACATCTGGGCGAAAGCCGTCAGCGACCCGCACGGCGAGATTCTCACCCAGCTCGGCGTCAACCACGTCATCTACCCGGAGAAGGACATGGGGCAGCGCGTCGCCCACCTGGTGCGCGGCGCCATGCAGGACTACATCGAGATTGGCGAGAATTTCGCCTTGGTCAAAACGGCTCCGCCACGCTCGCTGATTGGCGTGCCGCTTGGCCAGGCCAAAGTGCGCGCCCGGTACGGTATCACCGTAACGGCTTTTCACCGGCCCGGTGCCGGCTGGAGCTATACCTCGCTCGACACCGTGATCGAAGACGGCGACATCATCCTCATCGCCGGAGAATCGGCGCGGGTCGAAGAATACAGTCTCATGCGATGAGCTCGCCCTTCGAGTTCTTAGCGGATGCCCCGCTCGGCACCCGCGTCGTCGTGCGGTGCCGAATCCCCGGTGGGTACACGGACGCGCTGGGCTTTCTGCGCGGCCGCAGCGCGGCATCCGTTTCGGTGGAGACCAAGCGCGGTCTGGTCATGCTCGCCATGGCCGACGTCGTGGCTGCGAAAGAGGTGCCACCAGCGCCCGAGCCGCGCGGGCGCCGGGGCGGACCGGGTTAGAGAACGATGCGCAGCGGCTCCTCGAGCAGGGTCGTGAGGTCGCGCAGGAACGCGGCGGCGACGGCCCCGTCGAGTACCCGATGGTCGACGGTCAGGGTGATCTTCACCATGGGCACGGTCACCAGAACACCGTCTCGCACGGCCGGAACGTCGCTCGCGGCACCGATCGCCAGGATTCCGGCTTCCGGCGGGTTCAACACGGCGGTGAACGAGTCGATCCCGAACATGCCGAGGTTGCTGATGGTGAAGGTTCCGCCCGACATCTGGGCGAGGGACAAGCCGCCCGTGCGTGCCAGGCCGGCCAGGGCGCGCGTCTCGGTAGCAATGGCGGCGAGCGATTTCTGGTCGGCGTCGGCGACAACTGGAACCAGCAGGCCGTCGTCGGTCGCGACCGCCACGCCCACGTTGACGTGCTGGTGGCGCACAATGACGCCGTCGCCCCACGAGGCGTTGACTTCGGGGTGGGCACGGAGCGCTACCGCGCTGGCCCGCACGAACAGGTCGTTCAGGCTGACCTTGCTGCCGATCGTCTCAAGCGAGGCGTTCGCGCCGGCGCGGAACGCGACGAGTCGCTCCACATTGACGACGCTGGTGAGGAAGAAGTGCGGCACGGCCTGGCTCTCGGTGAGCCGGCGGGCCGTAACGGCGCGGATACGGCTGACCGGAACGGAGATCGAATCCGTCGAAACGACCGGCGTTGCGGCGGCGACTGCCTCGATCGGTGCCGGGGCGGATGCTGCGGCCGCCTGCGCGACGATAGCCGTGTCGACGTCGGTGCGGGTGATGCGGCCCTGCGGCCCGGTGCCCGCGATGGTGTGCAGGTCGATGCCGTGCTCGCGACCGATCTTGCGGGCCAGCGGAGAGGTACGCAGCTCGCCGGTTGCCACCGGGGCAGCGGGTGTTGCCGAGGCGGGTGCCAGGACGGCAGGTGTTGCCGCCGCGGCAGCGGCGGCGGGCGCGGCTGGAGCCACGGCATCCGCTACCGGAGCGGTAGGCGCTGCGGGCGTCGTGCCGCCTTCGACGATGTTGCTGCCGTCGCCGATGCGGGCTACCGGTGCCCCGATGGGAACGAGGGCGCCGGCCACGACGAGCAGCTGTTCGAGAATACCGTTGTCGAAGGCTTCGAGGTCCATCGTGGCCTTGTCGGTCTCGATCTCGGCGAGTACGTCGCCCTTGTGAATCTCGTCGCCGACCTGTTTCATCCAGCGGCTGAGTTCGCCCTCCTCCATGGTGTCGGAGAGGCGGGGCATGATGACGTCGGGCATGGCCGGCTCCTACTTGTCGTTCGGGGTGGATGAAAGGTTGAGCACTTCGCGCACGACCCTGGCGAGGTCGGCTGCGCTGGGCAGCGCTGCTTTCTCGAGGGACTTGGCGTAGGGCAACGGCACCTCGGCGGCGGCGACGCGGCGCACAGGGGCGTCGAGAAAGTCGAATGCACCCTCGCCGATGGTCGCCGAGATCTCGGCGCCGATGCCGTAGCTGAGCCAGTCGTCTTCGAAGACGACGGCGTGGCCGGTCTTTTTCACCGAGGCGCAGATGGTGTCGCGGTCGAGCGGTCGTAGGCTGCGGAGGTCGACGACCTCGATCGACAGGCCCTCGGCTTCGAGCTGGCGAGCCACTTCGAGGGCGGTCGTGGTGCCGCGCGAGTAGCTCACGATGGTGAGGTCGGTGCCTGTCTTGACCACAGCGGCCTTGCCGATCTCGGCGATCTGTTCGCCGTCTGGCACCTCGCCCTTGGCGCTGTAGAGCGACAGGTTCTCTAAGAAGATCACCGGGTCGTCGTCGCGAATGGCCGCGGTGAGGAGCGCCTTCGCGTCGGCCGGAGTCGACGGGGCGACGACCTTGAGCCCGGGAATGTGGGCGTACCAGACCTCGAGGTTCTGGGAGTGGGTCGCGGCGAGCTGCTGGCCGCCGCCGCCGGGCATGCGAATGACCAGGGGAATGGAGACCTGGCCGGCGAACATCGACCGCATCTTGGCCGCGTGGTTCACGATCTGGTCGATCGCGATGAGGCTGAAGTTGATGGTCATGATTTCGACCACCGGGCGCATGCCGAGCATCGCGGCGCCGAGGGCTGCGCCCACGAAACCCTCTTCGGCGATCGGGGCGTCGAGCACCCGGTCCGGTCCGAAGTCTTCGAGCAGTCCGGCAGTGATCTTGTACGATCCCTCGAACACCCCGATCTCTTCGCCGACCAGAAAGACCTTCTCGTCGCGCTCAAGCTCGGCGCGCAGGGTCTCGTTGAGCGCCTGGCGGTAGGTGATCGTGCGGGTGGTGGCTACTTGAGTATTCACAGTGCGTCCATAACGGGTTCTCCGGGCAAAGCGGATGGCGCGTTCGCCACCGTGCTTGCGTATACATACTTGAACAGGTCGTCCACGTCGGGTTCCGGGCTTTCGTCGGCGAAGGCGACCGCCTCGGAGACTCGCGCGTCGGCAGCGTCGTCGATGGCGGCGGCATCCGCTTCACTGAGCACGCCGGAGGCGATCAGCTCGGCGCGAAAGCTCGGCACCGGGTCGGACTCTTGGGCGATCGTGGTGTCATCTCGCGAGCGGTAGCGGGCGGGATCGACCACGGAATGTCCGCGCAACCGGTAGCACATGACCTCGAGCAACACCGGCTGGCGCGACTCGCGAGCCTGCTTGAGGGCATCGCGGGCGGCGTCGCGCACGGCGAGAACGTCGTCGCCGTCGACCCGGATGCCGGGCATGCGATAGGACGCGGCACGCTTGTACAGATCGGGTTCAGCGGATGCCTTCTCCACTGTCGTGCCCATGCCGAGACCGTTGTTGACGATCACGTAGACGATCGGCAGCTTCCACAGGCCGGCCAGGTTGAGCGATTCGTGGAACGCGCCGATGTTGGTGGTGCCGTCGCCGAGCAGGCACATAACGGCGGCAGCGTGGGGCCCGGCCGTTTCCTGGTTCTTCAGGGCGAGCGCGGCGCCGGTGGCCGGGGGAATCTGCCCGCCAACGATGCCGTAGCCGCCGAACAGGCGGGTTTCTTTGTCGAACAGGTGCATTGAGCCGCCGCGTCCGCCGGAGACTCCGGTGACCTTGCCGAACAGTTCGGCCATCACGCGCTCGGGCGACAAACCACGGAGCAGGGCGTAGCCGTGGTCGCGGTAGCCGGTGAACAGGTAGTCACGGGCCTCGATCGCAGCCATCAGGCCCACTACCGTGGCTTCTTCGCCGAGGTTCAGGTGGCAGTAGCCGCCGATCTTAGCCCGGGCATACATCTCGCTGGAGCGCAGCTCGAAGGCCCGCACCAGCGACATCCGTTCGTAATAGTCACGCAGGGTGTCGGCGGGTTCACCACCGGGAATCTCGACGTCTGCTTTCGGTCGCGTGCGGGCTTTTGCCGCCATGTGGTCCCACTTCCTGCGTGTTTCGTTTGTTAAGACTATTACTTTGTTCTGAATAATTTCTTCTCGCTCTGCCTCGCCGGAGAATCTGCGAGAGAACAGGCCTGAAGACGTGAATTCTGCTGCTGCCCAGATTGGGTGTCCATAATGGAGTCATGGCCGCCCAACCCCCGAGTTACAAAACGCTCGCCAGTCTGAGCCGCATGAACCTGCTCTACCAGCTGCAAAGCCGCGGAACGATGACCGTGAACGACCTCGCCGAGGCCGCCGGCCTGCACCACAACACCGCTCGCGAACACCTCGACCGCCTGATCAACGAGGGATTCGTCACCTGTGCGCCCGAACCGCGCGATAGCAAGGGCCGCCCCAAGATGCTCTACAGCGCTGCGGGCGGCGTCAGCACCGAACTGGGCTCGATCCGCAGCCGCAAGATCGAAGCCGCGCAGCAGCGTGCCGACCAGCTGCGACGGATGCTGCCGCTTCTTCCTGCAGGCCAGAGCGCGTTGGCCGGCTGCACCGGTCCCGCCGCGCAACGCCAGCTCGATGCGCTCGATGACCACCTCGACCAGGCCGGTTTCGACGCGAGCATCGCCGAGAACGGCGAACAGCTCAACCTGCGCGACTGCCCATACTCCGAGATGGTCAAGGAACACCCCGAGGTCTGCGGCGTGCACTATCGCCTGATTCAGGGAGTGCTCGAGCAGGCAGACGGCCCGCTGCGAGCCGTGGGTCTGAACCTTATCGACGCCCCGCACCTCTGCGTGATCGACGTGGTGGCCCGGCAGACGGCGAGCGACGTAGTACCCGTTGATCGCGCTCCGGGCATAACTCCTGCAATTTCTACAGCGTCGCGCGCTCAACCCCTGCGGTGACCCGGAACCACGCGACAAAATAACCGGGGGCCCGCGATTTGCAGGAGTTGAGCGCCGGGCCAAAACATTATTCACGGTACTTCTCGGTTGTTGAGGATTACCGGTGCGGCAAAGCTTGATTCGAGGGTGAGTGCCGCTGCGGCAGTCCCCGCACAAGCAAGGGGCACCGTGAAAACACGCATAACTTCAACGACCAAGCCCGGCACCGACGGCCCGGTCGCCGACTCGCTGATCAAGCTCGGCCGCTTTCTGCGCCGCGGCGAAACCAGCGAAGACCTGCGCAGCGTGTTCAAGACCGGCGGCCGCGCCGCCGACGCCTTTTACCGTGACCGTTGGACCCACGACAAAGAGGTGCGCTCCACCCACGGCGTGAACTGCACCGGCAGCTGTTCCTGGAAGGTGTACGTCAAGGACGGCATCATCACCTGGGAAACCCAGCAGACCGACTACCCCAGTGTCGGCCCGGACAGCCCCGAATACGAGCCCCGCGGCTGCCCCCGCGGCGCCGCCTTCAGCTGGTACACCTACTCGCCCACCCGAGTGCGCTACCCCTACGTGCGCGGCGTACTGCTGAACCTCTACCGTGAAGCGAAGGCTCGCCTCGGCGACCCGGTGCTGGCCTGGGCCGAAATCACCGGGAACCCCGAGACCGCCCGCCAGTACAAGAGCGCCCGCGGGCAGGGCGGCCTGGTGCGTGCCAGCTGGGATGAGGCCGCCGAAATCGTCGCCGCCGCCCACGTGCACACCATCAAGCAGTACGGCCCAGACCGGGTCGTCGGCTTCAGCCCGATTCCGGCCATGTCGATCGTGTCGCAGGGCGTCGGCAACCGCTTCATTTCGCTGCTCGGCGGCACCATGCTCTCGTTCTACGACTGGTACGCCGACCTGCCAGTGGCCAGCCCACAGGTGTTCGGCGACCAGACCGACGTACCCGAATCGGCCGACTGGTGGAACTCCAGCTACCTCATCATGTGGGGCTCCAACGTTCCCGTCACCCGCACCCCCGACGCCCACTTCATGGTGGAAGCTCGCTACCGCGGCCAGAAAGTCATCACGGTCTCGCCCGACTACGCCGACAACTCCAAGTTCGCCGACGAGTGGCTCGCCGCA
The DNA here is from genome assembly GCF_002954245.1 of Cryobacterium aureum. GTDB lineage: Bacteria > Actinomycetota > Actinomycetes > Actinomycetales > Microbacteriaceae > Cryobacterium > Cryobacterium aureum. The sequence continues at coordinate 94,618 of NZ_PPTG01000005.1, read as the reverse complement.
CACCCCGGCACCGACGGCGCCCTCGCCCTCGCCATGGGCCATGTCATTCTCAAGGAATTCCTGGTCGACCGTCGCACCCCGCGTTTCGTCGAGTATATGAAAAAGTTCAGCGACTCCTCCTACCTGATCGCGCTCACCCCGCGCCAGGACGCCTGGGTTCCCGGCAAGTTTCTGACGGCCGACGCGCTGCCCGGCACCGACACATCCGTGTCGAGTGCCGCCTTCAAGACCGTCATGCTCGACGAAAACGGCGAGGCTTTCGTGCCGAACGGTTCGATCGGGCACCGGTTCAGCGAGGCCGACAAGGGCAAGTGGAACCTTGACCTTGAGGGACGTGACCCGCTTCTCTCCATAGCGGATGCCCCCGATTACGACGGTCGCTCTGTCGCGATCGACCTGCCCCGCTTCGACGGCACCCCCGATGTTGACAGCGTCGGCGAACAGCACGCCGGAGCGGCCGGCATCGTACGTCGCGGCGTGCCGGTGCGCGTTGTCGCCGGCGTGCTCGTGACGACCGTGTTCGACCTGCTGCTCGCGCAGTACGGCGTGGGCCGCCCGGGCCTGCCGGGCGAATGGCCCACCGGCTACGACGACGCCTCCACCCCCGGCACGCCAGCCTGGCAAGAGGAGATCACCTCGGTGCCGTGGCAGGCTGCCGCGCGCATCGGCCGTGAGTTCGCGCAGAACGCCGAGGACTCCCAGGGTCGCTCGATGATCTTGATGGGCGCGGGAACCAACCACTGGTTCCACTCCGACACCATCTACCGCGCCTTTCTCGCGCTCACCACCATGACCGGCTGCCAGGGCGTGAACGGCGGGGGCTGGGCCCACTACGTCGGTCAGGAAAAGGTGCGTCCGCTCACCGGGTACGGCCAGTATGCGTTCGGCCTGGACTGGGTGCGCCCGCCGCGCCAAATGATTGGCACCGGCTTCTTCTACCTCGCTACCGACCAGTGGCGCTACGACGGCCTGAGCGCCGACACCCTCGCGAGCCCGCTCGGTACCGGGATATTCAAGGGACGCACCACCGCGGACACCATGGTCGAATCGGCCAAGCGCGGCTGGATGCCCAGCTACCCCACCTTCAACCGCAACTCCCTCGACCTCGTTGATGACGCGGTCGCCGCGGGGCAGGAACCGGCCGAATACGTGGTCGATTCGCTCAATGACGGCTCGCTCGAGTTCTCCTGCGAAGACCCCGATGCACCCGAGAACTTTCCCCGAGTGCTCGTGGTGTGGCGGGCCAACGTGCTCGGCTCCTCTGGCAAGGGCAACGAGTACTTTCTCAAGCACCTGCTCGGGGCGCCGTCCGCGGTGCGCGCCGTCGAATCGATGCCGGCTCGCCGTCCGAAGACCATGAAATGGCATGAGAGCGCCCCGGAGGGCAAGCTCGACCTGATGGTCACGAGCGACTTTCGAATGACTTCGACGACCATCTACAGCGACGTCGTCTTGCCGCCGGCCACCTGGTATGAGAAGAACGATCTCTCGACGACGGACATGCATCCGTTTATTCACTCGTTCAACCCGGCGATCGCCCCGCCATGGCAGGCCAAGACCGACTTCGACATCTTTCACGTGCTCGCCGCGAAGATCTCGGAGATGTCGGTGACGCACCTCGGTAAGCGTAAGGATCTCGTCGCAGCTCCGTTGCAACACGACACCCCCGACGGCATGGCCACCCCGCACGGAACGGTCTTGAACGATCAGCCGCTCATTCCCGGGGTCACCATGCCCAAGCTCGTCGTTGTCGAACGCGACTACCCGGCCTTCGCCGCGCAGCTCGGCGCACTCGGGCCGCTGACCGAAAAGCTTGGAATGGTCACCAAGGGCGTGAAATTCAACCCCGACGTTGAAATCGCCTACCTCGGCAAGAAGAACGGCCTGGTTCCGAGTGGTCCGGCCGCCGGCCGCCCGCGCCTATCGACCGCGATCCACGCCTGCGAAATGGTGCTCGCGCTGTCGGGAACCACCAACGGTCGGCTCGGCACCCAGGGCTTTCGCCAGCTCGAGGAACGCACCGGCGTGAAGCTGGCCCAGCTCGCCAGCGACAACGAGGGACGCCGATTCAGCTACCCGGATGTTCAGGGCGCGCCGGTTCCGGTGCTCACCTCCCCGGAATGGTCGGGTTCAGAGCACGGGGGTCGCCGCTACAGCGCCTTCACCATCAACGTCGAGCACCTGAAGCCCTGGCACACCCTCACCGGGCGTCAGCATTTCTACCTCGACCACGACTGGATGATCGAACTGGGCGAACAGCTCCCCATTTTTCGGCCGCCGCTGGACATGCACCGCCTGTTCGACGACTCCATCGTGGGCGCGACGACCGCGACCGGGGCTACGGGCTCCGCGGGGCACGCCGAGGTGGCCGTGCGTTACCTCACCCCGCACTCGAAGTGGTCGATCCACTCCGAGTACCAGGACAACCTGCTGATGCTCTCGCTCTCCCGTGGCGGGCCGACGATCTGGATGAGCCCGCAGGACGCCGACAAGATCGGCGTGCGGGACAACGAGTGGATTGAGTCGTACAACCGCAACGGCGTCGTCGTCGCGCGGGCAATCGTGTCGCACCGCATGCCGGAAGGCACGGTGTACATGTACCACGCGAAGGACCGCACCATCAATGTGCCGGTCGCCGAAACCAGCGGTATGCGCGGCGGCACCAACAACTCGCTCACGCGCATCCTCTTGAAACCGTCTCACCTGATCGGCGGCTACGCCCAGCTGTCCTTCGCCTTCAACTACCTCGGCCCGACCGGGAACCAACGCGACGAGGTCACCGTGATTCGTCGTCGCAGCCAGAAAGTGGACTACTAATGCGTGTCATGGCCCAGATGTCGATGATCATGAACCTCGACAAGTGCATCGGGTGTCACACCTGCTCCGTCACCTGCAAGCAGGTGTGGACCAACCGCACCGGCGTGGAATACGCCTGGTTCAACAACGTGGAGACGCGGCCCGGCCTCGGCTACCCGCGCGAATACGAAAACCAGGAGAAGTGGAAGGGCGGCTGGGTGCGCAATAAGCGCGGCCGGCTGCAGTTGAAGGCTGGCGGGCGGCTGAAGAAGCTCTCGCAGATCTTCAACAACCCCAATCTGCCGCAGATCGACGACTATTACGAGCCGTGGACCTACGACTACGACATGCTCACCACCGCCCCGGCCGGCACGCAGAGTCCGGTCGCGCGCCCGAAGTCGCTCTTGACCGGCCAGGACATCGACATCAAATGGTCGGGCAACTGGGACGACGACCTCGGCGGCTCGCAGGAGACCGCGAGCCAGGACCCGATCCTGGCGACGATGAGCGAGAAGGTGAAAATGGAGTTCGAAGAGACCTTCATGTTCTACCTGCCGCGCATCTGCGAGCACTGCCTCAACCCCGCCTGCGTTGCAGCCTGCCCCTCCGGCGCTATGTACAAGCGTGAAGAAGACGGCATCGTGCTCGTGGACGAAGACGCCTGCCGTGGCTGGCGCATGTGCGTCTCCGCCTGCCCCTATAAGAAGGTGTACTTCAACCACAAAACGGGCAAGGCCGAGAAGTGCACGCTGTGCTACCCATTGATCGAGCAGGGTAAGCCCACCATCTGCTCCGAAACCTGTGTCGGACGCCTGCGTTACCTTGGCCTCATGCTGTACGACGCTGATGCAGTGCTCGCCGCAGCCTCGATCGAGAACGATCAGGACCTGCTCGACGCCCAGCGCGCCTGCTTTCTCGACCCGTTCGATCCAGAGGTCATCGCCGCCGCCAAGGCGGAGGGCATGGCCGACGACTGGATCGAAGCGGCGCAGAACAGCCCGATCTACAAGCTCATCTCCGAGTTCGAGGTCGCGCTGCCGCTGCACCCGGAGTACCGCACCATGCCGATGGTCTGGTACATCCCCCCGCTCTCGCCTGTCGTCGACGTTGTGAGCAACTCGGGCAGCGACGGCGAAGACGCCCGCACCCTGTTCGCCGCGATCGACAAGCTGCGTATTCCGGTGGAATATCTCGCCGGGCTGTTCTCGGCCGGCGACGTCGTTCCGGTGGAACTCTCGCTGCGCAAGCTCGCCGCGATGCGCGCCTATATGCGCGACATCAACCTCGGCAACGAGCCCGACGAGCGCATTCCGAACGCGGTCGGCATGACCGGTGAAACCATCACCGCCATGTATCGGCTGCTGGCGATCGCCAAGTACGAAGACCGCTACGTCATTCCCAAGGCCCACGTCGAGACGGCGCGGGAGCTCGACGAGCTCGGCTGCTCGCTCGACAACGACGGCGGCCCCGGAATGGGTGGCCCGCGCGAGCACGCGGGCCCTCACAACGCCGGCGACGCCGGCCCCGCGGGCCCTTACGGCAACACCCCCGGCATGCCGCTGAATGCGACGGTCGACAACTACAACCAGATGGTCGGGGACTCCCCGATCATCAAGACCCGCCCGGCGACCCCCGGCCGCATCAACCTGCTCAACTGGAACGGCGGCGGCGTGCCCCAGGGCCTGTTCCCGCCGATAGCGGATGCCGGGAGTCCGGCATGAGCACCGGCGCGCTCGCGCGCCGCATGAACTTCGGCTTTAGGGCGCCCAAGATCGCTCCGCGATCGATCGCGGCCGTTCCGCTCACGCCCGAGCAGGGGGTAATCGCGCACATGGCGGCGTCCATTCTGCTCGACTACCCCACGCCGGAGCGACGGGCGCAGTTTGCGCTGGTGGAGGCATCCGTTCTGGATCTGCCCGGTGAACTTCACCGTAGCTTTGCGGCGTTCTTCCGTGCGGTAAATACGCGCAGCCAGCAGCAGCTCGAGACGCACTTCACCGCGACCTTCGATCTGAAGCGCAAATGCTGCCCGTACCTCACCTACTACGCGGCGGGCGATACCCGTCGCCGCGGTATGGCACTCGTGCGCTTCGTCGAGGCCTACCGGGCGGCCGGCTGGCAGGTTGACGCCGACGAACTGCCTGACTATTTGCCGATGGTGCTGGAATTCTCGGCACTGTCGGACTCGCCGATCGCCCAGGAACTGCTCGCCGCGCACCGCGACGGCATCGAGGTGCTGCGCGCAGCGCTCGAGAAGTTCGAGAGTCCTTACGCCCACCTCGTTGAGGCGGTGTGCCTGTCGCTGCCCCTGATCGACGACGAGACCCGCGAACGCTACCTCAACCTGGTCAATGAAGGGCCGCCGACAGAGACGGTCGGCATGACCTACCTCGGCAATCTGAAACCGTTTTCCGCGCACGCAAACGAGGATGTGAGAGTATGACCGCCTGGGATTATCTGCTCTGGGTCGCTTTTCCCTACGCAGCCTCCGGGGTGTTCGTGGTCGGCCACCTGCTGCGCTACCGCTACGACCAGTTCGGCTGGACCAGCCGCTCGAGCCAGACCTACGAGAACCGGCTACTGCGCTGGGGCTCGCCGATGTTTCACTACGGCATTCTCATGGTGATCGGCGGGCACGTCGTCGGCCTGTTCATTCCCAAGCCGTGGCTCGAGTTCTTCGGCGTGACCGAGCACATGTATCACCTCGGTGCCACCTGGCTCGGCAGCTTCGCGGCCGTGCTGACCGTTGCCGGGCTCGCCATTTTGATCTACCGCCGCCGCCTGACCAAGCGGGTGCTGCTGGTCACGACGGTGATGGACAAGTTCATGTACGTGTTCCTGGCCAGCACCATCGCCTTCGGCACGACCGCCACCGTGCTGTACCAGATTTTCGGCGGCGGCTACGACTATCGCGGATCGATCTCGCCGTGGATCCGTTCGCTGTACAGCTTTCAGCCCGACCCGTCGCTAATGAGTGATGTTCCGTTCTTCTTTCAGCTGCACGTACTCACCGCCACGACGCTTTTTCTGCTCTGGCCGTTCACCCGTCTGGTGCACGTGTTTTCGGCGCCGCTCGGCTATCTCGTGCGCCCCTACGTGGTCTACCGCTCGCGCGATGACCCCCGCGGTGCCGGTTCGCGGGCGCCACGCCGCGGCTGGGAAAAGAGCGAACGCCCGCTGGAGCGCTCCAGAAAGTAGTCTCGTTTCATGGTGCAGATCAAGAGGGCGTATGACGCGGCATCCGCTTCTGACGGATGCCGGGTGCTGGTTGATCGACTCTGGCCGCGCGGTGTCTCCAAGGAGAGCGCCGACCTCGATGAGTGGCTGAAAGAGGTCGCGCCCTCGCCCAAGCTCCGCACTTGGTGGAAGCACGACCCGAAGCGCATGGACGAGTTCGCCCTGCGCTACCGCGCCGAACTCGACGGCAATACCGAAACCCAGGCGGCCGTCGTGCAGCTTCGGGCGCTCGCCGCTCACGGTGTCACCACGCTGATCTATGGGGCCAAGGACCCGCGGGTGAACCATGCGCGGGTGCTCGCCGAATACCTGCAGGAGAAGTAGACGCACGAGGTCACATTCCGCTTAAAGGAATACTGAGACTCCTTCCAGCCTTGGGAATAGAGGCGTCTGCACGCGGCGGTGGAATCTCAAAGGACTCCCGCCGCGCGGGACAGGGGCGTCAGCGTGACTCACGAATGACAATAGAAAGTGTCGAACCAGTGACTTCAGTAGTTCCCGTCAGTACCCACGGCAGCAGGTTCCCCAAATGGGCGCGCTCGTTCGGCGTTCAGATCATCGCCGCACTCATCATCGGTCTGGGCCTCGGACTCGTGGCCAAATACACCGGCAGTACCGAAGCGAATCCCAACGGTCTCGGTGCGACCCTGAAAATTATCGGGTCGAGCTACGTCTCGCTGCTGCAAGCTGCCGTCGTACCGCTCATCTTCACTGCCGTGGTCAGCTCCATCGCGAACCTGCGCGAAGTATCGAACGCGGCGAAGCTGGCCTGGAACACGCTGCTCTGGTTCGCCATCACGGCCTTGATCGCCGTTCTGATCGGCATCGGACTGGGTGTGCTGGTGCGACCGGGCGCAGGAACGGGCATCACCGAGAATGCCGAATACACCGGCAAGACCGGGGACTGGTGGGCATTTTTGACCGGGCTCTTCCCGAAGAACTTCCTCGGACTCGGTGCCAACACCTCCGTCGTTGACGGCGTCGCCAGCACCAGCATCAACTTCAACGTGTTGCAGATTCTCGTCATCGCCATCGTGGTGGGCATTGCCGCGTTGAAGGTCGGCAAAGCTGCTGAGCCATTCCTGAACCTGAACGCGTCAGCTCTCGCGGTCATTCAAAAGGTGCTGTGGTGGATTATTCGCATCGCGCCGCTCGGCACGATCGGCCTGATCGGAAACGCCGTAGCGGTTTACGGCTGGGACACCATGGGATCACTGGGCAAGTTCGCCGTGACCATCTACATTGGCCTGATCCTGGTACTGTTCGTGGTCTACCCGGTGTTGATCAAGTCTCACGGTCTCTCCGTCAAGCAGTACTACTCCGGTGTCTGGCCGGCCGTTCAGCTGGGCTTCGTGTCGCGCTCCTCCATCGGTACCCTTCCCCTGACGCAGCGCGTCACCGAGCGCAGCCTGGGCGTACCGCGCGGATATGCATCGTTCGCTGTTCCTCTGGGAGCGACGACCAAGATGGATGGTTGCGCGGCCATCTACCCCGCCGTCGCCGCCATCTTTGTGGCACAGTTCTTCGGTATTCAGCTGGACCTCACCCAGTACCTGCTGATCGTTTTGGTATCCGTATTGGGTTCGGCAGCCACGGCCGGGACCACCGGCGCCGTCGTGATGCTGACGCTGACCCTTTCCACCCTGGGACTGCCGCTGGCCGGGGTCGGCCTGCTGCTGGCCATCGATCCGCTCATCGACATGGGTCGCACCGCCGTGAACGTCGCCGGTCAGGCCCTCGTGCCCACGATCGTGGCCAAGCGTCAGGGCATCCTCGACGAGACCCTGTACAACGCACCGCGCACGTCGCAGCCGTTCACGGACGACGCCGTGGAATCGGCTCCGAGCGAGCTGGTCGACGAGAAGGTGTAGTTCACTCACGGGTGAGGGGGCGCAATCGGATCTGAAACTGGCCTCGTAAGAGCGATGTGCGCCCCCTCAGACGAGTGAGGCGGCTGGCGGGACCGACGCGGGTCGGCATCCGCTGGCCGAAGGCTAGACCCGGTCGAGGGGGATCGACTCGTCGGCGAGGCGAGCGGGATCGACCGGCTCGTCCCGGCGAATGAGTGCCTGCACAGCGTCGTTGACGTCCCAGACGTTCACGTTCATGCCGGCGACGACCCGGGCATTTTTCACCCAGAAAGCGATGAACTCCCGTGTCGTCATGTCGCCCCGGTAGACCAGTTCGGCCCCGCCGGTGAGCGGGCCGAAGCCCGAGTACTCCATGCCGAGGTCGAACTGGTCCGTGTAGAAGTACGGAATTGCGTCAAAAGCCACATCCTGACCGAGCATCGCGCGGGCCGCGACCGGTCCGCCGTTGAGGGCGTTCGCCCAGTGCTCGCTGCGCAGGCGCTGGTTCACCAGCGGATGCTCGGCGTTGGCCACGTCGCCCGCCGCAAACACGTGCGGGTCGTTCGTTGCGAGGCTAGCGTCGACCAGAATGCCATTGTCGACGGCGAGCCCGGCCTTCTGGGCCAATTCCACGTTCGGAACCGCGCCGACGCCCACCAGCACGAGGTCGGCGGGCACGGTTTCACCGCCGGCGAGGACCACCCCGGTCACCTGGCCGTCGGCGCCGAGCAGGCTGTCGACCACCGCGGAGCGGCGGATGACCACCCCGTGCTCCTCGTGCAGGGTCGCGAACATGCCCCCGAGCTCAGGCCCGAGGGCGGTCGCGAGCGGTACCGCGCCACGCTCCAGAATGGTCACCTCGTTGCCGAGGGTGCGGGCCGTCGCGGCCACTTCCATGCCGATCCAGCCGGAGCCGATGACGACGAGACGTTTGCCGCCATCCGCTAACTGGGAGTGCAACAGATCGGAGTGGTCGAGGGTGCGCAGGTAGTGCACCCCGCCGAGGTTCGCGCCCGGCACGCTGAGGCGGCGAGGCCGGGAGCCGGTGGTCAGAAGCAGCCGGTCATAACGCCACGTTTCGCCATTGTCGGTGCTGATTCGGTGTTTCGCCAGGTTGAGGTCGACCGCTCGGGTGCCGGGGTGAAACTGCACGTCGCGGTCGGTGTACCAACTCGGGCTTTCCACGAACACGGAAGCGCGATCGGCCGTGCCGGCAAGATAATCCTTCGACAGCGGCGGGCGAATGTAGGGATGGTGTTCTTCGGCGCCGATCAGGTGGATCTCCCCGTCGAAGCCGTCATCGCGCAGGGTTCGAGCCGCGCTCGCACCCGCTAGCGACGCTCCGACGATCACGAAAGTCTGTTGTTCGGCCATGGCGGGTTCTCCCTCGAAAGCGTGCTCTGACTGTACAGCGTTTGCCCGCTTGGGAGAGGGGTGTCCTGCCGGCGACGCACGCTGCGCGGGAGGTACGTCAGTACGCGGGACTTCGGATCGGGCCAGAACTCCAGCGCAACTCGACACGCGGGAGTTGTGCCAGTGCGTGCGAGTTGCGCCTCCCGCACAGCGGCGCAACTCCCACGCGGCCGGCAACTGACTGTCTGCGCCCACTCTTGGCAGGGGGGCGGGTAACGGATGCCGCGCGCGGGTCGCGCACGCAAGCTCAGCTCGGCGAGACCACCGTGTCGCAGCGCCAACACGGTGCGGGCAGTTCGCCGGAAACGTACGCGCCGCACTCCGGACAGACCTGCTCGAGCCAGCAGACCGGGTCGCCGCCGATCGGTTCTTCATATCTGGTCATCGTTGACCTCCTCGTTTCAGTATGACCTGCGTGCTGGCAGGAAAAAACCCGAAGTCCCCCGCTGGAGGAGAAGGGGACTCCGGGTCGCTGGAGGGAGCGTTAGCTCGGGTTGGGTGCGCCGGGACGCGCGTAATAGAACCAGGCCAGCCCGGTGCAGAGCACGCAGAACGCGGAGCAGCCGATGAAGAAGGCGGTTGGGCTCATGGTGGTGAGGGCCATGCCCACGATGAACGGTCCGAAGGCGGCGATCGCCGCGGTCCAGCCGATCGCTCCGCCGGCCTGCCGCTTGGGGAAGATCATCGGCATCTGCTTGAACGTTCCGGCATTGGCCAGGCCGGAGAAGAAGAAGATGATGATCATGCCGGTGAGAAAGCCCTTGAACTCGTCGACGCTGGTCGGGGTGAGGAAGAACACCGTGACCAGGGTGCCGACGGCCATGCCGGCACCGCCGATAAAGGTGAAGATGGCGCCGCCGAACCGGTCGCAGAGCGGGCCAGAAGCAGCACGCACGAGGGCGCCGACGACCGGGCCGATGAAGGCGAAGGCGAGCGGGTTGGGAGCATCCGGAAAGTCGCCGTAAACGTTGAGAATGATCAGACCCATTTGCGCGGCCAAGCCGCTGAACGCGCCGAAGCTCATGAGGTAGATGGCGGTCATGATCCAGGTGTGCTTGACCTTGAAGATATCCAGCTGCTGTCTGAAGTTGGCCTTGATCGGCACACGCTTCAGGAAGAGGAGGGCGAGGATGACCGCGAGGATCACCCAGGGAATGAGCACGAGCCCGCCGTTGTGCAGCCAGACCAGCTCACCGTTTGAATCGCTCTCCGGGGTGAGCACAGCGGTGCCGAGCAGGCCGAAACCGACCACCCACGGAGTGAGCAGCTGAATGAGGCCGATGCCGAAGTTGCCGAGCCCCGCCTGCAGGCCGAGGGCTGTTCCGGCCAGGCGCTTGGGAAAGAAATAGCTGGTCGACGCCATGAACCCCGAGAAGCTGCCGCCGCCGATACCTGCAGCGAACGAGAGTGCCAGGAGCACCCAGTAGGGGGTGGAGACGTCGCGGGCGACGAGGGTCCAGCCGATCATCGGCAGCAGCAACAGGGCGCTCGACAGGGCGACGAGAATGCGGGTGCCGAGAATCGGTGGCAAAAACATGAAGACGAGCCGCAGCAGGCCGGCAGCGAGGCCTGGCAGCGCGACCAGCCAGTACAGCTGGCTGGTGCTCAGGTCGAAGCCGATGTCATTAAGCCGTGGCGCGATCGCGCTGACCAGGTACCAGGCCGCGAAGCCGAGGGTCATGCTGAAGGTGGTGATCCACAGGGTGCGCCAGGCGAGGTGCGAATCCCATGTTTCGTCGTGTTCCGGATCCCAGTTGGAGAGGTCCGGCTTCAGCGTGGACGTGACGCGTGAGGGTGAGACGGTTGACATGGGCTTCCTCGGTTGTTCGGTCGGGCATGCGGCTCGTTGTAGTAGCTAGCTTGTTCGCTTGGCAAGTGGGGTGCATCGCGCAAACACCGTGACAAATGATTCCGGCCCAGAGCGGATGCCGGTGGTCGCCATCCGTTGATTGCAATCTCGACAGGCTCGATCCCAGGCTTGCGGCGGAGATCGCCGTCGACCACCGTGACGGCGTCTGTGGTCGCCGGCATCCGCTTGAGTCGGAGCGCTTTCGCTGCGTCGGGGTACTGTGGAACGGTGAAAACTCAGCTCAAGCTTGGCGCCGAACTCGGTGCCGTCGTGATCACCGTGTCTGACCGCTGTTCGCGCGGCGAACGCGAAGATAAATCAGGCCCGGCCGCCGTCGATGCACTCGGGGAGGTCGGCATTCCGGCTGGTCCGCCGCGGGTCGTGCCTGACGGCATCGAGAGTGTCGCCGGGGCGATCTCGGGGGCGCTGGGTGACGGTGCCCGCCTCGTCGTGACGACCGGCGGCACCGGGGTCTCGGCGCGCGACCTCACTCCCGAGGGCACGGCCACTGTGCTGCACACGATTCTGCCGGGCATCTCCGAGCGGATTCGCGCCGTCAGCGTCGCGACGATCCCCACCGCGATGCTGTCCCGCGGCATCGCCGGCATCGCCGATTCGGTCGGCAACAATGGTGCCCTGGTCGTGAACCTGCCTGGTTCGGCCGGCGCGGTGCGCGACGGCGTAGCCATTCTCGCGCCGCTCGTGCGGCATATCATCGACCAGCTCGATGGTGGCGACCACTGATGAGTGCTGGCTTCGCTCTGGTCACCGACTCGCGGCTCATCGTCGACGAACACGTTTTGGCGGTGTCCGATGCCACGCACGGAGCCGTGGTGACGTTCATTGGGCAGGTGCGCGATCACGATCCCGATGCCACAGGCCGTGTCACTGGCCTCGACTACAGTGCGCATCCCGACGCGGGGCGCATTATTGGTGAGATCGCTGACCGGGTGCGGGGGAAGCATCCGTTGGTGGTGTTGGCGGTCAGTCACCGCATCGGACACCTCGATGTCGGCGACCTCGCCCTTGTTGCGGCGGTTGCCAGTGCGCACCGCGGCGACGCCTTTGCAGCCTGTGAGAGCCTCGTCGAGGCCGTGAAGGCCGAGGTTCCGATCTGGAAGAAGCAGTACGAGGTCGACGGAACGCATTCCTGGGTCGGTTTGTAGCGTTTAGCGCGGAGTGGCCGTGCGGAACTGCGGAGATCTGCGTGAAAACGCCTGTTTCAGCGTGCGATCTGCGCCATTCAGACGGAAATCTCCGCGGTTGTGAACGGGTTCAACCCCCGAGTTGGGGAACGGGTTGCGCCGACGTGGTGGGCCTCTTGTCCAGATTTGTTTCCGGAGGTGACGCTCGGAACCCCTTGGTGAGGACGGCAAGATAGATGACGCCGATTCCCAACCAACCAAGCCCGAGATAGAGCGCCACGGTCCCCAGCTGGGTGAGGAGATAAATGTCGACGACCGCCCCCAGCAGCGGGAAGATCAGGAACGTGAGCACACGCTCCTTTTGGCCGCGGCGCCACTGTCGAATGAAGTAGACGATCACGCAGACATTGACGACGGTGAAGGTGAGAAAAGCACCGAAGTTGATGAAGGACGCCGCTGTTCCCAGCGAGAGATTCAGTGCAAGCATCCCCACAGCGCCGATCAGGACCAGGTTGAAGACCGGTGTCTTGAACTTGGAATTCAGCCGTCCGAACAGTCGGCGAGGGAGCACCCCGTCGCGTCCCATCACGAACATAAGTCGACTGGTGCTGGCCTGGATCGCCATGCACGAGGCGAATCCGCCGACAATGATTACGATATTGACGATCTGGGCGAATACCGGACCACCCACGAGAACGGACATCGCGTACGACGCGGTGGAAGGATCCGTGAAAGTCGCGCCGGGATGGACCAGCTGCATGACATAGGAAACCGCGATGAATATCGTGCCACCGATGAGGACGGCGAGCAATATTCCGCGAGGAATGTTCTTCTTAGGATTGATGGTTTCTTCACTCAGCGTGCTAATCGCATCGAACCCCAGGAATGAGTATGCGGCCATCGCTGCACCCGCGGAAACTATCGCGACCGAGGTTGACGAGTTCCAAAACGGAGCGGTGAAGGACGCCGGGCTGTTCGTGCTCAAATGGCCGATTGCGAGCACCACGAAAGCGATGATTCCAATCATGGTCAAAGTCATCAGGGTCTTGTTGACCTTGACAGCCAGCACGATTCCGAGGACGTTGACCAGAGTCGTCGCGACGACGTTTACAACGAGCCAGACCCAGATCGGGATGGCAGGAAATTGTGCGTTCAGATAGAGCGACTGGATGAGCCACGCGACCATCGGAAGAAAGAAGTAGTCCAGCAGAATCGCCCACCCGGCGAGGAAACCGATCTCGGGGCTGATCGTTTTTCGTGCGTAGGTGTACGCGGAACCAGAAGCAGGGAATATGCGTGCCATCTTGCCGTAGCTCAGGGCCGTCAGTGACATTGCGGCTGCGGCGATGATGTAGGCGGTCGGGGTCGCTCCGTGGCTGCTGACGGCGATGACGCCAAAGGTGAGCATCACGATTGCCGGAGACATATACGCGACGCCGAAAAGCACGATCGACGGCAAAGACAGCCGCGCGCGCAGCGTGGGCGTTTGTGTGCTCATCAGTGGATGTCCTTCTGGTCGGAGTGTTGTGCGGGCTGCCACGCCTGCGGGTTGATGTGGCCGGAATAGAAGGGCATCTCTATGCTGGCGTCGTCCGGACTGAAGTGAGCCCAGGGCCGGGTGACCCCGGCCGTGCCGAATCGCCGAGTGTTCACTACGTCGTCCAGGTCGATGACGTCCGTGAGTACTCTCGACTCCGAGGTGAGAGAGTGCACCCGTACGCGCCCTTGCGGGTCGACAAGAAGACTCTGCCCGAGACCGTGCGGTGCTGCGGCGTTGGCGCTGGCAACAAAGACCTGATTGACGATAGCGTTGGCGCGGGTGAGAGTGATCTCTTGCTCTCGGTCTGAGGTCGCCGTCTGGACGACGTTGACGATGAGCTCAGCGCCCAGCCAGGCCAGGTGGCGGCTGGTTTCGGGAAACCACGCGTCGTAACAGATCGACAGTCCGACGCGACCATAGCCAGCCATGTCAAACGTGACAAAATTAGCACCGGCAGCCACTTTTTCGGTGGGGCGCCAGGGGAACATCTTGCGGTAGGCGGTCACGCGCTTTCCCTCTGGGGAGTAAGCAGCAGCTGTGTTGTAAATGCGCCCGTCGCGCCCTCGTTCGTAGAAGCTGCCCGGTACGAGCCAGATTCCCAAGTCCCCGGCGATCGAGGCCAAGTGGTCATTTCGGGGTCCGTCGAGCGGCTGCGCCAGGCTTTGGATCAGATCGGCTGTCTGGTCGTCAGAAGCGTCACCGACTGTGGACAGGTGTAGCTCCGGGTAGATGAAGAGTGCCGAGTCCGAGTGCGTTTTGGTGAGCCGCTCGACGGCGGACGCAAAGGCGTCGAGGTCGTTGTTTGGCTGGGCCGGGGCTTGAATCAGCGCAAGAGGGAGTGGTCTCGACATGGTTTCCGTTCGATCAAAAATAGATTAAACAAAATTTATATAATGAACTGCGAACGTGTCAAGGGTCAGGGTCAAAGCTGTGCTGTGGCACTATCGAGGTATGGCACGTCCGAAAGATCAGGGGAAGCGCCGGGACCAGCTGATCGCGGCGGCGGCAAGTGCCGTTCTGATTCATGGATCGACGGGCGCGCGCCTGGCGGATATCGCGGAAGAGGCGGGACTCTCCTCGGCCTCAGTGCTCTACTACTATCCTGATGTGCGGGTTCTCTATACCGCGGTCTTCGAGCAGGGCAGCGTGGAATACTGCGTTCATCGGGAGGGTCGCGTGGCCGAGTTCACAACCCCCATTGACAGGCTGTACGCGTGCATTCGCTCCGGAATTCCTCGCCAGGGAACCGCAGAGGAAGCGAGCCGAATACTCTTCGAACTCACCCCGATCGTGCTTCGCAATGCGGTAGCTGCTGCGCAGCACCAGGCGTTCATTCTCCGCCAGGTGGCACTCTATGAGCGGGTGCTCGCAGAATGCGAGGCAAGCGGCCAGTATCGGCTGCTCATGCCCCGCAAGATGCTCGCTCGAAGCTTTGTCGCGCTCGAAGATGGGTATGGAATCGATGTGCTCATTGCAACGATAACCGCCGACGAAGAAGAAGAATGGCTGTGTAGTTACGCCCGCACAATGGTCGTGGCGACCTAGATTTTCCGGATGGGTGCGAGGCGAAACGAGAGCGAGCGGGCCTCGATTCTCCGCGGTTGTGAACGGGTTCTCAGCCGCCGGCGAAGGGCGGGAGCACGTCGACCGTGTCGGTGGCAGCGAGCGTAGCCGCCTCATCGCTGGCGCGGGCGCCATTCACCAGCAGGGAACACAGCTTGAGCACCCGCACGAACTCGCTGCCGTAGCGCTCGCCGAGCTCGGTGCGGAGTTCACCGATCGTGTCGGCGTCGACCGTGGCCGTCTCGGTCTGGGCGGCTTCGGCCGCTCCGGCGAAGAATCGCAGGCTGGCCATCAGAGTTTCTCGGGCGCCCAGTCGCGGGCGAGTTCGCTCGCGGCGGCGCAGGCGGCTTCGATGTCGGCGCCGGTTCCGCCGTTTTTCGCGGCGGCGAGGCCGATCAGAAAGGTGCTGAGCGGCGCGGCCGGCCGGGCTACATTGTGGGCGACGTCGCGGGCGACATCGAGCAGGTCACCCACCGGTACGTCGGCTGGATCAAGCTGGAGCCGATCGGCGAGGGCCGTGAGCCACTCGTCGAGCGCTTCGGGAGGCAGCGGTGCAGAGCTCATTCGGGGTCACTCCTCGGTCGGTTTTGAGCGGATCAAACGTTCGGAACTGCTCTCAACATCCTGCCACGTGTCCACGTCGGCACCGACTTCGGATTCGTCCGGCAGCCCGTTAAGGTTCAGCCCCACGAGCAGCTGTCGCATGCTGGCACCGTTGACGCGATCGCCCAGTCGATCCACGGCCGCGCGCAGGGCGGGTGTCCGGTAGATTGCGGCGAGCCACTGCACGTGGCCGCTGGTGTCGGTGAGGTGCACGCCGTCGACGGTTGATGCTGAGCTGGTCGACGTGTCGGTCGGCTCGGTCGCCGAAGCGTTTGCCGTGTCGAGAGCGGATGCTGCCGCGACCAGCAGGCGCGCGGCATCCGCTCCCCAGGGCAGGTCGCAGGCGAGCACGAGCAACCAGTCGGCGGGTTCGTCGGCGCTCGCCTCGAGCGCGACCAGGCCGGCCGCGATGCCGGCCACCGGGCCGCCGAACGGTGGGTCCTCGAGGGCCCAGATCAGGGCGGACTGCGTTAAGGCCGCTGTGGACTTGCCCGACTGATCGCCGGGCTGGGACTGGGGTTCGGTGACGCCGGGTGTGCGTGCGAGTGTGACGGGCGCGCGGTTCTCGGCCAGCGAAGGTGAGACAGCGGCGGGCCGGGCGGCCGGCGGACCGACCACGACCGCGTGCCGGGCACCCGGTCGGGCGTCGAGCACGCGGGAGAGCAGGGTGCGCCCGGCCACCTCGACTGCGGGTTTGAGCGCGCCGCCGAGGCGGCTGCCGCGGCCCCCCGCGAGCACGATGAGGTCGATCGTGGGGCTCATCGTGCTCGGATTTGGGCTCATGAGGTGACGCCAAGCCACGAGCGCGCCCGATGTGGGCGCACGCTACGGTAACCGGCGTAGCGGCTACCCAGATCGGGCGCGGCGGTGGTCAGATCGGGCGCGGTCATGGGGACGTGGGGCATCCGCTCGCGCGAAATCTGCGCGGGAGCAGCGGGTGGATAGGAACGGGCCGGGTCACGCGCGCAGCCAGTCGCCGCTCTTGCCGCCGCTCTTGGCGAGCAGGCGAACGTTCTCGATCGTGACGGATTTATCGAGGCCCTTGACCATGTCGACGACCGCGAGGGCGGCGACCGAGACGGCGGTGAACGCCTCCATCTCAACGCCGGTGCGGTCGGCGGTGCGCACCGTGGCGGTTATGCTGACGCCGTCATCCTCAACGACGAGGTCGACGACGGCGCCGTGCACGCCGATCACGTGGGCGAGGGGGAGCAGGTCGGCCGTCTTCTTGGCCCCCTGGATTCCGGCGATGCGGGCCACGGCGAGCACGTCGCCCTTGGGTGCGGTGCCGTCGCGGAGCGCTGCGATCACCTTCGGGCCGCAGCGCACGAAACCGGCGGCGGTGGCGCTGCGCACGGTGGGGACTTTGTTGGTCACGTCGACCATGCGGGCCTGGCCAGCCGAGTCGAGGTGGGTGAACAGCTGGGTGGGAACGGCCGCGCCGGCCGTGTCGGTGGTGTGCGTCATGATGTCAGCATGACAGTGATGCGGTCGCCGCCGCGAATGTGAGTCGTGTCTTCGGGCACGATTGCGAGTCCGTTGGCCTGCGCCAGGCCGGCGACGAGGTGTGAGCCCGACCCTCCGCGGGAGGCTGGGCGCACTTCGACGTGGATGCTGCCGGTGCTGACACTCGTGCTGCCCTCGGCGGTGATGACGGCGGGCGCGTGCTCGATCACAGTTCGGTGCGTCACGATCACGGGCATGTACTGGGCGCGTCCGGGCGGCGAGTTCCAGCCGTCGGTGACGGTGGCTGTGATCGTGCGGCGGTGCAAATCTGAATAGCCGAGCAGCCGCCGCAGCGCGGGCCGCACGAACACCTCGAAAGACACGTAGGCGCTGACCGGGTTGCCGGGCAGGGCGAAGATGAGCGGTCCGGGCACGTTGTCGGTGGCGGGCCAGCGTCCGAAGCCCTGTGGCTTGCCTGGTTGCATCTTGACCGGCCCGAAGTCCACCGTGCCGAGCGGCTTCAGTACTGCTTTGACCACGTCGTACGCTCCGACGCTCACGCCGCCGGAGAGTACGATCACGTCGACCGTGCCGGCCAGCTCGGCCAACAGGGTGCGCAGTACGTCGTCGTCGTCGGGCACGGCGCCGATCCGCACGGGAATGCCGCCGGCCTCAGCGACGGCTGCGGCGAGCAGGAAGGAGTTGGAGTCGGGAATCTGGCCGCGACGGGTTGGGCTGCCAGGGGTGACGAGTTCGCTTCCGGTAGAGATGACGGCCACGCGAGGAGCAGGGTGAACGAGCACCGAGCTGGTTCCGGCGCTCGCCGCCGCTGCGACCCGGGTGGGCCAGAGCACGCTGCCAGCGGCGAGCACCCGGTCGCCCGCGTGGGCGTCTTCGCCGGCGCGCCGCACGTGCGCCGCTGGGCCGGGGGCCTGCACGATGGTGACCCGTTCGGTGCCCTGGTCGGTGTCTTCGATCGGTACGACGGCATCCGCTCCGTCGGGAATCGGCGCGCCCGTCATGATGCGCGCGACCTGCCCGGGCACGAGACGAGGGTTTTCGGCGGTGCCAGCGGCGAGATCGGCGACGACCGGCAGGGTGATCGGATTCGCAGCGGATGCCCCGAGCAGGTCAGAGCGGATGACGGCGTAACCGTCCATTGCGGAGTTGTCGAAGGGGGGAGTGTCGGTCAGGGTGAGCACGTCTTCGGCCAACACGAGTCCGCGGGCCGCGTCGAGCTCGACCCGCACGGGCGGCAGCGGAGCCACGCTGCCGAGCACGACCGCGAGTTGCTCGGAAACGGTGCGAGCGGAGGCGGCGGGGGCGCAGGCATCCGCCCGGTCGGTGTGTGCGTGATCGTGGTCGTTCGCGCGATCGCCGGACGTGACCAAGCGCGCATCGGCTGCCACGTCGCGCGAAGCCGGAGCTTCCGTGAAGGCGTCAGGTCGTTCGTTCTCGGCCACCGCTTAGACCAGACTGTCGGACTGGCCGGCGCTGCCGGCGTCGTCGCGCGCCGAGGCGTGCCGTCCGGCCGGTGCGGGCTCGGGCGCGGCCCAGCGGCTGCCGATTCCGGGAGCTCGCCCGGCCGTGACGAGGTCATCCCAGGCGAGGATCCCCCCGGTGAACACGGACACATCGGTGAATCCGGCCTCACGAAGTGCATTCGCGGCCCGGGCGGCGCGGCCACCAGCGTGGCAGTGCACGATGAGCGGCATATCCGCCGGCAGCGCGGCGCGACCGCTGGACGAGAGCACGCCGTCCGTCAAAAGCTCGCCGAGCGGCAGCAACCGGGCCGTGGGAATTGAGCTTTCGGCAAATTCGCTCGGCTCGCGCACATCCACGACGAGAAAATTGTCGGTACCGGCGCTCTGGGCCGCGAGGCGGTCGACGAGCTCGACGCTCGTGACCTCGGGGGTGCTGGTCATCGCGATGCGAGCGGCCTCCTCAGCTTGTTCGGCGGCTCGTTCTGCAGCGGTCGGCTCGGCGGCAATGCCGGTTCCGAGCAGCGGAATCTCGCTGAACCGCCCCGACAACGCGTCGATCACGAGCACGCGGCCGATCAGCGGCGAGCCGATCCCGGTGATGAGCTTGATGGTCTCGGTAGCCATGAGTGACCCGACCTGGCCGCACAGCGCGCCGAGCACGCCGGCATCGGCGCAGTTGGGCACCTCTCCCGCGGCCGGCGGCGTGGGAAACAGGTCGCGCAGATGCACTCCGGTGACGCCGCTACCAGCCGGCGGAGTGGCCCAGAACACCGAGAGCTGAGCGTCGAATCGCAAAACGGATGCCCACACCAGCGGCAGTCCGAGCCGCGCGCAGGTGTCGTTCACGAGGAACCGGGTCGGAAAGTTGTCGGTGCCGTCGATGACCACGTCGTAGCCGCCGATGATCTCGGCCGCGTTTCTCGCCACCAGACGCTCGGAGTGCCGTACGACCGTGGTTTCCGGAGCGATCTCAATGATGCGTTCGGCGGCGCTGTCTACTTTGGGGCGGCCGACATCCGCTTGGCCGTGAACGATCTGGCGCTGCAGGTTGCTCTGTTCCACGTCGTCACCGTCGACGATGCCGATGGTGCCGACGCCGGCCGCTGCGAGGTAAAGCAGGGCGGGGGAGCCGAGTCCGCCGGCGCCGAGCACGAGCACCCGGGCGTTGGCGAGGCGGCGCTGGCCGAGTTCATTGAGCTGCGGGAGGCGACGCTGGCGAGCGGTACGCACGGATTCGGACGCGCTGAGCCGATCAACGGGTTCAACAAGGGGAGGGATAGCCATGGCTTAACGCTAGGCGCTGCGCGGCTCCACGGCCACCAGCTCCGGGGAGACGGCCGCCTAACCGACCTGCAAAGCGCATAACTCCTGCAATCTGTCGTCGTCGCCGCCACTCTGCCCGTATCTGAGCGGGAACCTACCAGTCGGGCTGAGCAATTTGCAGGAGTTATGCGCGTTGCACCGGCAGGCCCGACGTGGTTTTCGGGACGGCAAGGAGTGATTCACGGGACAGCCGGACGGATTAAGACCGCAGATGCGGTGCTATCGTGCCATTCATGACGCAATATCGGATCAGTGAGGCCGCCGAGATGCTCGGCGTCAGCGATGACACAGTGCGACGCTGGGTAGACGGTGGCCGTCTCGCAGCGGATGCCGACGCATCCGGTCGCCTCGCCGTCGGAGGTGCCGCGCTCGCCGCCTTCGCGGTCGACCAGGCGAGCGCCCCGGTCGACCCGTCGAGTGTGGGCCGCAGTGCCCGCAATCGGTTCGTCGGCATCGTCACCGCCATCACCATGGACACGGTCATGGCCCAGGTCGAACTGCAGTGCGGCCCGCACCGCGTCGTCTCGCTTATGTCGAGCGAGGCCGTGCGCGAACTCGGCCTCGAGATCGGCTCGCTCAGCGTCGCCGTGATCAAGGCCACCAACGTGATCGTCGAAACTCCGGGACGGATGCTGTGACCCGCCTGGCCCTCGCAGCCCTGGCCGTGCTCGCCCTGGCCCTCACCGGGTGCGCGCCCACGACCGCCCCGGGCAGCGGCGGCACCAGCGCGACCGCTGAGAAGCCGCAAACCCTGATTGTCTACGCGGCCGCCTCCCTCAACCCGACCTTCGACGATCTCGCCAGCCTGCTGGAGAAAGAGAACCCGGGCGTCGACGTGCAGGTCACCTACGACGGATCCTCCACCCTCGCGACCCAGATCACAGCGGGCGCCCCCGCCGATGTGTTCGCGAGCGCCGACCAGAAGAACATCCAGCCGCTCGCCGACGGCGGCCTCACCGGCTCGGCCACCCTGTTCGCCGGCAACACACTCCGCATCGCGGTCGCCCCCGGCAACCCGTTGAAGATTGACACCCTCGCGGATCTCGCCCGCTCCGGCGTGATCACCGTGCTGTGCGCGGCGCAGGTGCCGTGCGGTGCGGCATCCGCTACCCTGCTGGCCAACGCTGGGGTCACGCTTACGCCGGCGAGCGAGGAACAGAATGTGACCGCCGTCGTTACCAAAATCGCCGGCGGCGAAGCGGATGCCGGCCTCGTCTACGCCACGGACATCGCCGCCAACCCTGGCCGAATCGAGGGTGTGACCCCGACCGGAGCGGACGCGGTCGTCGGGCACTATCCGATCGCGGTCGTCACGGGCAGCGCGCATCCCCAAGCTGCCCAGGCTTTCGTTGACCTCGTGCGCTCGCCCGCAGGGCAGGCCGTGCTCGCCGCCCACGGGTTTCTGGCTCCGTGAAGCTTTGTCGCCGACTGGGCCCACCTTGTGAACCTGGGCCCAGGTTAGAAACTGGGCCCACGTTCCGGGCCCGGGCCCGGAACGCAAAACGCCCGGCGCCCGGGGGCCACGCATGATCCCGCGCCTGCTCTACCTGCCCGCGAGCATCGGCCTCGCCCTGCTCGTGCTGCCGCTCGCCGGGCTGCTGCTCAAGGTCGACTGGCCCGCCCTGCCCGCCCTACTCCTATCGCCCGAAGCCCTGCAGCCGCTGGGACTGTCGCTGGCGACGGCATCCGTTTCGACCGTGCTCTGCCTCGTGCTCGGCGTGCCGCTGGCCGTCGTCATCGCCCGATCGAAGCCGCGGGTGGCCGGCCTATTACGCGCGCTCGTGACCGTGCCGCTCGTGCTGCCGCCCCTCGTGGGCGGCATCGCGCTGCTTTCCCTGCTCGGACGCGGCGGCGTGCTCGGGAACACGCTTGAACTGGCCGGGCTGCGCATTCCGTTCACGACGGCCGCGGTCGTCATCGCGCAAACCTTCGTTGCCCTGCCGTTCCTGGTGATCGCGGTCGAGGGCGCCCTGCGCACCGCCGGTGTGCGCTACGAACGGGTCGCCGCCACCCTCGGCGCCGGTCGCGGCACCGTCTTCGCGCGCATCACCCTGCCGCTAGTAGCCCCCGGCCTGCTCGCCGGCACCGTTTTGAGCTTCGCCCGCGCCCTCGGCGAATTTGGCGCCACCGCCCTGTTCGCCGGCAACCAAGCCGGAGTCACCCGCACCATGCCCCTCGCCATCTACACCGCGTTCAACGGCTCGGGCGTGACGACCGACCAGGCCGTCGCCCTGTCGCTGCTGCTCATCGCGGTCGCCGTGATCATCCTCGTTCTGGTGGGAACTCGCCGAGCGAGCGTGCTCTCATGACCCCGAGAGCAGCGGATGCTCGCCGCCCGCGCTGGGTGAGACTCACATGACCCCCGCCCTCTGGAAATCCGCCGCCAACGCCCTGCTCGAGGCGAACCTGCAGCTCACTCGCGGCTCGTTCAGCCTCGACGTGCAACTCACCCTTGCGCCGGGCGAGGTGCTCGCGCTCCTCGGGCCGAACGGTTCGGGCAAGTCGACCGTGCTTGACCTGCTCGCCGGCCTCGCCACTCTCGACGGTGGAACCGTCACCATTGACGGCGCCATCCTGACCGCCCCCGGCCGCTTCGTGGCGCCAGAACGACGGGCTATCGGATTGCTCGGGCAAGACCCCCTGCTGTTCCCGCACCTGAGTGCCCGCGCCAACGTGGCGTTCGCGCTGCGCGTCGGCGAGGCGCGATTGACCGCCGACCAGGCCCGAAAAGAGGCCGACCGCTGGCTCGACCGCGTCGGCCTGCACGACCTCGGAGACAGCAAACCCGGCGCACTCTCCGGCGGACAGCAGCAGCGCGTCGCCCTCGCCCGCGCCCTCGCGGCCGGGCCCCGCGTGCTCCTGCTCGACGAACCGATGGCGGCCCTCGACGCCGAGACCGCGCCGTTCATTCGCCAGCTCATCCGCGAGCAGCTCGCCGAAACCGGCACCAGCGCAATCATCGTCACCCACGACATCGTCGACGCGGTCGTACTCGCCGATCGCGTCGCGGTGCTGCACGACGGCGCCCTCGTCGACGAGGGCACGACTGCCAGCGTGCTCGCGGCCCCGCGCAACCCGTTCGTCGCGGCCCTCGCCGGCGTCAACCTGGTGGTCGGCAGCGTGCAGAACGGCGCGGTCGTCGCCCCCGACGGCCGCATCTTCCACGTGCGCCCAGCGGATGCCGCCGCCCTCGCGACCACGTCCTCCATCCTCCCGGCTTCGGTGAGCTCCGCACCTCGCGCCCGCACGGGGTCCGAGCAGAACGTTCCGGCCGCGGCGGTCTTTCGCCCGGCATCCGTCGTCGTGCAAACAGAACAGCCGCGTCACGCGAGCCCCCGCAACGTCTGGTCGGCCCGGGTGACCGGCATCGAGCCGGGCAGCGGCGGAGTGCGCTTGCGCACGAGCGGCGACCCCGAGGTCATCGCGGAACTCACCCCCGCCGCGGTCGCCGACCTTGGCCTGCAGCTGGGTTCGACGGTCTGGCTCTCGGTTAAGGCAACAGAGGTCAGCGCCTACCGCCGCTAAGCTCGACCTAGTACGGTTCAATAGGGGGCACGTCGAATCTGGCAGGGGATGCTGATGGCGACTTTACGCGTGACTGATTCGGTGCTCGACGACCTGTCGACGACACTGGCGGGTGCGGGCGCGCAGCTGAGTTTTTCTAACTGGACTTATCGGTGGCCGGAAGGCGGGTTGCAAAGCGACGCGGTCGCGGCAGCCCTGCACGCAGGCAAAGCCCAACAGATCGAGCGCGCCGAACTCGCTGCGCTTACGCTGACCGAGCTCAGCGACTTTCCAACAACCGTGGCCGAGAAGTTTCGGGCGACCGACTCCGCACTTGGCCGAAAGTTGAACTGACCGTGTGGACCGTAGCGAATCCGGGGTTGGGCGAGCCGGACAGCATCCTGTCCGAGTCCAGAATTCGCTCCGCCAAGGCCGCGAATCTGCGCACGTTGCAGACGACGCTGGCCGGCGCGCAATCGCACGCTGAAACGACCGGGTGGACCGCGCTTTCGCGTGACGCTTTTGTCGAGCGGCTCGTGGCGCTGGTGCCGGAGATCGATCTGCTGATTCGGGGGCTGGACGCGCAGGCCGCCGCCCTCGAAACGTATTCCGTAAAAGTCGACGAGATTCAGGGCGAGCAGCGTCTGCTGGAAGCGCGGCGGATTGCGGCCGACACTGATCTCTACGACCTGCACTGGTCGAACGCCTTCGACAAGGGTGAGAATTTTCCGATAGGCACCGCTGAACGGCAAGCCCGTATGGACGCGGAGCTTGAGAGCGCCAATGCTCGGATAGTTGCCATTGATGCGTCGTGGCAGGAGCTGGTTACGCGTCGCAGCAACGCCGATGACGTCTGCGTGCGCGATCTGGAGTCGGATCAGGTTCTCGGCGCGACCGCCTGGTTTAGCACGTCCTGGGCAGCAGGGGCGTCGGTCGACGATCTGATTGCCCGTCTGAATACGCTGTCGAAGTCAGATCTGACCGTACTGATCGCCACCAATCCCGACCTGGTCAAGCGGATGCTGACCGCCGCCCCCGAGACCGTCGCCGAGCGGTGGCAGCAGCTGGGCGAACCTGCTCAGCTCGCCCTCATCGCCGGGGCCCCGGTCCTGCTCGGATCGTTGAACGGACTGCCAGCTCTTGCCCGCGTCGCCGCCAACCGCCTCAACGCCAGCACGAGAATCGCCGAAATCGACGCCGAATCCGCCAAGCTCGATGCTGAAATTGCCGGAATGGAGCGCACTCGGGGGCGGTGGGAACAGAATTATGACAGAAGTGATCAAATCGTAAAGGAGCACAAACTGCTGGAGGCTGAGCGCAGCTACCTGCAGCGAACGGTCGACGGTAAGAATCAGCTCTACCTCTACGACAGGGAGGGCGCGCGCATCGTCGAAATGCACGGAACCCCGTCAAGTGAAACGCGTGAGCGCATCACCTATGTGCCCGGCACGATGAGCAATATGGACATGTTCTACGACGGCTCGGTCCAGCCGCTGTCCGATTGGATCGTCAACCAGCATCCCGACACCGTCGCCTTTATCTATAAGGATGGTCTCTTTCCCGGAGATTCGGACGGCCCTCGTGGTGGCTTGACCAAGGGAGTAGCTGATGCGAATTCGGCAGACTTTGTCAAGCAGACCGGCCCGGTACTGGCCGACTTCGAGACGGGCCTGGCCGCGGACCCCCTGCTTTCCGACGCAACCTCAACGGCCGTCGGACACAGCTGGGGACTCGCCAACATCACCTCGGCCGAGGTGGCCGGGGCCCACTACGACTCAGTCGTCTCACTGTCGGGAGCGTGGATGCCAGAGGAGTGGAGACCCGATCCCACGACCAACTACGCCGACTTCTCCTACGAAGATATTCTGCAAGTAGCACAGGGCACTGGGGCCGTTGGCGACGGTAACAATCCGCGCTCCAGCGACGCTTTCGAAGCAGGGACCTTCTACGAGGGGCCGAAGCCTGCCTATACGGTGGACGGCGACGGGACACTGATCTGGCACCCGACCGTGCTGATGGACAACCATAACCTCGTCGCTACCGGTGATAGAGATAATATCGACGTGCTCAAGGACTTGGAAAGGTGGATTTACCGGTGAAACCGATGACTCTGGCTCGGTTGGGCGCTGGCGCGCTCATCGTCACCCTGGCGCTGACGGCTTGCGCAGTACCGCAGAACCCGCAGAAGGAGACCAGCATGGACCTGCAGACAGCCAAGGGCATCGCCCTCACGATGGAAAACGAGACTGCTGCTCTGCTTCCCTCCGAGAGTATCGGCGACCAGACGCAGAAGCAGACTGGTCCGCTGCTCAAATGCGGAGACGACCAATACCGGTGGTCGGGCCGAACCGTTCTCACCTTTGCCGGCGAGGTCAATCCTCAAGCCATCGTGGACGGCATTGCGGCGGCCTGGAAACTCAAAGAGCGAGTCACGGTTAAGGAGGGTGACACCACCGGCGATGACGCCGAAGTCGACCTGCGAGTCGACGACGGTGGGTCTTACAACGCGGCCATCTGGAATTCGGGCACGCAGCTCTACATCACGTCCTTCTCTCCGTGTTTCGAGCTGGAGGAGGGGCAGCATCCGTCGGATGAGTACTAGTCGCGACGGCGGCTGAGCGCCGGGGTACGGTGGCAGAACCGACTAAGGAGAGCTATGACCCCCACCGAACTGCTCATCGAAGAGTTTTCCCGCATCCAGGGCAGCGTGCGCGCGGCCCTGAAAAACGCGACCGTCGCCACCCTCACGTATCGAGCGGATGCCGATGCCAACACCATCGCCTGGCTCACCTGGCATCTGTCCCGCCTGCAGGACGACCACATCGCCGACCTCGCCGGTACCGAGCAGGTGTACACCGGGCAGGGGTGGGAAGAGCGGTTCGACCTGCCGTTCGGGCCGACGAGGATCGGCTATGGCTTCACCTCCGCCGAAGTCGCCGCCGTTCGCGCCGACGCCGACCTGCTTGGCGGCTACTACGACGCCGTGCACACCGCGACCCTGGCCTATCTGACCAGTCTGAGCGCGGCGGACCTGGACCGGGTCGTCGACGAGTCCTGGACGCCTGCCGTCACGGTCGGTGTGCGCCTCGCGAGTGTGCTCTCCGACGATCTGCAGCACGCCGGCCAGGCCGCCTTCGTGCGCGGTCTCGCCGATCGCGCTGGCGTCTAGCCCAGGGCGCCGCGCTGGCGCGTTCCTTTGTCTTGGCCCGGTTTAACGACGGTCACCCTGTTCGGTGAACGCAATCAGCAGGTCGGCCCAGCGGAATTTGCGAGTTTGTCGCCAACGCATCGCGGTCGCCCCGTCGGTATGACCGCATCACGTAGGGGCTTCACCAAAGACTTTAAAGACCGGCTGGGCCGCGAGGTGATCAACATCTCCAAGTCTTGGAACAGATTTTCCTTGCCTTTGGCTCAAGTCACCAGACGGGCGCACGCATTCGCCTTGACAAATTTCGCGAACATGATTGGCTCGTACTACGCGATTTTCTCCGGAATAGTAGCCCCGTGAAAGGAGGTGGCTCGTGAGCCACCATGCCGTCATCAACCCCGCCACAGGTGAGACCATCAAAACCTACCCCCAGATTTCGAATGATGAACTCGAGCAGGTTATTGCGTCGGCTGATGAGGCCCACCGCAGCTGGTCACGCAACTCGTCAATCGACGAGCGGGCAGCGCTCCTGCGCCGGGTCGGCGACTTGCACGACGAGCGCCGTGACAAGCTGGCGGCCGTCATCGTGCGCGAGATGGGAAAGCCCGTCGACGAAGCGCTCGGCGAGATCGCCTACGCCGCCGACATCTACCGTTACTACGCCGACAACGCGCAGGAATTTCTGAAGGACGAACCAATCACCCTTCTCAGCGGCGAAGGTTCCGCCTTCATGCGCTCCAGATCTTTCGGTGTGCTGATTGGGATCATGCCCTGGAATTTCCCGTATTACCAGGTCGCGCGCTTCGCCGGACCGAACCTCATGACCGGCAATACGATCATCCTCAAGCATGCGTCGCAGTGCCCGGAGTCGGCCGCGGCGATAGAGCAAATCTTCCAGGACGCAGGCTTCCCGGCTGGCGCCTACATCAACGTGTATGCGGACAGTGAGCAGGTCGCCACGGTTATCGCCGACCCGCGGGTACGGGGCGTTTCCCTCACCGGTTCAGAGGGCGCCGGCGCGGCCGTTGCCGAGGTGGCCGGTCGCCATCTCAAGAAGGTCGTGCTGGAACTGGGCGGGTCAGACCCGTTCATCCTGCTGAGCACCGACGACATGGCCGCCACAGTGGATGCCGCCGTCGAAGGTCGCCTCCGCAATGGCGGGCAGGCCTGCGACGCAGCTAAGCGATTTATCGTGATCGATGAACTTTATGACGAGTTCACGGAGAAGTTCACCGCCGCCATCCTGGCGAGTACACCCGGCGACCCGACCGTTCACGGTGCAGACTACGGCCCACTCTCGTCGCTCGGCGCGGCCGAGCATCTCGAGGAGCAGGTCGAGCGCGCGGTCGCGCAGGGAGCGACCCTGGCGACCACTGGCAAGCGGTCCGGTGCCTTCTTCCCGTCTGGCGTGCTGACCGATGTCACGCGGGACAACGACACGTATCACGAAGAGTTCTTCGGCCCGGTAGCGTTCGTCTATCGGGCTCGCTCAGAGGACGACGCCATCACCCTTGCGAATGACACTCCGTTCGGGCTGGGCTCCTACCTGTTCACGACCGATCCCGAGCAGGCACTGCGGGTCGCCGACCGGATCGAGGCCGGCATGGTCTACGTCAACTTGGTCGGCGCAGGCAGCGCAGAGCTGCCGTTCGGCGGGGTGAACAGAAGCGGCTTCGGGCGCGAACTCGGACGCTACGGTGCCAGCGAGTTCGTGAACAAGAAACTCATCCGCATCGGCTGACCCACTGCCGATCTCGGAGGCCAAAGCGGCGAACGCGCGATGACGACCACAGAACCCCGTGAGTGGGGTGTGTGCGTCACCCAGCACGCTGCGTTTTATTGGTCTGGCGGAGAATGGGGGATTGGAACCCCGTGAGTGGGGTGTGTGCGTCACCCAGCACGCTGCGTTTTATTGGTCTGGCGGAGAATGGGGGATTCGAACCCCCGAGGGCTTTCACCCAACACGCTTTCCAAGCGTGCGCCATAGGCCACTAGGCGAATTCTCCTGGCCGCCGTTTCAATAAAGCAACGGCACCAGAGAATCTTACCTGTTTCCAGGGGATGCCGCCGCCACCTGCGAAGACCGTCCCCGGTTGGTGCCTTCCTGCGTCGTACCCTAAACTGAGGTTCGGCTCCTCGCGTGGCGCCACCTTGGCCAATTCCCCCAGGACGGAAACGTAGCAAGGGTAACCGGGCTCTGGCGGGTGCGCGAGGAGTCTTTTCTATGCCCACACGGCCGCGAAAGCGGAGAAATTGCTGCTTCAGCACCCCCATGGCAACGTTTTTCCCGCTCTCGCGTGAAGATCAGACAGAGATCACGTGATATTCCGTAGATTTCATGGCCCCCATTTGGCCGAACATGCAGGAGTGAGGACCTTTGGCACTGGGGTAGACACCGCGGCTCAATAGGATGGGAAGAAGCGCGGCTGTGTCGCTGTGCCACAACGCGGAGGACCGATGATCAACGATTCCGGCACCATGACCTGGCCTACGCGTGCACCCGCACCCCTCAACCCAGAGGCCCTCGCGAGCATCGACGCCTGGTGGCGGGCCGCGAATTACCTCGCTGTCGGCCAGATCTACCTGCTCGGCAACGCCCTGCTGACAGAGCCCCTCACCCGCGACCACGTCAAGCCGCGCCTGCTCGGCCACTGGGGTACAACGCCCGGTCTCAACTTTCTCTACGCGCACCTGAACCGCGCCATCCAGGAACGCAGCCAGAGCACCATCTACATCACCGGCCCAGGTCACGGCGGCCCCGGCATGGTCGCCAACGCTTACCTCGACGGCACCTACACCGAGGTGTACGCCGACATCGAGCAGAACGCGCACGGCGTGCAGAAGCTGTTTCGCCAGTTCTCCTTTCCCGGCGGCATCCCGAGCCATGCTTCGCCCGAGCTACCTGGATCCATCCATGAGGGCGGCGAGCTTGGCTACGCCCTGAGCCACGCCTACGGTGCGGCGTTCGACAACCCGAACCTGCTCGTGGCCGCGGTGGTCGGCGATGGCGAGGCTGAAACCGGCCCGCTCGCCACCAGCTGGCACTCCAACAAGTTCATCGACCCCGTCCAGGACGGCGTCGTGTTGCCCATTTTGCACCTCAACGGGTACAAGATCGCCAACCCCACGGTGCTCGCGCGCATCCCCGAAGACGAGCTGCTGGATCTCATGCGTGGCTACGGTCACACTCCTTATATAGTCTCCGGCGGCTTCGACGGCGAAGACCCGATGCTCGTGCACGCCCGCATGGCGGACACTCTCGACCTGGTGCTCAACCAGATCGCCGAGATCAAGGCAGCGGCCGCCGCGGCCGAGAAGAACAACGAAGATTTCGCCCGCCCGCGCTGGCCCATGATCATCCTCCGCACGCCCAAGGGCTGGACCTGCCCCGCCATCATCGACGGCGTTCAGGTGGAGAACACCTGGCGCGCGCACCAGGTTCCGCTGGCAAACGCCCGCGACACCCCGGCCCACACGGCCCTGCTCGAACAGTGGATGCGCTCCTACCGCCCCGCAGAACTGTTCGACTCCAGCGGTGCTCCCGTCGCAGCGATAAAGGCCCTCGCCCCGATCGGCCCCCTGCGTATGAGCGCCAACCCGATCGCCAACGGCGGACTCTTGCGCCGCGACCTGCACCTGCCCGACTTTCGCGATTTCGCCGTCGACGTGCCGGAGCCGGGTGCAACGCAAGCCGAGGCGACGCGCGTGCTCGGCGGCTACCTGGCCGAAGTCATCCGCTTGAATCCCGACAACTTTCGCATCTTCGGACCCGACGAGACCGCCTCAAACCGGCTGGCACCGCCGGTCTACGAGGTGACCAATAAGCAGTGGAACGCCGAGTTCAAGCCCGGCGACACCAACCTGGCCAGGGCCGGCCGTGTCATGGAGGTGCTGAGCGAACACCAGTGCCAGGGCTGGCTCGAGGGCTACCTGCTCACCGGGCGGCACGGACTGTTCAACTGCTACGAAGCGTTCATCCACATCGTCGATTCCATGTTCAACCAGCACGCCAAGTGGCTCAAGGTGACCGCCGAGATTCCGTGGCGGGCGCCGATCGCGAGCCTGAACTACCTGCTCAGTTCGCACGTCTGGCGACAGGATCACAACGGGTTCAGCCATCAGGACCCCGGATTCATCGACCACGTCGTCAATAAGAGCGCCGACGTAGTGCGGGTCTACCTGCCCTTCGACGCGAATACGCTGCTCTCCACCTACGACCACTGCCTGCGCAGCGTCAACTATGTCAACGTCGTCGTGGCCGGCAAGCAGCCGGCGCCGAACCTGCTCACCATGGAGCAGGCCGTCGCGCACTGCACCCGAGGCCTCGGCATCTTCGACTGGGCCGGCACCGAGGTGCCCGGGCAAGCTCCCGATGTCGTGCTCGCCGCCGCTGGCGACGTTCCCACGCTCGAGGTGCTCGCCGCCGCCGAGATTCTGCGCGAAAACCTGCCCGATTTGAAGGTGCGGGTCGTGAACGTCGTCGACCTGATGCGTCTGCAGTCGGCGGATGACCACCCACACGGCCTGAGCGACAGTGCCTTCGACGCCGTCTTCACGCCCGACAAGCCGATCATCTTCGCTTATCACGGCTACCCGTGGCTCATTCATCGGCTCACCTACAAGCGTCACGGTCACGAGAATCTGCACGCCCGCGGCTACAAGGAGATCGGAACCACGACGACTCCGTTCGACATGGTCATGCTCAACGACCTCGACCGGTATCACCTCGTCATGGACGTCATCGACCGCACCCCGGGCTTGGCCGCCCGCGCCGGCCTGCTCCGGCAGCAGATGCAGGATGCCCGCCTGGCGGCCCGCCAGTACACCCGCGATCACGGTGAAGACGTTCCGGCCATCACGAACTGGTCCTGGTCTTCCCAAGCGGATGCCGCCGCCCCGGAGACCGGCAGCGACAACGTGTAGCGACCCGCCCGACACTCTCCCAACCCGAATACGCTTGAATGGACATCGTGGCTCGAAGCATTTATATCACCAGCGCCGAAGGTAATACCGGCAAATCCTCGATCGCGCTGGGCGTGCTCGACACGCTCACTCACCTGGTGGAGCGGGTCGGCGTGTTCCGCCCCGTCGCCCGCACCGCAACCGAACCCGACTATGTCGTTGAGCTTCTGCTGCGTCACCTGCAGGCCAATGCCGGCCCCGGTGTGGCCGCAGGACAGACCTACGAGCAGAGCATCGGTGTCAGTTACGACGACGTCAACACCGACCCGGATGCGGCCCTGGCCGTGATCGTCGCCCGTTACAAGGCGATCGAGGCCATTTGCGACACGGTCGTCGTCATCGGCAGTGACTACACCGACGTCGGCAGCCCCACCGAGCTCGCCTTCAACGCCCGCATCGCCGCGAACCTCGGCGCTCCCGTGCTGCTCGTGCTCGGCGGCCGTGTCGGCCCCGGCGAGGGCGAACGCCTCGGCCAGAGCGACGCCCGCTCGGCCGTGGATATCGGCCAGCAGACCGACGTGGCGCTGGCGGAATTGCGCGACGAACACGCATCCATTTTGGCCATTATCGTCAACCGTGCCGACGAAAACGCTCTGCCGCAGATTATCGACGTGGTGCGCGCCACGACCAACGCCCAGCCGGCGCGCTCGGGCGGAGCGTTCGGCGTGCCGATCTGGGCCATTCCCGAAGACCCCTACCTCGTTGCGCCGAGCATGCAGAGCATCATGGAGGCGACCGAGGGCATCCTGATCAAGGGCGACCCGGCGCTGCTGGCGCGTGAGGCGCTCGGCGTTGTCGTGGCTGCCATGTCGATGGTCAACGTGCTGCCACGCCTGATCGAGGGCGCTGTCGTCGTTGTGCCGGGTGACCGTGAAGACGTGCTTTTGGCCGTGCTGCTGGCAAATGCCTCGGCGACGTTCCCGTCGATCGCCGGCATCGTTCTCAACGGTGGGTTCGACCTGCCCGACGCCATCCAACGGCTGATGGAGGGACTCGCGCCCTCGCTGCCGATCATCAGGACGTCGCTCGGCTCCTACGACACGACCATGCGCATCACTCGCACCCGCGGCCGGCTCGCTGCTGACTCGCAGCGCAAGCACGATACCGCGCTGGCGTTGTTCGAGACGCACGTCGACGCATCCGCACTGCTCGATCGCCTCGACGTGAGCCCCACCGAAGTCGTTACCCCGCTCATGTTCGAGTACGCGCTGCTCGAGCGGGCGCGCCAGAACCGCCAGCACATTGTGCTGCCCGAGGGGGAGGACGACCGCGTGCTGCGCGCTGCTGCCACCCTGCTGGCCCGCGATGTGGTCGAGCTGACCATTCTCGGGGAAGAGTTCGAAGTGCGCTCGCGCGCCATCGGTCTGGGGCTCGACATCTCCAAGGCCCACGTCGTGAGCCCCTACGACGACCTCCTGCGCCTCAAGTTCGCGCAGGAATACATGCAGCTGCGCGCGCACAAGGGCATCACCCTCGACCAGGCCAACGAGACGGTCACCGACGTGAGCTACTTTGGCACCATGATGGTGCAGTCGGGCCTGGCCGACGGCATGGTCTCCGGTGCCACCCACACCACCGCGCACACCATTCGGCCCAGCTTCGAGATCATCAAGACCCAAATCGGCGTCGGCGTCGTGTCAAGCGTGTTCCTCATGGCGCTCGCCGACCGCGTGCTGGTCTATGGCGACTGCGCCGTCATCCCGGTGCCCACTGCCGAGCAGCTGGCCGACATTGCCATCTCGGCCGCCGCGACGGCGGTGCAGTTCGGCATCGAGCCGCGCATCGCGATGCTGTCATACTCCACCGGAACCAGCGGCGAGGGCGCCGACGTCGAAAAGGTGCGCACCGCGACCGCCCTCGTGCGGGAGCGCCGCCCCGACCTGCTGGTCGAAGGCCCGATTCAGTACGACGCCGCAGCGGATGCCGCGGTCGCCGCCACCAAGATGCCAGGTTCCAGCGTGGCCGGCCGCGCGACCGTGTTCATCTTTCCCGACTTGAACACCGGCAACAACACGTACAAGGCTGTGCAGCGCAGCGCCGGCGCCGTTGCGATCGGCCCCGTGTTGCAGGGCCTCCGCAAGGCGATCAACGACCTGTCGCGTGGTGCCCTGGTGCAGGACATCGTCAACACCGTGGCGATCACGGCGATCCAGGCGGCGGGGCTGACGGATACTGCTGCGTCGCCCCTCGACGCCACCCCGGCCGGAGCCACCCGATGACCGCCGTTCTGGTCGTCAACTCCGGCTCGAGCTCCTTCAAATACCAGCTCATCGAGATGGACACCGAGACCACCCTGGCCAGCGGGCTGGTGGAGCGTATCGGCGAGCTGGTCGGGCAGTCCTCGCATTCCGTCGCCGCGACGCAACCGGCAACCGAGGTTCCGGCATCCGCTGATCGAAAGTGGAAGCGCGAGCTGCCCATTCCCGACCACACGGTCGGCTTTGCCGTCATGCTCGAAGCGTTCGCCACCCACGGGCCGTCGCTCACGGCGCACGCGCCGGTCGCCGTCGGACACCGCGTGGTACACGGCGGGGCGCGCTTTCACCAGCCGACCCTGGTCACGCCGCAGGTCGAGCGTGACATCGACGAGCTGTCGGGGCTCGCGCCGCTGCACAATCCCGGCGCACTGCAGGGCATCGTCGCGGCCGGTGAAGCCTTCGCTGACGTGCCGCACGTGGCCATTTTTGACACGGCATTTCACCAGACGCTGCCGCCCGAAGCCTTCACCTACGCGATCAACGCCGACCTGGCCGAGCGGTTTCGCATCCGTCGTTATGGGTTTCACGGCACCAGCCATGGCTTTGTCGCGCGCGAGGCGGCCAACTTTCTGGAACGACCGGTCGAAGACCTGAACCAGATTGTGCTGCACCTCGGCAACGGCGGGTCGGCCTGTGCGGTCGCGGGCGGGCGTTCGGTTGAGACCAGCATGGGCATGACCCCGCTCGAGGGGCTCGTCATGGGCACCCGCTCAGGCGACATCGACCCGGGCGTGCTGTTTCACCTGAATCACCGAGCCGGTCTCGACTTCGACGAACTTGACACCCTGCTCAACCGAGGCAGCGGACTGCTCGGGCTCACCGGCCGCGGCGATCTGCGCGACGTCCTGGAAGCCGCTTCTGCCGGCGACGGGCCGTCACAGCTCGCCATCGACGTGTATGTGCACCGGATTAAGGGCTATGTCGGGGCTTATTACGCGCAGCTCGGCAGGGTCGACGTGATCGCGTTCACCGCCGGTGTCGGCGAGAACGCGCCGCTCGTGCGTTCCCGCGCGCTTTCCGGGCTCGAGGCGCTCGGCATCCGCATCGATCCCGAGCGCAACACGGCCGCCGATCGGGGCGCGCGGGTCATCAGCGCCGACGACTCCGCGGTCACCGTGCTCGTGATTCCCACCAATGAGGAGCTAGAGATCGCCCGCCAGACCCTGACCACGGTGCGCTAGCCCCCGCCGAATGCTCGGCCCCGGTACGTTATGCCGGTAAATCTGCGACACGCCGCGTCAAGACGACCCAGAACGCGGCGTGTCGCGAATTTTACCGGCATAGCGTGCACGACTCACCACCACGGTTCGTTTTGGCCGACGATTCGGCGGACAGAACGGCGATTCCGGCGTGCATCAGCGACCGTGCGTTCGATCACCGCGAGGGTCGTTTCCCACTCGAACATGACATGCCGGTACGACAATCGCAGCGTGCGCCGCCCGAGACCTTCGACGCACAGATCCCGGTCGTAATCGGAGGCGAGCTTCTCCGCACCGTGCCATTGCCGGCCGTCGATCTCGAGCGCGACGCAATCGTCGACGACGAGGTCCTCGCGGAGCGACCCGGTCGACGTGCCAATGCGACCCTGCGCCACGACGGTGAATCCGTGATGACGGAGTCGCCGACGCGTCAGGGTCTCGAGCCCGGAGTCTGCCGTGTCCTCCAGCTCCCGGATACCCGGCTGCAGCCGAGCCGGGGCAAGCACGCAGATTCGACGCTGCTCGGCCGAAGTGATGAATTTCAGATGCCGAGCCGATTCGAGACAGGCAATGGCATTCTCTTCGTCGAGACAATGGATTGCTTGCCACACTGCTTCTATCGGGGCCACCAGCCACGGCGTGCCCGGTCGGGCAAACCGCGGCGTCGCTCCATGAAACTGAAGCTCACGACCATTCCAGTCGACGAGCGGGCGAGCGCTCGCACCGCCGCCACGGGCATCCGCTGGACGCATGAGGTGAAGAGCACAATCAAGGCCGCACCAGACGCCGACCCGATGCACTGCGCTGACGCAGGCGATCTGGGCGTGTAGCGCTGCGGCCTGGCGCTGCTCGTCGTCGGCGTGCTGGCAGACATAGATACCGCGTGTGGCGCGAGTGATCTGGCCGGTCTGCAGCGCGGCACGAATGTCACGGGGACTTATACCCCGTCGAAAGAGTTCGTCGGTGGTGGCGACGTGACCGAGTGAGCACACAATCTGAACCGGATCCATGCCGTGAGGATCCCCGCGTCGGCTCCCCGCCGGGGGTGTGGCCAGCCATTCTGGGGACAGCGGATGCCCCGCCGGGCTGGGGAGGAGGCATCCGCTGCACGTTCTGCCGGTAAAAAACACGACACGCCGGGTCTTGCTGCACATCTCAACGGCGTGTCGGAAATTTACCGGCATAACGTACCGGCTGCGAAAGCGTCGGTCAGGCGATCGCGATCGTGCAGGTTCCGGCGCCGGCCAGCAGCGGGAGAGCGGCGTGCGCGCTCGAAATGAACGAGCGCCAGCCGCTCGCGTGGGCCGCAGCAACCCCGACGTCGCCCGATCTGCCGAGCAGTGAGCGCGGACACGTGCGGTCCCGGCCGACCCCCGCCGCCGGGATGCCACGTTTTACCTCCTGCCCCTGGTTTCCGCACGCGTGTCCGTGGCTAATTCAGGAAATGCGGCAGGTTGGCCGATATTTCGACGCCAAAGCGGATGCTCGGGGTCGATTTCCTGAATTGGTCGCGAACGTGCGCGGTCGGTCGCACCGCCCGCGCGCACGGCAGGTGAGCGGCGGCGGTACCTGCGCACCAGCATCCCTTGACGGTTGTGCACAGGCAGGGGCCGGCGCGGGCGAGTGTCGGTTGCGGCAAGTACCATTGAGAACGTGGTTACCGCCCTGTATCGCCGCTACCGGCCAGAGACCTTTGCCGAGATGATCGGCCAGTCCCAAGTGACCGATCCATTAATGGCGGCGCTCCGCACCAACCGGGTGAACCACGCCTATCTGTTCAGCGGACCTCGCGGTTGCGGCAAGACCACGTCGGCGCGCATCCTGGCCCGCTGTCTCAACTGTGCCGAGGGCCCGACCGACACGCCCTGCGGTGTCTGCCCGAGCTGTGTCGAGCTGGCCCGAGACGGCGGCGGCTCCCTCGACGTGGTCGAGATCGACGCAGCCAGCCACAACGGTGTCGACGATGCCCGCGACATTCGCGAGCGCGCCATCTTCGCGCCCGCCCGCGACCGTTACAAGATCTTCATCCTCGACGAGGCGCACATGGTCACGCCGCAGGGCTTCAACGCGCTGCTCAAGATCGTCGAGGAGCCGCCGGAACACGTGAAGTTCATCTTCGCGACCACCGAACCCGAAAAGGTGATCGGCACCATCCGCTCGCGTACGCATCATTATCCGTTTCGGCTGGTGCCGCCGGGGCCGATGCTCGAGTACGTGCAGCAGATGTGTGACACGGAGAAGATGGTCGTGGCCCCCGGCGTGCTGCCGCTCGTCGTGCGTGCCGGTGGCGGCTCACCGCGCGACACCCTGTCGCTGCTGGACCAGCTCATGGCTGGCAGTGACGGCCAATCCATTGAATACGATCGCGCCGTCGCGCTGCTCGGCTACACCAGCGCCTCACTGCTCGATGAGGCCGTCGACGCCATCGGCGCCCGCGATTCGGCGGCCGCGTTCGACGCGGTCGACCGCGTCATCCAGACCGGGCAAGATCCGCGTCGGTTTGTCGAAGATCTTCTCGAGCGCATGCGAGACCTCATTATCGTCGCGGCCACGAGCGTCGCGGGGGCCGCGGCTGTTCTGCGGGGCGTGCCGCAAGACGAGCTGGAACGCATGACCGTGCAGGCCGCTGCCTTCGGGCCGGCCGAACTCTCGCGCACCGCCGACATTCTCAACGCCGCGCTCACCGAGATGAGCGGGGCCACCTCGCCGCGCCTGCACCTCGAGCTCATGATCGCGCGGTCCCTGATTCCCGCGACCGATGACACCACCCGCGGCGCCCTCGCCCGGGTCGAGCGCCTGGAGCGTCGCATCGGTGTCGACGGCGTTGCGGCTGCGCCTGGTGCGGCTGCCGCGCCGGGTGCGGTCGCTGTCGCAGCTGCTGACGCGCCCGCCGGCCGACCTGCCGGCGCTGGTGCTGGTGTCGATGTTGGTGCCAGTGCTGGTGATGGTGTCGATGTTGGTGCCAGTGCCAGTGCCAGTGCCAGTGCCAGTGCCAGTGCTGGTGCTGGTGCTGGTGTCGATACTCGTGTCGGTGTCAGTAACCCCGCGTCCGCGGGTACCCGCGAGTCCGGCCCCGATCCGCTGGTCGAGCTGGTCGAGACCGCCATCCCGGAAACGCAGGCTGCTTCAGCGCCCCAACCAGCCCCGGCAGGCTCGCCAGCCCGCCCGCCCATCGTTCCCGGCGCCCCGGTCTCGCTGCAACAACTCAAAGATGCCTGGCCCGAGATTCTCGAAGCCGTGAAAACGGAGAAGACGACGGCGTGGCTGGTCGTCTACACCGCTCATGTGCTCAGCCTGAACGGCGACGTGCTCGCCCTGTCGTTCCCGAGTCACGCCGATGTCGACAGCTTCAAGCAGCAAAAGGTCCCCGGAATGGGAACGAGCGACTTTCTGCGCACCGCGATCGTTGCTGTGCTCGGCCTGCGGGTCAAGTTCATCGCGCGAGTCGACGCTGGCCGCGAGACCTCATCGCCGAGCACGACGTCCGGCGGCGCACCGACCGTTGCCGCGGAGCCTGCGCCAGCGGAGCCTGCACCAACCGAACCAGCACCAACCGAAGCGGATCTGGTTAGCTCTGCCGTCCCAAATCCCGAGGTAGCGGATTCATCGGCGTCTCCGACCGGCGCTTTGCCTGCGACCGCACCGACCGGAACCGCTGTGACTGCGACCGCGCCGTCAGCCCAGGACCCCGACGAAACCCCCCGCGCCGTGCCCGTCCCGCGCGCTGCTGCGCTGAAGGCAGTGGCGCCGGTCGTAGCAGGCGCGTCACCCGTCGCCGCGTCCACCAGTGGCTGGGCTACCGTAGCAATCCCGGGCTCGCCGAACGGTCCGGCACTGCCCGTTATCGACGACGACCCAACGGATGCCGCAGCTCCCGCGACCGCTGCGCCGCCAGCAGTGAATGCTCCCGCCCCCGAATCTTCGTCTTCCGTGCCGGCGCAGTCGATTGGGACGTCGGGGGCGTCCGGGGGCGTGGCGTCAGACGAACCCTGGGCCGCGACCGCTTTCGTATCGCCGTCCCACGACGAGCCGCCGTTCGATGATGTCCCGCCGCCGTTCGACGACGATGTGCCGCCCGAGATGGATGCACCCGCGGACGAACGCGTGCCGAACTACCAGGCATCCGCTGTGCAGCGGACCCCCGGCCAGCAGAACACTGGCCAGAACCCAGCCCAGCCCGACCCCGGTCACCAGAGCGCGCCAGCGCCACGGCAGCACCCGAACGCGTCCGGCCAGCGCGGCTCCACGAAAGACCCGTCGCGCGCGCCGTCCTTCGCCGAGAAGCAGCGCTACGGCGAGGCCGTGGTGCGCGAGATTCTCGGCGCGACCTTCATCGAAGAACAGCCGTACTCCGCGGCGCCCCGAACCAGAAACGACCACTAAACCATGTATGAAGGCATCGTTCAGGAACTGATCGACGAGCTTGGCCAGCTTCCCGGTATCGGCCCGAAGTCGGCGCAGCGCATCGCGTTCCACATTCTGCAGACCGAGAAGTTCGACGTGACCCGGCTCGCCAACGTGCTCCTCGAGGTGCGCGACAAGGTACGGTTCTGCGACATTTGTGGCAACGTCTCGGAGCAGCCGACCTGCCTGATCTGCCGGGATCCGCGCCGTGATCCCACCTCGATCTGCGTCGTCGAAGAGGCCAAAGACGTCGTCGCGATCGAGCGTACCCGCGAATTCAAGGGCCTCTATCACGTGCTGGGCGGGGCCATCAGCCCGATCGACGGCGTCGGACCCGACGACCTGCGCATCCGCCAGCTGATGCAGCGCCTCGCCGACAACACCGTGCAGGAGGTCATCATCGCGACCGACCCGAACCTCGAGGGGGAGGCGACGGCCACCTACCTCTCCCGGTTGCTCACAACGCTCGAGATCAAGGTGACGCGCCTCGCCTCCGGTCTCCCGGTCGGCGGCGACCTCGAGTACGCCGACGAGGTCACCCTCGGACGTGCCTTCGAGGGTCGCCGAGAAGTCACCCACTAGCCGGACCCCCCTCCCGCCCAATCTGCCGGCCGCGGTCCCCCCGCCCTTTAAGGACGAGGCCCGGGCCCCGTCCCCGGGCCCAGTTTAGAAACTGGGCCCACGGTCATACGGTGGGCCCGGCGAGCGGATGCCCCGCCCTCACCGCCGCGCAGCGTCACATGGCACCGGCCCGCAGGTACCAGCATTTAGGATGGGAACTTGGACGCGGCCCGCACGCCAGGCCGCATACCCCCATCTCAGGAGTCACATGAGCTTGATCGTGCAGAAGTTCGGCGGGTCATCCGTCGCCGATGCCGAAAGTATCAAGCGGGTCGCCAAGCGCATCGTCGATACCCGCAAGGCCGGTAACGAGGTCGTCGTCGCCGTCTCCGCGATGGGCGACAGCACCGACGAGCTGCTCGACCTCGCTCACCAGGTCACCCCGCTGCCCGCCCCGCGTGAGCTAGACATGCTGCTCACCGCCGGCGAACGCATCTCGATGGCGCTGCTCGCGATGGCCATCAAGAGCCTCGGCTACGACGCCCGCTCGTTCACGGGCAGCCAGGCCGGCATGATCACGGATGCCCGTCACGGCTCCGCACGCATCGTCGACGTCACGCCGGGCCGCATCCGCTCGGCGCTCGATGAGGGCGCCGTCGCCATCGTCGCCGGTTTTCAGGGCTTCAACCGTGACACCCAGGACATCACGACCCTCGGCCGTGGCGGCTCCGACACGACCGCCGTCGCCCTCGCCGCGGCCCTCGGCGCCGACATTTGCGAAATCTACACGGATGTCGATGGCGTCTTCACCGCGGATCCGCGCGTCGTTCCCCGCGCCCGCAAACTCGAGCGCGTCACGAGCGAAGAGATGCTCGAACTCGCCGCTGCCGGAGCCAAGGTCCTATATATTCGCGCTGTGGAATATGCTCGCCGCCACGGCGTCACCCTGCACGTGCGCTCGTCCTTCAACAACAACACCGGCACCATCGTGTATAACGCCGCGACCGCGCGAGAAAATGGAGAAATTGTGGAAGAGCCCATCATCGCCGGAATCGCCGCTGACCTGAGTGAAGCAAAGGTCACCGTGGTCGGCGTGCCGGACATTCCCGGCAAGGCCGCCCTGATCTTCAAGATCGTCGCTAAGACCAACGCCAACGTCGACATGATCGTGCAGAACGTGTCGGCCGCGTCGACCGGCCTCACCGACATCTCCTTCACCCTGCCCAAGTCCGAGGGCCAGCAGGTGCTCACGGCCCTGACCAACGAACGCGACCGCATCGGGTTCGCCGGACTGCAATACGACGACCAGATCGCCAAGCTTGCCCTGGTCGGCGGTGGCATGCGCACCAACACCGGCGTCTCGGCGAAGCTGTTCGAGGCGCTCTACGAGGCGGGAATCAACATCGAAATGATCTCCACGAGTGAGATTCGCATCTCGGTCGTCACCCGCGCCGACACCATCAACGAGGCCCTCCGCGTGGTGCACACCGCGTTCGGGCTCGACGGCGAGATCGAAGCCGTCGTGCACGGCGGCTCCGGCCGCTAGTCCCGCCGAGGCGTGAGTTTCGGCCCGTTCGAGGCCAAAGGGTCGCAAAACTCACACTTCGCCAAACGGATGCCCAGCCTCACCCTTCCCGCCGAACCGTCATAACTCCTGCAAATTGTCCTCCTGGATTTTTACTGCCGCATAGTTACGCGGAACCGATTCTCCGGGTTCAGAAATTGCAGGAGTTATGCCCGGCGGCCAGGGAGAAACACCCGTTTTTGACAGAATGAAGCACATCCCCCCGACTCTCGGGGGCTAAATCAGGAAATCGACCCCGAGCATCCGCTCTGGGGGCCGAAATGCCAGCAAAACCGTGCGCATTTCCTGCATCAGCCACCGGGGGACACCACAGACGTTAGGAACCACACGTGACCAGCTCAGCCAGCACCCCCGGCATCAACATCGGCGTCGTCGGCGCCACCGGACAGGTCGGCGCCGTGGTGCGTCGGCTGCTGGAGGAACGCGATTTTCCGGTGAAGAGCATCCGCTTTTTCGCCTCGTCCCGCTCGGCCGGCACCACGCTGACCTTCAAGGGCGAGCCGATCACTGTCGAAGACGCCTCGGTCGCCGACCCGACCGGACTCGACGTCGCCATCTTCTCCGCTGGCGCCACCCTCTCCAAGGCCCAGGCACCCCGCTTCGCCGCGGCCGGAGTCACCGTCGTCGACAACTCGAGCGGCTGGCGCATGGACCCGGACGTTCCCCTCGTCGTCAGCGAGGTCAACCCCGAGGCCATCAAGCAGGCCGTCAAGGGCATCATCGCCAACCCGAACTGCACCACCATGGCCGCGATGCCCGTGCTCAAAGTTCTGCACGACGAAGCCGGCCTGAAGCGGCTTATCGTCAGTACCTACCAGGCCGTCTCCGGCAGCGGCCTGGCCGGTGCGTTCGAGCTGGCCAGCCAGGTACGCGTCGCCGCGCAGGACGAGAACCTGTTCCAGCTCGTGCACGACGGCAGCGCTGTCACCCTGCCCGAGCCCACCATCTACGCCCGTCCGATCGCGTTCGACGTGATCCCGCTGGCCGGCAGCATCGTCGATGACGGCCAGTTCGAAACCGACGAAGAGAAGAAGCTCCGCAATGAGAGCCGCAAGATCCTCGGCCTGCCCGAACTGCTGGTGAGCGGAACCTGCGTACGAGTGCCCGTCTTCACCGGCCACTCGCTCTCGATCAACGTGGAATTCGCCAAACCGATCAGTGTTGCCCGCGCCGAGGAGCTGCTGAAGACCGCTCCCGGCGTCGAACTGACCGACATCCCCACCCCGCTGCAGGCCGCCGGGCAGGACGCCAGCTTCGTCGGTCGCATCCGCCAGGACGAAGGCGTAGCGGATGGCCGCGGCCTCGCCCTCTTCATCAGTAACGACAATCTGCGGAAGGGTGCCGCACTGAACGCCGTGCAGAT
This sequence comes from Cryobacterium aureum, assembly GCF_002954245.1. Taxonomy (GTDB): domain Bacteria; phylum Actinomycetota; class Actinomycetes; order Actinomycetales; family Microbacteriaceae; genus Cryobacterium; species Cryobacterium aureum. The sequence goes on along the minus strand of NZ_PPTG01000005.1, from coordinate 51,385 downwards.
CGCGGAGCTCATCGCCGCCGCGCGAGTCGTCGCCTAACCCCCAGCCAGCCCGCCGCCCCTGATTGCCCGGACCGTGGGCCCAGTTGAGAAACTGGGCCCACGGTCCGAACACGGGCCCAGGCAAACAGCCAGCCCTAATTCCCGCCCGCACGACGCCGTTCCGCGGCAAGTCGCGTAGGCTTTGATCGCGTTAGCCGAACTGGGGTTTCGGGCGTGCTGCAGCGCGTCTCCTTTGGCGTGTTCACCGCCGTCGCGCTGGTGTTCATCCCCGGCGCAATCGCCACTGTTCTTGCTGATCCGGGACCAAGATTCGCCGTCGCAGTGTGCGCCCTCGTGTGCGTGGCGGCCCTGGAAATAGCTTGGATTCGAGTGGGCAGCGTGCCGCATCGCACTCCAGCCATCAGCGTGCCGGTTCTCGCCGTTCCCTCGCTGGTGCCGGTGCTGCCCGACCAGGCCATCATCGGCGTCGTGATGCTCGGAATTCTCGTCGTGCTGCTGGTGGAATCTCGCCGCATCAGTGTCTCCGTTCACAGCGCGGGCCTCGCGGGCGTCGGCTCTATGGTCTATCTCCTCATCGCCTGGATGCTGGGCGTGGTAGGCGTGACGGCGTTGCCGACAGTCGCCGCGGCATCCGTCGGTTATGTGCTGTTCGTCCTGGCGCTCGAAGTGGTCAGAGTGCGTCTGATCAACGCCCCGGTCGATCGTGGCGGCCGCCCACTGATCTCGCCCCTGCGCCTCGGTGGTCTGCTGGTCGTTGTGGCGGCTTTGACCATGTGCTCGGCATATTGGGCTGAAACCGATCTGCCCACACCCGGAACGGGCCGCACCAGCATTGAAATCGCGGTGGGCACCCTGACGGGCAGTTTCGTGGTGGCGTTGATCGCCATCATGCTGCGCACCGGGTGGGACATGCCACGACGGTTAAATGGCCTCGTGATCGGCAGTAGCATTCTCAGTGCCGCGCACCGAGTGGATTCCCCGGACGACGTCGGCGAGGCGCTCTGCGAAGCGGCGGCCGGCGCGGTCGGCGTGCAGCCGATTGTGGTGCAGACCGAACCGGCTGAGGCAGGAGCAATCGGCGTGCCGGTCAGCTTCACGCCGGGCGAGCCCCGGTTTCTGGTGGCTCGCCGCGACCCGATGGACGGTGCTTTCTCCGGCGTCGACCGGCGCGCCCTGCTGGCCCTGGTCGCTACGGCCGAATTGTCCGTGCAGGCCAGGCAGAACGTCGCTGGGCTCACCGCGCGGGCCAACACCGATCCGCTCACCGGCCTACCCAACTACGGCGCCTTCCAGGAAGCGCTCGACACCATCAACAGCACGCGCAGCGATGCTGAAATCGGTGCGCCCCCACGACGTCGTCGCGCGGGTCGGTGGCGACGAATTCGTCATCATCCTCACCCGCCTGTCCACCCTGGACGTAGCCACGGCCATCGCGCAGACCGTCCGCACGGCATCCGGTGCACCGCTCGCGGTCGGCGCCGACACCATCAGCCCGAGTCTTAGCATTGGCCTAGCCTTCTCCTCGTTGGTCGAAACGGATGTCGCGTCCCTCGTTCACGACGCCGACCACAGCATGCTTATGGTCGAGAAGAGCCCTCGGCGCGGCAGCCTGGGCGGCGAGTAGAGCATCAACGTGTCTGGCCACCGCGCCTCGCAGTTCAACGACACCGTTGCCCGAGCGATCGATGAGGACCAGTTGCCACTGGCCTACCAACCCATCGTCAGTCTGGTCACCGGCCGCATCTGGGCCTTCGAGGCGCTACTGCGTTATGTTCACCCGGAGCTCGGTGCGATCTCGCCGCCGTCGCTGGTGGAAAAGGCGAAGAACTTGGGACGGTTCGACAAACTCACTAGTCAGATCGCCGAGAAGGCCATGATCGCGGCGGCCGAGTTTCGCTTGGTCGAACCCGGCATCGTCTGCATGACCATCAACGTGGAGGCCGGGCAGCTGGCGCCGGAGCGGCTCGGCCGGTTCGTGGAAGATCTGAACAATCGCTACCCCGAGATTTCGCTCTGCCTCGAACTCAATGAGCTCGGTCGCGCGGGTGTCCGCGCAGATTCGCGCGCAGGCCAACCGACTGCGCGATCTTGGCATCCTCATCGCGCTCGACGACTATGGCTCCGAAGATTCCTCGGTCGATTCGCTCGTGCGGGTGCCGATGGATATTCTCAAGATCGACCGCAGCCTGGTCGACGACCTCGGTGATATCCGCCAGCGCGAAGTGCTCACCGCGCCGCAGGGTTTCGGCGACAAGCTCGAGTACTCCATGATCGTCGAGGGAGTGGAAAACGAAGAGATGGCCGTGCGGCTGGCCCAGCTGGGCCAGCCGCAGCGCCCAGGGGTTTCACTTCGGTGTGCCGCAGGGATTCACCGAGACCGTCGACCGGCTCGACGAATTCGGAGCGAAGGCTGTGCTGCCTTGCCCGGTGGGATCCAGAGCAGTAACACCGCAATCATTCAAAGTCGGCGCTGGCCAGACCGAGCCCACCGCTATCGGGTCGAACGATCCGTCTTTCTGTCGCAGCTGTTGGTCGGTTCCTCGACCCTGCTCCTGGTAGCCGTGTCCGGCCTGCTCGACAGCCGCCTCTTCACCAACCAGCTGTTTCTGGCCGGCATTCTCACCATTTTTTTCGCTACCGCGGTGTCGGCCGGGGTGCCCTGGCGACACCTCGATAAGAAATGGATCATCGTCCTGCCCACCGTCGACCTCGTGGCATTGGTGATCGCCTGCGAAGGTGAACTGCTACTTGGCACGACGTTTCTGCTCGTTTTTCTCATCATCTGGCCATCGTGCCTATCGTGCTGGCCTTCGTCGCTGCGACGACCTACACGACCACGAAACGCGTGGCAGCGCAGCGCGTGCTGCCGACCCATCAGCCCGTCGTGTTCGAGGGGGCTCTGCGCCGCTCCCGATGCGAAGAACGCACCCTCGACGAGATTTTCAACATCATCGACTTCGGCGTCGTCGGGTTCAGCCGCACGTCGTTGTGTTCAATCCAGCCGTTGCGCAGTGTGGCGCTCTGCAGTGGGCTCGCGGCGTCGCGGCCGGCACGAAGGTCGGAGCGGAAGCGACGGGGTTCGGCCGAAATGTCGGGGTCGGGACGGTGTGAATAGGCGCGGCGGGGGCCACGTTGGTCGGACGCGCTGTGGTCGAAGGGGCGGGTGCGGCAACCTGCTGCGCGGACGGAGCCACCGCCGCAGCGGGTGCGGCCGACGGGGCGGCGGCATCCGCTGTCACGGTGTTGCGGGGGCGCCGCAGCATGGCCTCGATGCGGGCGCGCAGTTCGCGCGGGCGAAACGGTTTTGTCAGGTAGTCGTAGTCGTCGGCTTCGAGGCCCTGCATCGTGTCGATTTCGTCATCGCGGGCGGTGAGCATGACGAGGTAGGTAGGGCTGAACGCGCGCAGGCACTTGGTTGTTTCGAAGCCGTCCATGCCGGGCATACTCACGTCGAGCGTCGTGACGATCGGGTCATAGGCGCGTACCGCGGCGATGCCGTCGAGACCATTACTCGTGGCGATCGTCTCGAACCCGGCCTGGGTGAGCACGGCCTCCAGAAGATTGCGGATGTCGGCGTCATCTTCGATGATGACGGCGACGCGCCGTTCCGCGTTGTCTAAAGCCATACCGTTTAGTATTCCTTGCTCGGAGGATCGTCGCCGAGGTTGCTGCGATCTCGTATCTGCCGCAGTTCGCGCAACCGGCCGGAGCGCGCGACGTCAAGTGCCGTCATAGCGCAAGGCATAAATCTGGCACAATGCCCATTTCGGGAATTGTGGCGGGCCGATCGGGGTTCTAGCCTGGGGTTTAAATACGCCCGCATGAGCGGATCAGCACCAAGGAGAGTCGTGGTGGTACCGATTCGACCCGCCCGATCTGCGGCGCATCTGCTGCTCTTGCGCGTGGCCGTGCTGGTCACCATCGCCCTCGGCGCGAATTACATCATCTGGCGCTGGTTCTTCTCCCTGAACTGGGATGCCTGGTGGATCGCAGTGGCCCTCGTGCTCGCTGAAACCTACAGCCTGATCGACGTGGCCCTGTTCGGTCTCACCATGTGGCGGGCTCGCGACCGGGAGCTGCCCGCCGCGCCGGCCCCCGATCTCACTGTCGACGTATTCATCACTTCTTATAACGAACCCGTCGAGTTGGTGCAGCGCACCGCGCAGGCGGCCCAGCGCATCCGCTACCCACATACCACCTGGATCCTCGACGACGGCAACCGGCCCGAGATGCGCGAGGCGGCCCAGCTGCTCGACGTCGGCTACATCACCCGCGGCGCCGACTGGCAGAATCGCCCCCTGCACGCCAAAGCCGGCAACCTCAACAATGCACTCATGAGCACCGAAGGTGAGTTTGTGCTCATCCTCGACGCCGATCAGGTGCCGCTGCCGCACATTCTTGACCACACACTTGGCTACTTCGTCGACCCGACAGTGGCCCTCGTGCAGACGCCGCAGGTGTTTGAGAACGTAAGCGCTGGCGACCCGCTCGGTAGTCAGGCGCCCCTATTTTACGGGCCGATCCAGCAGGGCAAGGACGGTTGGAACGCCGCGTTCTTCTGCGGATCCAACGCCGTCGTGCGTCGAGAAGCACTCATGCAGCTCGGTATCACCCGCTACGTGCTCGAGATGGAGCGCGCCGTCACACGTGCTCTCACCGGCGCCGCACGGGTGCTCGCCCGGGCCAGCCGAGCCGACGATGCACAAGACCCGATCGTGCAGACCGCTCTGCACGAGGTGGGCGCGGCGATCAAAGACACACGCGCCGCCATTGCCGCTGGCGAAACCATCGGACACGCCACATATACCCTGCAGCAGCGCATGGCTGCGGTGTCACGTGACCTCGTGGCCGTCGACCTGCACTTGCTGACGCTCGACCTCGCCGCCATCGCTGAGTTGGAACTCGAAACCGATGCCGACAACGGCGTCCCCGTGCATAGCCTCGAGCTGCTCGCGGCCCGCGACCTATCCCCGCTTGGCGCATTGGAATCTGTGCAAGTGCTGCTGCGGTCAATCGACGTGGACCGCTCGGACGAGGCCCAGCCGCTCATGCCGCTGGCCACAATCAGCGTGACCGAAGACATGGCCACGAGCATGCGCTTGCACGGCCTTGGTTTCACGAGCATCTACCACCACGAAACCCTAGCCCTCGGACTTGCGCCCGAAGATCTTGGAACCATGATCACCCAGCGGCTGCGCTGGGCGCAGGGCACGATGCAGGTGTTGCTTCGGGAGAATCCACTGGTGCAGGCAGGCCTCAGCCTGCCGCAGCGCCTGATGTACTTCTCGACCATGTGGAGTTACCTGAGCGGATACGCCGCGCTGGTCTATTTCGCCGCCCCCGCTGTTTTTCTCTGCTTCGGCATTCTGCCCGTCAATACGACTGCGCTGGAATTTTTTCTGCGATTTCTGCCGTTCATGGTCGCCAACCAAATTCTGTTCGTCATCTCCAGTCACGGTATTTCCACTTGGCGCGGCCAGCAATACAGTCTTGCCCTGTTCCCAGTCTGGATAAAGGCCACAACGACCGCCGTCGCCAATGTCGTCTTTCACCGGCCGCTCGGCTTTGTGGTCACCCCGAAGACGCGGCAGGCGGGCGCCAATCCTTGGCACCTGATCCTTCCGCAGATCGCCGTCGCCGTCGTATTGATCGTCTCGACCATCATCGGGGGGACCCGGCTGGCACTCGGCCTGGGCGAGCCAATCGGGACCCTCGTCAACGTGGCCTGGGTCGTCTTCGATTTGCTCATTCTCAGCGTGCTGGTACCCGCCGTGCGCTTTCAAGGCTCAACCCCAAAGGAAACGACTCGCTAATGCAATTCACGGTCACCGACCAGGGCGAGGGCATCGCCGTTGTACACATCGCTGGACGATTGAACATGGTCACAGCGCCGCGCCTTCGCGAAGTGGTGGCCGCCTCCGTCGCTGCCGGCCAGAACCGCGTCGCGGTCGATTTGAGCGACGTGGATTTCATCGATTCCTCGGGGCTCGGCGCACTGATCGGCGGACTCAAGACCACACGGCAGGCTGGCGGTGACCTTCGCATTGCAGCGCCCAACGAACAGGTTCGCTTGGTGCTGCAGCTGACCAATATGGAACGCGTGCTGACCGCCTATCCCACCGCCAGCAACGCATTCCATGGTTAGGATCAGCGCTCATACCCTCACGCTGATCTCACCGCCCGACGATGTGAACACCGTGCACGCCTTGCTTGAAACGGTCTGGGCCGATGCCGCGCACGTTTCCGCGACGGACCGCTGCAGTTTTGAGACGGCCCTGATCGAACTCGCGTCGAACGTGATTCGCTACGCGGATACTGGTTCGGGCGTGACCTGCGGATTACGCGTCGAGGTGAGTGACGTTGCGCTCGACGCCCGCTTGAGCGACACCGGTGCGACGGCGGCCGAACTGTTCGCGGCGGGCGTTTCGGGCGCTGCGGGCCTCGATCTGCGCCAGATGCCCGACGAGCTCAGCGAATCGGGGCGGGGGATCGCCTTGATCCAGGCTTTGGTTGACAAGCTCGAATACACCCGCAACGGAGATCTGAATCACTGGCACATTGCCCGAAAGCTGGGGTCATGACCGCCGCTCTCAGCAGCATGCCGCCCACTCTGCAACACAGCGAGCTCACCCGGCAACGGGCGCTCGACGACCTGCAGATCCTCGATACCGCACCGGAAGAGCGATTCGACCGGATCACTCGTCTGGTCAAGGAACTCTTTCACGTGGAGATCGCGATCATCTCGCTCATCGACCACGACCGGCAGTGGAACAAGTCCAGCGCCGGCATCGAACCCGATCAACCCACCGAGTATCCGCGGTCGAATGCCTTCTGCGACTCAACCATCGACGCGTGCGGCACCCTTATCGTTGCTGACGCCCGGCTCGACCCGCGCTTTCGCGACAATATCTATGTAACGGGGGCACCCGGCATTCGCTTCTATGCTGGTCACGCACTCGAAGCGCACGGCGGCGAACGTATCGGCGCCCTGTGCGTGTTCGGCACTGAGCCGCGGGAATTCACTGAGCTCGAGCAAAATTTGTTGCGTGATCTCGCGTTCTGGGTGCAAAAAGAACTCAACGCGTCGCAGGAACTGGACCAGGCCGCTGCTGTACAACGCGGCCTGTTGCCCAAAAAGCTTGTAAGCCTGCCGGGCTTCGAAGTGGCGGGAGCATGTTCACCGGCTCGCGCCGTCGGGGGAGACTTTTACGACTGGTATCCAGTGGGGGAGGGTGCGGCGTTCACCCTCGCCGACGTGATGGGCAAGGGTGTGGGCGCGGCGATTATTGCGGCGACAGTTCGAGCGGTGTTGCGGGCCGGATCTCGCCTTGACGCAGTCGCCGACGTAGCCCTGGCTGCTGCGGCGACGCTCGAACCCGACCTCGATGAGGCCAACAGCTTTGTGACTCTCTTTCACGCCCGGCTCGACATGGACACCGGCGTCATTCGCTATGTCGACGCCGGCCACGGTCTCTCTCTCGTCGTACACGCCAATGGTACGACCGAGCGCCTCACGTCACTGCGCCTGCCAGTCGGCGCCGGGGACGATTCACCCTGGGAGGAGCAGCGGGTCGTGCTCGCTCCCGGCAGTACCCTGATCTCGGTCAGCGACGGCGTACTCGACCTGTTCGACGGCACGCTCGCCTCGCTCGCCGCCGTCGACCGGCTGGTGCGCCAGGCGTCGACCGCGCAGGCCGTCGTCGATTCCCTGATGTCACTGGCCGGGCTGTCCGCCCCTGACGACGTCACGGTGATCGTCGTCCGGCGTGAGATGGAGGGGTGACCGTGCGGGCGCTCGCACGGTTGGGCGCATCCGCTCGCCGCGATACACTCGAAAGTGTGAATTCTCAGGGAACCGTTGACGTAGTCCTCATTGGTGGCGGCATCATGAGTGCCACCCTCGGCACGCTGCTGAAGGAGCTACAGCCCGACTGGCGCATCGAGGTGTACGAGCGGCTCGGCGAACTGGCCCGAGAGAGCTCGAACCCGTGGAACAACGCCGGCACCGGCCACGCCGGACTGTGCGAACTCAACTACATGCCGCAGGCTGCGGACGGTTCGGTCACGGCCGACAAGGCCGTCGTGATCAACGAGCAGTTTCAGATCAGCCGTCAGTTGTGGGCGCACCTGGTGTCTATTGGCGCGCTGCCGGAGCCGAACAAGTTCATCAATTCCACCCCGCACATGACCTTCGTGCACGGCAAAGCCAACGTGGAATACCTGCGCAAGCGCCATGCCGTACTGGCTCCCGAGCCGCTGTTCGCCGGCATGGAGTTCAGCGATGACGCTGCGAAGATCGGCGCCTGGACGCCGCTGCTCACTCGCAAACGTCCGGCCGGCCAGAAGATCGCCGCCACCCGCATCGTGAGCGGCACCGACGTCGACTTCGGCGCACTCACCCGACTGCTGTTCGAGAACCTCGAGAAGCAGGGCGTCACGATGCACCTGAATGAGCAGGTCGTGGGCCTCAAGCACAAAGCGGATGGCACCTGGAACCTTAAACTGTTGCGTCAGGTCGGGCAGACCCGCAGCACCATCAATGCCCGCTTCGTCTTCGTTGGCGCCGGCGGTGGCGCGCTCGCGCTGCTGCAGCAGAGCGGAATCCCCGAAATCAAGGGTTTTGGCGGATTCCCGATCAGCGGCCAGTTTCTGCGCACCACCAATCCGAAGCTCGTCGCCCAGCACCAGGCCAAGGTCTACGGCAAGGCAGCCAAGGGGGCCCCGCCCATGTCGGTGCCGCACCTCGACACCCGCGTCGTCGACGGCGAAATGTCGCTGCTGTTCGGCCCGTACGCCGGGTTCAGCCCCAAGTTCTTGAAGACCAGCACCTGGTTCGACCTGCCGTTCTCCATTCGCACGCACAACCTCGGCCCGATGCTCGCGGTGGCCCGCCACAACTTCGACCTCATGAAATACCTGATCGGCGAGGTGTTCGCGTCGCGGAACACCAAGCTGAAGGCTCTGCGCGAGTTCATTCCCGCCGCGGTCTCCGAGGACTGGGAGCTCATCACGGCCGGCCAGCGCGTGCAGGTCATGAAGAAAGACGCCAAGCTCGGCGGAGTGCTGCAGTTCGGCACCGAGGTCATCACCTCGAGTGACGGCTCGATTGCCGGACTGCTCGGCGCCTCGCCGGGAGCCTCGACTGCCGCGCCGATCATGGTGGACCTGCTGGCCCGCTGCTTCCCCGACCGTATCGAGGGCTGGAAGCCGCGCATCCGTCAGATGATCCCGAGCTACGGCACCAAGCTTTCGGACGACCCTGCTGCTGCTGCTGCCTCGCTGGCCGCCACTGCCGAAGTGTTGCACCTCAGCAACTAGGTTTCGGCGCCCGCCTGCTCGGCCGGCGGGGCATAACTCCTGCAATCTGCGTGCCGAACAGTGGACTTCCGCGTGATTACGCGGGTGGTGTGGGTCGACCGGAACGAATTGCCGGAGTTATGCGCAACCGACGGCTTGGAGCGCCGTGGGAATTCGGCAGGAGTGCCCTGTCAACCCCTTGAATGTGGGAGTTAGCGGATGTCTACTTAAGGCCCAAAGCAGCCCGGAGGCGGCACGTGAACCCGAACAATGACGTTTCGGATGCCCAGAATCTGCGCGTATCGCAGCTCGGCATCCTCCAGCTCACCCCGACCGAGTGGTTGGTGCGAGATTCGCAAATTCTCGACGGCGACCCGGCCGCCCTGCTCGGAGTGATCCAGCAGAGCGGGGACGCCTACGAGGTAACCAAGCTCGGAGTACTCACCACGAGATGGTTCTACTCGTCCTTCTATCAGGCCCAGGCCAGCTTCCTGGTGCAGGGTGCGCTCGCCCCGCAGCCCAGCCGCCCGCGAGCATCGCGACTCACTGACTAGCTGGGCCACACTTCGGGGAGGCTCCGGGGCGGCCTAGATTACGTGATTGTTGTCATCCGTTGTGGGCGTGCTGCCATGCTCCCCTTTCTTGACGGATGCCTCGGCCTGGTTCAACATATCGGCGACCTTGCTTTGCGCCACGGAGGCGGCGTCGCGCGCGATCGTCTCGGCCTGAGAGATGACCTTCTGCGTGGCGGGGTCGCCCCACATTTCGTGGGCTTTTGCGCTGAGGCGGTCGTAGGCCTGGCGGCCAGCTTTGGATCCGAGCACGAAGCCGGTCGTGATGCCGGCGATGAATAACAGCTTGCCTTTCATGGAAACTCCTTCATGTCGTTTTCTCTACGGTGCTGCGTCACGCCGAAGGTTCAGCGAGACGGAGATCTTCTTCGTCGATGTCATGAACGACCAGATCGGGGTTCGAGGGATTGTCGGCCGGATCGATGTCGTCGATGTTCGGCTCGTTGTCGCGATTGTCCTGGTCGTCTTCGGCGTCGCTGTCGGGCTCGGCCGGAGTGGCGGCGGCGGCCTCACCGGCGGTTGAGCCGTCGTTCTGGGGCGCTGGGCCGTCGGGGCCGGTGCCAGCGCTGGCCTGGGGCACTGCGGCGGGGCCGCCAGAGCGCTCTTCGTCCGGGCCGTCGGGGCCATCCGGCCCGACCAGCTGATCGGGATTGGTCGGCGAAGCCGGAGCATCGGGCGCCGACTCAGTGCCGGGGGCATCCAGTGGCGGCTGGTTGTCGGGGGTGGAGTTGTGGGTCACGGTGTACCTCTCTGATAAGTCGGCCGAATCGCAGCAGCGACCGGGCGAACGGGTGGGCGGCACTCAAGTTATACCCCGAACGGGTGACATTCAATATGGTTCAGCTGCCATCACTCAGCAAGAGCGCGCGCAACGCCGTCTCGACGGAAACTCGGCCGGCGGGGTCGATGGTCTCACCGGCAAGATAGAGGTCGACCACGCGCGGATCCACGTAGCTCGTACGTGCGATCGCCGGTGTGTTGCCGAGAACCTCGGCGGCCTGACGCATGGCTTCGGCGATGGCACGGTTGTCCTGGCGACGGCTGCGCGTTGCCGCGCGCGGTGGGCGGGCAGCGGATGCCGCTCGTCCGGCCGGCTCCGCAGCCAATTTCAAGCTCTCGGCGAGGCTGGCCGCCAAGCTCTGCGCGGCTGCGGCCGTGCCCCGCAGGGTGCGAAAGTCCTTCGCCGTAAACTCCCCGCCGGTTCGTTCCTTGATGAAATCATTGATGTCGGTGGCCGACACGACGTCCTCAATGTCATCCAGCACCCAGGACAGCAGCGGTGCGGCCGGCCGTTCGCGCAGGCGGGCGCGCAGATACAACGCGAGGTCGGCATCCGTTATGACGCCCTGAAACTGTTGCCCACTCTTGGCCGGAAAATTCAGCCGCACCACGTCGCCGCGCACGCTCACGTGCGAGCAGAGCAGGGTGGAGAGCCCGTGGCTTCCGTAGGTGTCGGCGTAGCGCTCGCTGCCGATGCGCAGCGATGCGAGATCGAGCATGCGAAACGACGCGGCGAGCGCCCGGATGCGGGGCGGGCCGTCGCCGCGCAGCTCGCGGGTGACCTGACCGCGCACCCGCGGAAGCGATTCGGCCAGCTGCAGCGCACGCTCGAACTTGAGCCGGTCCTTCTGTTCGCGCCAGACCGGGTGGTAGATGTACTGGCGCCGGCCGGCTGCGTCGATACCGATCGCCTGAATGTGCCCGTTCGGGTGCGGGCAGAGCCACACGTCGTTCCACGCGGGCGGAATCGCGAGCGCCGCGAACCGCTCCCGCAATGCCTTCGCGGTGACCTTCTGCCCGGCGGGGTCGCGGTAGCCAAAGCCCGTGCCGGCGCGCGTTCTCGTATATCCCGGACGCGTCGGGTCGCTGCGTCGCAGCCGGGTCATCGGGCGCTCGCCTCTGGTCGCATGCCGGTACAGTACTGCGACTCCGCCCGGCAAGCACGAAAGCAAATGCCCGCTGCCGTGATGCCCGGGTTTTTCCGCCGACACTTGCAATTCAATCGCACTTGTGTTCGACTGAGGGCATGCGGTGGAGCTCACAAGAACTACAGACCGAGCGGCCAGGCGCCCTGCCGGGGCTGGCGCGGCTGAACAACCTCGTGCGCAGCGTGCAGACGCCGGAGTTCGCGGGAATCACGTTCCACGAGATCCTGGCCAAGTCGGCGCTCAACCACGTACCCGGGCAGAGCGCGCTGCCGTTCGGCTACACGATCAACCCCTATCGTGGCTGCTCGCACGCCTGCACCTACTGTTTTGCGCGCACCTCGCACCAATACCTCGACCTTGATGCTGGCAAGGATTTCGACAGCGAGATCATCGTCAAGGTCAACGTGGCGGAGGTCTTGCGAAAAGAGCTGGCGAAACCGACGTGGGGGAGGCATCCGGTGGCGCTCGGCACGAACACCGACCCCTACCAGCGTGCTGAGGGACGCTACCGGCTCATGCCGGGGATCATTGCGGCCCTCGCCGACAGCAAAACGCCCATTTCTATTCTCACCAAGGGCACTCTGCTGCGCCGCGATCTCGATCTGCTGGTCGAGGCGAGCGAGCACGTTCCGGTCGATCTGGCGATGTCGATCGCCATCTACGACGATGACCTGCAGCAGTCGGTCGAGCCGGGTACCCCCACCACGAAGGCCCGCCTCGCCACGGTTACCGCGGTGCGCGAACGCGGCCTGGACTGCGGCGTCTTTCTTATGCCGATTTTGCCGTTCCTCACCGACACCCGAGCGCACCTCGACGAGGCCCTGCGGCAAGCCAAAGCGGCCGGTGCCACGAGCGTGCTCTACTCGGGGCTCAACCTCAAGCCCGCCGTCAAGGACTGGTACCTGCAGTGGCTCGCCCGCGAGCATCCCGAGCTCATCGGTCGCTACCAGGAGCTCTACGCCCGCGGACAATACGCCCCCAAGGAGTACCGCACCTGGCTCGCCGCGCGCATCAAACCCCTCATTCGCGCGCACGGCCTCGAGCGCGGAATCGTCGACCCGTCCACCGGCGGCCTGCGCTCCAGCGCCCTCCCGTCCTCCCCGGAACGGATGCCAGCGCCCGCCTCCCGCATGCGGGCCCCACTCCGTGCACCGCGCCCGGGTTCCGCGCCGCTCCCCGCACCGACCAATGCACCGGGCCCGGGCACCGAGACGCCGCGTTCGCTGATCGCCGCCGAGCTTCCGCCTGAGCTATCGCCCACCCTGTTCTGACCTGGCCACCGGCCCCACTCCACCCCGGTGGCATACTTGACCAGGGGGAAAATATGTCTCTAGGTCTACCCGGCCACTTGGTGCAGCTGACGCTCGCGCGCGCCTTGGCGCGGGCGGCGCACTGGTTTGCGCTGACCTGTCTGATGGCCGCTGTCGTGTCTGTCGGCATTCTCAGCGTCACCCGCAGCCCCGAACTCTGGATCACGATCGTGGTCGTAGCCGCCATGGGCACCCTGCTCATTCTTTTCACGCGGCACCGCCGAATCGCGCTCGCCGTCGCCTACCTCATCGTCGGAACCCTCGGCGTCTACGTCTTCACCATGACCGTGCTCGGCGTTCCCGACGTATTCCCCACGTCGAATATGTTCCTCGTCGCCCTGCCCAAGATGGCACTCGTCATGGTGGGCGGCGCCGGAACCACCGCCCTCGCCGGCGTTCTCTGGAGCACCGCGGCCTTCATCCTCGCCGAGTCCGCTGCGTTCGTCGCTATCGTCAACACCACAGTGCCCTACCGGCCCGACCTGTTCACCCTCTCCACCTACCTCGTGCTGGTCGGCGCCATGGTGCTCGCCGGAATCGACCGCCGCGCGAGCAATGCCGCGCAGCCGGCTATCCACCGCGCAGTTCAGGATGGCGCCAACCGGCAACTGCGCGACGCCCTCGACACTCGCGCCATCGCCTTGCTCAACGACACGACCGTGGCCCAGCTCGTGGCCCTGTCCCTGGCCGAACCCGGTGCCCTCTCGCCGAGCCTCAAAGCGAGCCTCAATTACACGCTCACCACCCTGCACGACACCAACTGGCTCACCGACATCGACGCCCGCACCAACACCACGCCGCAACCGACCCTCACCGGCAAAACCACCCAGCAAGCCCCGAGAAAGCCCCTCGCCGCGCCAGCCACCAGCGACGCCTGGCTCTCCAGCGCCGTCTATACCGCCATCGGTCGCTCACGCGACCGCGGACTCGTCGTCGAGGTCACCGGCGATCGCGACGCGCTCGCCCGCCTCGACGCGGGCAGCGACCGCGACGTCGGCCTCGCCGTGCAACAGTGCCTCGTCAACGTCATCCTGCACGCCGGAGTCGCCTCGGCCGAGGTCGCCATCGAATCCGACCTCAGTACAATCTCCCTGCTCATAACGGATGCCGGCCGCGGCTTCACCGAATCGGAATCGGCTTCCGACCGCCTCGGTCTACGGCAGTCCGTGCGGCGCCGCATCGAACAGCTCGGCGGATCCGTGCTGATCTGGAGCCGCCCCGGCGCTGGCACGAGCGTGCACCTGACGGTTCCAGCGGCAACGCAAACTCCCACGAAACCCGCAACGAGCCAGAGCGCGCGACCCGACCCGAACCCACGGAGCCCGCGTTGACTCGCGCGACCCCCATACCGCGCAGGCCGCGCGCACCGGCATCCGCTTCGCAGCAGCGCCTCGACCCCATCGGCGGCCTCGCTGCCTGGCCACTCGCCCCGGTGGTCGCCCTCATCGTCGTGACCTATGCTATCGTCGCGACGATGTCCCGCATGCGCGAGATCCAGATCACTGAGCTGGCCGCAGCCTCCGTTGCCGTGCTCATGATCACGGCCGCCGTGCTCGTCTGGGCCGCCCGCCCTGATCTGGCGCCGTTCACCCGCACCCGCGCCGTCGTGATCGTCGCCCTCGGGCTCACGGCGCACGTGCTCGCCGCGGCGAGCACGTGGCAGTTCAACAGCATGATCCAGGACGACTTCGCTCCGATCGGACTCGGCCTGCTGCTCCTCGCTCTCGCCCCGTTCCGCCCGTGGAAGGAAATACTCGCGCTCGGTGCATCCTCCGCGCTCGTTGTCGGCGTCACGGCCCTGGCCCAGTCGCCATTTCTCGGCATCCAGACCCCGCCCGTTCTGTTCGCCATCATCGCCATGACCCAGGTGCTCGCTCCCGCCCTGGCCTCGGCCGCGTATTCTCGCCAGGTCGTCAACTCCATTCACCGCTGGCAAACGGATGCCCGCCGCGCCATTCGGGCGCGCACCGAAGAGAGTCGCGGCGCCCTCGCCACCGAGGTGGTGGACCACCGCGTCACGAACCTCGGTGCCGACGTACTGCCCTTTCTGGCGGATGTGCTCGAGCGGCAGGAACTCACCCCGGCCGACATCAAACGGGCGCGCTCCCTCGCCTTTCAGGTGCGCCGGGTGCTCGTAGCCGAGGTCGACCACACCTGGCTCGACGACCTCATCGACCGCGAACGCCTCAAACTCACCGAGCGCGGGCTCAACCCACTGTGCGTCATCGCCGACCCCGAGCGCCGCGCTACCGGGTTCGACTCAGATCAGCGAGCCGCCGTCGGCGCCCTGATCGTGGCTCTCTGCACTCTCCAGGGCTTCGACCCCACGAGCTTGGTCGTGCAGATCGACGGATCCGGAGAAGCCCCATCCGATACGGACCAGATCACGCAGGCCTTCGGCAACCGCACAGCCCGCGCCACCCCCGCCACCGACACCACGACAATCGCCATCGTCACCGCCGCCGAACAGCAGGCCGCCACCCAGGCGAAGGCCCAGGCCCGCGCGCAGGCCCAGGTGCACGCCGCCACGGCCCCGAGAACGCGCACAACCGAGTTGAGCGCCATCGACACCATCACAATCCAGGCCGGCATCTCCCTGCCGCCGTTTCACCGCCGTCGCGCACTGCGCCCGTACCTCAGTGTGCTGCGAGCCGTGTTCACCCGGGTGCGGGTGACCAGCCGGCATCCGCTGCTCACGCTAGAATTTGACGCTGAACGCACCACGACCAAAGGCATCAATTAATGGCGAAACTGTACTTTCGATACGGCGCCATGAACAGCGGCAAGAGCACGTCTATGCTGCAAGCGGCATATAACTATGAGGAGCGCGGCCACCACGTGCTGCTCGCGAAGCCGAGCGTCGACACCAAGGGTGACCGCGGCATCCTCTCCCGCCTCGGCGTCACCCGCGCTGTTGACTTCTTGCTCACCCCCGAGACGGATGCCTACGCGGCCTTCCAGCAGCACCGCGCGCTGGTGTTGAAAGAGTCCGGTCGTGACGTGAGCGCCCTGCTGCTCGACGAGGCCCAGTTTCTCACCGAAACGCAGGTTGACGACCTGCTGCGCATCGCGATTCTGCAGGACGTGCCCGTGCTGGCCTACGGGATCCGCACGGACTTTCAAACCGTCGCCTTTCCCGGAAGCCGCCGCCTGCTCGAGGTATCGCACAGCCTCGAAGAGCTCAAAACCATCTGCCGCTGCGGGCGCAAAGCGGTGTTCAACGGGCGCAAGATCGATGGTTCGTTTGTTTTCGACGGTGACCAGGTGGCCATCGATGGCGAAAAGGTCACCTACGAGTCGCTCTGTGGTAGCTGTTACCTCGACGAAAGCCACGGCGTGCTCAACAACCGCAGCCGGCCAGCTTCCGAATAAAAAGGCCAGAACGGGCGAAGAAAACATTAGGGTAAAACCCATGTACCGCTATCGAGTGGCCCTCATCGATGATCACGAGATCGTCGCCCGCGGATTCGCCGAACTCTTCTCCACTATTGCTGAGATCGACGTCGCCGGCACCGTCGCCACGGTGACCGAACTGCTCGAGGCCACACCGCACGGCGCCCGCATCGATCTGGTCATTCTCGACCTGCGCCTCTCCGATGGGTCAACGGTCACGAGCAATGTCGACCGCCTTCGTGCCCGCGGTGCGGCAGTACTCGCCTTCACCGGGGGAGACGACGCGCAGCTCATGCGGGCCGCCGCCCGGGCCGGCGTGCTCGGCGTCGTGCGCAAATCCGAGCCGACCGCCGTCTTGCTCGACGCCATCACGCGAGCCGCGCGCGGTGAAACCATCGCCTCCACCGACTGGGCCGCTGCCCTCGACGGCGACCCCGACCTGGCTGACGCCGGCCTCAGTCCGCGCGAACGCGAGGTGCTCTCGCTCTACGCAGCGGGCGCGAAAGCGCCCCTCGTGGCCTCGCGCACCGCACTATCCGAGGCCACCGTCATCGACTACATCCGCCGCGTCCGCTCCAAGTACGAGCGGGTCGGCCGCCCGGCCAACACCAAGATCGACTTGTACAAGCGCGCCCTGGAAGACGGCATTCTGCCCGTTCCGGGCCGCTCCTGATGCCCCAGCAAAATTCGCACGAAGCGGATGCTCCGCCTCACCCGCCCAGTGCGCGTGCGGACGCCGATGACACGACCATCAACAACCACGGAGCCGAGTTCGACGACGTCTCCGCTACAGAACGTCTCACGCGAATGCTCTACCTCGGGGTCGGTGCCACCGCGCTGATTTTCGGCGTGTTCTCTCTCGATGCGTTTCTGCGCCAGGTCTATGCCCCGTTCCCGGTCGCTTCCACCGCCGGCTGGCTGTTCATTGTGGGGTTACCAGCCACCCTCGGTTTTCTCTCCCACGTCGTGCCGCTGCGGGTGCTGCGGCGCATCGCGATCCTCGAGGGCTGTACCTTTTCGTTCATCCTCTGCTGGTGGCTGCTGATGCGGCTCGAACCGCTGCCGGCGGGCGACGACGTGCCCTGGGTTCTCATGCTGTCGGGCATCCCCACCGTTACCATCGCTATCATCGCCAGGCCCTGGACCGCGCGCATCTATGCCCTGCTCGCCTCCATCGCGAGCGGACTCATTCGCGGCGCGACCTCGGTGGAAGCCGACCCCCTGCTCGTGGGAGTGCAGGACGCCCTCTATATGCTGCTGTTGTCGAGCGTTCTGGTCGGGCTGACTCTGACCATTCGGCGCAGCGCCGCCCGGGTCGACGGCGAGCAATACGTGCGACGCGCCGCCGAATCCGAACAGGCCGCCCGGGCCGCCCGACGCACGGAACGCCAGACCATCAATGCCCTCGTGCACGACAGCGTGCTCTCGACCTTACTGATGGCGGGCCTGAACCGGGCATCACCCGTCGTGGTCGCCCGGCAGGCACGTTCCACCCTCGACCAGCTCGACGCCCTGGGAACGGATGCCCGGTCGGCCGCCGTCTCCGGGGTGGACTTCGCGAGCCGGCTGCAGAAGCAGTGCGAACACCTCCCGGCGCGGGTTCTCGTCACGATTCAGCAGAACGACCTCGGGTCGGTCCCCGCCCCGGTGGTACTCGCGCTGCTCGCCGCCGCCGGTGAGGCCCTGCGCAATTCGGTTGCCGCCGCCGGGGTCGGCCATCCCCATGAGGTACAGCGTCGGGTCGCACTGAGCGCCGATCAGAACTCGATCCACCTCGCGGTCACCGACGACGGTGTGGGCTTTGACAGCGCCAGAGTGCCTGGCCACCGACTGGGAATCGCCGAGAGCATCGTCGGTCGCATGGAACGCGTGCCGGGCGGAAGCGCCGTGATCACGAGCCGACCGGGTCATGGAGTCTCGGTCGACCTGTTCTGGGTTCGACCGGATGCCGCGCCCGTCACCCCCGCGCCGGCCCGTCTCGCCGGGATACCGGGGGCAGCGTCTCGTCCGTTGTCCTTCTCGGCGTCGCTCGGTCTCTCCGTGCACATGGCGCGGCTGGTCGTCGTGCTCTTCATCGTCGTGCACTCGGTGCTCGCCGCGGCCAACTCCGATCGCATCACCATGATGCCGCTGGGGATCTTTGCCTTTCTGGTGCTCTCGACCGCGGCGATTCTGGTCACCGGCGGCGCCGCCGACCCCATGCCGGTGACCCGCACCGTTGGGATTCTGCTGCTCTGCACGGTCGCCGCGGGCTTGATGTACTTTCATATTCCGAGCGGGCACGTTGGACCGTTCGCGCACTGGCATCTGGGCGCCATCACGCTAGTGCTCGTCGTTCTGGCCGCCCGTGGGCGCACCGGGTGGGCCTGGGCTGGGTACGCCATGATGGCCTTCAGCTCGATCGCATTCGCCGTGCACGCCGGGCTCACCGTCGGCGACGGCGTCCTGCAGGTGAGCCGCCACGCGGGTACCCTCCTGGCCGGCACCCTGTTCGTCGTGGGCATGCGGCATTTTTCGCACAACCTCGACGAGCTGTATCGCGATCGGTCGCAAAGAGAAACCTTTGTGGCTCGAACCGGCGCGACCACCTCCGAGCGGCAGGCGCAGGTCGCCCGATTGAATGCCATGGCTCGCCCCTCGCTGGAACGCCTCACCAGCACCGACCCGGTGACGGATTTTCAGCGCGACGAGTTCCTCCTGGTCGAGGCGAGCCTGCGTGACGCCATCCGGGCACGCTGTCTGTTCGTCGAACCCATCATCGGGGCCGCCTGGGCGGCACGCTCCCGGGGGGTCGAGGTCGTGCTGCTCGACGACAGCGGCGACCGGCCACCGGCATCCGTTGTGGTGATAGCTGCGATCGTCAGCGGTGAGCTCGACCGTCTCACGCACGGGCGGCTCACGGTGCGGGTGCTTCCCCCCGGGCGCCGCGAATTCGCCACGATCATGGTGGAAAGCGGGCAGAGCCGCATCCTGCTGGTGAGCCGTGACGGCACCGTGCGCGAAACGTGATCGTTCGCGTCGCGTACCCCCATTACAGGTGGTTAACCGCGTTTCTACGCCGAATTACCAGACGAGAAGGCAAATCTAATTGTGTATTGCACCAGTCGTCCCGCTAGTCTGGGAGTCGCCTAGGTATTTCACGATGATATGCCGGGACACACATTTTTCTTGGCATATCAGCCATTCACTTACCCGGGGGGACCCTCACTATGTTTAAGAAAAGCCTCGCGACCGCGGCACTCGCCATCTTTGCCGTCTTCGCCGTCGTGCCGGCCGCCAACGCGGTCGACTACGTGTCCGACACCAAGGTCACCGTTCAGGTTGCTCCCGTCGCCGGCGAGACGGCAGTCGTCGCCTTCGCCGCAAACGCCTTCGCCAAGAACGAGAGCGTCACGTACTCGGTCACGGGTTCGCACTCCACCACGCTGAGCGTAGTCAAGACCGCTGTCACCACCTCCCTCACCAAGGCCGCAGCCGATAACGGTTCTTCGTCGGTCAACATTGTGATTCCCGATGAAGCGACCGGCGACTACACCCTCACTGCAAAGTCTGCGACCCAGAGCTACACCGCAACCCTCGACATTATTGCCGCTGACGCTGGAACGTCCAACGGTCTCGCGTCCACTGGCTACGACGCTCCGGTTCTCGTCATCTGGGCTGCCGCCGGCCTCCTCGTTCTCGGTGGCGCACTCATCGCCGTGCGCATCTCGGTTCGTCGTCAGCACGCCGCCGCGTAATTAGCTTCATCGCATAGCGGCTTTCCTCAACGCCTCGACTCTTCGGAGTCGGGGCGTTTTTGGGTACCCGAATCACCCGGAGCCGCCACGCACCCACGTAGCCGCCCAGCCGGCGCAAGAAAGCCCGGCCAGAGGTCCGGCCGGGCTGGCACGCATGGTAGCTGCGCTACGGGGTGCGCGGCGCAGGTTCGATCACAATCTGCAAACCGGTCGCTGAGTTGGCCGAGATCGTTAATGCCTCGACCCAGTCGCGGTTGAGGGACGGCATTTTACTGCCGAAGTACTTGAAGGTCAGGGGGATGCTGGGGTGCACCCAAACGGTGCTGCGCCCGCCGCCAACGAGTGGATCATCGCGCCAGGAGAAGTAGAAGGATTCCCCGCGGCGCAATTTGGCACCGATGGCAATCTGAATGTGTGCGAGCGCCCGGTCATCGAAATCGACCGTGATGCTCGAGTCGTACGTAAACTTGCCCATTCTGCCTCGCGCTGGTTCTTCGGCGAACGCGAACGGGCAGGCCGAGTCGCATACAACCACGGGTTTCGTTCCCGTTTGGGGAACGATAACTGTTATGCGTTTTTGATCATAGCGATGCGGTCGACTAAGTGCCTCGCTTAGTTAGCCAAGCCCCAGCCCCAATACTGGGGATAGTCAGATCGGTCTAACACCCCTAATAGGTCCAGTGACTTCAGAACGCGAGCAGTGCGGGCACAACGACGAGCCCGTTGAAGCTCACGTGCGCAACGATCGCGCCACCGATACGCCCGGTCGCCAGCGAAACGGATGCCGCAGCCAGCCCAAAAATCAGCGTCGAGACTCCGACCACCACGATGGCCTGCGGGTTCCCGGCCTCAATGGTCACCAGGTGCATGAGCGCGAATGTCAGCCCGCTGACGACGACCGCGATCGGTGCAGCCCAGCCTGAGGACCCGTGCGCGGCCACCTGGCCGTAGACGGCCCGCAGCACGAGCCCGCGAAAAAAGAGCTCCTCCACGAACGGGGCCAGCAGCACCGGGGCCAGCAGAGCCCCGAACAGCCACCAGAGGTCGTAGACCGTCTCGCCGAAGCTGACGCCGGCGGTTCCGATGCTGCCGTAGACCCCGATTTCGATCAGGCTGGCCGCAGTGCGGGTCAAAAGCCCCACGGCGAGGCCCCAGACCAGGTCGATCGGGCGAATCGACAGACGCAGAAAACGGCGCGCCGCGCCGTGCTGCTCGCCTGCAGCACGGCCAACATCAATCGCCGCCACGCCGACCGCAACCAGCAGCGGCACCCAGACGCAGAGATAGCCCAGAAGCAGGGCCACGTTGCCGTCGCTGAACGCCGTTGCCCCCACCGACGCCAGCAGCACCATGGCCGCCACGATGCCGATGCCGGCGGGCACCAGAAGACGTGCGGGCCGAGCCCGCGGCGGAGTTAACGCCCCCATAGTTTCACCCTCCCCATCACCCCAAACTACCGGCACCGGCCACCGGTCGGCGCGGGGATCAAAGTTCGGTACCCTCAGAACAGGGGAACCGCACGCTCGTGCACTGAAGTACGCGCCGGATCGGGAGCTGCCATTCCCGTTGACGACACGAGGGGATCAAGCCGCATGGAACTTCGCGACTATATTCGCATTCTGCGCAAGAGTTGGGTGCTCATCGTCTTGTGCACGCTTGTGGCCGTGGGTGCGGCATCCGCTTATTCGATTCTGCAGACGCCCGAGTACAGCGCCACGTCCAAGGTTGTCATCCTGACGCAGTCGAGCGGGTCCACCGCCGACCTCGCCCAGGGCAACAACTTCTCTGTGGCACGGGTGAAGACCTATTCCGAGCTCGTGACCACGCCGATCGTGCTGCTGCCCGTCATCGCCAGCCTTGACCTGGGCATCACGGCCGATGTGCTGGCGACGAAGGTCGCTGCCTCAGCACAGCTGGATACGTCGATCATCGACGTCGTCGTGACCGATACCGACCCGGTGCGGGCCGCCGACACGGCAAATGCTATTTCGACCAGCCTCACCCGCGTTGTCGAAGACATTGAGACTCCGGATGCCGCCGGCGCGACGTCGCCGGTCAAACTCACTCTCACGCAGGAAGCGACCGTGGCGACTGTTCCGGTGAGCCCCAACGTGCCGCTCAACATCGCTCTGGGCGCCCTGGTGGGTCTGGCCCTCGGCGTGGGCATCGCGGTGCTGCGTGAAACCCTGGAAACCCGCATCCGCAACACCCGCGACGTCGAAGCGCTCACCGACCTGCCCATTCTCGGCGGCATCGTCTTCGACCCCAAGGCCAAAGACCGGCCGCTCATCGTGCACGTCGACCCGCGCAGCCCGCGCGCCGAGTCGTTCCGCACGCTGCGCACCAACCTGCAGTTTCTCGACGTAGGCCGGGTCGACCGTGCCTTCGTCATCACCTCGTCGATCGAGAGTGAGGGCAAGAGCACGACCGGCGCCAACCTCGCGATCGCCCTGGCGGATGCCGGCTCGCGCGTGCTGCTCGTGGACGCCGACTTGCGCCGTCCCAGGGTCGCTGACTACATGGACGTCGAGGGCGCCGTCGGACTCACCGACGTGCTCATCGGTCGCGCCGAGCTGGCCGACGTCATCCAGCCCTGGGGCAAGGGCCTGCTGTCGGTACTGCCGGCCGGTCATGTGCCACCGAACCCGAGCGAACTGCTCGGCTCCACGCGCATGACCCAGCTCATCGCCGAGTTCAACCGGGTGTTCGACGTGGTCATCTTCGATGCTCCGCCGCTGCTCCCGGTGACGGATGCCGCCATCCTCGCCAAAAACGTCGGCGGCGCCCTCGTTGTCGTCGCGGCCGGGCGCACCCACAAAAACCAGCTGACCGGAGCCATCGCCGCTTTGAACAATGTGGGCGCCCCCATCTCGGGACTCGTGCTCACCATGCTGCCCACCAGCGGCCCCGACGCCTACGGCTACGGGAATTACGGCTACGGCTATAGCTACGGCGACACCGACCCCGTAGCGGGCGAAGTGCTTCCCGCAGCAGGTGCCGCCCCTGCCCGCGCCCGCGGCACTCGCGTCAAGCTGTAACCGACCGCTGCGCTCTGCTTGAATAAGGCGATGTCTTCTACCCACTCGGCCCCCGCCGCACCTCCGAAGCGCACCCGCACCTTCGTGGGGTTCGTCGTGCTCGGTGTGCTCGTCATCGTGGTGGCGGCCACCGCCTGGGTGGGCATTCGCGGACTGCAGGCCAAGGATGCCCTCGAGGCGGCCGTGCCGCTCGCTTCGAGCATCAAAGACAAGGTCGTCGCGGGTGACGGTGAGGCCGCCGCCCAGACCGCGGCCGAGTTGGCCGAGTACGCCGACACCGCCCGGTCTCGCACGAGCGACCCGATCTGGCGCACCTACGAATTGCTGCCGTTCCTCGGCCCCAATTTGCTGGCTGTGCGCCAGCTCGCCGCCGTGGTTGACGACGTCGCCCAGAACGCCGTCACGCCCCTCGCCGCGCTGGCCGGCAACATCGACCTGACCGATTTCAAGCCCGTTGACGGCGCCGTAGCTCTGCAACCGCTGATCGACGCTCAGTCCTCGGTGACCGCGGCCAACAGCGCTCTGGCCCGAGCCGCCACCAACGTGAACGCCATCAAGACCAGCGACGTGCTCGAGGTCGTGCGCGGCGCCGTCAGCCGACTGCAGACCGTCACCGTCGAAACGTCGGCAACCCTCGACGGCATGAACCGCGCCGTGACCCTGCTGCCGGCCATGCTCGGAGCCAGCGGGCCGCGCGACTACATTCTGCTCTTTCAGAACCCGGCCGAGCTGCGTTCCACCGGCGGCATCCCCGGCGCGCTCGCGCTGCTCCATACCGACAACGGCCGTATCGACCTCACCCAGCAGGCCAGCTCGACCTCGTTTCCCGAGTACCCGGCCCCGGTGTTGCCCCTCGGCGACGACATTCGCAGCATTTACGGCGACATCACCGGCCAGTTCATTCAGAACGTCTCGATGACCCCGGACTTCGCGCAGTCGGGCGCTCTGGCCCGCGAAATGTGGCGCCTCGAATTCGGTGTCGAAGCCAACGGCGTGCTCTCGATCGATCCGGTCGCGCTCAGCTACCTGCTCGACGCCACCGGTCCGATCACCCTCGCCACGGGCGACGAACTCAACGCTGGCAACGCCGTGCAACTGCTGCTGAGCGACGTCTACGCCCGCTACAGCGACCCCAAGCAGCAGGACATTTTCTTCGCCGCCGCCGCCGGAGCCGTGTTCGACGCCGTCAAGAGCGGCAACGTCGACCCCACCAAGCTCATCGCCGCACTCGGCCGCGCCGCGACCGAAAACCGGGTCATGGTCTGGAATGCCGACGAGGCTGAACAGAAAATTCTCGACGGCACCACCCTGGCCGGGGCCAGGCCGGTCAGCGATGAGCACACCAATCGGTTCGGGCTCTACCTCAACGACGGTACGGGCTCCAAAATGGACGTGTACCTCGACGTGCAAACAGCCATCGGCCAGCAGACCTGCCGCAAAGACCTGCGCCCGCAGTACGCCCTCGAAGTCACCCTCACCAACACGGCGCCAGCGGATGCCGCCACCAGCCTTCCCCCCTATGTCACCGGCGGCGGCGGCTTCGGAGTCGCGCCGGGCAACATCAAGACCCTGATCGCGGGCTACGGCACCAAGGCGATGCAAAACCTCGGCCTCACCCGTGACGGTGTCGAGGTCCCCTATCACCCGGCCGCCGATGCCGGCTACCCGGTGAGCTCTATCGGTATCGAACTGGCGCCCGGAGAGAGCACCGTGCTGCGCTTCAACTGGCTCGGCCCGTCGCCGTTTACCGGCGATATCGAGCTGCGCAGCACTCCTCTGATCGCGCTGAACGAGCCGACATCACTAGACTTGCGTTGTTAGGGCTCACTATGGGCAGTCACAACAGCACCAAGCCACAACGTACTTCCGGGGGATTCACCTTGATTAGAAAACTTCTTGCCACGCTCGCGCTCGTTGCTGTCGCCGTTCTGGCTGGTCCGGTTGCCGCGCACGCCGCTGGCTATGTGGCTGCCGACCTCGTCACCGTTTCTGGCAGCCAGACCGCCGGAAGCACGGTCACCGTGGCGTTCGACGACGGCGCCTTTGCCGGCGGCGAACAGGTCTCGGTCGCGGTCTCTGGCGAAGGCTCGGTTACCCTGGCTGCACTGCGTGCCGCCACCGTCGATACCCGCAAGACGGCCACGAGCCTCGGCGCAGTCGACCTCAAGGTCACACTGCCGAGCGACGCGACCGGCTCCTACACCGTCACGGCAATCGGACTCAGTTCGCAGAACATCGGTACCTCAACAATCACGGTCGTTGCCGCCGACGGAGCTGGCCTGGCCACCGCCGGATTCGACGCTCCGTTCGTGCTCATCTATAGTGCAGTTGGCGCCCTGCTGCTGGGCCTGGGTATGGTCGTGGCACTGCGTTTCACTCTGCGCCGCCGCACCGCCACCGCCTAGTTCGGGGTTTCACCCTCTGATTGCGGGTCGCTCGCCCTGCCGAGCGATCCCTCACCTATGTCAAGCTACGGGTTGGCAGTTTTGTACCGCAACGAAAGGTAGCAGCGTGGAACTCCGCGACTACATCCGCATCCTGCAGAAGAGTTGGATGCTCATCGTGGCGCTCACCTTGGTGGCCGTGGCCGCGGCATCCGTTTTCTCGATTCTGCAGACACCAACCTTCAGCTCCACCTCCCGGGTGTTCGTGTCGACGCAGTCGAGCGGCACCACGAGTGACCTCGTGCAGGGGGCGAGCTTCACCGTGGCTCGAGTCAAGACCTACAGTGGTATCGCTGTCTCACCACTTGTGCTCCTACCGGTGATCGAATCCCTCAAACTCTCCGAAACGGCTGCCGAACTGGCCGAGAACATTGCCGTGTCGGCGCCGCTGGACACCTCGATCATTGACATTGCCGTGACCGATGCCGACCCGCGCCGCGCCGCTGACATTGCCAACGCGGTGTCGGAGAGCCTCGCCGCCGGCGTGCAGGAGATAGAGCAGCGCGACGAGGTCACCGGGGCACCCACCGTGAAACTCACACGTGTGCAGGTGGCCAGTGTGCCGTCCGTGCCGGTGGCCCCGAATATTCCCCTCAATATCGCGCTCGGCGCCCTCGTGGGCCTGGCCCTCGGCGTGGGAATTGCGGTGTTGCGCGAAACCCTCGACACCCGCATTCGCAGCCAGCGCGACGTGGAACAGGTCACCGATCTGCCCATCATCGGCGGCATCGTGTTCGACCCCAAAGCCACCGAGCGCCCGCTCATCGTGCACGCCGACCCGCGCAGCCCGCGGGCGGAGTCCTTTCGTACACTGCGCACCAACCTGCAGTATCTCGACGTGGAACGGGTCGACCGGTCCTTCGTCGTCACCTCCTCGATCGGCAGTGAGGGCAAGAGCACCACGAGCGCCAACCTGGCCATTTCGCTGGCCGATTCCGGTGCCCGCGTGCTGCTCGTCGACGCCGACCTGCGCAAGCCGCGGGTCGCCGACTACATGAACATCGAGGGCGGTGTCGGCCTCACCGACGTGCTCGTCGGCCGCGCCGAGATTGAGGACGTTATTCAGCCTTGGGGCCTCGGCCAGTTGTTTGTGCTGCCCGCCGGGCACATTCCGCCCAACCCGAGCGAGCTGCTCGGGTCGTCGCGCATGGCCCAAATCATCGAGGACTTCAACCGCACGTTCGACGTCGTCATCTTCGACTGTCCGCCGCTGCTTCCCGTAACGGATGCCGCCATCCTCGCCAAGAGCGTCGGCGGCGCCATTCTCATCGTCGCCGCCGGGCGCACCCAGAAGCACCAGGTCACCGGGGCCATCGCGGCGCTCGCGAGCGTCGGCGCTCCGATCAGCGGCGTGGTCATGACCATGCTGCCCACCAAGGGACCGGATGCCTACGGCTACGGCCGCTACGGCCAGTACGGTTATGGACACACCTACGGCGACGTCGGCCCGGCCCCCACGGTCTTAGCCCCCAGCTACTCCCGGCGATCGAGAGCCCAAGAATGACCGCGCCCCGCGACCTCCCCACCGAGACGCCGCGTAACCTCCCCACCGAGACGCCGCGTAACCTCCCCAGCACCACCGGCAGCCTCCCCGCCGCGGGCGCCCCCCGAATCCTGATCGTCTGCACCGGCAACATCTGTCGGTCGCCGCTGGCCGAGCAGCTGCTGCGGCAGAATCTCACCGCGGCCGGCATCGACGCCATCGTCACGAGCGCCGGAACGCGGGCCATGACCGGCAGCGCCATGACGCCGGAGGCTGCGGCGTTGTCGTCGCAATATGGGGCGCTCCGCACCCACCATGTGGCTCGGCAGCTCACCGAAAAGCTCATCGCCGACGCCGACCTGGTACTCACGGCCACGCGGGACCACCGCCGCGACGTCGTGACGCTGCTCCCCAAGGCCACCCGCTATACCTTCACCCTCAACCAGTTCGCCCGTCTGGTGGCCGCCGACCCGGCTCAACACCCGCTGGTCGAGATTGTCGGGGCCGCCCCAGGACTGCCGCTTCCCACCTCGACCACTCGGCCGCCGCTCGACTTCGCGGCTTACGTCGCCGAGGTCGCCTCGACCCGTGGACTCCATCCATCGCCCAACCCGCCCACCCTCGACGACGTCGATGACCCCTACCGTCAGTCCGCGGCCGTCTACGCCCGCGCCGCTGGGGCCATCAACGCCTCCGTCACCACGATCACTGCCGCCCTGGTCGCGGCCGGAGCCTGATGCCTCACTCACGCCGTCGTCGCCTCATCGCTTACTCCGCCATCGGCCTGTTCGTGCTGATCGACGCCGTGCTCGTCACCAACGCAGTCACCTCCACCTCGGTTGACGCGGCCGTTGACGCGTCGTCGATGCCGGCAGCGACGGCATCCGTTTTCCCCACGCCGAGCGCTACTCCGTCGCCCACCCTTGCCGCCAGGCCGACCCCCACCTTCGCGCCGGCGGTCAGCCCGGTGCCGGCCTTCCGCCTGCTCTCGGCCGTTTCGACCACCGCTGCCTGGCGCGCCACGACCGGAGAGTGCCCGGCCACGGCGGCCGCGCCCGAGCTCAGCACCGACTCTGGCGCCACCTGGGTGGCCAGCAACGCGACCGCACCGACCGGGGTCACCGCCCTGCAGAACATCTTTGCCCAGAGCGAGTCCGTCGCTGAATTCGTGGGCCTCGACGACGAAGACTGCGCCCCGCAGTTCGTCAAGACCTTCGTTGGCGGCGAGAACTACTCCAGCTACCCCGATGAGCTCGAGCTCGCCTGGTACATCGACCCCGCGGACCGCGCGACCGTGCACGGCCCCGATGGCCTCGCCACCGCCCCGTGCGACGCCATCGTCACCGTCGCCCCGAGCTTGGGAGACGCCGACTCGGCCGCCGTGCTCTGCGCCGACGGCCGCTTGTTCGCCACAACGGATGCCGCCGCTACCTGGTCGCCGCCGGTAGCCGTCGCCGGAATGGTCACGCTCACCGCCACGCCCACCGGCTACCTGGCCGTCGCGACCACCACCACCAGCACCAGCGACTGCATCGGTGTGGACCTCGTCGCCCTCACCGCCGACCTCGCGCCCACGGTCACCGGCTGCTACCCGACCGACCAAACGCCCGCTGCCCTGGCCGGCAACGTCGCCGTCGCCGTCGCGGATGACACGCTCTGGCTCTGGATCGGCGACGCCACCCTCCGTTCCACCGACGCCGGCCGCACCTGGCTCTAGCGGCCAGGACGCCGGGCGTCCCGCCCCGCCCGCCGGTCGCCCTGCACGTAATGCCGGTAAATTTGCGACACGCCGAGCTTTTCGACCGCAATTCACGGCGTGTCGCAAAATTTACCGGCATAGCGTGCGCTCTCGCTCGCCCAATTCTCCACAGATCGGGCTCAGCCCAGCACACTTCGGCCAGCGGGACTATTCTCAGCGCATGGACGATAACGTCGCATGGGTCTTCGAGAAGAAAGACGTCGCTCAGCCGCGCCTCTGCCAGCAGTGCGGCGACCCCCTCGAAGTCACCTGGCACGGCACGGGTTACGACTACGGCTGCGCCAACTTCGCCTGCCCGCAGCTGTACTTCGGTCCGCAATACTCAGAGGCCGAGCTGGCGAGCACCGTTTCGCCCGAGGTGCGCGCGCCCAACTGCCCGCGCTGCCTCATGCCCATGCAGATCGTGCCCGACGACGAGACCTGGCAATTCGCCTGTGCGCACAGCGGATGCGACGGCATCTGGCCCCCCACCGGCTCCTGAACCGCCGCCACAGCCCCCGCCGCCACAGCCCCCGCCGCCACAGCCCGCGCTCGCAGGCCCCAGCCCGCGCTCGCAGCGCCCCCGTCCGCGCCGCAGCCCAGCAGCTACCTCGTGTTGCACCGCTCCCGCTCGTGCCGCCGCCCTATAGTCAACTCATGTCGAACAGCGGCCTCGCGCCCACAGCATCCGCTCAACTGACCGACCTCGCCCGCCGCGTTATCGCGCTTCTGCCCGACCACGGGCGCATCCTGGTCGGCATCGCCGGCAGTCCCGGCGCGGGCAAGACCACCCTCGCGATGCAGGTCGCCGCGACGGTGAACGCTCTGCTCGACAGCACCGAGATCGCCGTGCACCTCCCCATGGATGGCTTCCACCTCGCTAACGCCACCCTCGATCGTCTCGGCCGCCACGACCGCAAGGGGGCCATGGACACCTTCGATGGTTGGGGATTCGTCGTACTCCTCCGCCGTCTCCTCACCGAGTACGACCACACCGTCTACGCGCCGAGCTTCGATCGCAACGTCGACGAGGGAATCGCGGCCGAGATCGCCGTGCTGCCCAGCAACCGTGTCGTCATGGTCGAGGGAAACTACCTGCTCGCCGACACCGAGCCGTGGGTGCAGATCAACTCGCTGCTCGCCGAATCCTGGTTCTGCGAAACCAGCGAGCGCGAGCGCCTCCGCCGCTTGGTCGACCGGCACGAGCGCCACGGACGCACCCCAGAGGCCGCACTGGCCTGGGCCGAATCCGTCGATGGCCAGAACGCCCTCCTCATCGAGGCCACGCGCCCCCGCGCCACCCTCACGATCTCGGGCCAGTAGCCCCGCGCCATCCTCACCATCTCCGGCAGTATTCCCGCAGCGGGCACCCGTTCCGGCCAGTGATCCCGCACGCCTTGCCGGTTACAATGCAGCACGCCGGGGTTTGGTGCGCCAAATACGGCGTGTCGCCAAATTTGCCGGCACAACGAATCTCATTTCACCGCACCCTCAAGCCCGGTCCGCGCGCCATCCCGGTCGTTGGTCGAGCGGAGCCGAGACCGCCGTAGCCCAACGTTGGCTGCTTGCGAATCGCACCGATTCCCGTCACCGCCGACCCGTGAGTTTCAGCCCGACCGGTTCAGCGACCCGTGAGTTTCAGCTTCATGATTTGTTCAAATCGCCCAAGACGCACAGCTCGACACCCGAAACTCACGCCTCACCGAGCGGATGCCTATGCAGCGACCCCCCGACTACGCTTGAACCACAACAAACCTCGGGGGATAGTCAGTGACATCAAAGCCAGCACGCGCGGAACCACAGAGTATCGACAACACTGCGCTCATCATCGCCGTGCTCGCACCGGCCGCCGGTGTCATCGTGGCCCTCTTCGCCCGATCCGCTGCCCACAAACGCGGTGAGCGCAGCAGCACCCGCACCGTCGCAGCGCTCAGCATCGGCGTAGCGCTCTGTCTGGTGATCACCGGCGCCGCGGTCGCCGTCGTCATCGCCTGGTTCGCCGCCACAGCCGCCGCCACGTCGACCCTGCCCGCCGTGGGAAAAGAGCTCGTCGCCTTCACCCACACCAACGAGATCGTGCTCATCGCCGACTACGCGGACCTCTCCACCGCCGAGCTCAACGTCGTGGCCGCGGTCGTCGCGGAACGCCTCGACCGCGCGGGCTTTGCCCACGATGAAATCAGTGTCAAGGGCGCCGGAGTGTATGTCGTCTTCCCCGACGACGCCACTCCCGACGAGGTGGAACAGGCATCCGCTGTCGCCACGAAAACGTTCAGCGCCACCTTCCACCCCGTTCTTGCGGCCAACGATTCGGGCACCGTCCCCGCACCAGCAGCCGCCATCTTCGACGAAACCGTCTGCTCACCGGCGCACACCATAGAGGCGGTCGGCGATAATTACGTCGCTTGCAGCCGCGACGCCTCGGTCAAGTATGTGCTGGGACCGATAGCGATCCGCGGAGCACAGGTCGACGACGCCGTCGCCGTGCAGACGGCGACCGATCTCACCCTCAACACGGAGGCAACCACGGCGCTTGAGAGCGTGACCACCGACTTGCTCGAGCAGCAGCAACAGCCCGAAAACCAGCTCGCTATCGTGCTCGACGGCCAGGTGATCTCGGCTTCGGTCGTCATGAGCGTGCTCACCGACGGCCACCTCCAGCTCGTCGACGGACCCAACGCCACGCCAGCCCCCGCGCAGACCCTCGCCGTTCACTTTCTGCTCGCCGCCCAACTGGTCACTCTGGTCGAAGCCGCCACGACCGTGCACGACTAACCCGCCTGCCAAAACCCGCACCTCACCTCGTACCGTCGACCCGTGAGTTTCACCCGCCGAGCCGTGGCCCAAAATCCCTCGAAAAAATGGTCTGAAACTCACGGCTCGGCGAGCGGATGCCCCGCCCGCTACCTCGAGACGGCCGCTCGCCCGTCACATCGCGACAGGCGCCCGTCACACCACTAGATGAGGCCGGAGAGCGCGAGTCGGCGAGCCTCGACCGACGTTCCCTCCCGGCCCGCGTGAACCCGATTCGTGAGCAACACCGCATAGCCACCGGTCGAAAGATCCGCCACGAACGACGTGCCGGTGAACCCCGTATGGCCGACGACCGATGGCGACGTCGTGAACGTCGGCAGGCCCACGCGCAGTCCTTGAGCTTGTGTTCCCGAGGTACCAGCGGACGTGTCGGGTGTCGTCAGCCGTGCGATTGAGCGCGCACTTAACGGCACATTCCGTGACGCGATCGCCGCGGCGAGAGCCTCGACATCCTCTACGGTACCGAACAGCCCGGCATTGCCGACAGGCCGCCCGATGGACGCGGCAAGTTCATCGTGGATCTCGCCCCGAAGCATCCCGCGCAGCGGCTGATCCTCGGTCGTGACCGCTGCAGACGGCGAAATCGGTCCCCAGCGCAGTGTCGCAGCCCCGAGAGGTGCCGCTACTTGCTCGAGCACGATCTGGTCGAGCGGCCTGGAATGCAGGTGCTCGAGCACGATCCCCAGAACGATAAACCCCAGGCAGGAGTAGTCGTGCACGGTACCCGGCGGCGTGCGGGGAGCAACATCGAGCACATCGGCGAGCGCGGAATCTCCCGTACGCCAGGCCAGCGAACCCGCGCGCAACCCCGACGTGTGAGTGAGCAGATGGTGCGCGGTGACGCCCCCGCGCACGGCGGCGACGTCCATGATCTCGGTGATCGGCTGGTCGAGGCCGAGCAGTCCATCGTCGATGGCGGAGTGCACGGCGATGGCGGTGAACACCTTCGTGAGCGATGCGAGATCGAAAAGATGGTTGTGCGTTAAAGGCTCCGCGCCATCGGTCGTGCCGACCAGCTCACGCTGTACCTCGCCCGTCGACGTGCGCACGACGGATGCCAGCGCCGACCACCCCTCCGACGCGAAAGAAGCAGTCATTTGCTCATGCCGGAGGTCAGCCCGGAGATGATCTGCTTTGTCGCCAGGAGAAACACGATGACCAGGGGAATCGTGGCGATCGTGAGCCCGGCGAAGAGCTGCGGCCAGTCGGTGGAGTATTCGCCGAAGAACCGGGTGAGCCCGACGGGCAAGGTGTAACTGTCCCGGTCACGCATGAGGATCAGCGGGTAGAAGAAGTCGTTCCAGATCGGCACGAACCGAAAGACGATGACCGTCGCGAGTGCGGGGCGCACCAGCGGCAGCATGACGCTCCAGAACGCGCGGAACGGGCCGGCGCCGTCGAGCCGGGCCGCCTCTTCCAGCTCCAGCGGTAGCTGGCGAAAGAACACGGCGAGCACGAAGGTGCTGAACGGGATACCGAGTGCGCCGTAGACCAGAATCAGGCTGAAGATATTGCTGGTCATGCGCAGCTGGTCGAGCATGAAAAACAGGGGCAGAATCGCCAGGTGTACCGGCAGCATGAGCCCGGACAGGAACAATGCCTCGATCCCGTGAAAGAAGCGGCTCCGCGTGCGGGCGAACGCGTAGGCGGCCATCACCGACACCACGGTCGACAGCAGCACTGATCCCACGGTGACCACGACCGAGTTGATGAAGTAGGTCTCGAACGACGCCGTGACCCAGGCCTCCTGGAACGAGGTGAAGTTCAGCGGGATCGGCAGGCCGAGCGGCTCCGTTGCGATCTGCTGCTGGGTGCGGAGGGCATTCGAGACCATGAGCAGCAACGGCCAGATCGCGACGATCGCGTAGCCCCACAGAAAGACGTTCGAGGCGATGCGACCGGCGAGCGGACCTTCTTCGCGGCGGTTACGGCCCTTGCGACCGCGGTCGCGACCGCGCGATGGTTGCGGGGGCGCGGCATCCGCTATGACGGCCGTCTTCTCGGCGAGTGAGGTTGTCATCAGTACAGCTTCCTCTCAGCGCGGCGGATCACGCGGGTGATGCCCACGGAGATCGCGAGAATGAAAATGAACAGAACCGTGGCCAGAGCAGACGAGATACCGACGGAGTTGGGGTTTCCCGATTCGAAGGCGGTGCGGTAGAAGAGCAGCATCATCACGTCGGTCGCGCCGGCCGGGCTTCCGGATGAGCCGCCGAGGGCGAACGGGATCGCCATCGCTTCCATGGAACCGATGAAGGTCAGCACGGTGATGATCCCGATGCTCGGGGTGAGCAGCGGCAGCGTCACGTAACGGAAACGTTGAAAAGCGGACGCCCCGTCGAGCGAGACCGCCTCGCTGATTTCCTCGGGGATGCCGGCAATCGCTGCCCCGTAGAGCAGAATCGGAAAGCCGAGCCACTGCCAGGCGGTCACGAACACGACCACCCAGATCGCGAGGGTCGGATCGCCGAGCCACGGCAGGGCGAGGCCTTCAAGACCGACCCCGCGAAGGATTGCGTTGACCGGTCCGAACAGCGGCGAGAGCATGAGCGACCACAGATAGCCGATCACCATGGGGCTCACCAGGTAGGGCAGGGCGAAGATGGTCTGAAAGAACCGTTTGCTGCGCTTGCGCTTGTGCAGCAGGGTGGCGATGCCGAGCCCGAGCGAATTCTGAAAGATGAACGCGCCGATGAACAGCAGAATGTTGTGGGAGAACCCACCCCAGAGCTCGCTGGCGTATGGCTCACGCGTAAGCAGCGTGATGTAGTTGCCGAAACCGACGAAGCCGTCGCGGTTCGTGCCCTGCCACCCGAAGAACGAGTAGCTGAGTGCCGCGAGCATCGGGTAGAGGATCAGTACGGCGAACAGCAGCAAGGCCGGCAACACGAAGACGAGGGTCGACCCGAACCTCATGTGAACGCCGGCGTGACTGGCCGTGCGGATGAGCCGCGGGCGACGCGGCGGGAGGGCGATGGCCATACGAATTCTCCTCAGCGGAAGGGGAAAGGGTGAGCGTGGTGGGGGTCAAAGCCCCCACCACGTAATTTCAGGAGCCCGGAGTGAACCAGGTGGAGATCCCCGCTTGGAGATCTGCGGCGAGCTGCTCCGGCGTCTTCTGACCGAGGAACATGGCCTGGATGTCCGGGCCGAGCACCGCTGTTCCGGTCGGGTCGCCGTAGCGGAAGTCGACCAGCAGCAGGTAGGGAGACGGGTTCGCGAGGTACAGGTCGTTCATCTCCTGCATGAGCGGGTCGGAGTACGAGACGCCGGCAAGCGGGGAGAACTGCTTGAGCTCGTCCCCGACCAGCTGGCCGAATTCCACAGTGGTCATCCAGTTGAGCAGGTCGGTCGCCGGTTCCTGCTTCTCACTCGCGGCGTTGATGCCGAAGCTGCCGTCGGCGTACGACGGGGTCACCGCCTCTGACAGCACCGAGCCGGGAGCTGGCGGCACCTGGTAGACGCCCCACTCGGTGTCGGGGGCGGAGTCCTGGAACACTTTGAGATCGAACGAACCTCCGGGCCACTGTGCAGCTTGTCCGGCGGTGAACTGTAGGGTGGCATCCGCTACCGCGATGGCGCTCACGTTCGGATCGAAGTACTGCTGCATCTGCTGCACGAGCTCGAGCGATGCGACATAGTCGGGGTTGGTGAAGTCAGTCGTGCCGGCCTGAACCTGCGCGCCGAACTCAGATCCGCCGTAGCGCGCCGAGCCGATCAGGTCGTGGAACATGGGCAGCACCCACTCTTCGCGGGCACCGAGCGCCATCGGGGTGATCTCTGCTGCGAGCAGGTCGTCTTGCAGCTGGATGAACTCGTCCCAGGTCTTGGGCTCCTCGAGGTCGTTCTCGTCGAAGATGTCCTTGTTGTAAAACATGTGCATGGTCTGGTACGCGAACGGGACACCGTAGGTGACGCCGTCCTCCCGGCCCTGCGCTGCCTGCAGAACGGTCGGTTCGAACAGATCCAGACCATCGACGACGTCGTCGATCGGTGTGAGCTGGCCGGCCTGGATCGGTCCCTGGGCGCCGCCGTAAGCGCGGATCATTGCGACATCCGGGCCGTCCCGCCCAGCGAGACCGGTGGACAACAGCTGATTGTATTCCGTGGCCTGGAAGCCTTCGAATTCCACCGTGATTCCGGGGTTCGCGTCTTCATAGACGTCAAAGATGCGCTCCCAGTCGGGTGAGCTCGCTGCCTGCCACGACCAGACTTTCAGCGTGGTCGAGTCGCCACCGGCGTCGCTGCCGGCATCCCCCGGCGCGCAGCCGGCGAGCGCGAGTGCGCTCGCCGACAGCCCCGCGGCGAGCATGAGTGTTCTCTTCTTCATGACGTTCCCTTCTCTGGTTTTTCGAGTGAGGCGAGGCGGAGTGCCTCGCGTACGTTGTTGTCGCTTGCGCGCAGAAGCTCGCGAGCGTGGGGCACCTCGATCGTGCCGAGATGATGCACGAGCGCCGTCTTGACCTCGTCGTCACTCTCGGTCAGCAGATCGGCAGCGGCGTCCAGGCCGAGATCGAGCGCCTGGGCGAGGATGCGTACCGAGCGGTGACGCAGTTTCACGTTGGAGGCGACGAGCGAAACCATGAGGTTGGAGTAGGCCCGACCACGACGCACCATGACCGCGGTGGAAAAACCGTTCAACACGAACTTCGCGGCCGTCCCGGCCTTGAGACGGGTTGAGCCCGTGAGAATCTCCGGGCCGGTATCGGCGACGATGACAATGTCGGCGAAGATAGCGAGCGACGATTGCGGGTTGCTCGTGACGAGTGCGGTCCTGATGCCCCGCCCCTGCGCAGACCGCAACGCGCCGCGCACGTAGGGCGTCGTACCGGAGGCGGTGAC
This sequence comes from Cryobacterium aureum, assembly GCF_002954245.1. GTDB lineage: Bacteria > Actinomycetota > Actinomycetes > Actinomycetales > Microbacteriaceae > Cryobacterium > Cryobacterium aureum. The sequence continues at coordinate 14,789 of NZ_PPTG01000005.1, read as the reverse complement.
GCCGATCGCTACATCGCCCGCGCCCAGGGTCGCAGCGGCGATAGCGCCTTGCTCTTCGGAATCTTCGGAGCCCTCGATTGCGGTCAGGAGAGCATCGTGGCCCCCCGCAATGTGCGCGACCACGCGGCCCGGTTCGAGATCGAAAGTCGGGATGAGCTCGGCGGCGTCGAGAACCGCGAGTCGACCGGAGGTGCCGGCGCCGAAGTAGGCGATCGTTCCGCCCTGCGCGAGGGTGAATTCTCCCGCGTCGACGAGGCGGGCCAATGCCGGCAGTGCCGCACGCACGGCGGCGGCGACCTCCGCGTCGGCGTCGTTCAAGAGGCACAGAATTTCGATCGATTCAAGTTGATCGAGGTCCATCGACGCCGGATGACGTCGCTCTGTCCGGGGCAAATTTGCCGTGTCGGCGGTATGCATGCTGTCCGTTCGCTCGGATGGTAGCCGCCGAGCGGAGGGCCTCCAACCAGCGGTATGAGAAAAAGTACCAGAACTTTTGTCAGCGCTGATAATTATTTACAGAAATGAAACATTCCGTGCCAAGATGGAGCAACGAATCCGCTGTATCCGCGAGAAAGCGAAGCGCGCATGTCTTCAAACACCCTGACGGCAATGCACCAACGATTGGCCGAACTGACTCCCACCGAGCAGCGGATCGCTGCGCACGTGCTCGCTGACCCGAGCGCGGTGGTCGGGGCATCCATCACCCAGGTGGCCGCAGCGTGTGAGGTTTCCGTGGCCTCTTTGGCTCGTTTCGCCCGCACGCTGGGGTTTCACGGCTACGCCGAATTCCGCCTGGCCATCGCCGTCGATGTCGACCGCGCAACGTCCGGGCGTGAGCGTTTTCAGGTGGGCGACGGCGAGGTCGGTCCCCTCGATGACGCCGAGACGACCGTGCGAAAGATCGCATTTCAAGAGTCGTCCGCCATCGATCAGACCGCGCGGGACATCGATCTCGTGGCCCTCGACACCCTGGCCGAGCGCATCTCCGGCGCCCGCCGGATTGACGTCTACGGCTTCGGGTCCAGTGCGCTCTCTGGCATGGACCTGCAGCAGAAACTACACCGCATCGGTCTGTTCGCGCAGTGCTGGAGCGACCATCACATCGCGCTCACCAGCGCGGCGTTGCTGACCGAAGCGGATGTTGCGATCGGCATCTCGCACTCCGGCCGCACGCTGGAAATTCTGCAGACGATGGAGGTCGCCACCGGCACCGGGGCCATGACCGCCGCGATCTCGAACGCACCGACCTCGCCGCTAGCCACCCGGGTTGATCTCCTGCTCGCGACCTCCGCCAGCGACACCCCGTTTCGAGCCGGCGCAATGTCGAGCCGCATGGCGCAATTGGCGGTGATCGACTTTCTGCTCGTGCGCATTGCCCAACGCAACTTCGACAGCATGTCAACCAACCTCGAACTCACCTACCGGGCCGTGCAGGGCCATCGCGTCGACTGATCACACGAACGAAAGGCCACCAGTGCACAACGGTATCGACCGGCTCATCGCCGGAACACCCACGCAACTCGTCGCCCGGCTGAAATCGTCACGGCTGGGTTACCTCACCAACGACCTCGCCATCACAGCGGATGCCCGCCGCGCGCGAGACGCGATTGTGGCCAGCGGGTATCCGGTAAAGCGGTTCTTCGGCCCGGAGCACGGGTTGAGCGGGCGAGCGAGCGAGGGCGCGGTCGTGACGAACGGGTCTGACCCGGCCACGGGCATCCCGGTCGTGAGTCTTTATGGAGAGAAGGTACGGCCGACACCCGCCGATCTCGACGGCCTCGATATCGTGCTCGTCGACCTGCCCGACGTCGGCAGCCGTTTCTACACCTACATCTGGACGCTCAGTCACCTGCTCGAGGCCTGCGCCGAGGCGGGGGTTGCGGTCGTGATCGCCGACCGGCCGAACCCGCTCGGCGGCGCTCTGGCGCAGGCCGAGGGCCCGATGCTCGATGAGGACTGCCACTCGCTCGTGGGCCGTTGGTCGATGCCGATCCGCCATTCCCTGACCATCGGTGAGGCGGCACGCCACTGGGTACGCACGCGCGGCATCGCCGTGGACCTCGAAGTTGTGTCCGTCGAGGGCTGGGACCGTGCCGAACCGACCTGGGCGATGGATCGACCGTGGATGCCGCCGTCGCTCAACATGCCCTCCGCCGCGACCGCGCTGCTCTACCCCGGCACCTGTCTCGCCGAGGGCGTCAACCTCGCGGAGGGACGCAGTACGGCAGTGCCGTTCCGGGTGATCGGCGCGCCGTGGCTCGACGGGGCTGCCCTGGCCGATCGGCTGGCCCAACTCGACCTTGCCGGGGTGAGCGCACTCGAGTACGGCTTCACCCCGTGGGTGCGCGACTGGGCCGGCGAGGCGTGTACGGGCATCATCTTGCACGTGACCGATGCGCAGGCATTCCGTCCCGTGCATACCGGTGTGCGCATGCTGGCTGCGGTCGAGGAGATCCACCCGGGAATGCTGTCGGAGCGCACCCACATGGCCATGCCGGGCGAGAGCTCGGCGACCCCGCTGGAGAAGCTGTTCGGCCACCGCGGGGCCTTCGACGAAATCACCGCGGGGGCGTGGAATGACCGTGCCGCGCTCGAGGTGCCGGACTGGGCCGACGCGGTGCGGCAGGATCTGCTCTACGGCTGAGCCTCGCCCAGTGCCGCGCCAGCCGCCCCGACCAGCGGGTCCACGGGCGGATGCATGATGCCGGCGGCGGTTTCCACCGCGAGACCTGAACGGTACCAGTACTCGAACCCACCGATCATTTCCCGCACCGAATAACCCCGCGCGATGAGCGCAGCGGCCGCTCGGGTGGCGCCATTGCAGCCTGGACCCCAGCCGTACACGACCACGGTTCGTCCGGTCGGAATGTCACCCCGCAGCTGAATCGCACCCAGGGCATGCCCGTGGTCCCACGACGCCTGCATGCGCGTGTCTACCAGAATGAATTCCCCCGAGTCCAGCCCGGCCGCGGCATCGAGCACGTCCACCTCGTAGGCGAGCCTTGCCGCTAGGTAATCAAGCATGGGCGATGGCCGCGAGCAGCTCCAGCTGGGCCGGGTCGCCCAGGGCCGAGCCCACGGCCACGGTGCGCACGCCGTTGGCGAGAAAGAGTGAAGCGTTCGAGGCGTCCATACCGCCGGTCGCTACGAATTTGGCCTGCGGAAACGGACCGGCCATGGTGGTGAACCAGGTCGGCCCGAGAATGCTGGCCGGAAAGGCCTTGAGCCAGGTCAGGCCAGACGCGAGGGCGGCCTGCACCTCCGAAGCGGTGGCAACGCCCGGCAGGGGCGGCATGCCGGCATCGAACGACGCGCGCACGATGACCGGGTCGTAGCCGGGGCTCACCGTGAAGGCGGCCCCAGCTTCGTGGGCCTGGCGCACGTGTTCGAGCGTGACGACCGTTCCGGCCCCGACCGATTTGCCGCGGTCTGCCCCGGCCGCCACCACGGCACGAAGCGCGTCGATGTCGCGGCTGGACTGGATCGGCAGCTCGACGCAGTCGATGCCGAGATCCCAGGCCTGCTGTGCCAACTCGAGGCTGCGCTCAACGCCGAAGCCGCGCAGAATGGCCATCAGCGGTTGGCCGTCGAGCAGGGGGCTGAGCGATTCATTCGATAGTGCGATCATTAGGGCCTCTCAAAGCGGTCAGTGGATGTGCAGAAAGTCACTCGTCGATTGCAAAACCAGTACGGCACGGTCGTGACCGGCCTGCAGGCGCTCGGCGCTGCCTTGGCCCTGCAGGAAAGCGTGCAGGTACCCGGCGGCGAACGCGTCACCGGCACCGACCGCCTCGACGACGGCCGTCGGGGTCGCCGGAACGAACACGGTTCCCGCAGGGGAGTACTCGGTCGCGCCCACGTCACCGTCTTTCACGACCAGATACGGCACGTGGGCCAACTTCGCCCGAACGTCGTCGGGAGTTCGCGTGTCCCACAGGGTGCGGGCTTCGTCGAGGCCCACGAAAACAATGTCGGCGCCGCCGGCCGAGTGTGCGAGCGCTGGAGCAGCCTCGGTCACGCTCCACAGGGCGCTGCGATAGTTCACGTCGAAGCTCAGCAGCGTGGGCGCCGCGGCAACCCGAGCGATGACGGCCGCGACCAGCTCGGCACAGCTCGCCGACAAGGCTTCGGTGATGCCCGACAGGTGCACGAGCCGAGCGCTTTCGAGGGGAACCGCAGCGACAGTCAAGGCATTCATGAGTGACGCCGCAGAGCCGGCGCGAAAATACTGCACGCCGTTACCGGGGTCCTTGAAGTACGCGCCCGTCGGCGCTGAGGTAACCCGGCGCACCCAGCCGGTGTCGACCTGGCGTTCGCGCAGCAGTCGTTCCACCCGCCCCCCGAGGGCGTCGTCGCCGAGCTGGCTCACCCACGCGGTCGGCGTGCCCAGATCGCACAGGTGCGACGCCACGTTCGACTCAGCACCGCCGATATCAAGCCGAAACGCGCTCGCGGTCTCCAGCGGCTCGGCCGCAAACGGCGTGACGAGCACCATGGTCTCGCCAATGGTGATCACAGTCTGGGTCATGGCTCCATAGTCAACTATTTGAGCGTATATTGCAACATCGTTGCAAATATTGCAACATGGTCGCGAGTCTGCGGTGGTTCTGATTAGATAATCGATAACAGAAATTGCAACTGCATGTGCACGACATGCAACGACTCGATCGGTACGGTGCAGACATCCGAGTAGACAACCACCAACTGTCGCCCCGCGACAAGGGCCTCCCGGCTCGAGCAGTCGGCCTCACGGTTGAACAGTTCCTGGCCACCAGCCCCCAGCTGTCCGAGTTTTGGACCCCGCTTCTCGTGCTCAGCGACGACGCCCTCGCGCACAACCTCGGCGTCATGGCCGACTGGACTGCGCGCCACGGCTTCTCGCTCATGCCCCACGGCAAGACCACCATGGCGCCCACCCTCTGGCAGCGCCAGCTCGACACCGGCTCCTTCGGCATTACCCTCGCCACGGCCGGCCAGGTACGAGTGGCCCGCGACTTCGGCTTCGACTCGATCATGCTCGCCAACGCGCTGACGGATGTGCGCGCCTTACGTTTCGTAGCTGCCCAGCTCGCCGACCCGAACTTCTCGTTCAGCTGCTGGGCCGACTCCGTCGATACCGTCGAGGTCATGGAACGCGCGCTCGACGGCGTCGAACTCGCGCGGCCAATCAACGTCTGCGTGGAGCTCGGCGCTGCCGGGGGACGCACGGGGGCGCGCACGCTGGCCGATGCGCGGATCGTGGCTGAACGCATCCGTCGGTCGTCGGTGCTGCGTCTGGCTGGCGTCGCGGGTTACGAAGGCTGCCTCGCCCACGACCGCAGCGAGCACGGGCTCGCCGCCGTGCGCGACTACCTCGGCAAGATGCTCGAACTGCACACGAGCCTGGCCGACGAGTACGACGACCAGGAGGTCATTCTCACGGCCGGCGGCAGCGCCTACTTCGACCTCGTCGATGAGGTCTTCGCCCCCATCACGAATCCAGTGCCGCGCACGCGCTATGTGCTGCGTTCCGGCGCCTATCTCACCCACGATGACGGCTTCTATCGGGGGATCTCCCCGCTGGATGCGTCGCGGCTGGTCGACGCCGACCCGGCGCACGTGCTGCAACCCGCGATGCGCGGGCTCGCGCGGGTGCTGTCGCGCCCGGAACCGGGACTCGCCCTGCTTGACGCCGGCAAGCGCGACTTTCCCTACGACGAAGGGCTTCCCATTCCTCAGGCCCGCGCCGACGACCTCGGAGCGGCCGCAACGCCGGTGACCGGGGCCTCGGTCAGCGCGATGAATGACCAGCACAGTTTTCTACGGCTGGACCCGGCGCAGGAGCTTCGGATCGGCTCGGTCGTGACGCTCGGGTTGTCGCACCCGTGCACCGCGTTCGACAAGTGGCGTTGCATCCCCGTCGTCCAGAACTGGGAGTCCGACCTCGTCGTGGGCCTGGTGCGCACCTACTTCTAAAAAGTGTGCAATATACGCACACGGGCGTGCAAATGTTACAAACCCGCAACATGCCGCTCTTCCGCCCGACTCCGGGCTAAACAATACTGAATTCACAGCATCTGCAACACGCGTTGCAACATATGCACGGGCACCATTGCACTAGGAGGAAACGTGAAAGTTCTAAAGACAGTCCCGGTCGCCGTGATAGCGATCGCCGCACTCGCACTCTCGGGCTGTGCGGGCGGTGGCGACGAAGCCGCCGACACAGCCGAAGCCGATGGCACGCTATCCGTGGCCACCTGGCAGTTTCTGGAGCCCACCCGCGGTGACGCTCTGTTCGACACGATCAACGGCTACACGACCGAGAACCCCGACGTGACGCTCGAAAAGGTCGAGATCGCTCGCGCCGACTACGAAAAGACCCTGAGTACGCAGTTCGGCGCCGGCGCCGGCCCCGACGTGTTCGTCATCCCCGACGCCTACTTCCCCCAGCTTGCCGATGCCGGCCTGCTCGAGCCGCTCGACGATGTCGTCAGCGAAGCAACCGAATTGCGCAACATCAACGACAACTACGTCGTCGACGGCAACCAGCTCGGCCTGGTCTGGGAGGTCGTTCCCTACTCTCTGTTCTGGAACACCGACATCCTCGCCGCTGCGGGCGTCGAAGCGCCCACCACCGTCGACGAACTGATCACCGCTGCGGCCACGATCACCGAAACCACCGGCAAGACCGGCTTCTCGGTTCGCCACCAGATGAACGAAGAAACTCCGTGGTGGACCGACCAGTCCAACTGGGAATTCGGCTACGGCGGCGAGTGGTCAGACGGTGAGAACCTCACCATCGACTCCGACGAGAACATCGAAGCCGTCGAGGCCTTCAAGTCGGTCTACGACTCCCCGGGCTTCGGTAAGGGCCAGGACGCCTCCACCTACCGCTCGGCTTTCGCAGCCGGCGAACTGGGAATGGCCATCGACAACTCCTCGGCCGTCATGACCCTCGTCGGCGACGCGGTTCCGGCCGACAAGATCGGCTCCGCCGTTCTGCCCTTCCCCGAGGGCGGTTCGGCCTACGCCGGCTTCTCCATCGGTGTCAACGCCAACTCCAAGAACAAGGAAGCGGCCAAAGACTTCATCAAGTGGATGCTCACCGACGACGCCCAGCAAAGCCTCGCCGATACGCTCTTCCCGTCGGCCATCGCCACCGAGATTGACGCGTCCGACGAACTGCTGAACGCCAACCCCTGGGTCGCCGCGTTCCACGAGCAGGTCAACGACGCCAGCAGCGTCATCATCGCCGGATTCGAGGCTGACACCTCTGCCATCCGCACGATCGTGCTCACGCAGATCGAACGCGTGCTCACCGAGGGTGTCTCCGCTGAGGAAGCCCTCGCCGAAGCTCAGAAACAGGCTGAAGCCCTCACTCAGTAGCACCAGCCACAGCCTGCTCGGGTGCGGCGGTCACTAGCCGCCGCACCCGAGCAGGGTCACCTTCCGCCCGACTTTCGAGGATTCGCATGGTCTCCGCAATTCCCCAGACGCGGCCCGCTCGTACGAAGAAACGCGTACGCTCGGCGCCCTACATCTTCATCGGCCTCGCCGTGCTCTACCTGCTCTTCTTCACGGCGTTCCCGCTGCTGACCGGGGTGAACCTCAGCTTCACCAACAGCAAACTGCTCAACCCCTCGGCCGGTTCATACGTGGGCGTCGACAACTACACCGCTCTCATCACCAGCGGTGCCTTCATGAAGAGCGTCTACACGACACTCATCTACACGGCGGCGACCGTGATTGGCTGCCTCGTTCTCGGCACGGCCTCGGCGCTCGTCATCAACGGGTTTCTGCCCGGCCGCGCGATCGCTCGCACCATCATGGTGCTGCCCTGGGCTGTGCCGACCGTTGCCCTCGCGCTCGTCTTTCGCTGGATCTACAACGACACCAACGGCATCGCCGGCGACGTCACTCAGGGGCTCGGGCTTGGCCAGGTGGGCTGGCTCATCGACCCCAATTACGGCATGCTCGCCGTGGTCATCGCCACGGTCTGGAAGCTCGCGCCCTTCGTCATGCTCATCGTGCTGGCTGCCTTGCAATCCGTTCCCGAGGAACTCTACGAAGCCACCCGAGTCGACGGGGCGGATGCCTTCACCACCTTCAAACAGATCGTCCTGCCGCAGATTGCGCCCACCATGCGCGTCGTCGCCCTGCTCATGACGATCTGGTCGTTCCGTCGCTTTGAGATCATCTGGCTGCTCACCGGAGGAGGCCCGGTCGACGCGACGACGACGATCGTCATCAACGTGTACCGCCAGGCCTTCAACAATGGAAACCTGGGACTGGCCGCGGCTGCCGGCGTGCTGGGGCTGCTGCTCTCGCTCATCGTCACCGTCGTCTACTTCTTCGTCGAACAACGCGCGACCAAAGCGAACGGGGTCGAATCATGATCGGCAGGCGCAATCTCAGCATCGGGGTGCGCACGCTGCTCGCCCTCGTGCTCGTCATCCTCGCGGGCTTCCCCGTGTTCTGGATGATCAACACGGCCATGACGCCGGTCGATGATCTCTACTCCAACAACCAGCGGATCATCCCCGACTTCAGTCGCACGCTGAACATCTTCCAGGTGCTGGTGAGTGACTCGCCCTTCCTCCGGTGGCTCGGCAACTCCGCCCTGGTGGCCGGGGGAACGACGCTGTTGAGCCTGCTGCTGGCCTGCCTGGCCGCCTACGCGCTGTCCCGGTACAAGTTCGTCGGCAAGGGCCTGATGACCTTCGGTTTCTTTGCCACCCAGATGCTGCCCGAAGCCCTGCTCATCGTTCCCCTCTATTCCATGTTCATGACCCTCGGGCTGCTCAACGAGCTCTACGGTCTCGTGCTCGTGAACACGGCCTTCGCCATGCCGGTCGCGGTGTTCCTGCTGAAATCGGCGATGGACACCGTGCCCTACGAGATCGAGGAATCCGCGCGGGTCGACGGCTGCAACGCCCTCACGATTCTGCAGGTCATGTTCATCCCGTTGATCGCGCCGTCCCTCGCGGCGGCAGCCGTCATCACCTTCTTCGACGGCTGGAACGAGTACCTCTTCGCGACCACGTTCATTCACGACACGTCGAACTGGGTCGCCTCCACCGGACTGGCCTCTTTCATCGGTGAATTCACCACACCGCTCGACATGGTCTTCAGCGGGGCGATCGTCTTCACGATTCCCGCGGCCATTTTCTTCCTCCTCATGCAACGCAAGATCGTCGCCGGTCTCACCGCCGGCTCTGTGAAAGGCTGACCCCGATGGCATCGCTCACATTTGACGCCCTGTCCAAGAGTTATGGCGCCAACACCGTCATCAGCGACTTCAGCGCCACGGTCGACGACAAAGAGTTTCTGGTCTTGCTCGGCCCGTCGGGCTGCGGCAAATCCACCATGCTGCGCATGGTCGCCGGACTCACCGACATCAGCTCCGGCACCCTGAAATTCGGCGACGACGTCGTGAACACCCTCACCCCCAAGCAGCGCAATATCGCGTTTGTGTTCCAGTCCTACGCCCTGTATCCGCACATGACCGTGCGGGCCAACATCGCGTTTCCGCTCATCATGGACAACTTCCGCTGGTGGCACCACCTGCCGTTCGTGGGTTCACTGATGCGGTCTCGGCTGCTGAAACGCCCCGACATCACGGCGAAGATCGAGCGCACCGCCGAGATGCTCGAGCTCACCGACTACCTCGAACGCAGGCCGAAAGCCCTCTCTGGCGGTCAGCGTCAGCGGGTGGCCGTGGCCCGTTCGATCATTCGCGAACCCGCGATCTACCTGTTCGACGAACCGTTGTCGAACCTCGACGCCAAGCTGCGCATGCAGATGCGAGCCGAAATTTCGGCCCTGCACGCGCGCGTGCAGAAAACATTCGTCTACGTCACCCATGACCAGGTCGAGGCGATGACCATGGGCACCCGCATCATCGTCATGAACGAGGGCGTCGTGCAGCAGTACGGCACCCCCGCCGAGATCTACAGCGCTCCCGCCAACGAATTCGTCGCCCGGTTCATCGGCTCCCCGCCGATGAACATCTTCGCGGCGACGGTGCGCGACGGGCTGCTCTATGTCGACGACGTGCCGGTGCTAAATTCCGCCGGCTGGGCGGCATCCGTTGTGGCGCTGGGGCTGCAGAAGGTCTCACTGGGCGTGCGGGCCGAGAAGATCGGGCTCAAGTCCCCGGGGGAAAGCACAGATCTGCTGTCGATCGAAGCGCACACCCTCGTGGTGGAACACCTCGGTGCCGAAACTGTCGTGGGCGTCAAGACCGGTCCAGTCGGTGCCACGGTCGACGTGGGGGTCGGCGCCAGCCGCGGCCTGCACTACGCGCGCATCGCCGGTGAGGAGCATTTCACGACCAATAGCGGATGCCGTATCACCTTTGCCAGCGACGCCGTTCACCTGTTCGACCCCGAGACCGGCACGCGACTGGAGCACTGACATGACCCGCCTGGTCCTGCGTAACGGCGTGATCGTCGACGGCAGCGCGGGGGAGCCGTACCGCGGCGACCTCGCGATGCGTGGCGACCGCATTGAGGCCGTTGGCGAGATCCCGGCCGAGGCCGGGGACGTCGATGTGGACTGTGCCGGCCGACTGGTGCTTCCCGGTTTCATCGATGCGCACTCGCACGGCGACGGCAAGGTCTTCGACCCCGCGGTGCAACTCGCGCTGCTGCGCCAGGGGGTGACGACCATCATCGCTGGCCAGGACGGCGTCTCCTACGCGCCCGGCGACGGGGCCTACGCGTCGGAGTATTTTGCCGCGATCAACGGCGAGCATCCGACCTATAGAGGGTCGAGCGTTGCCCACCTGCTCGCCACCTACGATCACACCACCAGGCTCAACGTGGCCTACCTCGTGCCGGCAGGAACAGTGCGCCACGAAGTTATGGCACGCAGCACCGAACCCGCCACCCCCGAGCAGCTGGCCCGCATGCGCGACCTCGTCACCGAGGGGCTGCGTGACGGCGCCGTCGGCCTGTCGAGCGGGCTTGACTACGTGCCCGGACTCTATTCGGACACCGCCGAACTGGCCGCACTGTGCGAGCCGGTCGCGGCCATCGGCGCGGTCTACGTCACCCACATGCGCGGCGGCTACGAGGCCAACTCGGCCGCCGGAGTCGATGAGATCGCCGCGATCAGCCGGCACTCGGGGGTGCGCACCCACATCTCGCACTTTCACGCCGAAGCCGACACGCTTCTTCCCCTGCTGGACCGGTTGCGGGGCGCAGACATCGACACCACTTTTGACGCCTACCCCTATACCCGCGGATGCACGCTGCTGGCCATGCCGCTGCTGCCGCCGGAATTGGCGATTCGCCCGCTGCAGGAGATTCTGCTCGAGTTGGCCCGCCCCGAAGCGAGAGAAGCACTCCGCCGGGAGTGGTTCCCGCAAATCGACCAGAAGCCGAGCCTCGGGCCGGCCTGGCCTACCATGATCACCCTCGGCCACATCCGTGCGCCCGAATACGCCTGGGCGCACGGCCTCACGATCGCCGAGGGAGCCGCGAGGGCCGAGGTCGACGTGATCGACTTCGCGCTCGATGTGTTGCTGGCCTCGCGGCTCGAAGTGAACGCCATCATGGCGGTGCGCTACGCTCGCCCGGTCGAGGAGCTGGGTCGCATCCTCTCGCACGAGCTGCACATCGGCGGGTCGGACGGCATCTTCGTGGGGGCGCACCCGCACCCGCGGGCCCATGGAACCTTCGCTCGCTACCTGCGCGAATTCGTGCGCGAACACGGCTTTTACACCTGGCCGGCGGCCGTGGCGCACCTCGCCACCCGGCCGGTCGACACCTTCGAACTCGGTGCGCGCGGGCGGTTGGCGACCGGGCAGATCGCCGACGTCATCGTCGTCGACGCCGCCGCGGTGGCCGACCAGTCCACCTATGAGGCCCCGGTCGCGCTGGCCACCGGCATCGACGATGTCTTCGTCGCCGGCCGGCCGGTTCTCGTCGCCGGCCAGCTCACCGCCGAATTGGCCGGTCAGGGATTACGACGGGTCCCGATAGGGCGATAACGTCGCAGTGTTGCAGTATTTGCATCAGCCAGGCCTCTAACCAGAAAGTAGTCCCATGTCGAAAAGCGTTCGTCGCGCCGCGCTCATCATCGACTCCATCGCGGAGGGGCCGAAGACGGTCGTGGAACTATCTCTAATGTTCGATCTGCACCGCTCCACCATGTTCCGTGAGCTGCAATCCCTCGAAGAGGTGGGCTACGTGCACCGGCGCAAGTCGGGCCAGTACACCCTGGGCCTGCACCTCATCTCGCTCTCCAAACTGGCCTTCGACAACCTCGACCTGAGAGAAGCCGCGCACGACCATATCCGCCGCCTGCACAAGGTGGTCGGCAATACCGTGCACCTCGCCGCGCTCATGGAGAGCAGCATCGTCTACGTCGACAAGGTCGAAGACCCCAACGGTGTGCGCATGTACTCCCGCATCGGCAAAGCCGTGCTGCCGTATTGCAGCGGCGTGGGCAAGGCCATCCTGGCCGATCTTGACGAAGGAGGCCGCAACGCGGTACTGGCCGGGTCGACCTGGGAGAAATTCACCGAGCACACCATCACCTCCCGGGACGCGCTCGACCGCGAGCTTGAGATCATCAAGAAGCAACGCTGGGCCGCCGACGACCGGGAATTTGAGGACTTCGTCAACTGCGTTGCCGTCCCCATCCACTCGTCGATGGGTGTCGTCGGCGCCTTGTCGGTGACCGCTATCCGCATGGTTCAGAACCTGCCCCAACTCAAAACTCACCTGCCCTTGATGCAACAGACTGCCGAGCTCATTTCTCGCGAGCTCGGATGATCACGGGTGTCGCGCTGCTTTCGTGGCGCGCGCCCACCACGAAAGGAACACCATGACGAAAATCGCCATCAGAACCGCCAACGCTCCGCAGCCGGCCGGCCCCTACAGCCAGGGAATCGTAGCCAACGGGTTCTTCTACAGTGCCGGTTTTGGCCCGCAGAACCCCGAGACCGGTGAGAAGGCAGCCACGGTCGGCGAGCAGACCCGACAGGTGCTGCGCAACATCTCCGCTGTGCTCGCCGAGCGCGGGCTCACCCTCGACGACTCCGTCAAGGTCACCGCGCACCTGCAGAACCTCAACGAGGACTTCGCCGAGTTCAACGAGGCCTACAAGGAGTTCTTCTCCGCGCCGTTCCCGGTGCGCACCACGGTCGGCTCCCAGCTGGCCAACATCCTGGTCGAGATCGACGTCGTAGCGGTGTTGCCCGCCGGCGAGTAGGCGCGACCCGCCCGCCGCACGCCCGGCTACCCGCCCGCCGCCCGCCCGGCTGCCCGCCCGGCTGCCCGCCCGGCTGCACGTTATGCCGGTAAAATTCCGACACGCTGGGCTATTTGCGCACCCGGCTCGGCGTGTCGCGAAATTTACCGGCATAACGTACGCGGCAGCCGCCTCCGGCCCTAAGCGCCGTGCCGTGCCCGCTGACCCGCGAGCGCGACGTGTTGGCCCGCGTTGGCCAGGAGCATGCTCTGGCGTGCACGGTGGAGCACACGGTAAGGTTTCGTTAGTTGACCTAACAAAACTCATTCCGCTGTTCCCCATGCCCCAGGATTGGCCAGATGGATTCCCCGGTGCCCGCCCGAAGCCGCACCGTGACACCCCTGATGGGGCCGGTCGCGGGCAAGAAACTCCTGCCCGAGCATACCCGCCGCCACAATCGTGCGCTCGTGCTGCAAACCCTCTATCGCGGCGCCCAATTGAGCCGGGCCGATATCGCTCGGGCCACCGGGCTCACCCGGGTGACCGTGTCGGATCTCATCGGCGAGCTCATCGACGACACGCTCGTGCGGGAGCTGGGCCGGCGAGAGGATGCCCGGCCAGGTAAGCCGGCCACAGTGCTCGACATCAACGTGGCAGCGTTCACCATCATTGGCATTGACCTGAGCCAGCCCGCGCTGTTTCGCGGCGCCCTGCTTGACCTCAACGGAGAAGTTCTTCGCCGCGCCGAGACCCGGTCGCCGGATGCCCGCGGCCATGTGGCCGTCGACGCCGTGCTCGACCTCATCGCCGAACTGGCCGAGCGCAGTCCCTCGCCGCTGCTCGGCATCGGCATCGGTTCGCCCGGCATTATCAACGAGCGCGGCGTGGTGCTGCAAGCCACCAACCTCGGCTGGACCAATGAAGACCTCGCGGACACGGTGTCGCGCCGGTTCGGGGCGGTCGCCGTGGTCATGAACGACGCTGACGCTGCCGCAATCGCCGAACGGGCGTGGGGCGACGCCGCCGCCGACGTCATCGTCGTGCGGGTGGGCCGCGGCCTCGGCGCCGGCGTCATCGTCAACGGACAGCTCGTGCGCGGCAGCCGGTTCGCGGCCGGCGAGATCGGTCATGTCGTGGTGGGCACCGACGGCGGGGCGCTCTGCACGTGCGGCAAGACCGGATGCCTGGAAACCTGGCTGTCGGTCCCGGCCATCCGTGGCCAGCTGCATCGGGCCGGGAGCGACGAGGTGACGAACGCCGTTCGGGAAGCCGCCGGGGTTCGCCTGGGCATCGCCCTGGCACCGGTCGTTGGCATGCTCAACGTGAGCGAGATCGTGTTGAGCGGCCCCCACGACGTGCTCACCGACCGGGTGCTCACGGTGACCGCGCAGACCATCGCCGCCCGCACAATGGCGATCGATGGCGCCCAGGTCACCGTGCGCCACAGTGACCTCGGCGACGACGGCGTCCTGCGCGGCGTTGCCGCGCAGGTCCTGGCCAGCCAGCTCGGCATCAGCTGACCCGAGCCGCCGGCCCGACCCGCCCGACCCGAGCCGCCGGCCCGACCCGCCCGACCCGAGGCGCCGGCCCGACCCGCCCGACCCGAGGCG
>NZ_PPTG01000001.1 GCF_002954245.1 Cryobacterium aureum | reverse complement strand
CGACCTTGCGACCGAGTTCTTCGAGGGCGGTCATGACCGCCACAGCCTCGGAGTCATCGAGGTGACCAAACCGCACCCCGTCAACAACGGAGGCCAACAATGCACCGGCCTGAGCAATGACCGCCACCCGGGAATCCTCGGGTTCCGGCATCGAGCCGGCTGCGGAGGGCGGGGCGGTGAGGGTCATGGCGTCGGTGCCTCCTTCACCCACAATTATAGCCCAAAACACCCCTCAAGGCGAGAGAACCTCACCAATATTATGACGTACATTCAGAAGTTTCTTCCCGTCCGCGAGAGCGGGTAGACGGCTACTTGGGCCCTCTGAATCAACCGTTCATTCGCTCTCGTGAGACGTAGGGCAGCAGTGGTGGCGATGCGACCACCCATTATGGGCAAACTGCGCCCTGAACTGGGGTCGACAAAAGCGAGGGCACCATCGGCTGGAACCGGTTCAGACTTTACCCACCGCGATAACGTAAAGAGTCAGTCTCGTGCCGCGACTGCGGTGTGCTCCACGAGTGCACATTGAGATGACTGAGAACCGGGGGAGCCGCGCAGACGTGACCAGCCTGACCGAAATTCTGATCGTGCACGGACTGCTGCCGGTTGAGGGACTTGACACCGTACGGCTGAGCGATCGCGCCGATGAAGCCGCCGTACGCGGCATGGTGGAGGCCGGTACCATCAGCGAGCTGCAGTTCGCCAAGGCGCGGGCCGAGCAGAAGAACCTGCCTTTCGTCGAGCTGCTGGACTACCCGGTCGACCGCCTCGCCGTGGCCAAGGTGCCGGCCGCCGTCTGCCGTCGAGCCAATGTGCTGCCCATCGCCTTCGAAGACGGGCGCCTGATCGTAGCCATGGTCAACCCCGGCGACGTGTTCGCCGTCGACGACGTGCGTGAGGCCGCACGCATGCGGGTCAGCCCGGTTGTTGTCGAGCCGTCCGACCTGCAGGCGGCCATCATTCGCTACCACCGCGCCGACAACGAACTGATCGACCTCAGTAGTACTCTCACCGGTGACAGCGAAGAGCCAGAAGACAGCGCGGTGCAGACCGAAACGGATGACGCCGCGCCGATCGTGCGCTTCGTCAACCTGTTGGTCAGCCAGGCCATTCAAGACAAAGCCTCCGACATTCACATCGAACCCGGCGAAAATGACGTGCGGGTGCGCTACCGCATCGACGGTGTGCTGCACGAGATGCAGAGGGCTCCGTCAACGATCGCCAGCGGTGTCACTTCGCGCATCAAGATCATGAGCGACCTCGACATCGCTGAGCGTCGCAAACCCCAGGACGGCCGCATGTCGGTGCACCACAACGGTCGCACGGTCGACCTGCGCGTGGCCGTTCTGCCCACGGTGTGGGGCGAAAAGGTCGTGCTGCGAATTCTCGACAACGCCACCTCGTCGATGAGCATGAATGGCCTCAACCTGCTCACCGACAACTTCAACGAGTACGAAATGGCGTACACCAAGCCGTACGGCATGATCCTGGTCACCGGGCCGACCGGTTCGGGCAAGTCGACCACCCTGTACACGACCCTGCACGCTATCAACCGCCCGGAGATCAACGCCATCACGGTTGAAGACCCGGTGGAATACCGCATGCAAGGGGTCAACCAGATACAGGTGAACCGCAAAGCGGGTCTCACCTTCGCCGTTGCGCTGCGTTCCATTCTGCGATCCGACCCCGACGTCGTGCTGCTCGGTGAGATTCGAGACCAGGAGACCGCGAAGATCGCCATCGAGGCATCGCTCACCGGTCACCTGGTGCTGTCGACCCTGCACACCAACGACGCTCCGAGCGCCATGACCCGACTGATCGAAATGGGAATCGAGCCCTTTCTAGTGGGGTCGGCCCTGGACTGCGTTGTGGCCCAGCGATTGGCCCGGCGCCTGTGCGACCGCTGCAAAGTCCCCGATGATCGAACCGACCTGGCCTATCTCGGTTTTGTGGTCAATCCCACGGTGGGCTACGTCTCCAACCGGTCCACGATCATGCCGGAGATCGGCCCGGCCATCGACCCCACCACGACCGGAACCATCATCTACAAACCAGCCGGCTGCTCGAGCTGCTCGCAAACGGGCTACCGCGGACGAATCGGCATTCACGAGGTCATGACGGTCTCCGAAGAGATCGAGCGGCTGACCGTGTCGCATGCTTCCAGCGCGCAGATCGGTGCCGCCGCACGTAAACAAGGAATGATCACCATGCGTGAAGACGGCTGGGCCAAGGTTGCCCTCGGGCTGACCTCGATCGACGAGGTGCTCCGTGTCGTCTCCTAAATTCCAGGATGCCCCGCTTTGTCCCCGACGGACCTTGCAGGTCCCGCAGTGACATCGCCCGACTTCGGTTATGCCGTTCATGAATCCGATGACACGCCCGCCTCCACCGTCGATATCCGTTCGAGGAGGCTTATGCGTTCCGAATCATCAGCCCAATTCAGCGTACCCACGCCCGATGCCGACCTGCTCCGGGCGCTCCGACTCGTGCTAGAGAAGGGAGCGAGCGACCTGCACGTTTCTGGCGGTGCACCACCGAGCATTCGGGTGGACGGTTCCCTGCGCCCGATTCCCGGGTGGGATCGCTGGTCGCCGGAGAAGGTCGCTTCCGCTCTCGACAGCATTCTGTCGCCGGAGCAGCGCGAAGAATTCGATCAGGAACTCGAGCTGGATTTCGCCCACACGGTAGAGGGCACCCGTTTTCGCGTCAATTTCTACCAGCAGCGCAACACGGTCGGTGGCGCCTTTCGTCTCATTCCCAATGAGATCAAATCGTTGGCTGAGCTGGGCATTCCGGAATCCGTTGCGCGGTTCGCGCAACTGCCTCGAGGGCTCGTTCTGGTCACCGGTCCCACCGGCTCCGGCAAGACCACTACCCTGGCCGCAATGGTTGACCTGGTGAATCGCACCAGGGACGACCACATCGTCACGGTGGAAGACCCGATCGAGTACATTCATGAGGCCAAGAAGTCCATGATCAGCCAACGCGAGGTGGGGCAGGACACGCACAGTTTCGCATCCGCTCTCAAACACGTGCTGCGCCAGGACCCCGACGTTATTCTGATCGGCGAGTTGCGTGACCTGGAGACGATCTCGGTCGCTTTGACCGCCGCCGAGACTGGTCACCTCGTTTTCTCCACCCTGCACACTCAGGATGCCGCCCAGACCATCGACCGCATCATTGACGTTTTTCCGCCGCACCAGCAGGCGCAGGTGCGCGCGCAACTCGCCGCGACGCTGCGCGGGGTCGTCTGTCAGACCCTCGTGCGCAAGATCGGCGGTGGGCGTGTGGCCGCGACCGAGATTTTGGTGACCACCGCGGCCATCGCGAACCTCGTGCGCGAGGGCAAGACCCATCAGATTGCTTCTGCGCTGCAGTCGGGTCGATCGCTCGGCATGCACACGATGGACCAGCACCTGGCCGAACTCGTCGACGCCGGCCAGATCACCCGGCAGGCGGCAGAGGAGAAGGCCATGGATGTCGACGTGCTCAAGCAGCTCGTGCATCGCGTTGATCCCACGGACACCCCCGTGGGCGGCCTCAGCAACGGCGAAATTGACTTCAACGACTCGTTCTCGCCCGGAAGGCGCTAGATGTCCACCGAAAACTCTTTCAGCTACACCAGTCGGGACGCCCGCGACCGCGTGGTCAAGGGCCGGATGGACGCAGCATCGGAGCGAGCTGCGCTCTCGCAACTGCGCATCATGGGGCTCTCTCCCATTTCGATCGCGCCGGCCCGTAAACTCACGGGTCTTCACGCGGAACTCAGTATCCCGGGGTTTCAGAAGCACGTGGGCCTCACCGATCTTGCCGTGATGAGCCGCCAGATGGCCACCATGACCGCCGCCGGACTGTCGCTGCTGCGCACCCTCAACATTCTGTCGGAGCAGACAGAGAACAAGCAGCTCGCCCAGGTGATTGCCGTCATTCGCAGCGACGTGGAAACCGGCCTGTCGCTCTCCGAAGCGTTTGATAAACACGACGTGGTGTTTCCGCCGATCATGATCAACCTGGTGCGCGCGGGCGAGACCGGTGGTTTTCTCGAAGACGCCCTCAACTCCATTGCCGACAACTTCGAGAGCGAGGTAAAACTGCGCGACACGATCAAGAGCGCGCTCGCCTACCCGGTGATCGTGCTGATCATGGCGCTGCTCGCCGTGGTGGGAATGCTCATCTTCATCGTTCCCGTGTTCGAGAAGATGTTCAAGGGTCTCGGCGGCGAACTGCCCGCGGCCACCAAGGTGCTCGTTGTGCTCTCCAACGGCATGGTCTGGGTGGGCCCGGTGTTGCTCATCGCGGTCATCGTGTTCTCGGTCTGGTGGCGCAAGAACAAGCACACTCTGGCCGTGCGCCGCGTGGTCGACCCGTTCAAGCTCAAGCTGCCGGTGTTCGGCAATCTGCTCACCAAACTTGCCATCGCCAGGTTCAGCCGCAACTTCGCCACCATGATCGGCGCCGGCGTGCCCATTTTGCACTCGCTCAAAATTGTCGGCGAGACCTCGGGCAACTATGTCATCGAGTCGGCACTGGCCAAGGTGCAGGAATCGGTGAGCCAGGGCCGCTCCATTGCGGCGCCCCTCGCCTTGGAGCCGGTCTTTCCGGCCATGGTCACGCAGATGATCTCGGTGGGGGAGGATGCCGGCGCGCTCGAGACGATGCTCACCAAGATCGCCGACTTCTACGACCAGGAAGTGCAGTCGACCACCGAGCAGCTCACCGCGCTGATCGAGCCGCTCATGATCGCCGTCATCGGCGTGATCATCGGTGGCATGGTCGTGGCGCTGTATCTGCCCATGTTCAGCGTTTTCGACTACGTCAACTAGCAGGCACGGCGTGGGGCCCCGTTTGGGCTGCACTCCTACTGGGGGTGATCAGCCCCCCGAAAAAACAACGGTTCGCTGTGTGGGCCAACCTACGGTTAAAAGCGGGCAAGCCCACCGCATTGCTCCCTGCTGAACCACGCAAAGGACACAGACACATGAACCGCTTCTTCACGACAGCCCTGGTCAACAAGCGCAAGGCCCTCGGCGAGAAGGAGAAGGGCTTCACGCTCATCGAGCTTCTCGTGGTGGTTCTCATCCTCGGTGTGCTCGCCGCGATCGCCATCCCGATCTACCTCGGCCAGCAGGACGGCGCGAAGGACAAGGCCGTGGCCGCCGCCATCACGAACGCGAAGACCGCAGTTGTGGCCGAACTCGTGGCGGGAACTGAAACCGCGGCCACCATTCAATCAGACCTTTCGGACGTGAAAGCATTCACATCCAGTGCAGATATTAAGGTCACCTACGCGTACAGCAGCACCACGGAGAAGTTCACGATCACCGGCAGTTGGGCCCCTGGGGACGCGGCTGCGGACACCGCTTTGGCTCCTTCCAAGGCAAACCACAGCCACACGATCACGGATTCAGGCGCCGCAATCGCGATGTAGCCAACTCAAAGCACTACTCGAACCCCGGTGGGGCCTGAGACGACCCACAGGGAACTACCAGCTGTTCGCGGACGAAGGGAAACAGAACTCGTGGTGCGTCGATGCCCAACTCTTTCCAGCCATTACCGCGACGCGGGCTTCGGCATGATCGAAATTGTCGTCTCGATGCTGCTGCTCTCCCTGCTCGCCATCGCCTTTCTGCCGATGCTGGTTACCGCGCTGCGCGTCTCGGTCTCCAATGCCACGCTGACCTCGGCCACCCAGCTCGTCGCCACGCAGATGGAGGGCATGCGCGCTCTCGGCACGACCTGCGAGCCGCTTCGCGCCCGTGCCGCCACGTCGCCGGCTGTCTTCGACCCCGACGGCCGGGCACTGCAGCCCGCTTTCGATCCGATCACCTGCCCTGCCACCTATCCGAAAACGGTGCAGGTGCGCGTCTTCGTGACCGAGGTCTCGACCAGTGAGATTCTGGCCGAGGCCACTACGAGCATTTTCGTGAACGGCTAGGCCAGGCATGAATGCGAGAGCGAGCCATCGCCCAAACGGTGTCGTGGCCGGCCCGGGGCGTGAGAGGCTGGGCCAGCGTGGCGAGGGTGGCTACACACTCGTTGAGCTGCTCATCTATTCGAGCCTGCTCGTGCTCATTCTCACCGTCGTCGGCGGAATGTTGCTCAATACCCTGACGTCGGAAGAAAAGGTGATGGCGAGCGCCGACGCGAATGCCGTCAGCCAGCTGATCTCCACGTCGGTGCATTCCGGCGTGCGCAATGCCACTGCGCTGCAGATCACCGACAGTGCAGACCTCGACAACGATGACCAGCTTCTCGTGGTGACAGCGGTGAGCAGCGATCCCGCGGTTCCGGCCAGGTCTCGGGTCTGCCAGGCCTGGTATTACACCGAGTCCAATGGCGGTGCCATGTTCTACCGGCGCGCTGCGGCTCCGCAAACCATCGTTGCCCCTACAGCGGACGACCTCGCCACTGACATGACCGGCTGGACCTTGCTGGGTAGCGGATTGTCCGCGGCCTCCGCCCAGCCCGTCTTTAACCCCGATGTCACTCCCGATCGCCGTGCCGTCACGCTCAACTTCACGATCAACGCCGATGGTGACAGCAGTCCGGCGTTGATCTCGACCACGGTCACGAGCCGCCAGGGTGCGGCGCCGCCAATGGAGCCCACATGTTTCTAGTGCGCAAGACCCGCCTTCTTCTGGCTGCTGACCGCGGCAGCAGCATGCTCGCCGTGATCGGGCTCATGGCCATTGCCGGCATCGCGACCCTCGCTATCGCTGGTTCCACCATGAACTCGCTCAGTGTGAGCAGCGCGACGCGTGCGGGAGTGCAGGCTCAATCGGCGGCCGAAGCCGGTGTCGACGACGCCCTGCTCAAATTGACCAGCAGCACCTGCACGGCGGCCGGCTGGAACACGACCACTCCGGCTTCCGCGGTGGCGGTCTCCTACTCCACCAGTGCGACCAACGACACCTGGGTCAGCGCGTGCCCGACGCAGGCGGCGCTCCGGGTCAAAATTCTGTCGACCGGCGAAGCTGCCGACTTCGGTGTCGGCGGCAATAGCACGGGCGACGCGCGCACCGTCGAAGCGATCTACGCCTACGTGCCGGCCAGCACCGGCACCCCCGGTACCGGCTCTGCCCTCTACTCCCACAATTTCGGAACCTTCGCGGGCTCCAGCCAGTTGAACTCCGTCGACGGTTCGGAGCCGGTCGTGCAGGTGCGCCACGACAACGTCACCTGCGACATCACCAACACGGCTTCAACCGGCATTCTCAATGCCGATCTGGTGATCGCCGACGGCGGGCTCGAAGTCGGGGCGTCCTGTCAGATCGTCGGAGACGTCTGGGCCACCGAACCTGTCTCCCTGCACGATTCGGCACAGGTGCACGGCAACGTTGTGGCGCCGAGTGTCAAATTCATCGAGAGCACCATCATTCACGGCAGCGTCTGGACCACCGGCGCCACGGTTCTTGAAACGTCGGCGTGGATCAAGGGTTCGGTGACAGCCGGGTCCCTGAGCATGATCAACAGCGCGAAAATCGACCATGACGCGTGGTCGGCCGGAGCGACGACCATAGGTCACACCACGAACGTGATCACCGGCCACCTCACGACCCAGACGCTCAGCAACAGCGGGCCCGGTGTCATTACCGGTGGCACGACGGTGGTTGCGGTCGGGCCCGGAGCGGGGTCAGCACCGGCCTCGGCACCCGTCGTGCCGGACTGGGTCGATGTCGACTATGATCTGGCCGACTGGCCCGGCTACCAAGTAGCAACGATGAGCCATGGCTGCAGGCTCGCAGATATTCAAACAGCCGCAAACTTGTTTACTGGCCCGGGAATTATTGACGCTCGCGAGTGCCCTCAGGGCGTATTCCTGAAGGAGAACACCGTGCACCTAAGCTTGCCGCACGATCTGGCAATTTTTGCGGATCGTTTTGAGATCGGCCTCGACGCTCAGATCGACGCGCCGGGGGCGACGGCCCGCAAGCTGTGGCTGATCTCGCCGGATGAGACAGCCGACGGCGCTCCCACCTGCCGGAATCCCAGCGACAACTCGGATATCACACAGTCCTTCATCGTGCAGGCTCCGGTGACTGCGATGCTGTATACACCGTGCTCGATTGACCTCGGTTTTTCGGCGCAGTGGCGCGGCCAGCTCTACGGCGGCACCGTCGGCACGGCCGGCTCGGCCATGCTGCACTATGCCCCGGTGGGTATTCCCGGCACCGACCTTTCCACGGGAGCGACGCCGGGCGCGGGCGGGACCATTGCGCGGCTGGGCGCACGCATTTCGATTCGAGACCTGAATGGCTAGCACCATCGCCGGAGTATTCGGCATTCTTGGCGCCATCATCGGCTCGTTTCTGAACGTGGTGATCTACCGCCTACCGGCTGGCCGCTCCATCGTCTCCCCGCCGAGTGCGTGCGGCAGTTGCGGCGCGCGCATTCGGCCGTACGACAACATTCCGGTGTTGAGCTGGTTCGTGCTTCGCGGGGAATGCCGCGACTGCAAGGCACCCATCTCGCCTCGATACCCCATGATCGAACTCGGCACGGCGGTGTTCTTCGCGGTCGTCGCCCTCTGGGCGTTCGCGTCCGCAGATTTTGGCTGGGCCGCCGTGACGACCACCACCAACACCCTGGCCACTCAGCTCATCGTGCTCGCGGCGTTCCTCTACCTGGCGGCGATCAGCGTGGCCCTGGCCATGATCGACCTCGACACGCACACCCTCCCGAACCGCATTCTGCTGCCCGCTTACCCGGTGGCTGCCGTACTGCTCGGGGCAGCCGCCCTCGTGGCAGGCGAGCCTGGTCGTCTGCTCACCGCCCTCATCGGGGCCGGGGCACTGTTCGGCCTCTACCTGGCCCTGGCGCTGATCAGCCCCGGCGGCATGGGGCTCGGCGACGTGAAACTAGCCGGTCTGCTCGGTCTCTACCTGGGGTATCTGGGCTGGGCACCGCTCATCGTGGGGGCCTTCGGCGCTTTTCTGCTCGGCGGTGTATTCGGACTCCTTCTGCTCCTGACCCGAAAGGCCAAGCGCCGGAGCAGTATTCCGTTCGGCCCGTGGATGCTGCTGGGCGCCTGGATCGGCGCATTCTTCGGCGACCAGATAGCCATCGGCTACCTCACCCTGTACAGCCTCGCCTGACCGGCGAACGCCGCCACAACCACTCGACCCGCTCCTCGACCATCGTTTACGAACCAACTTCTCACTGGGGGAAACAAATGACTACACGTGTGGTCGGAATCGATATTGGCACCACGGCCGTGCGGGCCGTAGAAATGCGGGATGCGGAAACGGATCATCCCGTGCTGGTGCGCTGGCATGAGGAGCCCCTCCCCTTCGGTGCGGTCAGCCGCGGCGAAGTGCTGGAACCGGTCGTCGTCGCCGCGGCACTCAAGCGGATGTGGGCGAGCGGCGGCTTCACCACCAAAGACGTCGTGCTCGGGATGGGCTATCACCGTATGGTCGTGCGCAACCTGACCGTGTCCAAGATGTCCCTGCGCCGCATTCGTGAGTCGCTGCCCTTTCAGGTGCAGGACCTGCTGTCGTTTCCCACCGCGGAGGCGCTGCTGGACTTCTACCCCATTGCCGAAGTCGACAGCGATGGTGAGTCTGGCCCGCAAATCTCCGGCCTGCTGATCGCCGCCATGAAAGACGTCGTGCAGTCGCACATCAAGGCCGCAAAGTTGGCCGGACTGCGCACCGTCACCGTTGACATTATGTCGTTCGCTCGCAGTCGAGCCATTCACCGTGCGGTGACCACCCCGGACGTGATCGTGCAGATTGATATCGGCGGCGGCTCGTCGAGCGTGCTCATCTCCTCGAACGGCGTGCCGCAGTTCGTGCGCGTGATTCCCTCCGGTGGCAACCAGCTCACCAAAGCGCTGCGCGTTCGCCTCGGCATCGACGAGGAAGCGGCCGAGCTGCTCAAGAAGCGGGTGGGCCTGACCGAGGAGGCGGCACCCGAAGACGAGATAGCCGCCACGATCATTCGGGAGATCACCTCGGAATTGCTGGAGAGCCTGCGCAACACCGTCGCGTATTTCACCAACAACCGGCCGGAGTTACCGATCGACCGCATCGTGCTCATGGGCGGCGGTGCCCGCCTCGACGGATTCGGTGCCGCGCTCAGCGAATTGACCCGTTTTCCGGTCGTTCCGGCGCAGCCCTACGGCGGGCTGGAACTTGGACCCGACGTCAATCAAGCAGACTTAGAGAACTCCGAGTGCACCTTTGTTGCGGCTCTGGGATTGGCCTTGGGGAGCAAAGCATGAAACGGGCAACGGATAGCCAGGAACTGATCCTCGGCGCGGAGCCACGAGCAGATCTGCTTCCCCCCGAGCTCAAAGCCGCGCGCCAGGGAAGGCTGCTCCGCCGAATCATGGCGATCGTGGCTGCCGGCGTCGTGCTGGTCGTCATTGCCGCCGTCACAACAGTGACGGTCCAGGCCGCGGGCGCACAGTCCAAGCTGGGCGTAGCCGAGGAGCGCACCAACGAACTGCTGCTGGAGTCGGCGAAATACTCAGAGGTTCGCAGCGTTCAAAACCAAATCGACATGACTGCGGTAGCCCGCCAGTTGGCCGCCACGACCGAGATCGATTGGCGTGCCTACATGGTGGCCGTCCGGGCGAGCCTTCCCTCCGATGTCACCATTCAGGCGATCGCGATCGGCTCGGGTTCGCCCTGGGTGGAATACGAGCAGAGCACCGTTCCCTTGTATAACCCGCGCGTTGCCAGCCTGAAGCTGAGCTTGACCAGCCCGACGCTGCCGGCGGTACCTATGTGGCTGACGAATCTACGAACACTGCCTGGCTACGCCGATGCCCACCCGGGCTCCGTGACGCGCACCGAAACCGGCCAATACAACGTCGAGATGGTCATCAATATCAATGAGGGTGCGCGATCGAACCGCATCGCTGGGGGGCAGTGAGACCGTGACTCGCAACAGACTATTCGGTGCCGTGCTGATCTTGATCATTGGCGCTTCGGTCGTCCTTGGTGGGCTACTGGGGATCGCGCCAAAACTAGACGAGATCCAGGCCGCGAACACCCAGCGCACGGCGGTATTGGCGCGAAACGCTCAGCAGGAAGCTGACCTGATCGTTCTCAAACGGGATTTCGCCGGCATCGCCGAACTCCGCACCTACCTCGCCACCTTGCAGGGCGCGGTTCCAGTGGATGCCGAGATTCCCGAATTTCTCGATGAGGTGGGAGTTATCGCCCGCCAGAACGGCGTAACACTGAACTCGCTGGATATCAGCGATGCGGTTGCCTTTCTGCCCGAGGCAGTGCCCGCGACCGAGAGTGCGATAACGGCAGAGGCCCCCACTGCGGCTGCAACAGACGCCACCGTCGTTGCCGAGGCATCGTCACCACTCACCCCGGAGAACTATCTGGCTGTGACCGTTTCTCTGACGATTGCCGGTGCCCACAGTAACCTCTTCGACTTTGTGGCTGGCCTTCAACACGGCCAGCGAAGCATCGCGATTTCAACCGTGCAGACCGATACCGGTGACGGAACGGCCGAGAACACGATGTCCGTTGTTGGCACGATTTACGTGCTCCTGGACCCGTCTGAGCTTGCACACGCCAAATAGTCAGTTCACACACCCATCGTGGGTTAGCACCCCGACAGTCGCGCGTACAGCCCCCGATACCTAGAGCATCGGGGGCTTTCGCGTGCCCGCCAGCGGCTGCCTGTGCCCGCAGGTCCACCGGCTCGCAGACCCCCAGATCGCGGGACTACCGCCAAACCGCCAGTCTCAATAGCGTTGCGCCTTACGTAGGCCTCTCGCGAACAAGACTTACCCTCTGGCTCCATTCTCGCGAGGCCTGCAACGAGCGGATGTCGCACCCTCGGCATCCGCTCGTGAACTACTCGCACGGCCGTACCTGTTCCGCGGCAATCAGGACCCGACACTTGCTTTGCGAAAAGGATTCATCATGGACGAACCGAAAATCTTTGCGCTTTTCGACAACACCACGTCGCCAGGCGACGGCCCGCAGTTCACCGATCTGCCGGGCTTCACCCCGGTTTCGGCCTCCGCCGCCGTGGACGCCACCCACCGGGACGAAATTCGCGTTCTGCCCACGAACCGCCGGCGTACGCGCGTGGCGCGCCGCAGTGTTCTCGGCGACCGCATTCTGCGTAGCGCCGACCCGGTGACGCCCGATGTGCTCGGCACACCAGACGCCGATCTGATTGAGGCGCTCACCGAAGTTGTGCTGCGCAAAGCTTCCGACCTGCACGTGTCCGTCGCCGCTCCGCCGAGCATCCGGCGCGACGGCGATCTAGGCCCAGTGGGCATCGGACCGGTCTGGTCGAGCCAGAAAGCAGATTTCGCGATTCGCAGCATTCTCACTCGGGCCCAGCAGGCCAGCTTCGATCGAGACCACGAACTCGACTTCGCCTACACGCTCGCGGACACCGCGGCCACCGGCGCGTCCAACCGTTTTCGGGTCAACGTGCACCAGCAGCGCGGCGCCGTCGGCGCGGTTTTTCGGCTCATTCCGAGCGAGATCGTAGACCTCAAGGCTCTCGGAATTCCGCAATCGGTGGCCGCGTTCGCCGCGCTGCCCCGCGGGCTGGTGCTCGTGGCCGGACCCACCGGCTCTGGGAAGTCCACCACGCTGGCCGCCCTGGTTGACCTCGTGAACAGCACCAGGGCCGACCACATCGTCACCGTGGAAGATCCGATCGAGTTTCTGCACGCGCACAAGAAATCAATCGTGACCCAGCGCGAGGTGGGGCACGACACGGCGAGTTTCGCATCCGCTTTGAAACACGTACTGCGGCAGGATCCCGACGTGATTCTCATCGGTGAACTGCGGGACCTCGAGACCATTCAGGTGGCGCTGACCGCTGCCGAAACCGGCCACCTCGTGTTCGCGACCCTGCACACCCAGAGCGCTGCACAGACGATCGACCGCATCATCGACGTGTTTCCGCCGCACCAACAGAACCAGGTACGGGCGCAACTCTCCCAGACCCTGCAGGGCGTGGTCTGCCAGACCCTGGTGAAGTGGGCGAATGGTTCCGGCCGGGTTGCCGCGACCGAGGTACTTGTGACCACGCCGGCCATTGCCAACCTCATTCGCGAGGGCAAGACGCACCAGATCGAATCCATGATGCAGACCGGCCGGGACAAGGGCATGCACACCATGGACCAGCACCTCGCCGAACTGGTCAACACCGGCCAGATCACCCGCACGGCCGCGCTCGCCAAAGCCCACGATGTCATCGGGGTTGAGCTGCTCATTCACCGCACCGAATCGGCGGCGGGCGGCGGGGCCTTTGCCTTCGCGGGCGGTGGCTACGGAGCCGGATATAGCGCAGCGTCCGGCGCCGGCACAGGAGTAAGCGGCGGCTACGACACCGGCCGTGATGCCGACCACAACGCCAGCTTTTCCCGTGCGGTTCTCTGATGCCGGAGACACTGGTCTTCAGCTACACCGGTCGCGACACCCGGGGTAAAAACGTGAAAGGACGAGTCGACGCGCTCAACTCGGGGCAGGTGGCCGCGAGACTCAACTCGCAGGGCATCGCGCCGATGTCGATCGTCGAAGCGGCGCCGTCCACCGGCATGGCGCGGTCCATCTCGCTGCCCGGCTTCACCCGCGGCGTCGGTCTGAAAGATCTCGCCATCATGAGTCGGCAGTTCGCGACCATGATCTCGGCCGGGCTCTCGCTGCTGCGGGCCCTGCGCATCCTCACCGAGCAGACCGACAGTAAACCGCTCGCCGCGGTGCTTTCCCTGGTGCGAAACGACGTCGAGGCCGGGCAGTCGATCTCGGACGCGCTCGCGCAGCATCCGCTTGCCTTCCCGCCGATCATGGTCAACATGGTGCGGGCCGGTGAAACCGGCGGCTTTCTTGACCGGGCGCTGGGCTCGATCGCCGAGAACTTCGAGAAGGAGGTCAAGCTGCGCGGCACCATCAAGTCGGCCATGACCTACCCGGTGATCGTGCTCTCGATGTCGGTCGCGGCCGTGATGATCATGCTGATCTTTATCGTGCCCATCTTTCAGGACATGTTCGCCGGTCTCGGCGGCGCGCTGCCGCTGCCCACCCAGCTGCTCGTATCGATGTCGGAGTCGATGATCTACATCGTGCCGATCGGTCTCGTTGCCGGCATTACCTTCGCCCTGTGGTGGCGCCGCAACAAGTACACCGACCGGGTACGACGGATGCTCGACCCGCTGCGGCTGAAGGTGCCGGTATTCGGCCCCCTGCAGAAGAAGATCTCCGTGGCGCGGTTCAGCCGCAACTTCGCCAACATGCTTGGCGCCGGCGTGCCCATTCTGCAGGCCCTCAAGATTGTGGGGGAGACCAGCGGCAACTGGGCCATCGAGAACGCCCTCACCCAGGTAGCCGAGGGCGTGCGCCGCGGCCAGTCGATCTCCGAGCCGCTGCAGGAGCACGCGATCTTTCCGGCTATGGTCACCCAGATGATCGCCGTGGGAGAGGATGCCGGCACGCTCGAGATGATGCTCGACAAGATCGCCGACTTCTACGACCAGGAGGCGCAGGCCGCCACCGAGCAGCTCACCGCCATGATCGAGCCGCTGCTGATCGCCTTTCTTGGCGTGGTCATCGGCGGCATGGTGATTGCCCTCTACCTGCCTATCTTCAGCATTGCCAGCATGATCAAGTAGCCCTGTGGCTGCCAGCTGACCCCGCTTCGGCGGGGCATTTGGCGCGCCCGCACACAGACCGGTCTATCCCCTTAGAGTGCCCTTCCTTGTGGGGGTGGGTAAAACCCAGATCACCCGCGAACGTGGGTCGTGCGTGAGAAATTCTCGCCCCTAATCTGAAGCTCCGATCGCACCCTGGATCGAAAGTTTCACAGCACCACCAGATTCACAGCACCACGAGTCCTTATCCGGCTCGCTCTCGTACGGCCCACTCCAACCCGAATGGACACACCATGCTTACTCGCCTGCTCGCTTCCCTCAACCAGCGCCGCGCACGCTTCACCGAGAACCAGAGAGGGTTCACGCTGATCGAGCTGCTCGTCGTCGTGATCATCATCGGAATTCTCGCCGCCATCGCCATTCCGGTCTACCTGGGAGTGCAGAACAACGCCAAGGACGCGAGCGTCAAGAGCGACCTCGCCAACGCCAAGACCGCCATCATCGCCGTGCAGACCGAGACCGGCGTCATGCCGGCCACCGCTACGGACATCTCCACCATCGCCGGCGCTTCGGGCTACGGCTACACCAAGAGCCCGAACACCACCACGATCAGCTACAAGAACATCACGGCGACGACCTACTGCATCGGCGCCACAAGCGCGACCGGCGCCAAGTACTACCTGACCGAAGCCCTCGGCATCACAAACAACGCCACGACCGCTGCACCCTCGGCCTGCACCTGGTAACCGGGTAGCGGATGCGCCGGCCGCAAGCATCCGCTCAAAGCACCGCTTCACTTGTGCACCGGCGTGAGCTGGGGTGGGCCTTCGGGTCGCCCCGGCCGCGCGGTTCTGTTTCACCCACGACCTGAATCTCGCGAAGGAGGCTCACGTGCTCGCTCTTCTCCGTCACCTGGGCCGCCGCATCACCGCGGCCGATGACACGGCCAACGCCGAGGCCGGCATCAGCCTCATCGAAGTGCTCGTCGCCATGCTGATCTTCGCCATCATTGCCGTCGGCGTTGGCTACGGCATCGTCACCTCGCTCTACCTCAGCAACGACGCTCGCTCGCGCCAGGTTGCTACCAACCTGGCCGCCCAGGAGATCGACCTGGCCCGCTCGAGCGGCGACGTGTTCAGCGTGCTTGATCACGACAGCACCGTCGTACAGAACGGCACCACCTTCACCGTGCGCCGCGCCACGGCGTGGGAAACCACCACCGGCGTCGACGGCAACTGTGGCTCAGGCGGCGGCCAGTTGCGCTACCGCCACCTCAACGTCACGGTCACCTGGAACAGCATGCGGGCTTCGACCCCGGCCGTGCGCGCCGACAGCGCACTGGCCCCCGGCAGCCGCATCAACGACCCCACCCTCGGCACCATCCTCGTCTCGGTACTCACCGCCGCCGGCAGCGGCGCCGCCGGGGTGGCCATCTCGGCCGTGCCGAATGCGGTGCCGAACGGCGCCCAGACCCTTTCGGTCGCGCCGCCGGCAACGGATGCCCAGGGCTGCAGCTACCTGCTCAAGGTCAAGCCCGGTACCTACGACGTCAGTGCCTTCCGCCCCGACTACGTGGACAAGAACCAGGCGACCATCCCGGTGCGCACGGTAGGCGTAGCGGCGGGAGCCGCGGCATCCGTTT
Source organism: Cryobacterium aureum (assembly GCF_002954245.1). Taxonomy (GTDB): domain Bacteria; phylum Actinomycetota; class Actinomycetes; order Actinomycetales; family Microbacteriaceae; genus Cryobacterium; species Cryobacterium aureum. The sequence goes on along the minus strand of NZ_PPTG01000001.1, from coordinate 126,180 downwards.
CGTTCGCCTATGACCTCGCCGGCACCCTCACGGCGACCTACGGCACCAACGTCAGCACCGGAACGACGCTGCTGCCAAGCGACCTGCACACCACCTGGCGCAGCACCTATGCCGCCTACACGCCGCGCAATGCCAGCACTGTGACCACCCAAACCTTTCGGCTGCACCCGTTCGCCTCCGGCTACCAGGTGTTCGCGGGCACTTATGTGGCGCCCACTCCTGCCGTTCCTGCCACTTTGGCCACGCAGGGCTGCGTCTCGGTCGACCCGGCGGCCTGGACCACTCCGGCCGCTGACGGCGCGATCGGGCCGGCCGCGCCGCAGGTTGCGACCCTGCCCGGCGGCGCTGCGAGCGTGAACGTGCCGCTCGGCGTCTTCACCGTCACCGGCCTGGCCGGGCAGTACCTGCGGGCTGTATCCCAGCCCGCCGGGATAGCGCCCGGCGACCCCGGCTGCGCGCTGGGCACCGTCTACACCTTCGGGCCGCTTCCGGTAGGGGCCACGGCGCAGCTCGGCCTGCCGTTTGGCTCGTTCACCCTGTTCTCGGGAATCACGAGCGGCACGCAGACCATTCCGGTCATCGCGTCGACCGTTACGCTGCAAACTCGGGGGAGTTCAGGCGCCGTACTCACCCTCGACCCGCGCACGGTGGTGACCCCGTGATGCGCTGGCGCAGGCTGCGGGCCGATCAAACCGGCCTGTCCCTCGTGGAACTGCTCGTGTCGGTGGTGCTGCTCGGCGTGTTTCTGGTCATGATCTCGAGTCTCTACGTGAGCGCGAGCCGGTCACTCGGCTCAGCTTCAGCCCTGGGCGCCAATACCCGTGAAGCATCCAACGGCATGAATGCCATGGCGCGGTCCATTCGCGCCGCCACGGCCAACCCCGTTCCGAGCCCCGCGCTCGCCGATCCGGCAATCGCGGAGGCGAGCACTGAAGCACTCACCCTGTATGCCTACGTCAACCTGGGCTTGTCCACCCAGCAGCCGGTGAAGATTCGCCTCGCGGTTGACGCCGAGCGGCGCCTGGTCGAGACCCGCTGGTCGTCGATCCCGCAGCCAGGCGGCCTCTTCACCTTCGAAACCACCGCTCGCTCCACCCGCGTCCTGGCCCAGACGGTGGCGCCGACCGGCAGCCTGCCCCTGTTCACCTTTACCGACTCGGCGGGCAGCAGTCTGCCGGTCGACGTCGCGCCCACCGTCGTGCAGCTGCGCAGCATCGTCACGGTCACGGTCAACCTCACGGTGCAAACCAGCACAGCGGATGCCCGCAGCGCGGTCACCCTCAGCAACACCATTGGCATGCCCAACGTTCGACTCGTGGTGGGGCCATGATGATCCCTGGGGTGATGACGCTGGGTGGGGCCAGGGGTGCCGTTCGCCGCGCCTGGCTCGCCCGAACCGGCCGGTTGGCGCACGAGCCTGAGCGCGGTGCCGCCCTGCTCGTGGTGATCGGCATTGGCCTCGTGCTGCTGACCATGGTGGCGACGGCCATGACCTTCTCGGTCAGCGGGAGCCTCAAAGCCACCAGTGACCAGAACTGGAACGGCGCTATGGCCGCCGCCTACGCCGGGGTCGACGAGTACGAGAGCCGGCTCGCCAATGACAACACCTACTATCGGTTCGGCAATTCCGCAGCCGCGTTCAGCGCCGGCAGCACGCTCACCGCGCCGGTCGTGGCCAACCCTGCCTTCGGGGTGGGCGCAACCGGCGGCTGGGCGAGCGTTGCAGGCAGCGTCGGCACCGCGTCTTTTCGCTACGAGGTCGACAACTCGGCGTACACGTCGTCGGGGGTGCTCCGCATCCGCTCGACCGGTCGGGTCGGAACCAAAACCCGCAGTGTCGTCGCCAACCTTAAGCAGGCGGGGTTCATCGACTTTCTGTATTTCACGATGTACGAGATTCAGGATCCGGCCCAGAGCGGTGTGACCACCCCGGGCTGCGCCGACACCTATGACTGGGCGGGGCGACCGGCGCCGACCGGTGGCTGGAGCGTGTGCAGTGACGTGGCGTTCGGTGGTGGCGACGTGATCAACGGACCGGTTCACTCCAATGACACCATCCGGGTGTGCGACGCGACGTTCAACGGAAAAGTCACCACGGGCAATCCGGGCGCGGTCGGGGCGAACTATCTGCGCACGAACTCCGCCGGAACTGTCTGCACCGGGCAGGTGTTCAACGTTGGCCTGCCCGCGAACAGCCCCGTCATCGCGATGCCCGCCACCAACGCGTCGCTGCGAGGAGAGACCCGCACCGACGCCGGCGTCGCCGAACCCGGCTGCCTCTACACCGGACCGACCAGCATCGTGCTGAACGTCGGCGGCACCATGACCATCCGCTCACCGTGGACCAGGGCTACCCGGGTGGTCGGCGAACCGGCCACGTCGGGCAGCACACCAGCCGCCTGCGGGGTGCCGGGCACTCGCGCCGGAACGCTCGGTTCGGCGCGCGGCGCCACCATACCCGTTTTGAGCGCGAACCTCTTGTTCGTGCAGAGTGTGCCGTTGCTGTCGGGCGACCCCAATTTTACGAGTGACACCGCCTGGCCGCCCGGTCAGAACGCCGCGAGGTGTGCGGCCGGCAACGGCATCGGCTTTCCGCTGGCGAACGAGAACGTGGCCTCCGTTCCCACCTCGTACGGCTGCCGCCACGGTGACGCCTTCATCGAGGGCACGCTCCGCGGCACGATGACCGTCGCCACCGACAATTTTGTCTATGTCACCGGCGACATCATCTACTCGGATCCCGCAGTCGACGTGCTCGGACTGGTCGCGCAAAACGCCCTGTGGATCTGGAACCCGGTCTGTGTCGGCGCCGGCTGCCCGGCCGGCGGCGGCGCGATTCTGCCCGACAACCGGCGCATCGATGCGGCCATGCTCTCGCTCGACCACACCGTGCAGGTGCAGAACTACCATCGCGGCGGCGAACAGGGCGTGCTCACCATCAACGGTTCCCTGGCCCAGAAATATCGCGGCATTGTGCGCCAAACTGCGGGCACCGTCGTTAGCGGTTACACCAAGAACTACACCTACGACCCCCGATTTCTCTACATTGCCCCGCCGAAATACCTCTCCCCGGTCGCCGCCACCTACGGCATCAGCCGGCTGGTCGAAGTCAGTTCGGCCTTCAACGCGTCGGGGGCGATCATCCCGTGATTCTCCACCCCTCTATTAAGGAGTACCTCTCGTGGCCCAGAGCGTCGTAGGAATAGACATCGGCACCGCGCACCTGCGTGCCGTCGAGGTACGAAACCCCGGCAAGAGCCGGCCTACCGTGCTGCGCTACCACGAGGTAGCGCTGCCGCTCGGCGCAGTGAGCGGCGGCGAGGTACTCGAGCCGCACACCGTCGCCACCGCGCTCAAAGCCCTGTGGTCGAGTGGCGGGTTTCGCTCCCGCCAGGTTGTGCTCGGCATGGGAAACCAGCGCGTGCTAGCCCGCGACCTGAGCGTGCCTAAAATGTCGCTCGCCCGCATTCGCCAGTCGCTTTCGTTCGAGGTGCAGGACCTGCTGCCGGTGCCCGTCGCCGACGCCCTGCTCGACTTCTATCCCATTTCGGAATCCACCACCGAGCACGGCCCCACCGTGAACGGGCTGCTCATTGCGGCGGTCAAAGCCGCGGTGGTCGCAAACGTGTCGGCGGCCAGGCTGGCCGGCCTCACCACGATCGACGTCGACCTGATTCCGTTCGCGGTCAGTCGTCTGCTGGTCACCCGACCGGGCATCGACGGCGTTGTCGCGGTGATCGACCTCGGCGCGACGACCACGAGTGTGGTCATCACCAGACAGGGCGTGCCGCAGTTCGTGCGCATCATCCCTACCGGCGGCGACGACGTCACCCAGGCCGTCGCCACCGCGTTACAAACGGATACCGCCACAGCCGACCTCCTCAAACATCGCATCGGTCTGCTGGCGCGTGCTGCCGCCGACGCCCGCCCGGGGGCGTCCCGCAGAGAGGTCCCGTTCGACGGGGTCAGCGGCGGTGGATCAGGCTCGATCGACCAGGTCGGCGCCACCATCATCGCGGAGACCATGAACGATCAGCTCGGCAGCGTGGTCAACACCCTCAATTATTATGCGAACACTCGGCCCAGCGACCCGGTGACCGCGATCGTGCTCAGCGGTGGAGGTGCCCAGATGCCCGGGCTGCCGGAGGCCGTGTCGAAAATGACCCGGCTGGGGGTGTCCACCGGAGATCCGTTGTCGACGGTGGCTCTGGCCTCCGCTATCGATGCCGAGGGGCTGCGCCTCGGCAGCTCCGCCTACACCGTGGCCCTCGGACTTGCGCTTGGGCGTGCAGCATGAGGCGCCGGACGAAAGACGACGTGCTGGTGATCGGCGGCGACCAGCGGGTGGACCTGCTCCCGCCCGAGGTGCGCGCCGAACGTCGCGGCCAGCAGCAACGTCGGCGGCTGACTATCGGTGTGGTCGGGGTGGCGGTGGTCGTCGCCCTGCTCGTCGGTTCGGCGAGCGCTATCGCGCACACGGCCCAGCTGAATCTGGCCAGCGAGCAGGCCCGCACCGCGACCCTGCTGACCGAGCAGGGCCAATATTTTGCCGTGCGTGCACTGCAGAATCAGGTCACGCTCACCGAGGCGGCGCAGCGGGTGGGAGCTTCCACTGAGATCGACTGGAAGACCTACCTCGACGCCGTGCAGAACACGCTGCCGCGCAGCGTGGCAATTACCAGCGTTCAGGTCGATTCGGCCACACCGCTCGCGGCCTACACCCAGGCGACCGCTGCGCTGCAGGGATCCCGGGTCGCCACGGTGTCGTTCACCGCCACGAGTACCGTGCTGCCTGACATTCCGGCCTGGCTGACCGCGCTTGGTCGGCTCGACGGGTTCGCCGACGCCCTTCCCGGCTCGGTCGCCCTTGATCAGACCACGGGCAGCTACACGGTCACCATCTCCATGCACATCAACGACTCCGCGTTCGCGCATCGTTTCGACCCGACCGAAAAGAGCTAGCCATGGATCGTAACAAACTCTGGCTCATCGGCTCCGTGCTGGTGACGAGTGTCATCGTCGTTCTCGGCGCTGTGCTGGGGATTGCGCCCCAGCTCGAGAGCATGAATGTCGCCAACGCGAGCCGCACGCTCGTGCAGGCGACGAATGCTGAACACGTCGCGCTGCTGGCCCGGCTCAAGCACGACTTCAAGAATCTCGACGCGCTCACCAGCGAAGCGGATGCGCTCGCCGAGTCGGTTCCGACCGGCTCGGCCATGCCGGCCCTGGTCGACCAGCTCGACGCCCAGGCCCTGGCCGCTGGACTCACCCTCACCGGGATGACCGTGACCGAGGCGGTGGCGTACGTGCCGGTTGTTCCGGTCGCGGCGGCGCCCGATGCTGCGGCCGATGCTGCGGCCGTTCCGGCGGCTGTTCCGGATGCTGTGCCGGCGGCCATGCCCGCAGCCCCGGCCAGCAGCACGTCGATCACCGCAACGAACTTCGCCGCCTTTCCGATGCAGATCACGGTCACGGGCAGCTACGCCGAGGTGCTCGATTTCGTCTCGCGTCTGCAGTCCGGGAGCCGGTTGTTCCTTGTCGACGGCCTGAGCACGGCCCGGGCGCCCGGACTGCCGGGCCTGGTGAACGCGACCGTCTCGGGGCTGGTGTATTCGCTGGTGGCGCCGGCGGCGGCATCCGTTGGATAATGCGGTGGCGCGCCGAGTCGCCGTGGCATTTGCTGTGCCCTTGGTACAGTAGAAGTCAGTCACGGCGAAGGCCACGAGGAGTTCAGCATGAGCGACAACACGCCAACCGACGGCAAGAAGAACCCTGAAACGGATGCTGCCGCAGCGCCCGATTCGAGCGCGCACGAGCAGGATTCCTCCGACCAGAGCGGTGCCCCCGAGCACGCCGCGGCCGTGGTTGATCAGCCGGATTCGGGTGCTGAGCCCGCGCAGGAGCCCATCGTTATCGATTATGACGCCATCAACGCCAACCTGAGTGCGGCCGAGCGCGCCGACGCACAGGCGGCCTCGGATTCCGCCGGCAACCTGGCCCCCAGGTCGACGGCCGCTTCGGTGTCGCCCCGCGATGCCGACGCGCCCAGCCTCGCCGACGACTACTCCGACTCCTATACTCCCGCTGAAACGATTCCGGCCAGGAGTACCGCCATTGATTCCGACCCGGCCTCGCCGGTCGCGCTCGTCGTGGGAACGGCCGCAGCGGCCCAGTCGCCCATCGACTACGCCATCGTCGAGGAGCCCCGTGAGGTGCCGGTCTCGACCGCTCCGTCGTACACGCCCCCGGCCCAGTCGCCGATCTACGTGCAGGCACCCACCAAGCCCAAGGACCGCAGCAACCGGGGTGGCGGCATTCTGATCGCCCTGCTCGCCACCGTGGTTTTTGCGGTGTTGTACGCCGTCGCTGCATTCATCATCATCGGCGTGACGAGCGCGACCATGGCCGTGACCGTGAGTAGCTTCACGTCCTTCGTCGGGCTTCCGAGATTCTACATTCCGGTCATTTTCTTCTTCCTGGCCTATGCCGCCCTGATTGCGCTGGTCAACCGCGGCGGCTGGTGGGCCTACGTATTGTTCGGCTTCTTCGTCGGCGTCGTGGTGTATTTCTCCTACATCGGCGGGGCCATGCTTGGCCTCGTGATCGACGGCCAGTCTGACGGCCTGACCCCGACCGAACTCAGCCGCATCGTGTCCACCCTGTGGCTGAACCCCGGTGCCATCGCCGCTGGGCTCATCGCCCGCGAGGTGCCGATCTGGGCCGGCGCCTGGATCTCCCGCCGCGGACGCCGCGTCACCGCTAAGAACCTCGAGGCCCGCACCGAGTACGAGCGCCTGCTCGCCGACGGCCCCCAGGTCGCCCGCTCCTAGTCTTTTGCGGACGGGGCCCAGGCCCCGTCCCCGGGCCCGGTTTACAAACTGGGCCCAAGGCTCGGGCCTGGGCCACGTCCGGCACCGGCACTCGGCGGGCGGGCCTACGCTGGAGCCATGCGGGAATACCGAAAGTACGCGATCACCATGGCGGCCTTTTCGGTCGCCCTCTACGTTGCCTTCATCGTGGCGGCGTTCGGAGTGCTTAGCCTGCTGCTCAATCGTGACGTCATCAACGAAACGGATGCCGGCGCCCTCCTCGGCCCCATCATGGTCACCACGGCGGTCCTCGCCTTGGTCTGGGTAATTCTCAGTGCCGTTCTGCGCTCGCCCGAACGCCTGACGCAGATTCCGCCGCTGCCGATCTTCATCGCCGGCATCGCTGCCTACCTCGGCTATTGCGTCTCCGGGGGAGTGGTCTACAGCCTCGGCGCCGGCGAACTCTTTCGCTCGGTCGTCTTCATCGGCGGAGAAATGATGAGCCCGTTCGCGATCGCCGTCGCCGTGAGCGGCTGGCTCATCGCCTTTCTATTCTTCGTGGTGCTGCTCGCCAAACCGGCTGGCTCCGGTGCTCCCGAGTGGCCCTGGGAGAAGAACGACGACAACTGACCCCGGCAGCACGCGGTACGAGTACCCTTATCTACCATGGACAGGTCCATCGAGTCGCGCGTCAACCACGAGGTTGAGAACTGGCTGCGTTGGATCACCCGCTGGCGCCCCGCAACGCACCGCGGCCGAGCGCGCCTCTGCCGCCAGTGCTTCGGATCCCCGATCATCGCCTCCGCCGGACTCGCCGTCGACGTGCCCCACGTGGTGCAGCACGCACTGTCGATGCGCATGAAGATCGTGATCGACGCCTCGGTCGACGAGTACACCGAGCTCAATCTGCCCATGCTCGCTCACGAGCTCAATCTCAGCGAGCGCCGCGAATCCGCCCAGGCCTACCGGCCCAGCGAGGGCCTCGAACCGGAGTTGCGCGGCCTCGATCTCGACCCACAACCGGCAGCGGATGCCCCCTACCTCTTCACCTTCAGCGAGCTCGCCGACCAGCAGACCCCCGAAATCCAGCCGACCCCTCCGTCGCCCGCAGAGCAGGAGCTCCAGGTCGAGCTCCCCGCCCCAGCACCCTTCGATTCCCTCCCGCCGCTCAGCCCCAAAGAGAAGGCTGCTCTGAAAGCCGAGATGGCCCTCGCCGATGAGTTCGCCACCCAGGTTGGACTCCGGGTCTGCGCCCAGCTCGCGCAGCAGAAACCCCGCCTGCTCGCCGCGATCGCTGAGTTCGTCGAGCCCCAGGTGCAGGCTCTGTTGGCCGACCTCGAGAGCACCTTGGACTCTCCGCTCTGGCCGCGCAATTCCTAGCCCGACGTGGGGCGCAACCCATTTGACCATAGAGGCCCAGCCGGGCTAGAATTATCAGGTGTGCGCTTTGTCGTGCGCCTGAATTATGCCCTCTTGAGAGCACAGGCCGACATTCCACACATGTAGGGCTGGTCTTCGACCACGCCCCCACGGCATACCCACCAAAACACGCGCGAGCAATCGTGTGGGTTCAAGCGGGTCCAGATGAACTCGACCAAGCTTAACCAGCTGGTCGAATGCTAACCATCACAAAGCTGTCACCGTGCAGCAATATCAAGGAGTAATTAGTGCCCACCATTCAGCAGTTGGTCAGGAAGGGCCGTAGCCCCAAGGTCACCAAGACCAAGGCTCCCGCCCTGAAGTCCAACCCGCAGCAGCGCGGCGTTTGCACCCGCGTTTACACCACCACTCCGAAGAAGCCGAACTCGGCTCTTCGTAAGGTCGCCCGCGTCAAGCTTTCCAACGGTACAGAGGTCACCGCCTACATTCCCGGCGAGGGCCACAACCTGCAGGAGCACTCCATGGTGCTCGTGCGCGGAGGCCGTGTTAAGGACCTCCCCGGTGTGCGTTACAAAATCATTCGCGGCGCACTGGACACCCAGGCCGTCAAGAACCGTAAGCAGGCTCGTAGCCGCTACGGCGCAAAGATGGAGAAGAAGTAATGCCCCGTAAAGGACCCGCTCCCAAGCGCCCTGTCATTGCCGACCCGGTTTACGGTGCGCCCATCGTCAGCCAGCTCGTCAACAAGATCCTTCTCGATGGCAAAAAGGGCCTCGCCGAGCGCATCGTTTACGATGCCCTCGCCGGAGTCTCCGCCAAGAACGAGCTGGATGCCGTTGTCACGCTGAAGAAGGCACTCGACAACGTTCGTCCGACCCTCGAGGTGCGTTCGCGCCGCGTCGGTGGTTCCACCTACCAGGTGCCCGTCGAAGTCAAGCCGCACCGCGCCAACACGTTGGCCCTGCGCTGGTTGACCAGCTACGCCAAGGCTCGTCGCGAGAAGACCATGACCGAGCGCCTCACCAACGAGATCCTCGACGCGAGCAACGGCCTCGGTGCCGCTGTCAAGCGTCGTGAAGACACTCACAAGATGGCCGAAGCGAACAAGGCCTTCGCTCACTACCGCTGGTAGCTAGATCCACCGAGCATTCCCGATCAGTAAGCAGGCGCGTGCTGCATTCTGCACGCGCCTGCCCTGCTGAAAAGCGGATGTTTACGGCCATGTTCCGCATTTCCACCCCTACCCTTCCGGAGGACCCCCGTGGCACTTGACGTGCTCACCGACCTGAGTAAGGTCCGCAATATCGGCATCATGGCTCACATTGATGCTGGCAAGACCACCACGACTGAGCGCATCCTGTTCTACACGGGTGTCAACCACAAGATCGGCGAGACCCACGACGGCGCCTCGACGATGGACTGGATGGCGCAGGAGCAGGAACGTGGCATCACGATCACCTCCGCTGCGACGACCTGTTTCTGGGACAACAACCAGATCAACATCATCGACACCCCCGGACACGTGGACTTCACCGTGGAGGTGGAGCGTTCGCTCCGCGTTCTCGACGGTGCTGTTGCCGTGTTCGACGGCAAGGAGGGCGTTGAGCCCCAGTCCGAAACCGTGTGGCGTCAGGCCGACAAATACGACGTGCCCCGCATTTGCTTCGTCAACAAGATGGACAAGCTCGGCGCCGACTTCTACTTCACGGTCGACACCATCATCAAGCGCCTCGGCGCGAAGCCGCTGGTCATCCAGCTGCCGATCGGTGCAGAGTCTGAGTTCGAGGGTGTCGTTGACCTCGTTCAGATGCGCGCACTGACCTGGCGCGGCGACTCCAAGGGTGACGTGGAGATGGGCTCGAAGTACGCCATCGAAGAGATCCCCGCTGACCTCGTGGAGAAGGCTGCCGAGTACCGCAAGCTTCTGCTCGAGACCGTCGCCGAAACCGACGATGACCTCATGGAGCGTTACTTCGCCGGCGAAGAGCTGACGGTTGCCGAGATCAAGGGCGCCATCCGCAAGCTCACCATCAACAGTGAGATCTACCCGGTCCTCTGTGGTTCTGCGTTCAAGAACCGCGGCGTTCAGCCGATGCTCGACGCTGTCATCGATTACCTTCCGACGCCGCTCGACGTGCCTGCCATTGAGGCACACGACCCGCGCGACGAAGAAAAGGTCATCATGCGTCACCCCGACGCCGAGGAGCCCTTCACGGCTCTCGCGTTCAAGGTTGCGGTGCACCCGTTCTTCGGTCGCCTCACCTACGTTCGCGTCTACTCCGGCCGTCTCGACTCCGGAGCCCAGGTCATCAACTCGACCAAGGGCAAGAAGGAGCGCATCGGCAAGATCTTCCAGATGCACGCCAACAAGGAGAACCCGGTGGCCTTCGTGACCGCCGGTCACATCTACGCGGTCATCGGTCTCAAGGACACGACCACGGGCGACACCCTGTGCGACCCGAACCAGCAGGTCGTACTCGAGTCCATGACGTTCCCTGACCCGGTTATCGAGGTCGCTATCGAGCCCAAGACCAAGCAGGACCAGGAAAAGCTGGGCCTTGCCATTCAGAAGCTCGCCGAAGAAGACCCCACCTTCCGTACCGAGCAGAACCAGGAAACTGGCCAGACGGTAATCAAGGGAATGGGTGAACTTCACCTGGACATCCTGGTCGACCGCATGAAGCGTGAATTCAACGTTGAGGCGAACGTCGGCAAGCCCCAGGTGGCGTACCGCGAGACGATCCGCAAGGCCGTTGAGCGTCACGACTACACGCACAAGAAGCAGACCGGTGGATCCGGCCAGTTCGCGAAGATTCAGATCGCGATCGAGCCGATGGAAATCACTGCTGAGAAGTCGTACGAGTTCCTCAACAAGGTCACCGGTGGCCGTATCCCGCGTGAGTACATTCCCTCGGTGGATGCTGGAATTCAGGATGCGCTCCGCGTCGGCATTCTGGCCGGCTACCCGATGGTAGGCGTTCGAGCCAGCCTGCTTGACGGCGCTGCGCACGACGTCGACTCCTCGGAGATGGCCTTCAAGATTGCCGGCTCGATGGGCTTTAAAGAAGCCGTTCGTAAGGCGAACCCCGTTCTGCTCGAGCCGCTGATGGCCGTCGAAGTTCGTACCCCTGAGGAATACATGGGTGACGTAATCGGCGACCTCAACTCGCGTCGTGGGCAGATCCAGACCATGGAGGATGCGCAGGGCGTGAAGGTAATTCGCGCTCACGTTCCACTGTCGGAGATGTTCGGATATATCGGTGACCTGCGGTCGAAGACCTCAGGCCGTGCGGTGTACTCGATGACGTTCGAGAGCTATGCGGAGGTCCCGAAGGCAGTTGCCGACGAGATCATCAACAAGAACAAGGGCGAATAGCCCCTAAGGTGGCCTTCGGGCCAAAATCGCTTCGGCCACCTGGCCCTAGTAACATAAGTAGACACATCCAGCGCATACCGGCCGCTCATAACGGCGGCCGTGAATTTGCACGCGAGTCCTGAGGAGGACCCACAGTGGCCAAGGCCAAGTTCGAGCGGACAAAGCCGCACGTAAACATCGGAACGATCGGTCACGTTGACCACGGAAAGACCACGCTGACTGCAGCGATCTCCAAGGTTCTTGCCGATAAGTTCCCGTCCAAGATCAACGTTCAGCGCGACTTCGCGTCGATTGACTCGGCTCCGGAAGAACGCCAGCGCGGCATCACGATCAACATTTCGCATGTTGAGTACGAGACCGACAAGCGCCACTATGCGCACGTCGATGCTCCGGGCCACGCTGACTACATCAAGAACATGATCACCGGTGCTGCTCAGATGGACGGCGCAATCCTCGTGGTTGCCGCTACTGACGGCCCGATGGCTCAGACCCGTGAGCACGTTCTTCTCGCCAAGCAGGTCGGCGTTCCGACCCTGCTCGTCGCGCTGAACAAGGCCGACATGGTTGATGACGAAGAGATCATGGAGCTCGTCGAGCTCGAAGTTCGTGAACTTCTCTCCAGCCAGGGTTTCGATGGCGACAACGCCCCCGTCATCCAGGTCTCCGCACTCAAGGCGCTTGAGGGCGACGAGAAGTGGACCGGCAACATCCTTGAGCTCATGAAGGCTGTTGACGATTTCATTCCTGACCCGATTCGCGACAAGGACAAGCCGTTCTTGATGCCGATCGAGGACGTCTTCACGATCACCGGCCGTGGCACCGTTGTTACGGGCCGCGCCGAGCGTGGAACCCTCAAGATCAACTCCGAGATCGAGATCGTCGGCATCCGCCCGACGCAGAAGACCACGGTTACCGGTATTGAGATGTTCCACAAGCAGCTCGACGAGGCTTGGGCCGGCGAGAACTGTGGACTTCTTCTTCGTGGCACCAAGCGCGAAGACGTTGAGCGCGGCCAGGTCGTCGTCAAGCCGGGTTCGGTTACGCCGCACACCGACTTCGAGGGCACCGCGTACATCCTCAGCAAGAACGAGGGTGGCCGTCACAACCCGTTCTACGCGAACTACCGCCCGCAGTTTTACTTCCGCACCACGGACGTCACCGGCGTTATCACGTTGCCCGAGGGCACCGAGATGGTTATGCCTGGCGACACCACCGACCTGACTGTCGCGCTGATTCAGCCGATCGCCATGGAAGAGGGCCTCGGCTTCGCTATCCGTGAAGGTGGCCGCACCGTCGGCGCCGGCACGGTGACCAAGATCATCAAGTAGTTAATACTTAAGTAGTCGTTTCTACTTAGATCTCTAAAGGGGTCGGACCTTCGGGTCCGGCCCCTTTTTTCACGCCCAAACGAACTCGGATATTTCAAGCGGACGACGATCGCTCAGTACCCGACGCGGGATTGGGAATATCCGGTTATGGTCTGCGCATGCAGATATCGAAACTGGAAATGCGCATCCTGCTGGGGATCGCGGTCGTTGTTGTGGCCATTCTCGCCGTGGTGATCGTGCCCCGCCTGGCCGGGTCCGCTCCCGCTGCCCAATCCGCCGTCACTCGGGTGTCCCCGAGCCCGACCGCCATTGCCACACCAGCACCGTCGCCCACCGCGCAGACCGAGCAGCAGATTCTCGACAACATCGTGGCCAGCACCGTGAGCGTCTACAGCGTGCTGGTCTGCGACAGCCTGACGGAATACGCCGCCCTGACCATTCCCGAGATCATCACCGAGGTGCTCGCCGAATACCCGACCACGGGGCTGTCGGAGCAATCTCGCCAGATCATGGCTCAGCGCGTGCTCACCGAATCCGCCGCGAAGAGCTGCCCAGACCAGGGACCGCGCGTGGCTGCCGGCATCACCCAGGGCTAGCTGCGAAAATCGCACGCAAGCGGATGCCCGCGGCCGGGCGGCCGCGGGCATCCGCTTGCAAATTGCGCGACACGCCGCGCGCGACACGCCCGGGTTGCATGAAGTGGCAACTGTGTGGCAGAATCTTCTAGTTCAACACTTTCGGCGTGCGCTACGCGTCGCCGGAATCACTGCCAGGCAGTGCATAGTCGCGTCACACCCTTTCGAAGAACACTCGTCGAAATGTGCAGATTGCAGGCTAGGCCGCAGGGAGCAGAGCGCAGCATAAATCAACGATCTGGTCGGCGTGGGTAAAACCGTGCCGTCCCCCAGGTTCTGCTTCTGGGAGTCGACGTTGACGATGAGCGTCGTTTATTCGTGCGCGATTCGAAATTGACATATGAACAGTGGTGCTAATGGCAGCAGTGCTACTACGGCGTCCAATGCAACCTCGGCAAATCCTGCCGTTGTCTGTAAGACGCCTCGACAGAGAGAGAGTTCGACATGGCGGGACAGAAGATCCGCATTCGACTTAAGTCGTATGACCACGAGGTCATCGACATTTCGGCGCGCAAGATCGTCGACACAGTGACCCGTGCGGGCGCTACAGTCGTCGGCCCGGTGCCGCTTCCGACCGAGAAGAACGTGGTGTGTGTCATCCGTTCTCCTCACAAGTACAAGGACAGCCGGGAGCACTTTGAAATGCGCACCCACAAGCGTCTGATCGACATCATTGACCCGACCCCGAAGGCTGTTGACTCGCTCATGCGCCTCGACCTTCCGGCCGACGTCAACATCGAGATCAAGCTCTAGGGCCCGCGATGTCTTACTCCGATACCAAGACCACCAAGGGTCTCCTCGGCAAGAAGCTCGGCATGACCCAGGTGTGGGACGAGAACAACAAGCTTGTTCCCGTTACCGTCATCGAGATCGCGCCGAACGTTGTCACGCAGATTCGCACCAAGGCCGTTGACGGCTACAACGGCGTTCAGATCGCCGCTGGTCCGATCGACCCGCGCAAGGTCAACAAGCCCCTTGCCGGTCACTTCGACAAGGCCGGCGTCACGCCTCGTCGCCACATCACCGAGCTCCGCACCGCGGATGCCGCGGACTACAACCTGGGCCAGGAGCTCACCGTTGACGGTGTCTTTGCTGCCGGCACCAAGGTTGACGTCATGGGCACCAGCAAGGGTAAGGGTTTCGCCGGTGTTATGAAGCGTCACAACTTCAAGGGTGTCTCCTCCTCTCACGGTTCGCACCGCAACCACCGCAAGCCCGGTTCCATCGGTGCTTCCTCGACCCCGAGCCGTGTCTTCAAGGGCATGCGCATGGCCGGTCGTATGGGTGGCGAGCGCGTGACCGTGCTGAACCTCAAGGTGCACGCTATTGACGCCGACAAGGGCCTCATGCTCGTCAAGGGCGCCGTTCCCGGTGCTCGTGGCCGCCTCGTATTCGTTCGCAACGCAGTGAAGGGAGCCTAGTCCTTATGGCTACAGCACTCGACATCATTGACGCCAAGGGCAAGAAGGCAGGCTCTGCCGAGCTTCCCGACGAGCTCTTCGACGTTCCAGCCAACATTCCGCTCATCCACCAGGTCGTTGTCGCGCAGCTCGCTGCCGCACGCCAGGGAACGAGCAAGGTCAAGCGCCGTGGAGAAGTTTCCGGTGCCGGCCGCAAGCCGTTCAAGCAGAAAGGAACCGGTCGCGCTCGTCAGGGCTCGATCCGCGCTCCTCAGATGACCGGTGGTGGAATCGTCCACGGACCGACCCCGCGCAGCTACGACCAGCGCACCCCGAAAAAGATGATCGCCGCAGCCCTCAAGGGTGCACTGAGCGACCGCGCCCGCGGTGGCCGCCTGCACATCGTCGAGGCACTGTTCACGGCTGAGACCCCCAACACGAAGATTGCCCTGGAGCTGCTCACGCAGATCGCCACGAGCAAGCACGTGCTGGTTGTGCTCGAGCGTACCGACGAGACCACGTTGCGCAGCATTCGCAACATCCCGACGGTGCACATCCTTTCGTGGGATCAGCTCAACGCCTATGACGTGCTCGTCAGCGACGACATTGTCTTCACCACCGGCGCGTTCAACGCGTTCGTGGAGAGCAAGACCAAGAAGGAAGAGGTGGCCGCATAATGACTATCGCGACCAACAAGGACCCCCGCGACATCATCATCTCTCCGGTTGTCTCTGAGAAGAGCTACGGCCTGATTGACGAGGGTAAGTACACCTTCATCGTTGACCCCCGCTCGAACAAGACGGAGATCAAGCTCGCGATCGAAAAGATCTTCAAGGTGCAGGTCGCTTCGATCAACACCCTGAACCGCGTGGGCAAGACTCGCCGCACCAAGTTCGGCATGGGCAAGCGCAAGGACACCAAGCGTGCCATTGTCACGCTCAAGTCTGGCTCCATCGACATCTTCACGGCCGTCGGCTAAGCGACAGGCAGAGGGATAACTAATGGCTATTCGTAAGTACAAGCCCACGACCCCGGGTCGACGCGGTTCATCCGTTGCCGACTTCGCGGAAATCACGCGTTCCACCCCGGAGAAGTCGCTTCTGCGTCCGCTCTCCAAGACCGGTGGACGTAACAACCAGGGCCGCATCACAACCCGTCACATCGGTGGTGGCCACAAGCGCCAGTACCGTGTGATCGACTTCAAGCGCAATGACAAGGACGGCGTCAACGCCCGCGTCGCTGAGATTGAATACGACCCGAACCGCACGGCGCGCATCGCGCTCCTGCACTTCATCGATGGCACGAAGCGTTACATCATCGCGCCGAACAAGCTCTCCCAGGGCGACATCATCGAGTCGGGAGCCGGGGCTGACATCAAGCCCGGTAACAACCTGCCGTTGAAGAACATCCCCACCGGTACCATCATTCACGCGATCGAGCTGCGTCCGGGTGGTGGCGCCAAGATGGCCCGCTCCGCCGGTTCGTCGGTTCGCCTCGTGGCGAAGGAGGGCGTCTACGCCCAGCTTCGTCTGCCGTCTGGTGAAATCCGCAACGTGGATGCTCGCTGCCGCGCGACGATCGGCGAGGTCGGCAACGCCGAGCAGTCGAACATCAACTGGGGCAAGGCCGGACGTATGCGCTGGAAAGGCGTTCGCCCGACCGTTCGTGGTGTTGCCATGAACCCGGTCGATCACCCGCACGGTGGTGGTGAGGGTAAGACGTCCGGTGGACGTCACCCCGTCAGCCCCTGGGGCCAGAAGGAAGGGCGCACCCGCCACCCGAATAAGGAAAGCGACAAGCTCATTGTTCGTCGCCGCACCGTCGGCAAGAAGCGTAAGTAGGAGTAGACGATGCCAAGAAGTCTTAAGAAAGGCCCTTTCGTTGACGACCACCTGCTTCGCAAGGTGTTCGCGGCGAACGAAGCCAAGAGCAAGAACGTAATCAAGACCTGGTCGCGCCGCTCGATGATCATCCCCGACATGCTCGGACACACCATCGCAGTGCACGACGGACGCAAGCACATCCCAGTGTTCGTCACCGAGAGCATGGTCGGACACAAGCTCGGTGAGTTTGCGCCCACCCGCACCTTCCGTGGACACGTGAAGGACGACAAGAAGGGCCGTCGCCGCTAACGCGGGGACGTGAAGGAGGAGAAGAAATGGTGGAGTCGATCGCACGCGTGCGTCACATCCGCGTTACCCCCCAGAAGGCTCGTCGCGTCGTTGACATGATCCGCGGCAAGCAGGCGCATGAAGCGCTGGGAATTCTGAAGTTCGCGCCCCAGGGCGCTTCCGATCCGGTGTACAAGCTGGTGGCCTCGGCCATTGCCAACGCCCGGGTCAAAGCAGATGCAGCCAACACGTATCTGGACGAGCAGGACCTGTTCATCAGCCGGGCATTCGTTGACGAGGGTACGACCCTCAAGCGTTTCCAGGCTCGTGCCCAGGGTCGCGCATTCGAAATCAAGAAGCGCACCAGCCACATCACGGTTGTGCTCACCACTCCTGAGGAGGGTACGAAGTAATGGGTCAGAAAGTAAATCCCTATGGCTTCCGTCTGGGAATCACTACCGATCACGTATCGCGATGGTTCTCTGACTCGACCAAGCCGGGTCAGCGTTACGCTGACTTTGTTGCAGAAGACGTCAAGATCCGTCGCCTGCTGAGCACCAGCCTTGACCGTGCCGGCGTCAGCCGCATCGAGATCGAGCGCACTCGTGACCGTGTTCGCGTTGACATTCACACCGCCCGTCCGGGCATTGTGATTGGTCGCCGCGGCGCGGAGGCCGAGCGCATCCGCTCTGACCTTGAAAAGCTCACCGCCAAGCAGATCCAGCTGAACATCCTCGAGGTCAAGAACCCCGAACAGGATGCCCAGCTCGTCGCGCAGGGTATTGCCGAGCAGCTCTCCGCTCGTGTGGCTTTCCGCCGCGCGATGCGTAAGGGCCTGCAGGGTGCACAGCGCGCCGGCGCCAAGGGTGTTCGCATCCAGGTCTCCGGTCGTCTGGGTGGCGCCGAGATGAGCCGCAGCGAGTTCTACCGCGAAGGCCGTGTGCCCCTGCACACCCTGCGCGCGAACATCGACTACGGCTTCTACGAAGCCAAGACCACCTTCGGCCGTATCGGCGTGAAGGTCTGGATCTACAAGGGTGACATCACCAACAAGGAACTCGCTCGCGAGCAGGCCAACGCTAAGTCGTCCCGCCCCGAGCGTCGTGACGATCGACCGCGCCGTGCACCTCGTGCAGATGCTCCGGCAGCGGCACCGGTCGGCGCAGTCGCGGAGGCTAAATAATGTTGATTCCACGTAGAGTCAAGCACCGTAAGCAGCACCACCCGGGTCGCACCGGCCACGCTACCGGTGGCACCACGGTGTCCTTCGGTGAGTACGGCATTCAGGCGTTGACCCCCGCGTATGTGACTAACCGTCAGATCGAGTCCGCTCGTATCGCCATGACGCGTCACATCAAGCGTGGCGGAAAGGTGTGGATCAACATCTACCCCGACCGCCCGCTGACCAAGAAGCCGGCCGAAACCCGCATGGGTTCCGGTAAGGGTTCGGTCGAGTGGTGGGTTGCCAACGTTAAGCCGGGTCGCGTTCTGTTCGAGCTCAGCGGTGTCACTGACGCCGTTGCGAAAGAGGCGCTGACCCGTGCAATTCATAAGCTGCCCCTCAAGGCACGCATCATCAAGCGCGAGGAGGGCGACGCATAATGGCGATCGGCACCAAGGAGCTCGCCCCAGTCGAGCTCGATACTTTTGACAATGAAAAGCTGTTCGAAGAGCTGAAGAAGGCCAAGGAAGAGCTGTTCAACCTGCGCTTCCAGTCGGCTACCGGTCAGCTTGAGAGCCACGGCCGCCTCCGCGCGGTCAAGCGCGATATCGCTCGCATCTACACGGTTCTCCGTGAGCGCGAGCTGGGCATTCGTGCCACGCCTGTTGCAGTGGAGGCTCCGGCCAAGGCTGAGAAGGCTGAAAAGAAGAACGCGGGTAAATCATCCGCTAAGAAGGCCAAGGCTGCAGTGGAGTCCACCGATGACGCTGAAGCCAAGGCCGTCGAGACGAAGGAGGCCTAGTCATGGCGAAGACTGACGAAACGGTCGTCGCGGGCGAAGCCACCGAGCTCGTACGCGGATATCGCAAGACGCTGCGTGGTTACGTGACCAGCGACAAGATGAACAAAACCATCATTGTCGTGGTCGAAGACCGCGTGAAGCACCCGTTGTACGGCAAGGTCATCCGCCGTACATCCAAGCTGAAGGCGCACGACGAGGCGAACTCCGCCGGCATCGGCGACCTGGTCCTGATCAGTGAGACCCGTCCGCTCAGCGCTTCCAAGCGCTGGCGCCTGGTCGAGATTCTTGAGAAGGCCAAGTAAGCCTCGCGCTTACTTGACGTAAAGGAGTTATAAAGTGCTTCAGCAAGAATCACGAGTCAAAGTTGCCGACAACACCGGTGCCAAGGAACTCTTGACCATCCGCGTTCTCGGTGGCTCCGGCCGTCGTTACGCCGGCCTCGGCGACGTCATCGTCGCCACGGTCAAGGATGCAATCCCAGGCGGCAACGTCAAGAAGGGTGACATCGTCAAAGCTGTCATCGTTCGCACCAAAAAGGAGACCCGTCGTCCAGACGGCTCCTACATCAAGTTCGATGAGAACGCTGCAGTGATCTTGAAGGCAGACGGTGACCCCCGCGGCACCCGAATCTTCGGACCGGTCGGTCGCGAGCTTCGCGACAAGAAGTTCATGAAGATCATCTCGCTGGCACCGGAGGTTATTTAATCATGGCCAGAATCAAAAAGGGTGACCTCGTTCAGGTCATCAGCGGCCGCAGCCAGGCTCGCGGCGGAGACCGTGGCAAGCAGGGCAAGATCATCTCCGTCGACGCCCCGAAGAACCGTGTCCTCGTAGAGGGCATCAACTTCGTGACCAAGCACGTTCGCGTCGGCCAGACCCAGCGCGGCACCAAGACGGGCGGCATCGAGACCTTCGAAGCCCCCATCCACGTGTCCAACGTTGCCATCGTCGACCCGGAGACCAAGAAGCCGACCCGCGTCGGCTTCCGCCAGGAAGAGGTAACGAAGGACGGCGTCTCCAAGACGGTCCGCATTCGTTACGCCAAGAAGTCAGGGAAGGACCTCTAATGACTGACACCGCAGTTGTTGAAGGCACTGAGGGCGCCGCGCCCGTCAAGGCCCTGCCGCGTCTGAAGCAGAAGTACCGCGATGAGATCAGTGCCAAGCTCTCCGCAGAACTCGGCTTCACCAACGTGCACCGCATCCCCACCCTGACGAAGATCGTCGTCAACATGGGTGTCGGCGAAGCAGCACGCGACGGCAAGGTGATGGACGGTGCGGTTTCTGACCTCACCAAAATCACCGGCCAGAAGCCGCAGGTCACCAAGGCCCGCAAGTCCATCGCGCAGTTCAAACTGCGTGAAGGACAGCCCATCGGCGCCCACGTCACACTTCGTGGCGACCGCATGTGGGAGTTCCTGGACCGGCTGCTCAGCCTGGCCCTTCCTCGTATCCGTGACTTCCGTGGTCTGTCCGACAAGCAGTTCGACGGTGCGGGCAACTACACCTTCGGTCTGACCGAGCAGGTCATGTTCCACGAGATCGACCAGGACCGGATTGACCGCGTTCGCGGTATGGACATCACGGTTGTCACGACCGCGAAGACCAACGACGAGGGTCGCGCGCTGCTCAAGGCGCTCGGTTTCCCGTTCAAGACGGACGACGTCAAGTAGCAGTTCCTCACTACGGAGGAACATTTTCAACTAGAGTTGGGAGCTTGCGCCTCGCAAGCTCCCAGCTTCGGTTGGCCCCGCCCGCCGAGAAATTGCGGGCGCACACAGATTTTCACCCCGGAATCCGATCAACCGATCGGTTTCCTTACCACCACAGGTCGTCATTCGTGTAACGGATGGGCGAAACCAGGCGAGAAAGGCACCACAAAATGACAATGACAGATCCGGTCGCAGACATGCTGACCAGACTGCGCAACGCGAACTCGGCGTACCACGACACCGTGTCGATGCCGCATAGCAAATTGAAAGCGCACATCGCTGACATCCTCAAGGCTCAGGGTTACATCTCCGCCTGGACCGTCAAGGATGCAACAGTAGGCAAGACCCTCACCTTGGACCTCAAGTTCGGTCCGAACCGCGAGCGTTCCATCGTCGGCATCAAGCGGGTTTCCAAGCCCGGCCTGCGCGTGTACGCAAAGTCGACTGAGATCCCCACGGTTCTCGGCGGCCTCGGCGTTGCCATCCTGTCCACCTCCAGCGGTCTGCTCACCGACCGCCAGGCTGAGAAGAAGGGCGTAGGCGGAGAAGTTCTCGCCTACGTGTGGTAACTGAGAATGTCACGTATTGGAAGACTCCCCATCGCGATCCCCGCTGGGGTCACGGTTGTGGCTGACGGCCAGGCCGTCTCCGTCAAGGGCCCGAAGGGCGAGCTCGCGCTCGTCGTTTCCAACCCCATCTCGGTGTCGATCGAGGACGGTCACGTTCTCGTCACCCGTCCGAACGACGAACGCCAGTCGCGTTCGCTGCACGGTCTGACCCGCACCCTGATCAACAACCAGATCATCGGCGTAACCGTTGGTTACACCAAGGGTCTTGAAATCGTCGGTACCGGTTACCGCGCGGCGCAGAAGGGCACCTCTGTTGAGTTCGCCCTTGGCTTCTCGCACCCGGTCGTCGTTGAGCCGCCCGTCGGCATCGTTTTGACCGTGGAGAGCGTCAACAAGCTCACGGTCAGCGGAATCGACAAGCAGGCCGTCGGCGAGGTTGCCGCCAACATCCGTAAGATTCGCAAGCCAGAGCCCTACAAGGGCAAGGGTGTGCGTTACGCCGGCGAGATTGTTCGCCGCAAGGCCGGAAAGAGCGGTAAGTAACCATGGGACTCGGAACTAGAGGCAAGAGCAAGGCCGCAGCCCGCGGACGTCGTCACACGCGTCTTCGTAAGAAGATCGAGGGAACGGCGCTTCGCCCGCGCCTCGTCGTCACGCGCTCGGCTCGCCACGTATTCGTGCAGGTCGTCGACGACAGCAAGGGTTTCACCCTTGCGTCGGCATCCACGCTCGAAACGGACTTGCGCACCTTCGATGGTGACAAGACCGCCAAGGCCCGTAAGGTCGGTGAGCTGGTTGCTGAGCGTGCGAAAGCCGCCGGCATCGAGGCCGTTGTATTTGACCGTGGTGGCAGTAAGTACGCAGGACGCGTCGCAGCCATCGCTGAAGGAGCTCGAGAGGGTGGATTGAACCTGTGAGCACTGAAAAGATCGAAACCACAGCACCTGTTGCTGCCGTTGCAGAGGCGCCGGTTGAAACCGCTGCCTCAACCACCCCGCCGCAGAACGAGCCTCGCGAGGCTCGTCGTGGTGGCCGTGAGCGCAATCCGAACAAGGACCGCGGAAGCCGCGATGCCGACAAGAGCCAGTTCCTGGAGCGCGTCGTCACCATCAACCGCGTGTCGAAGGTCGTCAAGGGTGGTCGTCGCTTTAGCTTCACCGCTCTCGTCGTCGTCGGCGACGGTAACGGCCTGGTCGGCGTTGGATACGGTAAGGCCCGCGAGGTCCCGACCGCTATCTCCAAGGGCGTCGAAGAAGCGAAGAAGAACTTCTTCCGCGTTCCTCGCGTTGGCCTGACTATCCCGCACCCCGTGCAGGGTGAGGCCGCAGCCGGCGTCGTTCTGCTTCGTCCGGCCGCAGCAGGTACCGGCGTTATCGCCGGTGGCCCGGTGCGCGCCGTACTCGAATGCGCTGGCATCCACGACGTGCTGAGCAAGTCGCTCGGTTCGTCGAACACCATCAACATCGTGCACGCCACGGTCGAGGCACTGCACCAGCTCGAAGAGCCGCGTGCGGTTGCGGCTCGCCGCGGCCTCGCCTATGAAGACGTGGCTCCGGCCCGTTTTCTTCGTGCCGACGCTGCTGCAGCTGCAGCGGCCGCAACCGCGAAGGCAGGTGCCTGATGGCCCAGCTGAAGATCACACAGATCAAGTCCAAAATTAGTGAGAAGCAGAACCAGCGCGACACTCTTCGCAGCCTGGGTCTGCGACGCATTGGCGCCGTCACGATCCGCGAGGACAACTCGCAGAACCGTGGCTACGTCAACACCGTCGCTCACCTCGTAAAGGTCGAGGAGATTGACTAATGGCTGACGAGAAGGAAGCTACCAAGGTAGCCGACAAGCCTGCCACGAAAAAGGCTGCTGCCCCCAAAAAGGCTGCCGTAACGAAGAAGGCCGCTGTTGCAGCGGAGCCTACTGAGCCCCGCGAGCACGTGCTGAAGGTACACCACCTTCGCCCGGCGCCCGGAGCGAAGAAGGCTCGCCAGCGCGTTGGCCGTGGTGAAGGATCCAAGGGTAAGACTGCGGGTCGAGGCACCAAGGGCACGAAGGCGCGCTACAGCGTGCGCGTCGGCTTCGAGGGTGGGCAGATGCCGCTGCACATGCGCACCCCGAAACTGCGTGGATTCAAGAACCCATTCCGCGTCGAGTACCAGGTTGTCAACTTGGAAAAGCTCGAACTGCTCTACCCGGACGGCGGCGATGTCACCATCGCCAGCCTGATCGCCAAGGGTGCAGTTCGTGACAACGAAAAAGTCAAGGTTCTCGGAACCGGTGAAATTACCGTTAAGCTGAACGTGACGGTCGACAAGGTCTCTGCTTCAGCTGAGCAGAAAATTGTCGCCGCGGGTGGATCTGTAAAGTAAGTCCGTAGACGCTCAGTCGAGCTTGTCGAATCCGTCAATCGAGTAAATCGTTTGGTGTGATTCGACAAGCTCGATCGTTTTAAGTCGAGTTGCCGCTCTATATCGATCTGCACTATCGATCTGCGTAAAAATCTGGAGGCCTTTTTGTTCAGCGCCATTGCGCGGATCTTCCGCACACCCGACCTTCGTAAGAAGATCGGCTTCACCCTGGGCATCATTGCTCTGTTCCGCTTGGGCTCGTTCGTTCCGACCCCATTCGTGGACTTCGGTAATGTACAGCTGTGTCTCGCAGCCAACCAGGGCACGAGCGGCCTCTACGAGCTCGTCAACCTTTTCAGCGGTGGCGCCCTGCTCCAGTTGAGTGTCTTTGCACTCGGAATCATGCCGTACATCACGGCCTCGATCATCGTGCAGTTGCTGCGCGTGGTCATCCCCCACTTCGACACCCTCTACAAGGAGGGTGCATCGGGCCAGAGCACTCTGACCCAGTACACGCGGTACCTCACCATCGCCCTCGGTATTCTGCAGTCGACTACGCTGATCACGGTGGCCCGAAGCGGGGCCCTGTTCGGGACATCCGCGAGTACCGAGTGCACTCAGTTGATCACCAACGACGCCTGGTACGCCATCATGCTCATGGTGATCACGATGACTGCCGGTACCGGCGTCATCATGTGGATGGGTGAGCTCGTCACCGAGCGCGGCGTCGGCAACGGCATGTCGCTCATGATCTTCATCTCGATCGCTGCCCTGTTCCCCGGCTCGCTCAGCTCGATCGGCCAGCAGCAGGGTCCCGACGTCCTCATCATCGTTCTGATCGTCGGAATATTGGTGGTCGCCGGCGTGGTCTTCGTGGAGCAATCGCAGAGGCGAATACCGGTACAGTACGCCAAGCGCATGGTCGGCCGACGCACCTACGGCGGCAACAACACCTACATTCCGATCAAGGTGAACATGGCCGGCGTGATCCCCGTGATCTTCGCGTCGTCGTTGCTGTACTTGCCAGCCCTGCTCGCGCAGTTCAACCAGCCGGCCGCAGGAGCGGAAGCGCCGGCCTGGGTGGTCTGGATCTCGCAAAACCTCACGGGCGGCGATCAGCCGCTGTACATGGCGATGTACTTCCTGCTCATCATCGGCTTCACCTACTTCTACGTGGCGATCACGTTCAACCCCGAAGAAGTCGCGGACAACATGAAGAAGTACGGCGGGTTCATCCCCGGCATTCGTGCCGGCCGTCCGACCGCCGAGTACCTGGACTTCGTGCTGACCCGCATCACACTCCCCGGATCGATGTACCTGGGCCTGATCGCGCTGATCCCGCTGATCGCGTTCTCGGTTATCGGTGCCGACCAGAACTTCCCGTTCGGCGGCGCGAGCATTCTCATCGTCGTCGGTGTGGGGCTCGAGACTGTCAAGCAGATTGACTCGCAACTGCAACAGCGACACTATGAGGGGCTTCTTAAATGACGCGGTTACTCCTGATCGGCCCGCCCGGAGCGGGCAAGGGTACTCAGGCCGAGCGTCTGGCGCTCGCCTTCGACGTTCCCGCCATCTCCACCGGCGACATCTTTCGCTACAACGTGACCAACAACACCCCTTTGGGGCTCGAGGCCAAGTCGTTCATGGATGCCGGCGCCTACGTGCCCGACTCCCTCACGAATGCCATCGTCGCTGACCGATTGAAAGAACCGGATGCCGCCAACGGCTTTCTGCTCGACGGCTACCCGCGCACGACCGATCAGGTCGCTGAACTCGACCGCCTCCTGAACGCCGAGGGTACCCAGCTCGACGTGGTCGTGCTGATCACCGCCGACACCGATGAGGTCGTCACTCGGCTGCTCAAGCGTGCCGCCGAGCAGGGCCGCGCGGACGACACGGCCGACGTCATCCGTCACCGTCTGAACGTCTATGCGGAGCAGACCGCTCCGCTCATCGATGTGTACAGCGCCCACGACCTGGTCGTCACGATCGACGGCCTCGGTGCCGTTGAAGTGGTCACCGACCGCATTCTCGCCGCGCTGGCCGAACGCGGCCTGCGCCCCGATACCAGCACGCTCTAGTAACCGCTTTGGGGCTGGGTCTAACGGCCCGGCCCATCACCATGTGCACCACCAGGTACATAGAAAAGATCGCTCCCCTTCTCGGAGCTAGTTTGTAGGAAATCAGTGAGTCTTCGTCGGTCCATTTACAAGAATCCCGCCCAGCTGCGCCTCATGGTCGCCCCCGGCCTGGCCACCGCAGCATCGCTCGCGGCCGCCCGCGCGGCCATGGTCATCGGCGCGACCACCCTCGAGCTTGATGCCGCGGCCGAGGCCGCCATCGTCGCGCTCGGCGGCAAGCCGAACTTCAAACTCGAGCAGGGCTACCACCACACCGTGTGCGCCTCGGTGAACGACGACGTCGTGCACGGAATCCCCTCGGAGCGTCGCCTCGGTGCCGGCGATATCGTCTCGATCGACAGCGGAGCCATCATCGAGGGCTGGAACGGAGACGCTGCGTTCAGCTTCGTGCTGCCCGACCCGGCCCGCCCTGAACTCGTCGCCGAACGCCAGAAGCTCTCCGACGTGACCGAGCAGTCGCTCTGGCACGGCATCGCCCGCCTGCACACGGCTCGTCACCTGAACGAGGTCGGCGACGCCATCGAGGACTACATCGAGTCGCAGGGCACTTACGGCATCCTGACCGACTACGTCGGGCACGGCATCGGCCGATCCATGCACGAAGCCCCGCCGGTGTTCAACTACCGCGTGCGCCAGAAGGGGCCGGATGTGAAGCCGGGCCTCGTCGTGGCCATCGAGCCAATGGTCGTGCTCGGATCGATCGACACCTACACTCGCGAAGACGACTGGACCGTCGCCACGAGCGACGGTAAGGCCGCCGCGCACTGGGAACACAGCATTGCCGTGCATAAGGACGGCATCTGGGTACTCACCGCCGAGGACGGCGGAGCGGCCGGTCTCGCCCAGTTCGGCATCGTTCCCGTCCCGATCGCCTAGGGTCTATGTGTCGATGAGGTGCACGAGCTCGTCGATAAAGGATGGGAAGTCCACCGAGCGCTTGATGAGGCGCTGCACATCGGCGCGTTCGGTGAAAACCTCGACGAACTGATCGAAGACGGACTGGAACGACGCCCGCCCGGCAGCGCTGAACGCGATCAGGGCCACGACGTTGACGCGGTTGTCACCCCAGGGCATGGGGGAGTCGTTGACCGCGATGGCGATGGATGTCTGCTGCGCGGTCATGGCCATGGCGTGGGGAACGGCGAGGTGGTCGGTGAACGCGGTCGACGACATCCGCTCGCGTTCAATAGCGCCGTCGACGTAGCTCGGGTCGATGAGCCCGCGCGCGACCATGCGCCCGCCGAGTTCGCGGATCATCGCCTCCTCGTTGGGCGCGGCGAAGTTGCGCAGGTAGAGGGACTCGTCGAAAAACTGCAGCAGGTCATTCTTGATGTGCGATCGCCGACGAAGCCGGCGCACACGGATGGCCGCCTCGCGGATTCGGTGCACGTCGCGCTCCGTGAGGAACGGCTGGATGACGATCACGCCGTCGGCCGGAACAGGCGGCTCGATCGTGGTGAGCACGATGTCGGCGCGAAGGTCTGCCCACGGCACGTCACTGCGCGTGATCTGGTCCACGACGGTCAAGTCATCGCCGAGAACCCGTTCGATGCGCTGACGCAACTGCACGTGCATCGTGTAGTAATTGGGGCAGACGATCACGCAGGTGACGAGTTGCTCGGATGGGGAATGCTGTTCCAGGTATGACCCGACGTGCATCGCGATGTAGGCGATCTCGTCGTCGTTGATGTGGATCTGCTCCTGGAGCTGCAGTTCGCTCGCGATGTATACGGCGAGTTCGTAAATCATCGGATAGGCGGTCTTGATCGACCGGGTGAGCGGGTTTCGTGAGTAATCTCGCACCTGTGCGCGGTCGATGAGGTTGCGAACGTGCAGCGTGAGTCGGGTGATGAAGTCCTCGTCGGCCAGGTCGACGAGATATTCCTCGCTGGCCTGGGCCACGATGCGTCGCACGACCTCGAGGTCCCCGGCACGGGCGACGGTTGCGCTGATCGCGTCGGTGGCCTCGTCGTGCCCGGGCGTCACGACCCGGGTCTGCAGGAGGAGCACGAGGTAGGCAAGGTCGGTGAAATCGAGCACGACACCAAAGTGGGTGTCGATGAGACTGGCCAACGCGACCGTGAGGTGTTCGCCGACATCTGGTGCTTCGTCGGCCCGGGCAGCGGCGCGCTTGCTCACCCGGTCCACGGCGATGGCCACGTGGAGCAGAACATTGTTGGTGCCGTACTCATTCACGAAATAACCCTGGGCGCCGAGCATGGCGATCAGGTCGGTCTTGAACGCACCGAGGCTGTCGGACGGGAACTCCTTCTGGATCGCCGCGAGTTCGAGGAAACCGCGGGCCGACTCTTGGCGGAACATCCGGCTGATTAGGCGGCGCCGGTCGGTTTCGGATCCGAGAAGGGTCACTCTGCTGCCGTGGCGGGCGAGGGAGAGCCCCGTGTCGGTCAGGAGTGCGCGCACTCGGGACAGGTCGGCCTCGACGGTGGAGTCGCTCACGAAGGTGTCGGCCGCAAGCTCATAGACGTCGAGGCCTTCTGCCGAGTCGACGAGGCGACGAACCAGCTGGTGCAGCCGTCGCTGCGGCGTGTCCGTCTCCGCGTGCTGCCGCGGCGGCGCTGTGCGGAATGAGGCGTAGGCCTCACGGTTGACGCGGTAGCCAGCCGGCCCCGACTCGATCACCTCGAGCGGATCCGCCGCCGTCTTCACACTCGTGACGTAGCTGCGTACGGTGCGCGCAGTCACGCCGAGGTGTTCGGCCAGTTCACTCGCCGTGACCCAGCCGGGGGAGCGGAAGAGGTAGTCGAGCATCCTCGATTGCTTGTCGCTCATTGTGCCTTGTTCTGTGCCTTGTGCCGTGTCGTGCGCGGTCCCATCGTGTTGATCCTATCTGCCGAACCCGAGGGTTTCCGGGGGTGCGGAAATGAGTCTGGTGGCCCCCCGAAGAGGTGCCCGGCAGACTGTATTCAGTCTGCTGTACGTCGACGACGAAAGGGTGAATCGATGAGGATTCATATTGTGTGTGGTGCCGGTGCGTCCAGCACGTTTGTGGCCCTGCGGCTGCGCAGGAGCGCGGCGGTCCGGGGGATTGCGGTTCGCGTGACCGCCGGAAGCGAATCCGATCTGGCGAGCATGCTGCCGGTCATCGATGTGCTTCTCGTAGGTCCGCATCTGGAAGCGTTGTTCGCCCAGATCCAGCAGCAGGCCGCAGCGGCCGGCGTGCGGGCCAGCTTGATGTCCACGACGGTCTTCACCGCTCGCGATGGCGAAGAAGCCCTCGACCTGGCCCTCGAGACGGCCGGCACCGGTTCCTAACTGTGGCAGACCAGCACTCCCAACACCTGCCGCATAACGCACACGCAACGAAAGGCACCGCAATGCTCGAACGAACGGTTCTCATCGGATCGACCCACGGACTGCACGCTCGCCCGGCGAAACTGTTCAGCCAGGCCGCAGCGGCCGCGGGTATTCCCGTCACGCTCACCAAGACCGGCGGCAAGACGGTGAACGCCGCGAGCATCCTCGGCATCATCTCCCTCGGCATCGGCCACGGTGACGAGGTCACCCTTGCGGCCGACGGTGACACGGCCGAGACTGTCCTCGACGAGCTGGCCGGGCTGCTGCTCGTCGACCACGACGCTTAGGGGCTCCGCATGGAATTGCAGGGAATCGGAATCGGTCAGGGTGTCGTTGTGGGCCGGGTCGTGCGCATGCCCGACCCGATTCCCGACCCCGTCGCCGCGCCCAGCGCGCTGACACCGGTAGAAGAGGGCGACCGCGTTGCCGAAGCCCTCGGCGCCGTCGCAGCCGACCTCCTCGCCCGTGCGGAGCGGGCCGGCGGAGTGGCCGGCGAGGTGCTCGAGGCCCAGTCCATGATGGCCCAAGACCCCAGCCTCGTTGACGACGTCACGCTGCGGCTCGCCGCCGGTGCGACGGCGGAGCGGGCGGTCTTCGAGGCCTTCGCGGCCTTCCGTGACATGCTGACTGAGCTCGGCGGCTACATGGCCGAGCGAGCGGGCGACCTCGACGACGTCTCGCAGCGAGTCATCGCGCGTCTCGGTGGAGTCTCGGCGCCCGGGGTGCCCGACCGGGGACATCCGTTCATTCTCGTGGCGCGCGACCTGGCTCCGGCCGATACCGCCACCCTCGACCTGAGCCAGGTGCTCGGTCTGATCACCCTCGACGGGGGTCCCACCTCGCACACCGCGATTTTAGCCCGCGAGAAGTCCATTGTGGCCATCGTGCGCGCGGTCGGTGCGGCGGGCCTCACCGATGGCGACGAGGTCATTCTCGACGCCGCGAACAACCTGGTGATCACATCACCCAGTGCCGAGCAACTCTCCCAGGCGCACGCACGTGTGGCCGCCCGGGCAGCCCGCACGCTCGCGCCGGTGTCGCCGGGCCGTCTTGCGGACGGTACCCCCATTCCGCTTCTGTCTAACCTCGGGTCGGCCGACGGCGCCGCCGCGGCCGTCGCCTTAGGCGCGGAGGGCGTTGGCCTGTTCCGCACCGAATTCCTGTTTCTCGACGCCGTCACGGCGCCGACGGTGGCCGAGCAACGCTCCGAATACGAGCGGATGCTGCGCGCCTTCCCCGGCAAGAAGGTCGTGGTTCGTGCTCTGGACGCCGGGGCGGACAAGCCGCTGGCCTTCCTCAACGACGCCCGCGAAGAAAACCCGGCCCTCGGCCTGCGGGGACTGCGCGCGCTGCGTGCATCCGAGCAGATCCTGCGTGACCAACTGGAAGCGCTCGCCCAGGCGGACGCCGCCACCGACGCCGACCTGTGGGTGATGGCCCCGATGGTCGCCACCGTCGAGGAGACCCGCTACTTCGTGGCACTCGCGCGCGAGCTCGGGCTCAAGACCGCCGGGGTGATGGTCGAGATCCCCGCCGCCGCCCTTCTCGCCGACCGCATCCTGCGCCACGCCGACTTCGCCTCGATCGGCACGAACGACCTCACCCAATACACGCTCGCGGCCGACCGCCTGCTCGGCTCCGTGGCCGCCTTCCAGGACCCGTGGAACCCCGCGGTACTGCGCCTGGTGGCCGAGGTCGGTGCCGCCGGTGCCGCGCTCGGCAAGCCCGTCGGGGTGTGCGGGGAGGCCGCCGCGGATCCGCTGCTCGCCGTGGTGCTGGTCGGCCTGGGCGCAACGAGCCTGTCGATGTCCGCTTCAGCCCTCGCCGACGTGCGCGCCACCCTGGCAGATTTCACGAGCGAGCAGGCCCGGCTGTTGGCCGATCTTGCCCTCGAAGCCGAGGATGCGGCATCCGCTCGCGAAGTGGTCACGACCCAGGCCGCCACATTTCTTGCTTCATCTTCACATCTAAACCCTCCCGTGCAGCACACCCTAGAAAGGTACTGAAATGACGACGACGTCAGCCGACACCAAGCGAACGGGCACTCGCGTGCACGTGCAGCGCTTCGGCACATTCCTCAGCGGAATGGTCATGCCCAACATTCCCGCCTTCATCGCGTGGGGGCTGATCACCGCGCTGTTCATCCCCACCGGATGGACCCCCAACGAGACGTTCGCAACCCTCGTCGACCCGATGATCATCTACATGCTGCCGCTTTTGATCGCCAACACGGGTGGCCGCATGATCTATGACACCCGTGGTGGCGTGGTCGCCACGATCGCCACGATGGGTGTGATCGTCGGCAGCAGCATTCCGATGTTCATCGGAGCGATGATCGTCGGCCCGCTTGCGGCCTACCTGCTCAAGAAGGTCGACAGCATCTGGGAGGGTAAGGTCAAGGCCGGCTTCGAGATGCTCGTGAACAACTTCACGGCTGGAATCCTCGGCGCCATCCTCGCCCTCGGCGCGTTCGTCGGCATCGCCCCGCTCGTGACCGGGCTGAGCAAACTGCTCGAAACCGGTGTCGACTTTCTGATCGCCAACGGATTGCTGCCTCTCGCGAGCATCCTGATCGAACCGGGCAAGATTCTCTTCCTCAACAACGCCATCAATCACGGCGTGCTCACCCCGCTCGGCGTGCAACAGGTATCCGACACCGGCAAGTCGATCCTGTTCCTGCTCGAAGCCAACCCCGGCCCCGGGCTGGGCATCCTGCTCGCGTTCACCCTCTTCGGAACTGGTATTGCCAGGGCCAGCGCGCCCGGCGCAATCATCATCCAGTTCCTCGGCGGCATCCACGAGATCTACTTCCCCTACGTGCTGATGAAGCCGATTCTCATCCTGGCCGCCATCGGCGGCGGCATGACCGGTGTGGCCATCAACGTGGCGTTCGCCACCGGGCTGCGCGCTCCCGCCTCACCCGGCAGCATCTTCGCCGTGTTGTTCCAGACGTCGCCCGAGAGCTACATCGGCGTCATCTTGTCGGTCATCGGTGCGGCAGCAGTTTCCTTCCTGATCGCCGCCGTCATCCTGCGCGCCAGCCGTCGCCGCGACCTCTCCGAAGGCGCCGGTCTTGACCTGACCGCCGCCGTGGCGAAGACCGAGGCCAACAAGGGTAAATCCAGTTCGGTACTGGGCAGTCTCGTCGGCTCTACCGCAACGGATGCCGCGGCGGGCGGCGGCACCCCCACCCGCGACCTCCGCAACATCGTGTTCGCGTGCGACGCCGGAATGGGCTCGAGTGCGATGGGCGCCTCCGTGCTGCGCAACAAGATCAAGAAGGCCGGCATCGCGGGGATCACGGTGACCAACCAGGCCATCGCCAACCTTGATGGCAGCGCCGATCTCGTGATCACGCACCAGGACCTGACCGACCGTGCGCGGGCCAAGTCACCCGACTCCATGCATGTCTCCGTCGACAATTTCATGAACAGCCCGAAGTACGACGAAGTCGTGGGCATGCTCGAACACCAGACCAACGAGGGAGTCACCTCATGAGCCAGATCCTCGAACCCCGCAACCTGATCGCCCGTGGAACGGCCCGGACGCGCGACGAGGCGATTCGCGAGGCCGGTGGCCTTCTCGTGTCGTCCGGCGCCGTGAGCGAGGACTACGTGGCGTCCATGTTCGAGCGCGAAGCATCCGTTTCGACGTACATGGGCAACTTCCTCGCCATCCCGCACGGCACGAACGACGCGAAGGATTCCATCCTGCGCTCCGCCCTGTCGCTCGTGCGCTACGCCGAGCCGATCGATTGGAACGGCCAGCCGGTGCGTTTCGCCGTGGGTATCGCGGGGCTGAACAATGAGCACCTCGAGATCCTCTCCAAGATTGCCATCGTGTTCTCCGACGAAGACGAGGTGGCCAAACTCATCGACGCCGACTCGGCCGAAGAAATTTACGCCCTCCTCGAGGAGGTCAACGCAGAATGAAGGCTATTCACTTCGGCGCGGGCAACATCGGGCGCGGCTTCGTCGGACTCCTGCTGCACGAAGCCGGGTACGAGGTGGTCTTCGCCGACGTGAATTCGACCCTCATCGACGCGCTGCACGCCGCACGCAGCTATGACGTGCACGAGAAGGGGGAGGGAGCCCGCCAGCACACCGTGCAGGGATTCCGCGCCATCAATAGCGCCACCGACAGCGAGGCGCTGATCGACGAGATCGCCACCGCGGACATTGTGACGACGGCCGTGGGACCGAACATCCTCAAGTTCGTCGCCCCGCTCATCGCGGCCGGGCTGGCGCGCCGGGAAGCGTCGCTGCCGCCGCTCGCCGTGATGGCGTGTGAGAACGCCATCAACGCTACCGACCTGCTCGCCGAGCACGTACACAGCCACGTGGCCGGTGCCGACTGGCCGGCCGTCTCGGCGCGCGCGGCCTTCGCGAATACGGCCGTCGACCGCATCGTGCCCAACCAGGCAGCGGATGCGGGCCTCACGGTGACGGTGGAGGCCTTCTACGAATGGGTCATTGAACGCGGCGCATTCGGCGATGCGGTTCCGGTCATTCCGGGAGCCACGTTCGTGGACAACCTCCTGCCCTATATCGAGCGCAAGCTCTTCACGGTGAACACCGGGCACGCCACCATCGCCTACCTCGGCAGCCGGGCCGGCGTCAGCACGATCGCCGAGGCGCTCGACGTGCCGGCCGTCGTGGCGGCCGCCCGCGCCGTGCTCGAAGAGACGTCGGCGCTGCTGGTTGCCAAGCACGGACTCGACGAGGACGCCCAGCGCGCCTACCGGGAAAAAATCCTCGTTCGGTTCAGTAACCCGGCCCTGCTCGACACCGTCGAACGCGTGGGCCGCCAGCCGCTGCGCAAGCTCAGCCGCAACGAGCGGTTCATCGGCCCGGCCGCGGAATTGATCGAATCGGGCATCAGGCCAGAGGCGCTCCTGAGCGCCATCGGTGCGGTGCTGCGCTTTGACGTTGCGGCCGACGAGCAGAGCGTCGAGCTGCAACGGATGATCCGGGCCGAAAGCGCGGAGCACGTGGTCCTGCAGGTCTGCGGGCTCGATGCGGCGCATCCACTCTTCGCGTCGGTCGTGCTTGAGGTACGACGCGCGCAGGGATTATAGGACTGAATTGCCAAAAGGCAATCTCATACCATAAGATTGATCCTTGGTGTCTGGTGTCGTCTTTTGTGGCGTGTCTGGCATCAATCCCGCATGACCAGCAATCAATACAGAGCGACAGTGAGGGTATGGCCAAAAAAGACGGTGTCATCGAAATCGAGGGCGCAGTAGTCGAAGCTCTGCCCAACGCGATGTTTCGCGTTGAGCTGTCAAACGGCCACCGAGTTCTTGCCCACATTTCGGGCAAGATGCGCCAGCACTACATTCGCATCCTCCCGGAGGATCGCGTGATCGTAGAGCTGAGCCCGTACGACCTGACCCGCGGCCGGATCGTCTACCGCTACAAGTAACGACTGCTGTAAGTAACGGCCCTCGGCATCCCGAGGGTACGAAGACAGCGAAAAACAAGGAATCACCATGAAGGTCAAGCCCAGCGTCAAAAAGATCTGTGACAAGTGCAAGGTCATCCGCCGTAACGGCAATGTGATGGTCATCTGCGAGAACCCGCGTCACAAGCAGCGCCAGGGTTAATTCCCGTCGCGACTCGTCGCCTCGAGATTTACCTGAATAACTAAATATTTACTAGCAGTTCCGGGAGCCCGTGAGGGTGACACCATCGGTTGGAGGCCGGTGTACAGGAGCTGTTACAGACCTCCATCACTAACAGGAGACACAATGGCACGTCTAGCCGGCGTCGACATCCCGCGCGATAAGCGCGTGGAAGTTGCATTGACTTACATTTACGGTGTTGGCCGTACGAGGGCCCTCAAGACCCTCGCCGACACTGGAATCGACGGAAACATCCGCGTCAAGGATTTGAGCGACGACCAGCTCGTCCTCCTCCGCGACTACGTCGAAGGCACCTTCAAGGTTGAGGGTGACCTCCGCCGTGAGGTTGCCGCTGACATCCGCCGCAAGGTTGAAATTGGCAGCTACGAGGGCATTCGCCACCGCAAGGGCCTGCCCGTTCGCGGACAGCGCACCAAGACCAACGCTCGCACCCGCAAGGGCCCGAAGCGCACCGTAGCCGGCAAGAAGAAGGCGCGCTAGGCCTCGGCCTAGCCCGCTAACGCCTTTAGGATTCAGGAGAAATTCATGGCACAACCCAAGTCGGCCGTACGGAAGCCGCGTAAGAAAGAAAAGAAGAACATTGCTGTGGGCCAGGCCCACATCAAGAGCACCTTCAACAACACGATCGTGTCGATCACCGACACGACCGGAGCCGTCATCAGCTGGGCCTCGTCGGGCCAGGTTGGTTTCAAGGGTTCGCGCAAGTCGACCCCCTTCGCCGCACAGCTGGCCGCCGAGTCGGCCGCCCGCCAGGCACAGGAACACGGCATGAAGAAGGTTGACGTCTTCGTCAAGGGACCCGGCTCAGGCCGCGAGACCGCGATCCGTTCGCTCCAGGCCGCTGGCCTGGAGGTCGGTTCGATCAACGACGTGACGCCTCAGGCTCACAACGGATGCCGTCCGCCGAAGCGCCGCCGCGTCTAAAGCACAAGCTGTCATCTCGACGGGCTCGGCACTTAATTGTCACCGAGCCCCGTCGGGATTCTTTTCTTTCACCTTTTCACTCTCTCGTCATTGCAAGTGTCATATAGCGGACACTTAGCCGAAAGGAATCAACAGTGCTTATTGCACAGCGTCCAACGCTCACCGAAGAGAACATCTCGGAGTTCCGTTCACGGTTCATCATTGAGCCGCTCGAACCTGGCTTCGGCTACACCCTCGGCAACTCGCTTCGCCGTACCCTGCTCTCCTCGATCCCGGGCGCTGCTGTAACCAGCATCCGTATCGATGGCGTGCTGCACGAGTTCAGCACCGTTCCCGGGGTGAAGGAAGATGTCACCGAGATCATCCTGAACATCAAGGGATTGGTCGTCTCGAGCGAGCACGACGAGCCGATCACCGCGTACCTGCGCAAGCAGGGTGCCGGCCAGGTTACCGCCGCTGACATTTCGGCTCCGGCCGGCGTCGAGGTGCACAACCCGGAACTGGTCATCGCAACCCTCAACGACAAGGCGAAGTTCGAACTCGAACTGACCATTGAGCGTGGCCGTGGTTACGTCTCCAGCACCCAGAACCGCAACGAGTTCTCCGAGGCCGGCCAGATTCCGGTCGACTCGATCTACTCGCCCGTGCTCAAGGTGACCTACCGTGTCGAGGCAACTCGTGCCGGTGAGCGCACTGACTTCGACCGCCTCGTCGTTGACGTGGAGACCAAGTCGGCTATCTCGCCCCGCGACGCCATCGCATCCTCTGGCCGCACCCTGACCGAGCTGTTCGGTCTGGCCCGCGAGCTCAATACCGCCGCTGAGGGCATCGAGATCGGCCCAGCGCCGGTTGACGCTGTGCTCTCGACCGAGCTTTCGATTCCGATCGAAGACCTCGACCTGTCGGTGCGCTCGTACAACTGCCTCAAGCGCGAAGGCATCAACAACGTCAGCGAACTGGTCGCCCTCTCGGAGACCCAGCTGATGAACATCCGCAACTTCGGGCAGAAGTCGGTTGACGAAGTGAAGGACAAGCTCGTTGAGCTCGGCCTGTCCCTGAAGGATTCGGTTCCCGGATTCGACGGCGCGCACTTCTACAGCGGCTACGAAGAAGAGACCATCTAAGGCTCGCGCTTCAACGCTGCCTTTCGATTTTTTGATACTGGAGATTACCAATGCCTAAGCCCACAAAGGGCCCCCGTCTCGGTGGCGGCCCGGCGCACGAGCGCCTCATGCTTGCGAACCTGGCCGCGGCCCTGTTCACCCACAAGTCGATCAAGACGACCGAGACCCGTGCCAAGCGCCTGCGTCCGCTCGCCGAGCGCATGGTGCAGTTCGCCAAGCGCGGCGACCTGCACGCCCGTCGTCGCGTTCTCGCGACGATTACAGACAAGACCGTCGTGCACGAGCTGTTCACGGTTATCGCCCCGCAGGTCAACGAGCGTCAGGGCGGCTACACCCGCATCACGAAGCTTGGTTTCCGCAAGGGTGACAACGCGTCCATGGTGCAGATGGAGCTCGTTCTCGAGCCCCTGACCCCCAAGGTCAAGCGCTCCAAGACAGCGACCGTTGCCGCGACCCCAGTCGGGTCCGAGAACGTCGTTGCCGAAGACGTCGTTGCTGACGACGTCGTCGTCGAAGATGCAGCCGTCGAGGAGACCGTTGTCGCTGAAGACGTCGTAGCTGAGGATGCAGTTGTCGAAGACGCTGCCGCCGACGAGGCCGACAAGAAGTAGCACCACCATCAAGAGGGGAGCCAACGACAGTTGGCTCCCCTCTTTTTTGTACCCCCACGTCCCGACATCCCGCGAGAGCGGGAAAAGTGTTGCTTCAGCTACCGGGAAGTAGCGTTTTCTCCGCTTTCGCGTGAAAGATAGGGTTGGGGGATGGATCACCGCGCTACTTCATTGGCCGAACGGGTGGGAGACGCCCCGGCTCCGGTACTTCCGCAGCACCCGGACGTGGGCGTGTGGCGAGCGGCCACCGAGGGCGACATCGACGGTATTTGGGAGCTGCGCCGGGCCATGGGCGAGGTAGACCACCCTAACTACCTCACCGCGCGCGGCGCGATCGCCGCCGACTTCGGCTACTCGCACTTTCACCCGGAGCTCGATTCGCTCGTCGCTCTCGACGAGGCCGGCCGCATTGTGGCGGTCGGCATGGTCATGTTCCCGCCCCGGCAGGTGAGCCTCGTGCGCTCGATGCCGATCGGCGGAGTTCATCCGGCGCTTCGCGGTCGGGGCATCGGCCGCCAACTGCTGGCCTGGCAGCTTGCTCGGGCGAAGCAACAACTCGCCTCCGGGGCCGGAACGCTTCCCGGTTGGATCCTGACCTACGCCGACGAACGTTCCCCGCAGAACGCCGCCCTGTTCGAACACGCCGGCCTCAGCCTCGCCCGCTACTTTCTCACCCTCGAACGCCCCTTGGATGCCCCGGTACGCGTAATCGACCCGGCCGCCGGAATCCGCATTGCCGCCTATACCGCTGCGGTCTCGGCCGAGGTGCACGCTGCCCGCGACGACTCTTTCATGGATCACTGGGGCAGCCAGCCAATGAGCGACGAAAACTGGGATGCCTTCGTCGGCGGCAAATGGTTTCGACCCGACCTGTCGTTCGTTGCCTATGGAACCGATGAGGCCGCCACGGACAGTGCCGGCACCGAGCACGTCGTCGGCTTCGTGCTGTCGACCGCCAACGAGAACGTCTGGGCCACGCAAGGGTTCACCGGCAGCTATATCGACCTGGTCGGTGTCTTGAGCGGATGGCGCGGCCGCCACATCGCGCAATCCCTACTGGCCGCCCAATTGGCCGCAGGTCGTGCTCTCGGCCACGAGCGGGTGACCCTCGCGGTGGACTCCGCCAGCCCCACCGGCGCCCTCGGCCTCTACACCGGCATGGGTTTCGTGCCCACCCACAAGAAAATGGCCTACACCCTCGAGTTCTGAGGTCTGGCCCAGTTCGGGGCAGCCTGGCTTGGGTGCAGCATGACCGAGTAACTGGCGGGCCACTCTCGACGTGGACTCGGCGAGCCCGCCCGGCGCGCTCGACCTCTACACGGGCATCGGCTTCTTCGCCACCAACAGGGAGCTCGCCTACGCGCTCGATTTCTGATTCTCAGCGGTAGGGCGGCGAACTGGGAGCGTCGGGGTCACGCATCAACCAGCTGTTGTCGGGCAGCGGCGGCACCGCAGCAAGACGCGCAAGCGCGGCGTGCACCTCGTCGGCGTAGAGTTGGCCGCCGGTCGGCCCCGGGTGCACATGGTCGTCTGCCAGCAGATTGAGTCGCCCCGCGATCACGTCGTGCCAGTTCGCCAGCTCGACCCGGCGATTGCCCGCAGCGAACTCGGCGAGCCTGGCATTGACCGTGTCGGTCCACTCCCGTTCGGCGTAGGCATTCACCAGTACGAGCTGCCGGTCGGGCCCGAGAATGCGCAGAATCTCGGTGAGTTCGTCGGTCGTGATCGGCCCGTTGGTGCCGAGCCCGACGACCACCACCGGCTGCAACTGGTCCGCCGCCTTCAGCGCCATCAATATGTCGTCTGCGGAATACATCCCGCGGGAGACCGATGCGTCAACGGTCATGCCCGCGAAGGTGGCCTGTAATTCCGGAGCCGACGCCAGCATGACCGAGTCGCCGATGGCGGTGATCGGTCCGTCGACCAGTGCAGGGGCTGCGGTGGCCTGGCGGGCAGCCGCGGCGGCCGCAGCCTGCGCGGCGGCCCGCGCCGCGGCATCCATTGCCCGTTGGCCGCGTTCGATGCGGAGTTGCGCCGAGGTCTGCGCCGGCGCGGCCACGACGGCGGCGGTGGTGCCGCCGACCAGCAACACCGATAGTGCGGCTGTCGCCGCTATCAGGCGGCGGCGGCGGGTGGGGCCGGTCCACAGTGCACCGATCTTGCGGATGCTGCCGCGCACGCCGACCCGCCGGATCGGCACTTCCAGCCAGCGGTAGGACACTCCGGCCACAAAAAGGGTAATGACCGTGGCGAGCACGCCGATCGGCAGCACACTGCCGGCGCGCGGCGATGCCGGCCAGAGCAGCTGAACCAGCACGAGGATCGGCCAGTGCCACAGGTAGATTCCGTAGGACCGCTCACCGAGGTAGCGGAGCGGGGCTGCGTCGAGCAGGCGCCCGAACCGGCCGCCGCGCACTCCCGCCCAGATGGCTAGCGCTGTGGCCAGGGACACGGCGACGAGGCCACCGCGGAAGGTTGCCGTACCGTCTTCCGGCAGCCAGAGCGCAAAGGCTACGATCGTCAGCACTGCGGCCCCGCCAAGCCACGGACGCAACCGTGGCAGCTCGTTGCGCTGCCCGCTCGGTCGGCGCAGCAGCAGGGCGAGGGCAGCGCCCGCGAACAGGCCGAAACTGTGGGTGTCTGAACCGTAGTACACCCGGGTGGGGTCCGCGCCGGGCTGGTACAGCGCTCCCATCCACAGGGCCGAGGCGACGAACAGCGTGGTGACAATGGCCAGCCGAACGCGCGGGCGGCGAATCAGCAGCACCGCCAGCAGGAGCAGCGGCCAGACCAGGTAGAACTGCTCCTCCACCGCGAGCGACCACAGGTTGCGCAGCAGTTCGGGTTCGTTGACGCTGAAATAGCTCGCATCATTCGCGATCGACACCCAGTTGTAGCCGAAGGTGCTGGCTCCGACTAGTTGCGCGCCGAGACCCACCAGCACGTCGCCGCCGATCACAAAGGCGATCGTGCAGCTGATCAGCACGACCGGAATGAGCGGCGGCACCAGTCTGCGGGCACGCCGCTGCCAAAACCGGCGAAGCGAGATGCGCCCGGTGCGCGTGTGCTCGGAGACCAGCAGCCCGGTGATCAGAAAACCACTGATCACGAAGAACACGTCAACGCCGATAAAACCGCCCGGCAGTACGGCCGGAAAGAAATGGTACAGCGCGACGGCAATGACGGCGAGTGCGCGCAGACCGTCGAGGCCGGCCAGGCGACCGCTGCGCGGGGCATTCGTCGGCCCCAGCACGGGCGTGTTTACCGGCCCGATCGTTGCGGTCGCTGACCGAGTCCTCCCGGTGAACGGGAACGCGCGCGGGGAACGAGTCATGGGCAACGCCGGGTTTCTTTGGCACTCATTATGGGGTGGGCCGTGGGCCGGTTT
Organism: Cryobacterium aureum; assembly: GCF_002954245.1. GTDB lineage: Bacteria > Actinomycetota > Actinomycetes > Actinomycetales > Microbacteriaceae > Cryobacterium > Cryobacterium aureum. Next base: position 85,405 of record NZ_PPTG01000001.1, on the reverse strand, counting down.
CAACGATAACCCGAGCGCGCCGCCTAGGCTTACCCTCGTGAATCTTTTTGTGCCCCGCGCCGCGAACGCAGCGCTCGGCTCCACGCGCATCCGTCTTGACCTCTCTTACGATGGCACCGATTTCACCGGTTGGGCCCGCCAGCCGGGCTTTCGAACCGTGCAGGCCGACATTGAGAACGGCCTCGCCGGCATTCTGCAGAGCTTTCCCCCGCACCCAACGCTCATCGTCGCCGGCCGAACGGATGCCGGAGTGCACGCCCGCGGACAGGTCGCCCATTTCGACCTCACCGCTGACCAGGCGCACTCCCTCGTGCGCATCCAGCGCGGTACCGGCAACCGTCCGCCGGTGGACCTCGGCACCGCCGTGCTGCGTCGCCTCGGCGGCATCCTGGTGACCAAGCCCGACATCGTGCTGCGCCGCGCCACGGTCGTGCCCGGCGGCTTCGACGCCCGGTTCTCGGCCATGTGGCGCCGGTACGAATACCGCATCGCAGACCCCCTCGCCCTGCATGACCCGCAGCAGCGCCTGCGCACCACGTGGCATCCGTTTAAACTCGACCTCGCGGCCATGGATGCCGCAGCAGCCACCCTGGTGGGCCTGCACGACTTCGCCGCCTACTGCAAGCCGCGCCCTGGAGCGACGACCATTCGCACCGTGCAGGACTTTCGCTGGCACCGCGACGACGACGGCCTCCTCATCGCCACGATCAAAGCGGATGCCTTCTGCCACAGCATGGTGCGCGCCATGGTCGGCGCCTGCGTGGCCGTGGGGGAGGGCCGCCTCGACGGCAGCACCCTCGCCCACCTGCACTTCGACAAACACCGCATCAGCGAGTTCAAGGTGATGCAGGCGCACGGCCTCACCCTGATCGATGTGGGCTACCCCGACGACGCGTCCCTGGCGCAGCGCGCCATTGATACCCGCAACCGGCGTTCACTTCCTGTGCAAGTTGCGTCCGCCACCGCCTCCGACTAGTGTTGTCCCTTGGTGTCTGTGCGTTGCAGCACGGCACCCGAACGTGAGCCCTCCATCGACAGTGTTCTCCTCGAGATGTATATCTCAATAGAACACGCCCGGAGCGGGATTCACGAACACCTCCGTTCGAAAAAGAAGAAAGCAGCACAACAGTGACGCGCACTTACACCCCCAAGGCAAGCGAACTCCAGCACGACTGGGTTGTCATCGACGCCACCGATATCGTCCTCGGACGTCTGGCCAGCCACGCGGCAATCCTGCTGCGCGGCAAGCACAAGGCCACCTTCTCCCCGCACATGGACGGTGGCGACTTCGTCATCATCGTCAACGCCGAGAAGGTTGCCTTGACCGGCAAGAAGCTCGACCTGAAGATCGCCTACCGCCACTCCGGTTACCCGGGCGGCCTCACGGCGACCAACTACTCCGAGATGCTCGAGAAGCACCCGACCCGTGCGGTTGAAAAAGCGATTCGCGGCATGCTGCCGAAGAACTCGCTCGGTCGCGCCCAGCTCACCAAGCTGAAGGTTTACGCCGGCCCTGAGCACCCGCACTCCGCTCAGCAGCCCACGCCGTACACCCTCAGCCAGGTCGCGCAGTAGCGCCGGCAACCAGACTTCTCGACTCTTAGATAAAAAGGATTCCCATCATCGTGGCGAAGATCGCAGACCAGATTGACCAGGCTCCGGAGAGCTACTCCACCGAGACTCCGGCCGAAACCGTAACCAAGGCGCCCCGCGCCGTCCTCAACGTTCCCGGCGCAGCCGTCGGCCGTCGCAAGCAGGCCATCGCCCGCGTGCGCATCGTCCCCGGCTCCGGCACGATCGTTGTCAACGGCCGCGAGTTCGCTGACTACTTCCCGAACAAGCTGCACCAGCAGCTGATCAACGACCCGTTCAAGGTTCTCGACCTGCTCGGCTCGTACGACGTCATCGCCCGCATCACCGGTGGTGGCCCGTCCGGCCAGGCAGGCGCGCTTCGCCTCGGCATCGCACGCTGCTTGAACCTGATCGACGAAGAGAACAACCGCGCCATCCTCAAGAAGAACGGCTTCCTCAGCCGCGACGCTCGAGTCAAGGAGCGTAAGAAGGCCGGACTCAAGAAGGCCCGTAAGGCACCTCAGTTCAGCAAGCGCTAACCCGATAGCCGACGACGAAATGACTCGTCTGTTCGGCACGGACGGCGTTCGGGGCCTGGCCAACCGTGATCTCACGGCTGGCCTGGCCCTGAGCCTTGCCCAGGCCAGCGCCGCAGTGCTGACCAAGGGTCGTCGTGCCCAAGCACGCCTCGAAGCGGGCCGCCGGCCCGTCGCTGTGGTCGCCCGCGACCCGCGAATTTCCGGTGAATTCCTCAACGCTGCCGTCTCGGCCGGTCTGGCCTCCAGCGGTGTCGACGTTCTCGACGCCGGAGTCATCCCCACGCCGGCTGCAGCCTTTTTGATCAACGACATCGGTGCCGACTTCGGTGTGATGATTTCTGCCTCACACAACGCGGCGCCCGATAACGGCATCAAGATCTTCGCCTATGGCGGAACCAAACTCCCCGACGACGTCGAGGACCGCATTGAGAGCTACATCGGTCGCGACACGCTGATGCCGATCGCCGGCGACGTTGGACGCATCCGTCGCTTTGCCGACGCCGAAGACCGCTACGTGGTGCACCTGCTCACCACCCTGCCGCACCGTCTCGACGGCATTCACGTCGTGCTCGACTGCGCCCACGGCGCCGCTGCCGGCGTCTCGCCGCAGGTGTTCACGGATGCCGGTGCCCGCCTCACGGTGATTGGCGCCGACCCCGACGGCCTCAACATCAACGACGGCGTGGGCTCCACCCACCTCGACAACCTCGCCAAGGCCGTGCTCGAGCACGGCGCCGACATCGGCATCGCCCACGACGGCGACGCCGACCGCTGCCTGGCCGTGGACAAGAACGGCAACATCGTCGACGGCGACCAGATTATGGCGATCCTCGCCGTGTCGATGGCCGAACGCGGCGTACTGAAAGACCGCACGCTGGTGGCGACCGTCATGAGCAACCTCGGTCTGCGCAAGGCGATGGCAGCCAACGACATCGCCATGGTGCAGACCAAGGTTGGCGACCGGTACGTGCTCGAAGAGCTCAACGCCCACGGGTATTCCCTGGGCGGTGAACAGAGCGGTCACGTCATTATGACCAAATTCGCCACCACCGGCGACGGGATCCTCACCGGCCTGCACCTCGTCGCCGAAATGGCGCGCACCGGTAAAACCCTCGCCGAACTGGCATCCGTCATGACGGTGTACCCGCAGATTCTGGTCAACGTGCGCGGCGTCAACCACAAGGGGCTCGGCGCCGACGACGTCATCGCCCAGGCCGTGCTCGCCGCTGAAGCAGAACTCGGCGACACCGGCCGCGTGCTGCTGCGCCCTTCGGGCACAGAGCCGATGGTGCGGGTCATGGTCGAAGCCGCCGACCAGCCGACGGCCGACCGCCTGGCGCACTCCCTCGCCGACGTGGTCCGCGAGCGCCTGGCCCTCTAGCCCTTACCGGACGGGGCCCGGGCCCCGTCCAGACAGAGCGCGTGCTTGCACGGAGTTAGACCTTGCGCAGGAGCACCTTGGAGACGGCGTGCGTGGGGTCCTTGCGCAGTACCAGGGTCGCGCGCGACCGGGTGGGACGAATGTTCTGCAGCAGGTTGGGCTGGTTGATACTGGTCCAGATGCTGCGCGCCTTGCCGCGCGCTTCATCTTCGGTGAGCGCCGCGTAGCGGTGGAAGAATGAGTTGGGGTTGGCAAACGCCCCGCGCTGCAGCTTGAGAAAACGCTCCTCGTACCAGCGGGCAATGTCCTGGGTACGAGCATCCACATAGATGGTGAAGTCAAACAGGTCGCTGACCGAGAGACCGTGCCCGGGGGCGGGAGGCTGCAGTACGTTGAGGCCCTCGACGATAAGAATGTCGGGCTGTCGCACCACGATCTGCGCGTCGGGCACGATGTCGTAGCTGAGGTGCGAGTAGAACGGTGAACGCACCTCTGGGGCGCCGCTCTTGACCGCGCTGACAAACCGCAGTAGCGCACGCCGGTCGTAGGACTCCGGGAATCCCTTGCGTTCCATCAGGCCGCGGCGATTCAGTTCGGCGTTGGGAAACAGAAATCCGTCGGTCGTGACAAGTTCCACCCGGGGGGTGTCGTCCCAGCGGGCGAGCATCTCCCGGAGCAGCCGGGCGGTGGTCGATTTGCCGACGGCGACCGAGCCGGCCACACCGATCACGAACGGGGTCGGGCGGGCACGTTCGCCCAGGAATCCGCTGGTCGCTCGGTGCAGCGTGCGGGCATTCGCCGCGTACAGGTTGAGCAGACGACTCAGCGGAAGGTAGACATCCGTCACCTCGTTGATGTCGAGCGGCTCGCCGATGCCGCGCAACTGCACGATCTCGGTCTCTCTCAGCGGCAGTAGAGTGGTCGGCGCGAGGGCTGCCCAATCGGCCCGGTCGAGCTCCACAAAAGGGGTACCGTGACCGTTCATAACAGGGGCCAGCACCGGATCGGACATTGCCCCAAGCTTAGTCCGACTAAAATCGACTTCCATGTGCGGAATCGTAGGTTATGTCGGAAGCAATAAAACCGTTGACGTTCTCATGGGAGGACTCGGACGGCTCGAATACCGTGGGTATGACTCCGCGGGAATAGCCGTCATTGATGAATTCGGTGCACTCAACACCGCCAAGAAGGCCGGCAAGCTGTCGGCCCTCACCAACGAGCTCAAGGCTCACCCGATCAACGACGGCACGACCGGAATCGGCCACACCCGCTGGGCCACCCACGGCGGACCCACCGACGGCAATGCCCACCCGCACCTCGGTGACAACAACAAGCTCGCCCTCATCCACAATGGCATCATCGAGAACTTCGCCCCCCTGCGCGACGAACTCCTGGCCGAGGGCTACACCTTTCTGAGCGAGACCGACACCGAGGTCGCCGCGGTGCTGCTCGGCCGCGAATACCAGCGCGTCGGCGACCTCGCCGAAGCTTTCCGCATCATCGTCGCCCGTCTCGACGGCGCGTTCACGCTGCTGGCCGTGCACCAGGACCAGCCCGGCGTCGTCGTCGGCGCCCGCCGCAACTCCCCGCTCGTCATCGGTCTCGGCGAGGGCGAGAACTTTCTCGGCTCCGACGTCGCCGCGTTCGTCGAATACACCCGCCGCGCCGTCGCTATCGGCCAGGACCAGATCGTCACGATCACAGCGGATGCCGTCACCGTCACCGACTTCGACGGTCACCTGGTCGAGACCGAAGAGTTCGACATCGCCTGGGACGCCTCCGCCAGTGAAAAGGGCGGCTGGTCCAGCTTCATGGCCAAGGAAGTCTCCGAGCAGCCCGACGCCGTCGCCAACACCCTGCGCGGCCGCATCACCGACGACCAGGTCGTCGTTCCCGAACTGACCGCGTTCGGCGATGACGTGCTCGCGGGCATCCGGCGTATCGTCATCGTCGCCTGCGGAACCGCAGCCTACGCCGGCCAGACCGCCAAATACGCCATTGAAAAGTGGGCGCAGGTTCCCGTCGACGTCGAACTCAGCCACGAGTTCCGCTACCGCGACCCGGTGCTCAGCGCCGACACCCTGGTGATCTCGATCAGCCAGTCCGGCGAAACCATGGACACGCTCATGGCCGTCAAATTCGCCATGTCACTCGGCGCCAAGGCCATCTCGATCTGCAACACGCAGGGTGCGACTATCCCGCGCGAGAGCGACGCCGTCATCTACACGCACGCCGGCCCCGAAGTCGCCGTGGCCTCCACCAAGGCCTTCGTCGCCCAGATCGCCGCGCTTTACCTGTTCGCCCTGCACCTCGCCCGCGTGCGCGGCAGCCTCACCGAGGCCGAACAGGCCGCGCAGGTCGCCGAACTGCAGGCCATTCCGGAGAAGATCCAGGCCGTTCTCGGCGTCGAAGACGAGGTACGCCAGCTCGCCCGCTGGATGAGCGACACCCGCGCGGTGCTGTTCCTCGGCCGTCACGTCGGGTTCCCGATCGCGCTCGAGGGTGCGCTCAAGCTCAAGGAACTCGCCTACATCCATGCCGAAGGCTTCGCCGCCGGAGAACTCAAGCACGGCCCGATTGCGCTGATCGAACCCGGTCAGCCGGTGTTCGTCGTGGTACCGAGCCCGCGCGGCTCGGCCCACCTGCACCCGAAGGTCGTCTCCAACATTCAGGAGATTCGCGCCCGAGGTGCTCGCATCATCGCCATCGCGGAGGTAGGCGACGCGGCCGTGCTGCCTTTTGCCGACACCGTCATCCACATCCCGCTCGCGGCGCCGCTGTTCGAACCGCTGCTGGCCGTGGTGCCGTTGCAGATGTTCGCTATGGAACTCGCCATCGCCAAGGGCCTCGACGTCGACCAGCCGCGCAACCTCGCAAAGTCAGTCACGGTCGAATAGGCCACGATGATCAAGGGCATCGGGGTTGACGTGGTCGACCTGGCGCGCTTCGTCCGCCAGGTCGAGCGCACCCCGCGCCTCGTGCCGCGCCTGTTCACCCCCAACGAACAAAACCTGCCGGTGCATTCCCTGGCAGCGCGCTTCGCCGCCAAGGAAGCTCTGATCAAGGCCCTCGGCGACAGTGCGGGAGCCACCTGGCAGGAGATGGAAATCGTGAACGACCCGCACGGGAACCCGGAATTCAAGCTCAGTGGCGCGGCCCGTCAAGCCCTGACCGATCGCGGCATCAGCCGGGTGCACGTCACCATGACCCACGATGCCGGCGTGGCCTGCGCCTTCGTCGTCGCCGAGGGCGAAGCATGACCGGGTTTCGCGAGGCCGTGATCGACCTCGCCGCCATCCGCACCAACATGGCCCACCTGCGCGCGCTCGTCGGCACTCCGCACGCCATGGCCGTCGTCAAGGCCAACGCCTACGGGCACGGTGCCGTTCCGGTGGCGCGCGCCGCCCTCGCCGGCGGGGCCGACTGGCTCGGCGTCGCCGACATCGACGAGGCCCTGGCTCTGCGTGATGCCGGTATCGACGCACCGATTCTGGCCTGGCTGCACGGCCCCGACGCCGACTTCAGCGCCGCCATCGACGACGACGTCACCCTGGCCTTGTCCTCGGTGCGCCAGGTGCAGCAGGTAGCGGATGCCGCGGCGGAACTTGGCCAGACCGCATCCGTTCATCTAAAACTCGAGACCGGACTCAGCCGTAACGGCGTGCACGAAAACGACTGGGCCGAGGTGTTCGCGCTTGCCGCCGCGCTCGAGCGGGTCGGCCTGCTGCGTGTCGACGGTCTCATGAGCCACCTCGCCAACGCCTCGGCGTTCGACGACCAACAGGCGCTGGACTGTTTCGAACGTGGTGTTGCTGCCGCCAGGGCCGCCGGCCTGGCCCCCACGCTGGTGCACCTGGCGTCATCCGCTGCGGCGCTGCGACTGCCGTCCGCCCGCTTCACCATGGTGCGGTTGGGCATCACCCTGTACGGGCTGTCGCCGTTCGAGGACGCGACCAGCGCCGACCTCGGGCTGGTTCCGGCGATGACCCTGCGCGGCCGGGTGGCCCTGGTGCGCCGGGTGAGCGCCGGCGCCGGTGTCTCCTACGACTACCTGTGGCGGGCGCCGCAGGATTCCACGCTCGTGCTCGTGCCGCTCGGCTACGCCGATGGCATTCCCCGGCAGGCGTCGGGCACGGCGCTCGTGCACATTAACGGCGAGAACTACCCCCTGGTCGGTCGGGTGGCGATGGACCAGTTCGTGGTCAACCTCGGCAACGACAACCCCGTCGTAGCCGTCGGCGATGAGGTCGTGCTGTTCGGCGACCCGGCCACCGGCGCGCCGAGCGCTACCGACTGGGCTGACGCCGCTGGCACGATCAACTACGAGATCGTCACCCGCATCGGGCACCGGGTGACCCGGCGACACGTCAATGACTGAACTCGTTCGTACGATTACGGACGCGGCGGCGATGCACCGGTTCGGTGTGAGCCTCGCCAGCATCCTGCAGGCCGGGGACCTCGTCGTGCTCACCGGTCCGCTCGGGGCGGGTAAAACCACCCTCACCCGCGGCCTGGGCGAGGGGCTGCAGGTGCGCGGAGCCGTCACCAGCCCCACCTTCGTACTCGCTCGTACGCATCCGAGCCTGGTCGATGGGCCACCGTTCGTGCACGTCGACGCCTATCGGCTCGAAAGCGCCATGGAACTGGACGACCTCGACATTGATTTCGCCCGCTCCATCGTGGTGGTCGAGTGGGGCCGCGGCCTGCTCGACGGTATCGGCGAATCCTGGCTGGACATCGAGATCGAGCGACCGCAGGGTGGTGCGGAGGCTGATCGTGAAGCGGATGCCGCGGCATCCGCTCTCGACGCCGTTATCGATCTCGATCACGACGTCGACGAACCGCGCACCCTGACGCTCACGGGTCACGGCCAGCGCTGGGCGCGGCTGGCCGATGTTGGTCTGGGCTGACCCGACTCTGTCGGCTCGGTGAATGACCTGATCACCGCGGGTATCGGCGCACGTTCCGGCGCCGGAGCGAGCGCCTGGACTGGTGGAATTCCTGACGCGGGGCTGGACCTACTTCAACAACGCGACGTCCGACACGAGTTCGATGTGCGCGAGCATCCGCGCCGCTGCCCCGTCGGCATCCTGCGAGCGGATGGCCGCCGCGATCGCCCGGTGCGACGCCAGCGACTGCTCCGGTCGCCCGGGCTGGCCGAGCGACTCCAGGCGTGTCTCGAGAATCATCTCGGCGATGAACGTCATCAGCTGCCCCAGAACCGCCGAGTGCGCGGCCTGGGTTACGGCCTGATGAAACAACTCATCGCCGTGGGCACCCTTGTGGCCGTCGGCGATTTCCTCGGCCATCGCGGTGAGGGCCGCATCGATGGCCGTGAGGTCGGCATCGGTGCGCCGGAGCGCTGCGAGGGAGGCGAGCTTGATCTCCAGCGTGCTGCGCGCCTCCACAATCTCCGGGAGTCGGTTTTGGTGCGCCTGCAGTCCCTTGATGACGGTGGCGATGCTGGGCCGGTAGACCAGCACGGCGCCGGTGCCGTGACGAACGTCGATGACGCCGAGCACTTCGAGGGCAACGAGCGCCTGCACCAGCGTTGGCCGGGACACGCCGAGGCGTTCGGCCAAATCACGTTCACTCGGCAGGAGATCTCCTGGGCCTAGTTGGGCGGATTCGATGTAGCCGAGCAGCTGCTCGACCAACTGCTCGTAGAGCCTGGGCCGGGACACCCGGCCGAGCTGCTCTGGCAGGGATTTCGGGATCAGCCGTTGGGGGGTCATCGTGAGTCCTCGCATCCTTCTTTTACCCCCACAGCGTATCGGAACCCGCACCAAGTCACCTATTGCGCCAGTGGGCTGTCCACTGCGCTGCCTCGAGCGGTCACGCATTCAGGCCGTCGGTCGCGCGAGCTCTTGACCGTGTTGGATGAGGGCATTTGTTGCGCCCAGGGCGGCGGAGATCTCGTGGGCCACGAGTTGCACGCGGCGTCCCAGTTCGTGCATTCGATCGTCGCTCATGCGCACGCTGGGTACCGATAGGCCGAGCGCACCGATGACGCTCCCGTTGTGGTCGAAAATGGGAGCGGCAACGGAACTGATGCCCAGTGTGCGTTCCGCGTTGGACTCGGCCCAGCCGCGATTGCGAGTTCTGTCGAGTTCGATCCGCATCTGGGCCGGGTCGGTGATCTGTTGCGGGGCGACGCGCGCAATGGGGCGCTCCAGCTGGGCTACCTGACGATCCCACGGCATCGCCGACAGAATCGCCTTTCCGGGCGCGCCCAGCGGCAGTGGGATCGGTACGCCGATCTCGGTATACCGTCGATGCAGCTCCTGATGACTCTCAACCTGGTCGATGACGGCACGGTCCTCGGAGGCCAGCAGCGAGTGCAGCGCCACGGTTTCGTTCACTTCGTCGCGCAGATTCGTCATGAACGGCAGGGCCACTTCATGAAATGTCGTGGCCAGGGCTCCGCTCTGAGCGAGTTGCACGAGTAGGGGGCCGAGGCCGTACCGCCGGCCCGAGGTGGACCGCACGAGTTGGTTGGCCAGCATCGCCGTGAGTATTCGGTGGGCGGTGCTGGTGGACAGGCCCGTCAGGTGGGCTATCTCGGTGATTCCCAAATGGGGATGCTGGGAGTCGAAGCACCGGAGGATGGCGACTGCCCGGTCGATCGACTGGACTCCGCTGCGCGGTGCCGCGCCCTCGAGCGCGTCGTTGTGTTCACTCATCGCGATTCCTTGACTTCTCTCTGGGATGACCATATGGTCAAACACATCATATATCCCGAAATGTGGTTATTTATCCCACTATGTAGGAAAGGAGCAACATGCGTCCCTTGGATGGATTTCGTGTTCTCGACTTGACCAGATTCCTCTCCGGCCCGTATTGCACGATGGTGCTGGCCGAGCTCGGTGCCGACGTTATCAAAATTGAACAGCCGCACACTGGAAGCGACGAGCGACGTTTCGAGCCGAAGATCAACGGAGAGAGCTATCCGGGCGCGATGCCCAACCGTAGCAAGCGGAGCATCTCCCTGGACCTGAAGAGTTCCGAAGGGCATGACATCTTCATGCGGCTCGTGGACGACGCCGACCTGGTCATCGAGAATTTTCGCCCGGGCGTCGCCAAGCGACTCGGAATCGACTACGACGCAGTGCGGGCCATTCGCGACGACATCCTCTATTGCTCCATCAGCGGATTCGGCCAGACCGGCCCCTACAAGCACCGGCCGGGATTCGACATCATGGCCCAGGGAATCAGCGGTTTTCTGCGCATGACGGGTGAGCCCGGTGGAAAGCCGGCGAAGATCGGCATCGCCATCAACGATGTTGCCGCCGGGATGACCGCGGTGTACTCGATCATGGGGGCGCAGATGGTGCGCGAGAAGACCGGCGAAGGTCAATACATGGATATCTCCATCGTCGAGGCCGGGCTGGCCTGGACCGTCTGGGAGTCCGGTGCCTTCTTCGGCTCGGGCGAAGTGCCCCAGGCGACGGGAACCCGCCATCGTCGGTCGACGCCGTATCAGGCCTACCGCACCTCAGACGGCTACGTCACGATCGGTGCCCCCAACGACCGCTTGTGGGAGATGCTGGTTGTGGATGCCTTCGATCGCGCGGCCTGGCTGACCGATCCCCGGTTCGAGACTCTCCCCGATCGCATGAAGAACATCGACGAACTCGAGCGTGAGATCGAGATCATCACGATGACCAAAACCACAGCGGAGTGGATAGCGATCATCGACCTCGCCGGAGTGCCGTGCGGTCCGGCCCTGACCTACGACCAGACCATGAACGATCCGCAGATTCTGGATCGGGAAATGATCGTCGAAATCGAGCACCCGATCATCGGCCCGATGAAGATGCTCGCGCCGCCGGTCAAGTTTTCGACGATGGACTACACCATTCGCAAGGCGCCGCCGTGGCTCGGCCAGCACACGGCCGAGGTGCTGCGCGAAGCCGGACTCAGCGACACCGAGGTCGACAAAATGTTTGCTGATGGTGTCGCTTTTGACGCACACCCAGAATTGGAAAGGCACTAAACCATGTCTGAAGACCTCCTCGTCGAACGGGCGGGCGCAATCGCCACCCTCGTTCTCAATCGGCCGCAGAGCCACAACGCGATTAACATGGCGATGTACACGGAATTGCCGGCGCTCATCTCGGCCCTCGACGATGATCCGACCGTCAAAGTTGTCATTGTGCGTGGTGCCGGTGAGAAGTCCTTCGCGTCCGGCGCGGATATCAGCGAGTTTCAGGAACACCGCTCCAATGCGGCCAAGGCGAAAAACTATAACGAGCGCGTCGCCGCTGCCGAACACGCCATTGAATCGTTGCAGAAGCCCACGATCGCCATGATCCACGGCTATTGCATCGGTGGCGGTGCCGGATTGGCGCTGGCGTGCGACATGCGGTTTGCCGATACCCGCGCGAAATTTGCCATTACGCCCGGAAAGCTGGGCCTCGTCTACAGCCTCGAGTCGACCAAACGCGTTGTCGATCTCGCCGGGCCGTCCCGTGCGAATTGGATTCTCACCTCCGGACTGCAAATACCCGCTGAGCGAGCCCTCGCTCTCGGCCTGTTCGACGAATTGTGCGAGCAGGGGGACCTCGAAAAGTACACCTACGAGTTTGCCGAAACGGTTGCCTCCCGAGCCCAATTCAGCGTGCGCACCGGCAAAGCCATGGTGCGCCGCGTCGTGACCGGCCAGGTGACCGACGATGCGGCCACCATCGACATGCGCAACTCCTCGTTCGATACCGAAGACTTCGCCGAGGGCGTGCGGGCTTTCATCGCCAAGCGGCCCCCACTGTTCACGTGGTCGTGACCGCGAACGGCATGGCCTTTTCGTCCGCGCTGGAGCGTGCCGAATTCGCGGCAGCGGATTCGACCCAGGAATTCGGCAATTTCTTTCTCTCTCGGTTCCTTGATCTGCGCATCAGCTACGACGAGGTCGCCCAAACCTGCACCGTCGCGCTGCCCTACGCGCCGCACCTGTGCAACCCGCAGGGTTCCATGCACGGCGGCATCATCGCGACGGTCCTGGACGTCTCGATGGGTCATCTGTGTGAGCACTTCCTCTCCACAGCCATGACACTGGAGATGCAGGTTCGTTACTTTCGGCCGCTGAAGGGGGACGGTCGATGTATCGGCACCGTGCTGCGGGCCGGGCGCCGAATCGTGCACCTTGAGTCGCGCCTGTTCGACGAGGACGACCGTCTGGTCGCCTTCGCGGTCGGTTCCTGGCATCGCCTCGACGCCCTCCAGTAACCGCACAGAAGTTTTACCCGCACCACCGTTCTACCTGTACCTCACTCAATGAAGAGAAGAGAATCACATGCGCAAGAAAATGAAGCTGATCGTGGCCCTGTCAGTACTGGGCCTCGTCGTTCCGCTCGCTGGCTGCAGCGAAACGGGCGGCAACGCCACCGAAGAGGATGCCGCCAGCTACCCCTCAGAGGAACTCGACTGGACGATCGCATTCGGCCCCGGCGGTGGCAATGACATCATGGCTCGCACCCTGGTGAACATCATCCAGCAATACGACCTGTACCCGGAGAACATCCGGCTGGAAAACCGGGAAGGTGGTGGTGGCGCCACCGGCTGGGGCTACCTGCTCAACAACTCGGGAAGCGGATACGACATCTCCACCACCTCCGGATCATTCATCACAACGCCGATGCAGGCGGACACGGGGTGGACCTATGAAGATTTCACGCCGGTGGGCCTGTTCAGCAGTGACGACGCGATCTTCACGCTCAACGGTGACAACCCCATCAATACCTGGGAGGAATGGGTCGACTACGCCAAGGGTGAGAAATCCGTCGTCGTCGGCGGCATTGGACCGCTCAACGTCGACTTTATTTTGCATGCCCTGCTGGCCGAGGCCGGGGGATACGAGATCGAGTACGTGCCCTTCAACGATGAGGGCCAGCTCAATACGGCCCTGCTCTCGCATGCTCTGGACGCCTCGGTGAACAACACCGGCAGCATCCTCGGACAGTTCGAAGCCGGCGCGATGAAGCCCCTGCTGTACACCGGTATCAGCCGCCTGGACGTGTTGCCCGATGTGCCGACCGGCGAAGAGCTGGGCATCACCGGCCTGCCCTCGATGCCCCGTGGAATGATTCTGGCGCCGGATGCTCCGAAGGTGGCCCAGGACTGGTGGATCGCCACCATGAAAAAGGTCGTCGCGACCCCGGAATGGAAGGAATACCTCGACTCCAACTACCTCACGGAGAACATCGCCTGGGGCGATGATTTCTTCGACCAGGTGAAGTCCACCTCGGACGACTTTGAAACCGTTCTCTCGGACATCGGCGCGCTGTGAGCTCGGCCGTAGCGGTACACCGCACGATATTCCCGGGTGTCGGGCATGCCGGCTGGGGTCGGCGCCCATCAGCCAAGACCGCCTTTCTCGGGGTCGTGCTCGTTCTGTTCATCGGATACACCGAAATGGCGTTTCGGATGGACTGGGTCACGCAGGCGGGGCGCATCGGCCCCGGCTTCTTTCCCCGGGTCGTGGGTGGGCTGATCATCGCGATCACCCTCATCGCTCTGGTGCAGAGCATGCGGGTGGCCTCCGAGGATTCGGGAGCCGCTGATCTGGAAGAGGACGTCGGAGAAGCCGATTTGGGCCACCATCCGCTGGTCATGACCGTCACTGTCGTTGCCTCCGGCGCCTTCATTCTTGTGCTCCTGTCCCTCGGTGCGATCGTGGCCGGTGCGCTCTTTCTGTTCGGCATGCTGTGGTTCCTCAACCGTGGTCGCTGGGTAGCGAACATCGTGATCAGCGTCGCCACGCCCCTCGCCCTGTACCTGATTTTGCAGACCGGGCTGAACGCGGGCTTACCGGCCGGCATCATCCCGGCATTCTGATCGCGATCCGACGATTCTCCTAGAGGAATAGCCATGGATATCTTCAACAACCTCGCACAGGGGATCATCACGATCCTCACCGTGCAGAACGTGCTCTTACTGTTGGCCGGGGTCACCCTCGGTATGATCATCGGAGTCATGCCGGGGCTCGGACCAACGGCAGGAATCGCGATCCTGCTGCCGGTTACTTTTGGAATGGATCCGACGGGCGCCATAATCATGCTCGCCGCGGTGTACTACGGGTCAATGTATGGCGGCACCATCACCTCGGTGCTGATCAACACTCCCGGTGAATCGGCCACGGTGGCAAGCACCTTCGATGGGTTTCCGCTGGCCCGGCAGGGCCGAGCCGGCCCGGCCCTGGTCATGGCTGCGATCGCATCCTTTATCGCCGGCACCATCGGCGTCATCCTCCTGAGCGCTTTCGCGCCCATGGTCGCATCGATTGCCCGTACCTTCGGCCCCCCGGAGTTGTTCCTGATCGTGGTGGTCGGTTTGCTCACGCTCATCATGATCATCGGTAAGAACCGAATTCTCGGTATTCTGTCGGCTCTTATCGGGTTTGCCCTGGCTACGGTCGGCATCGACATCGGGGTCGGCGAGCAGCGCTACACCTTCGGATCCAGCGAGCTGATCAGCGGAATCGACTTTGTGCCGGTGGCGATCGGGCTCTTCGGTGTGGGGGAGATCCTCTACTCGCTCTGGCGCGGAGCCCACAAGGAACACCTCGATTTCGGCAAGATTTCGATCAAGGGCAAGGGATTCTGGCCCACCAGGTCCGACTTCAAGGAGTCGAACGGTGCCATGGTGCGTGGATCCTTCCTGGGCTTCTTCACCGGGCTTGCCCCCGGCGCGGGTGCGACGGTCGCGTCTCTCATGTCCTACAGCCTGGAAAAATCGATCTCGAAGAAGCCGGAACGATTCGGCAAGGGCGCCATGGCCGGGCTTGCCGGACCGGAGGCCGCAAACAATGGTGCGTCGGCCGGTGCTATGGTCCCGCTTCTGACCCTGGGCATCCCCGGCTCGGCAGCGACGGCCGTGTTGTTGGCCGCCTTCCTCATGTGGGGGCTGCAGCCGGGCCCGCTGCTTATGGAACAGAATCCAGATTTCGCCTGGGGGCTCATCGCGAGCATGTACCTCGGAAACGTGGCACTGCTGATCATCAATATCTTCATGATTCCCACGTTTGCCAATGTTGCCCGGGTTCCCTTTCGCATTCTGGCTCCCATCATCATCGTGATCTGCGTGCTCGGTACCTTCGCCGTGCACAGCAGCATGGTCGAGGTAGGAATCATGCTGGCCTGTGGCGTGCTCGGCTTCTTCATGCGTCGTTATGGCTTCTCGCCGGCCGCGCTTGTCATCGCGCTCGTGCTTGGCCCACTAGCGGAGGAGTCGCTTCGCCAAACGATGATTATCTCTGGCGGCAACCTCGGCATCTTCATCGAGCGTTCGGCCTCGATGTGGATTCTCGCCGTGATGGTCGCACTCATCGCGCTACCCTTTGTGAGTCGTCGAATTACCCGTCTGGCCGCGATGGCGGTCACTGAGTTCGGGCGTCGGCGTCGCGGCACGCCGGTGGAACCCTCGCCAGAGGCTCAGGATTCGCTGGGCTCGCCGGGCTCGCCGGGCTCGCCGGATTTGCTGGATTTGTCTGGCCAGAAGAAGGACGTAAACTCGCCCAACTGACGCCACCACGACCGGAGACTAACCAATGCGTCACTTGCCCTGGGCGCTGTTCCAGCACGCCATGCTCGTACAGTTCATCGCGTTTATTGTGCGGCCGACGGCGGCCTATCGCGCCCTGGAAATGGGCGTTCCGGTCACCTGGCTGGGACTCATCGCCGCGAGTTCGGCGATCGTGCCGTTGTTCATCGCCGTGTTTGTGGGCAGGATCACCGACCTCCGCGGTGAACGGCTCGTGCTTTCCGTCGGCGCAGTGCTCTTCGTCGGATCCGCGGCTGGGCTCGTGTTCTACACCCCGACGCTGACGCTGCTGCTGGTGTGGAACGTGTTGCTCGGCCTGGGGCACCTGCTCTCGGCGGTAGGACAACAGAGTCGAGTCGCCAAAACCGACGCAAAAAACCTCGACTCGGCCTTCGGCTACTACACGGTCGCGGGAACGCTGGGGCAGGCGGTTGGACCGGGGGTCATCGCGCTCGTCGGCGGCGACAACATTCTGCCGCCGACCGCGACGCTATTCTTCATCGCCTTCGTGGCAGCTGTGCTGCTGCTCATACCGACCGCATTCTTAGCCCATCGGCAGCCGCGGGGGGCCACGGCCACACCGAGGCCGACCACGTCGCTGCGAGAAGCACTGCGGGCTCCGAAAGAGACTCGGCGACGCATGCTGGGAGCAATGCTGGTCAGCATGATGGTGCTGGCCGCCATCGATCTGCTCTCCGTCTACCTGCCGGCCCTCGGTGTCGAACGTCAGATTTCCGCCAGCGTCATCGGAGTTCTGCTCATGGTGCGGGCCGTGGCCACCATCGTGTCGCGGTTCTTCCTCAGCGCCCTCGTCACGCGATTTGGCCGGGACCGGCTCGTGTTCGGATCGACGGCCGTGTCCGCCATTGCGGTGGCGATGCTGGTGCTGCCCCTCGACGTCTGGCTGCTCGGCGCCGCGCTGATGCTGGCCGGGTTGGGGTTGGGTATCGGCCAGCCGCTGACCATGTCCGTGATCGCACTCACCGCGCCGGCGGGAACGCGCGGCACCTGGCTGGCCTTGCGCCTCAGTGCCAATCGGTTCGGGCAATCCGCCGTGCCGGCCGCCGTCGGACTGGTTGCCGCCTCGTGGGGGGTGCCAGGGGTGTTTGCCGCGACATCGGTGGGGTTGGCCATCGTCGCGGCGACCAGCGGACGCATGAGCCGACGGCACGGCCGGTAAGCCACAGAAAAAGTGGACTGTTCAGTGTGGCTCCGGGCCTTGACGCATCGCGAGGAGCTCATCGTTGTTCTGGAACCGCTTCTGGCCGCACGCAGCACCGCCGAATGGGTGCGGCTGCTCGATCTTGCCGGTGTGCCGGTCGGTCCGATCCAGTCGGTCGACGAGGCCCTGGTCGATCCCCAGATTATCGCTCGGGGCATGGTGACCGAGGTGCAGCATCCGTCGATCGGTGCTCTCGCCCAGATCAATTGTCCGATTCGGCTGACCCGCACTCCGGTCGCCGTACGGACCGCTCCGCCGCTACTCGGCCAGCACACCGATGACGTGCTGCTGGGTGCCGGCTTCAGTGCCGAGAGAATCCAGTCGTTACGAGAGACCGGTGCGGTTGCATGACCCGCACGGGTGACGAAATAGTGACGCTGTCCGAAAACGGTGCGGTGGCCACGATCAGGATCGGAACGGGGGAGCGATTCAACGCCCTCGGGATCGATGGCTGGCGGGAGCTGGAAGCGGTGGCCCTGTGCTGTGATCTGCAGCTGGTCAACAGCACGGCCAGGCTGGGCATGCCGTTTGCGCGCCTGGGGATTCTGGCGCCCGCGTCATTCGCCAACCGACTGTCACTGCGCGTGGGGCCGTCCCGCGCCAAGGCTGTGCTTTTCGACATCCAGCTGCTGACCGCGCAGCGAGCCGGGCGGCTCGGCCTGGTCACGACCCTCGTTGCTGACCACGCCATTGATGCAGCACTCGCCGAGCTGCTGGCCGCGTGGGGCGCCGTCTCAGCCGCGTCCCTGCGCGCGGCCAAGGCCGCCGTCGACCTCGGATTGCGGCCCGTAGCGGAGCCGGCGCGTCGAGCGCCGATGGGCCTCGCCTCCGACCCCGAGGAATTCAGCCGACGGGTGAGCTCTTTTCTGCACCACACGCCCTAAGCAAGGTCTCGAGGTCGACCAGGCTCGCGGCTTCCTGACCGGGAACCGGGCCGGCCGGGTCGAGCTCGTGGCCGGGCCGACGCAGGCGAATCACCCGGATGCCGGATTCCAGTGCTCCGCGCACGTCCCGGGCCGAGCTGGCGACGTGCACCAGGGCAGAACACGCGTCTCTCGCCCGCTCGTAGATGGCCGGATCGGGCTTGTAGACGCCGAGCCGTTCCGAGGTGAAGACGTGCTCCGGCTCGAAGAACCGCGCCGCTCGCGTGCGGGCGAACACGGCCGTGTCCACGTTGTTCCAGACCAGACCAACTTTCATTGCTGATCTCCTGAGTCTGGCGAGAAGACTCGGGAGCACCATGTATCGAGTGTCCGCAACGCCGCGGAATATAGAGTGAATAACTGACTAGTCCACTTAGTCGTACCCACGTTATGGTGACAAGTCAAACGGATGCCGTGGCCGTGTCTGTCGCCCGCGGCCGAATTTTTGAACGCACGATGCCTGAGCCATAATCAAACGAACCGAACATTTTGCACCTCCGCTGCTCTGACGAGTCAGAACGAAAGGACACTTCCACTGATGCAATCGATTCTGGTTGAACAGGGGATCGACGGACCACAACTGATGTTGCGTGAACGCGCCGTACCGGTACCAGGGCCGCGAGACGTACGCATCCTCGTGCACGCGGCATCGGTGAATCGGGCAGACCTGGCCCAACGCTCCGGAACCCATGAGCCGGCGGTACCGGGAACCCCTCCGCCGGTGGTCGGACTCGACGCGGCCGGCGAGGTGGTCGAGATCGGTTCCGACGTCACCTCGCTGAGGGTTGGCGATCGCGTCATGACCATCGTCGGCGGGGGGCTCAGCGAGCACATCGTCGTCGATGCCGGTCTGCCGATTCCGATCCCCGACGGGTGGAGTTACGCCGAGGGGGCCGCGGCGGTTCTCGGCCTCCTGACCGAACACAATGCATTGCGCACCCACGGTCGGTTGCAGCCCGGTGAGACCGTGCTGGTTCATGCCGCAGCGTCCTCGGTCGGCTTGCAGTGTGTTCAGCTGGCGAAA
Source organism: Cryobacterium aureum (assembly GCF_002954245.1). Classification (GTDB taxonomy): domain Bacteria; phylum Actinomycetota; class Actinomycetes; order Actinomycetales; family Microbacteriaceae; genus Cryobacterium; species Cryobacterium aureum. Next base: position 66,207 of record NZ_PPTG01000001.1, on the reverse strand, counting down.
TACCTCGGCGCCGGGCTCGTGATCGGTACCACCCGTTCGGAGAGTATGACCACGCTGATCCGTTCGGTCGGGGCCGACCAGGTGATCGTCGTCGGAGATGACGGCTTCGCCGACCAGGTGCTGGCGTTGACCGATGGGCGCGGTGCCGACGTCATCGTCGACCATGTCGGCGGACCATACCTGGCCGACAACATCCGCTCGGCCGCCATCGCGGGCCGCATCATCGGGGTGGGGCGACTCGGCGGCAGCGAGGGCACTCTCGATCTGGAAATGCTCGCCTACAAGCGACTCGCCCTGTACGGGGTCACCTTTCGCACCCGCTCCACGCCAGACAAAATCGACCTCGTCACCGCACTGCGTGCTGACGTCGACCTCGACGCAGTGGCTCTTCGACCGCTCATCGACCGAATCATGCCGTGGACCGAGGCCGACGCGGCCCAGGCTCTGATGCGCACCAACTCCTCCCTCGGCAAGATTGTGCTCGCCGTCGGCGACGCGGCCGCCGAGAATTCGAACACTGGAAAATCTCACTAAATGACTCTTCTCGAAGGCGCGATCATCCTGGTCGCCGGTATTGCCGCTGGCATCATCAACGTGGTCGCCGGCGCGGGAACCCTGATCACCTTTCCTACCCTGCTCGCCCTCGGTGTCCCTCCGATCACCGCGAACGTCTCCAACACGGTTGGTCTGGTTCCCGGGTCGATTGCGGGTGCTTACGGTTACCGCCGGGAACTCAAGTCACAGTGGCGGTCCGTGGGCTGGATGGCGGTGTTCTCGGCCGTCGGCGGCGTGATCGGCGGGTTGCTGCTGCTGATCCTGCCCGAGGAGGCTTTTTCGACGATCGTTCCGTTCCTGCTGCTGCTCGCCGCGCTGCTCTCGGCGATCCAGCCCCGTGTGGCCCGGTACGTGAGACGCAAGTCCCCGGAAGGCACCGGAGCCGACACTCGGCCGATCACGTTCGGCCTGGTACTCGGCATTCTCGGCACGGGCGTCTACGGGGGATACTTCGGCGCAGCGCAGGGTGTGGTGTTGTTGGCGCTGCTGGGAATTCTGTGGTCCACCGACATGCACCGGGCGAACGGTGCCAAGAATGTGCTGGCCGGCATGGCGAACCTCGTCTCCGCGATTATTTTCATCTCCAGCGGCACGGTGGACTGGGTGATCGCCGTGTTGATCGGCGTGGGGTCAGCCTTCGGCGGCTGGCTCGGTGCCCGAATCGGTCGGCGGCTGTCGGCTCCGGTGTTGCGTGCGATCCTCGTGATCGTTGCCCTGACCGCAGCCGTCGTGCTCTTTCTGACCTGATCGCAGCCACACGAAGCGCTGGCCCCATCACAGCCAGCCGCGCGAAGCGCTGGCCCATCACAGCCAGCCGCGCGAAGCACTGGCCCATAAAAGCCAGCCGTGCCAAGCACTGGCCCATAAAAGCTAGGCTGAACGGGTGCTACTTGCCATCGACACTTCCGCCGGTACGAGCGTCGCCGTCGTCGACCTTGCCCGCGGGGTCATCGCCGAACGCGGCGAAGCCGATACGATGCGTCATGCCGAAATTGTTGGACCGTTCATTCTGGAATGCCTGCGCGAAGCAGATATCGCCCCGGCTGACCTCTCCGGCGTTGTCGGCGGCATGGGTCCGGGCCCGTTCACTGGCCTGCGCGTGGGAATCGCCTCGGCCCGCGTCTTCGCCCTCGGCGCCGGCATACCGCTCGTTCCGGTGATCAGCCACGACGCCATCGCCTACGGCCACTACCGCCGCGGCCACACCGGCCCGCTCGTCGTCGTCACCGACGCCCGCCGCCGTGAAATCTACTGGAGCGCCTATAGCGAAGCGGATGCCGTTGGCCTGCCGGTGCGCGTAGGCCCGCCCGGACTCGCCAAGCCGTCCGAACTCGACGGCCCGAACTGGTTGCACGCAGGGTGGCCGCGCTTCGACGCCGCCACGGTTTCGGCCGGTGAGCTCGGTCTGGTCGCGGAATTGAGCTATGCCCATCGGCGCCCGTTCGCGGCCAATGAGCCGCTGTACCTGCGCTCGCCCGACGTCACGCTCTCGAACGGTCCGAAGCGGGTCAGCCGATGACCTGGCAACTGCGCCGCGCGCACGAGGTCGATCTTGAAGCCATCATGCACCTGGAGACGACCACTTTCGTCAATGACGCCTGGTCGCCGACCATGATGGCGCGCGACCTCGGCGACCCAGCCTGCTACTACCTCGTGGCGTTTCCGCCCGACGAACCAAGCGCGGTCGAGGGCTACGCCGGCCTGCTCGCCCCCCGGGGAGCCGTCGAGGGCGACATTCAGACCATCGCGGTCGCCGAATCTGCGCGCGGACGCGGCCTGGGCCGTGCACTCATGCAGGCGCTCATCAGCGAGGCCCGTAAGCGCGGCGCTCGGCTGATCTTTCTGGAGGTGCGGGCCGATAATCCCGGCGCCCAGCGCCTGTACGAACGCCTCGGATTCATCGACGTCGGCGTGCGCCGCGGCTACTACCAGCCCGACAACGTCGACGCCATCGTTATGCGCCTGAATATTCCAGAACTGGAATCTATGCTCGTGGAGAACTCGTGACGACCATGAATCGCGCCGATCCCCTCGTGCTCGGCATCGAAACTTCCTGCGACGAAACCGGCATCGGCATCGTGCGGGGAACCACCCTGCTCTCCAACACCATTGCGAGCTCCATGGACGAGCACGCCCGCTACGGCGGCGTCGTGCCCGAGATCGCGGCCCGGGCACACCTCGACGAGCTTGTGCCGGTCATCACCGCGGCCGTCGCCGAGGCGGGCATCCGTTTGAGCGATCTGGACGCCATCGCGGTCACCTGTGGGCCAGGACTCTCCGGCGCGCTCATGGTTGGCGTCGGTGCCGCCAAGGCGCTCGCCGTGGCGCTCGACAAACCGATCTACGCGGTCAACCACCTGGTCGGCCACGTCGGCGCCGACCTGCTGCAGGGTGATCTGCTGCACGGCGACACCACCAACACGGGCGACGCCGCGCCGCTCGAGTACCCGACGATCGCACTGCTGGTCTCCGGGGGCCACACCTCGCTGCTGCTCGTGCGCGACCTGGTCAGCGACGTGGAGCTGCTCGGCGAAACGATCGACGACGCCGCCGGCGAGGCCTTCGACAAGGTGGCACGACTGCTCTCCCTGCCCTACCCCGGTGGGCCGCAGATCGATCGGGTCGCTCTCGGCGGCAACCCGAAGGCGATTCGTTTTCCGCGCGGACTCAGCCAGCCCAAGGACATGGCCGCGCACCGCTACGACTTCTCCTTCTCCGGCCTGAAAACCTCGGTCGCACGCTTCGTCGAACAACGCCAGGACGCCGGCGAACCCGTGCCGATCGGCGATGTCGCGGCCAGTTTTCGAGAGGCGGTCGTCGATATTCTGCTCACCAAGGCCCTCGCCGCCTGCGCCGACTACGGCGTACCACGGCTGCTCCTCGGCGGCGGAGTCATCGCCAACAAACGACTGCGGGAAGTCGCCATCGACAGAACGGATGCTGCCGGCATCGTTCTGCGCATCCCGCCCCTCTCGCTGTGCACCGACAACGGTGCCATGATCGCCGCCCTTGGGGCGCAGCTCATCATGGCCGGGCATGAGCCCTCCACGGTGGAATTCGGCGCCGATTCCACCCTGCCGGTCGGCCAGATTCAGGTCTGATCTGCTGCGGAATTCGCCCACGTGCGGACTGACGCGATATTCTGGCTCTGCGACCCCGAATTTTCCGTCTGAAGGAGACCGCAGATGTCTGATCCCACCCAGCCCCCCGTCGATCCGACCAGCAGCAGCCCGGCAAGCAGCGACCCGGCACGTTCGACGCCGGCCTACGAAGCTCCGGCTGCTCCGGAATACCCGGCCGCTCCGAGCTACCCGGCACCCGGCGCTCCGGCCGCTTCCGGATATGGCCAGGCTCCCGCCTACGCCCAGCCCGCCGCGTATGGTCAGCAGCCGGCCTATGGCCAGAACCCCTACGGCCAGCAGAACCCGCAGGACAAGTACAACGTCCTGTCGATCATCTCGCTCGTCACCTCGATCCTTCTCATCTCGGTGGTTGGCATCATCACGGGCCACATCGCGTTGAGCCAGATCAAGAAAACCGGCGAAAGGGGGCACGGGCTCGCTCTCTGGGGGACCATCCTCGGCTACGTCGGCCTGCTCGGCGGCGTCATCTTCGCCGCTTTTACGATCGTCTTGGTGCTCGCGGCGGCCTCCGCCGGCACGAGCTACAACTACTAGCCACGCAAGTGGCCCCGACGGAGCCACGCGGCACGTTTCGATCGACCGGGGCCACCCCGACGAGCTGACCGTGTGCGATTCGCGGCCAGAGGACAGCCATGACTATACCCCACCAGCACGACGAGGCTCCGGCGCAGCTGCAATACACGCGCCCTCCCGCTCCGCCTGGCAGCCAGTTGGACTGGGCCTCTACGGTCACTGCTCCCACCGAGTTCGTGCCGTACAGCTACACCGAGGCCGAGGTGCAGCGCATCACCGGCCGCCGTCGGCTCGCGGTCTCCTCTGTCATCTGTGGCCTGGTCGGGCTCGCTCTCGGCGTGATTGGCGTGTTCGGTTTGCCCATCGCGCTCATCGCGGTCACCCTCGCATTGATCGCGCGCACCGCCGAGAATCGGGCGCGCACTCTCTGGCTCAGTGGCCTTGTGAGTGGTGTCGTCGGGGTTCTGCTAGCGGTTGGCTGGGTCATCTACATCAGCCAGATCGTGCTGCCGCTGCTGTAACCGGCTAGCGCACGCGCTCGACGAGCAACGCCACGCGATGCCCGTTCGTGCGAGTCAGAATCAAGGTCGCGGCCTCCGGCCCCTTGAGCTTCAATCGGGCGCGCAGCGTCGCCGGATCAACGTCGACGCCGCGCTTCTTGATCTCAAGGGTCCCGATGCGTCGCTGAAGCAGCGCCAGCCGCAGCTTCTTCTCATCGAACGGGAGCGTTTCGAGCACCCGAAAAGCGCTCGCAAACGGCGTCGGTGTGAGAGTGTCGTTGGTCAGGTAGGCGATGCCCTCACTCAGCATGCGGGCATCCAGCGAACGGACCAGATCGCCGATCAGGCGTGCCCGAATCACCGCGCCGTCAGGTTCGTAGACGTAATTTCCTAGGGCGCCAGCTTCAACGTCCGGACTGTCGTCCGGAGCGGTCAGTTCGTGCGTGCCGTCTACCGTCAGGAGCAGCGCCGACCGACGGATGCCCGGGCGCGCGAGCGCGCCAAACCACAGGCCCATCTCCACCAGTTGGCCATCCACCGACACCCACTGGGCCTCGGCATCGACCGGAATCTGGTCGCGGTCGTGGCCGGGCCCGAGCTTCATGCCGAGCGGCAGCCGGGTGGCCAGTAGGTAGGCGAAATCGAGTGAGGGCGAATAATCCTCGGAACGAGTCAGCCGTGTCGTGTTGCTGTGCCCGCTGGTGCGGCGGGCCGGATCCAGCCAGACCGCGTCGAAATCGTCGAGATCGACCGTCTCGGCATCGGCCTGCACCGCCGAGGCGTTCGGAAACGGCGCGAGGTTGAAGCTCGCGACGGTGGCCGTGACCTCGTCGGCGTCGACGGCGACGACCGACAGGTCCAGTGCGGCGAGGGCCATGGCATCGCCGCCGATGCCGCAGCCGAGGTCGGCCACTCGCGGCGCTCGACCGAGGGCAGCACCGAGACCATTGAATCGGCCCGCGTGCAGGGCGGCCACACGCAACCGGGTTGCCTGTTCCAGGCCGGCCTCTGTGAACAGCATCCGCTTCGCGAATTCACCGAACTTGAGGGCGGCCTTGGCCCGCAGTCGAGATTGGCTGAGCACCGCCGACACGAGCCCGGGCTCGTGTCCGGCCTTGCGCAGATCGCTCACGAGTTTCAGCACATCGCCGTGGGTGTCGTAGGGCGGCAGGGAATCCAACAGCCGCAAACTCGCGGGGGAAAGCAGCTCAACGAGTTCGGTTCGATCCATGCTGCAACGCTACCAAAATGACCCCCATCTGGCACTCACGTTGCGTGAGTGCCAGAACCCCCCTAAACTTCACTTGGCACTCTCGCTGTGAGTCTGCTAACCCAAATCTTAGAAAGAGGTCAACCGTGTCGGTCTCCATCAAGCCGCTCGAGGATCGCATCGTCATCAAGCAGGTCGATGCCGAGCAGACCACCGCATCAGGTCTGGTCATTCCTGACACCGCGAAGGAAAAGCCCCAGGAAGGCGAAGTTGTTGCAGTCGGCCCCGGCCGCATTGACGACAACGGCAACCGCATCCCCCTCGACATCGCCGTCGGCGACAAGGTGATCTACTCCAAGTACGGCGGAACCGAGGTCAAGTTCGGTGGCGATGACCTTCTGGTTCTCTCCGCTCGCGACGTGCTCGCCGTGGTCGTACGCTAACTCCACGCAGTCGGTCGTTCTAGACTGAAAACTCCCGGATAGCCCTGCTATCCGGGAGTTTTCTGCTTTCAGCCCGTTTCACCTCTGCTGTAGTCAAGGACCCTCATGACGGATGCCGTAAGCCCAGTCGCGACGACCGGCACTGCCGCCGGCACGCATCGCGCCGGACTCATCTTCGGCGGCCTTTCCTATGCACTCTGGGGTGCGCTGCCGCTCTACTTTCTGCTGCTCGCACCGTCGGGCTCCTTTGAAATCGTGGCCTGGCGGGTACTGTTCTCCCTGGTCTTCTGCGTACTGATCATCACGGTCACCCGCACCTGGACGGTGCTCGGGCGGGCCCTTAGACAGCGACGCCTGGTCTGGACCATGGGCCTGGCCGGGGTCTTCATCTTCATCAACTGGCAGACCTACGTGATCGCCGCGACCACCGGTCACGTGGTCGAAGCGGCCCTCGGTTACTTCATCAACCCGATCGTCACCGTGCTGCTCGGCGTGTTCGTGCTGCGGGAACACCTGCGCCGGCTGCAGTGGGTGGCCATCACCATCAGCTTTGTCGCCGTTGTCGTGCTCGCGGTCGGGTACGGCTCGCTGCCGTGGATCTCGCTCATCCTCGCCTTCTCCTTCGGGTTCTACGGTCTGATCAAGAAGCGCGTCGGCCCGAGTGTCGATGCCGTCACCGGTCTCACCCTGGAGACCGCCTGGCTCGCCCCGGTCGCCATCATCCAACTCGTCGTCGTCTCTGGCATTTCCGGGCTCACCTTCGGCACGGTGTCGCCCTGGCATACGGCAGGCCTGCTCGCGGCCGGTGTCATCACGGCGGTACCGCTGCTGCTGTTCGCCGCCGCCGCCCGGCGCCTGCCGTTGACGGTGCTCGGACTCATTCAGTTCGTGGCGCCGGTGCTGCAGTTCCTGGTGGGTGTGTTCATCCTGGGCGAGGCGATGCCGTTCGAACGCTGGGTCGGCTTCGGCCTGGTCTGGGTTGCCCTGATCATTTTGACGGTCGATATGGTGGCCTCCGGCCGCACTCCCCGCCGCAGCGCCGTCGAACCCGCTTAGCTTGCATGAGTCGGCCCGGCCAGCCGATACGCTGAACCAACAGCACGCGCCAGCCCAGACCAAGCAGCACCAGTTCAGCCCAGCACCAGAGGATCCACATGCCCCGTCGCCCCATGATCGTCGCCGTCTTGCTGCTTGCCCTGGCTCTGACCGGCTGCACCGGTGCGCCGGCCGCCAAGCCGAGTACGACCCCAACGCCGGTCACCAGCACCGCACCCACCGGCGACGGCACGCTTCTCATCGGCACGCTGTTTCCCATGACCGGCGACAACGCCGCGAGCGGTGCCGCTCAGGTAGCCGGCACCGAACTCGCCGTGCGTGACATTTTCTCCGACCCGACAACGCCCACCCAGCCCGTGCAGCTCATCCACCGCAACGTGGCCGGCGACCTCGCCGCTGCCTACGCCGACCTCGCGGCGCGCGGCGTGGATCTGGTGCTGTGGGACGCGACGACGGCATTGCCAGCGGATGCTGAAGGCCTGATTGGCAGCGCTGCCGTCGTTGCCCTGATCGACTTTGCCAATGGTGGAACCCCGCTGGCCGCCACGGACGCGTTCGCCGCACGCCTCAAGACGGCCGATCCGACGCTGACGGCGACCGCTGGCGGTGCAGAAGCCTACGACGGAGTGATCACGGCCGCCCTGGCCGCCGTCATCACCGGCGACGATGGCGGTTCCTCGCTCGAGGCCGGCTGGCCCCAGGTGATTTCCGGAAGTACCGTGTGCGCTTCCTGGGGAGAGTGCGTCTTCGCCATGACGGAGAAGCAGGTCGTTGATTATCAGGGGATTACCGGCCGTCGTTCGTAACGATTTGGTCGCATTGCAAAGTTCTCCCATCAGGGGGTATGTTTCGGGGCCCTTGATTGCCTACTCTGACACCACGGCAGTCAACCGGCTGACCAGTCTTACCCCTCTTTATTATTCAAGGAGCAACATGAGCGTTTTCGCGAAGGCCTCGGCCTCCCGCTCCGTTCGTACCCTCGTTACCGGTGTCGCCCTCATCGGCGTGAGCGCCCTTTTGCTCACCGGCTGCAGCAATGGCGCTGCTACGGCGCCGGTAGAATCAGCAGCCCCCACTGCGGATGCTGCCGCAGACTTCAAGCCGGTCGAGGCTGGTGATCGTGATCTTTCCCTGAAGATCGGTACCATCCTCCCGCAGAGTGGTGGACTGGCCTTCCTCGGCCCGCCCGAAGAAGCCGGCGTTCAGCTCGCTGTCAACGACATCAACGAGGCGGGGCTCGGCATCAACGTGGAAGCAATCTTCCGCGACTCGGGCGATACCACGACCGACACCGCCACCGTCTCCGTGACCGACCTGCTGTCGCAGGACGTCACCGCGATTGTCGGTGCCGCCTCCTCGGGTGTGTCCAAAACCGTGATCGACCAGATCACCGGTGCCGGCGTCGTGCAGTTCTCCCCGGCCAACACATCGCCGGACTTCACGACTTACGCCGACAACGGCCTGTACTGGCGCACCGCGCCGTCTGACCTGCTTCAGGGCGAGGTGCTGGGCAACCAGATCGCCGACGACGGCAATGCCACCCTCGGACTCATCGTGCTCAACGATGCGTACGGAACCGGCTTGGCCAAGGCCACTCGCGCGTCGTTTGAAGCCGCCGGCGGAGAAATCGTCGCCGAGTCGCTCTTCAATGAGGGCGAGTCCAACTTCGCGTCACAGATCGCAGAGGTCACCGCTGAGGCGCCGGACGCCATCGCTCTGATCACCTTCGACCAGTCCAAGGTCATCGTTCCTGACCTGGTCGCCGGTGGTTTCGCTGGTGACAAGCTGTACTTCGTCGACGGCAACCTGAAGGACTATAGTGCCGACTTCGCAGCCGACCTCATCACCGGTTCCAAGGGCACCCTGCCCGGCCTCGACACCGCCACGCTCGGTGACTTCACCGCGCGCCTGCTCGAGGTCGATCCGACTCTGACCGACTATAGCTACGCGGCGGAGTCGTACGACGCCGTGATGCTGATCGCGCTCGCCGCTTACGCGGGTAACGACGTCTCCGGTGAGTCGATTGCCAGCTACCTGCGTCAGGTCTCCGGCGGAACCGGAGACGGCACTACCGTCACCGATTTCGCAGAGGCTGCAGACGCGTTGGCTGCCGGCGAACAGATCAACTTCGACGGGTTCTCCGGTCCCATCACCTTCGATGAGAACGGCGACCCGACCGAGGCGACCATTGGACTCTACGAATACAACTCCGACAACACCTACTCCCGCACCAACTAGCTCCACCGCACGACCTGGCTCTACCGCCTGAAGGAAAGGGCCCCGGCTTCGGTCGGGGCCCTTTTGCATGCTCCTGAGGCCGGCCAAGGTCGAGCGGAGCGGATGCACCGGCTATGCCCCCGGCATCCGCTCGCCAGAGCCTGGGAGAGCACACCAGAAGCGGCGCCCGAGAACATCTCGGACGCCGCTTCTGGTTGGTGCGGGGCTGGGGCGCTAATCCTGCCCGAGAGTGCCCAGGTACAGGCCAATCACCTTGGGGTCGTTCAGCAGCTCGCGGCCGGTGCCGGTGTAGGCGTCACGACCCTGGTCGAGCACGTAGCCGCGGTCGCAGATTTGCAGGCAGCGACGCGCGTTCTGCTCGACCATGATCGTAGTCACACCGGCCTTGTTGATCTCCTTCACGCGCAGAAAGGCTTCGTCCTGGCGCACGGGGGAGAGACCGGCGCTCGGCTCGTCGAGCAGAAGCACATGCGGGCCCATCATGAGCGCGCGGCTCATCGCGACCATCTGGCGTTCACCGCCGGAGAGTGATCCGGCACGCTGCGACATGCGCTTGCCCAGCTCTGGGAAGATTTCGGTGACGAAGGCCAGGCGTTCGACGAGCCCCTTGGGCTTGAGAAAGATGCCCATCTCGAGGTTCTCGCGAATGGTCAGCGTGGGGAACACGTTGTTGTTCTGCGGGACAAAACCGACGCCCTGTGCGACGAGCTTGTTGGCTTTGAGGTTGGTGATGTTCTTGCCGCGCAGCAGAATCTCACCGTCGCGGACCCTGACCTGGCCGAAGATCGACTTGAGCAGCGTCGACTTACCGGCACCGTTCGGGCCGATGATGCCGATCAGCTCACCGTCGTAGGCGGTGAGCGAGCAGGAGTTGAGGATGTTTACGCCGGTGACGTAGCCGGCCGTGACGTTGTTGACCTCGACTACTTTTTCCCGGGTCTCGGTCGGGGCCGGGGCGGCCAGCGGTTCAGCGTTCGTCATCGAGCAACTCCTTTATGGCTGACACGTTCTCTGCTTCGGTGCTCTGGTCTTCGCCGATGTCTTCGTCGTGGTGCTGGCCGAGGTAGGCGTCGATCACCGCCGGGTTCTTCATGACCTCGTGCGGGTCGCCCTCGGCGACCACCTTGCCCTCAGCCATCACGATCACCCAGTCGGCGATGTGCCGCACCATGTGCATGTCGTGCTCAACGAACAGTACGGTCATGCCCTGGGACTTGAGGTTGAGAATGTGGTCGAGCAGCGACTGAGTGAGGGCCGGGTTGACGCCGGCCATCGGCTCATCGAGCATCACCAGGGTCGGGTCGCTCATGAGCGCCCTCGCCATTTCGAGGAGTTTGCGCTGGCCGCCGGAAAGGCTGGCCGCGTAGTCGTCCTTCTTGGTATCGAGCTTGAAACGGGTGAGCAGATCGAGAGCCTTGGCGCGGTTCTCTTCCTCTTGACTGCGCCAGAGGAAAGGCATCAGCGCGCGGAACATGTTCTCGCCGGTCTGGTCCTTGGCACCGAGCAGCATATTGTCCATGACCGTGAGCAGACCGAGCGCCTTGGTCAACTGGAAGGTGCGGATCTGGCCCATGCGGGCCACCCGGTAGGCCGGAACGCCGGCGAGGGAGCGGCCGTCGAAGGTCCACTTGCCGTCGTCGGGCTTGTCGAAGCCGGTCAGCAAATTGAACAGGGTCGTCTTGCCGGCACCGTTGGGCCCGATCAGCGCGGTGATCGCGCCGCGCGGAACCTCGACATGGGCGACATCGACAGCGGTCAGGCCGCCGAAGGTGCGCCGCACATTGTCGACGACGAGAATCGGGTCGACCTTGGCGCAGCCCGGTTCGGCTTCGCCGATGTGCAGGCCGGTCGTTTTGATTGGTTTTTGGGTGGGTACCGGCGGCTCGAGCGGAGCCGCCGAACCCTGAGGACCAGCGTTAGCGGACAAAAGCCAACTCCTTCTTATTGCCGAAGATGCCTTGCGGTCTAAAGATGACGATTAACATAATCGCCACTCCTACCAGGATGAAACGTAGCTGGCCACCCTGGATGGCCGTCATGAACGGCAACCAGCCCGCCTCCACGGCTCGGGCGACGAAACCGGAGAAGAACGACAAGAGCACCCAGAAGATCATCGAACCGATGATCGGGCCGAGCACCGTCGCGGCCCCGCCGAGCAGCAGGATCGCGTAGATGAAGAAGGTCAGCGTGGTTTGGTAGTTCGAGGGAACGACCGCTCTCGGGAGGGCGAAGATCATGCCGGCGATGGTGCCGAGCACGCCACCGAAAATGAGCGACTGCATTTTGTAGGCGTAGACGTTCTTTCCGAGCGCTCGCACGGCGTCTTCGTCTTCACGAATTCCCTTGATGACGCGACCCCACGGGCTGCGCATGACCTGCCAGACCAGCAAGGCTGCGAGAATCACAATCGACCACGCCACAATGCGAAGCCAAGTGTCGTAGGCGTTGTTCTGAAACGGGCCGAAACCGTAACTACCCTCGGCGAGCGGGTTGAGGGCTGCGAATTCGTTCTTGTAGCCGCTGAGTCCGTTGGCCGAACCGGTGACCGAGGCGAAGGTGTTCGTCGTGAACAACAGTCGCACGATTTCCGCGGCCGCGATCGTGACGATGGCCAGGTAGTCTGCCCGCAGTCGCAGGGTGGGAATACCCAGGATCAACGCGAAGACAACGGATGCCCCCACGCCGACCAGAAAAGCGCCCCAGACCGGAAACCCGAAGGTCAGAATCGAGATCGCGTAGCCGTAGGCTCCGAGAGCCATGAATCCGGCCTGGCCGAAGTTCAACAGGCCGGTGTAACCGAAGTGCACGGCGAGCCCGAGAGCGGCGAGTGCGTAGGCGGCAGTGGTCGGGCTGATCAGCTCGACGGCAGCGTTGCTAAAGATTGCTCCCCAGTCCATGTGAACCCCTAACCAATTCTCTCTTTGCGGCCCAGGATGCCTTGCGGCCGGAACAGCAATACCAGGATCAAAACGACAAGTGCGCCGACATACTTCATGTCGGACGGAATCCAGAGGGTCGACAACTCGACGAAGAGACCGACCACGATCGATCCGATGAGGGCACCGAATGCGGTTCCGAGGCCACCCAGGGTGACGGCGGCGAAGACCAAGAGCAGCATCTGGAATCCCATGTCCCAGCTGACGCCCGGGCGGAAGTATGCCCAGAGCACCCCGCTGAGGCCGGCGAGAGCCGCTCCGACCACCCAGACGGTGCGGATCACTCCGTCGACGTCAATGCCACTCGCCGAGGCGAGGCTGGGATTGTCAGATACGGCGCGGGTGGCCTTTCCGATGCGGGTGCGCAACAGGAAGTAGGCGACGCCGAGCAGCACCACGACGCTGATGCCCATGCTGGCCATGTCGATGGGTGACAACGAGATCGGACCGAACTTGAGGTCGGTCATTCCCGCTCCGGGAAGCTGGCTTGTGCTGCCGCCGAAGAAATACTGGTAGAGGTAGCGCAGGGCGAGAGACAGGCCGATGCTCACGATCATGAGCGGGATCACCGCGACGCCCTTGCGCCGTAACGGTTTCCAGAGCACCGCATCGAGGCCGTACCCCAGCACGCCGCTGAGCGCGATGGCGATCAGAATGGCGAGCCAGACCGGTAGCCCTAGATTGACTGAGAAGACCAGAGTCATCAGGGCGCCAAAGGTGATCATCTCGGCGTGCGCGAAGTTGCTCAGGCCCGTGGTACCGAAAATCAGTGAGACCCCGATCGCCGCGAGGGCGAGCAGCAGTCCAAAGTTCAAACCGTTCACGAAGCGGTTGACGAACTGGTCGAAGAAGCTGACCGTGTTGCGGGTGCCTTCACCGAGGAAGAAGTTGACCGACTTGCGATCGGTCAGGCCGAATTCCGTATCAATGACGTTACCTCCCTTGGCGACGACGACGCCCTTCGGCAGGGTTTCCTCGTCGAGGGTTACTTCGTAGGTGCCCTTCTCGGGAACACCGATCGCCCACTTGCCCTCGGCATCTGTCACCGTGTCGGCCGTGTAGCCATTGCCGTCGACGGCGATGGCCACGCCGTCGAGGGCTTCGCCATTGAACTTCACGTTGCCAGAGAGAGTGAAGTCGAACTCTGTGCCCACCTCATCGGCGTGCGCGCTACTCACCGAGAAGGTGGCCATAGTGAGAGCTGCGAGAAGTGTCACGAACAGGATGGCGAGCATCCTGGGTATGTATCTCTGAGCCGTATGTGTGGGCTGCACGGGACCTCCATGTTGGTGCCGACCGATGGGTAACCGGGCGGGCGCCGGGTGACTACTGCCAACGTCGTTGTTGAGAGTATTTGCCGATTATGTCCTATAAGTTTCGAAACTTTGCACCACACGGCAAATGTGAGCGGAATGTGATGAGCCCAAACACGCTTAACATTGAAGGAGCGGTAATTTCAGATCACGTCCCATGGCGTGATCACGCGTTTTGCCGCATATTTTTTTTGTTTTTAGCTACAGGTAAGGGGTTTCATGGATCAGCCAGATCCGTTCGGATTCACCGGGCTCACCTACGACGACGTGCTGCTCCTGCCGGGGCACACGGATGTCATTCCGAGCGAGGCGGTCACTAAATCCAGACTGACCCGGCGCATCGACGTTTCGCTGCCGCTGCTCTCCAGCGCCATGGACACCGTCACAGAAACCCGCATGGCGATCGCCATGGCCCGCGAGGGGGGCCTCGGAATTCTGCACCGCAACCTGTCGATCGGCGACCAGGCCGAACAGGTCGACCTGGTTAAGCGCAGTGAATCCGGCATGATCACCAATCCGGTCACGACCTCGCCCGACGCCACCGTCGCCGAGGTTGACGCCCTGTGCGGCCAGTTCCGCGTCAGCGGGCTGCCCGTCATCGACGGCGACGGAATTCTCGTCGGCATCATCACTAACCGTGACATGCGCTTCGTGCCGCACGCCAGGAAGGCGCTCACCCGAGTGAGCGAGGTCATGACGAGGTCGAAGCTGATCACCGGCAAGGTCGGAATGGCTCCCGAAGACGCCCTCGCTATCTTCGCCAAGCACAAGATCGAGAAGCTCCCCCTGATTGACGCCAACGGCAAGCTCACCGGCCTGATCACAGTGAAGGACTTCGACAAGAGCGAGGAATATCCCTTCGCCACCAAGGACGACGCCGGACGCCTGCGCGTCGGCGCGGCCATCGGCTTCTTCGGCGACGCCTGGCAGCGCGCGACCGCCCTGCTCGAATCGGGCGTTGACGTGCTCGTGGTCGACACCGCCAACGGCGACAGTGCCGGCGTGCTGGACATCATCCGTCGACTGAAGGCGGACCGGGCGTTCGTCGACGTCGACGTAATAGGCGGAAACGTGGCCACCCGCTCCGGCGCTCAGGCGCTCATCGACGCGGGCGCCGACGCCATCAAGGTGGGAGTGGGCCCCGGCTCAATCTGCACCACTCGCATCGTGGCCGGTGTGGGAGTTCCCCAGATCACGGCGGTCTACCAGGCCTCCCTCGCCGCTCGCGAAACCGGCATCCCGGTCATCGCCGACGGCGGATTGCAGTATTCCGGCGACATCGCCAAGGCTCTCGTGGCCGGCGCCGACACCGTCATGCTCGGCTCCCTGCTCGCCGGTTGCACCGAAAGCCCCGGCGAACTCGTGTTCGTCAACGGTAAGCAGTTCAAGACCTATCGCGGCATGGGTTCACTCGGCGCGCTGCAGACCCGCGGCACGAAGACGTCCTATTCCAAAGATCGTTACTTTCAGAGCGACGTTCCCAGCGACGAAAAACTCATTCCAGAGGGCATCGAGGGTCAGGTCCCGTTCCGCGGACCCCTCGCCGCAGTGGCATACCAGCTCATCGGTGGCCTGCGCCAGTCCATGTTCTATGTGGGAGCCCGCACCATCGCCGAGCTCAAGCAGAAGGGCAAGTTCGTGCGCATCACGCCCGCCGGGCTCAAGGAATCGCACCCGCACGACGTGCAGATCGTGGTCGAAGCTCCGAACTACCGTCGGTAGTTGCACCCATCCGGGACCGCCAGCGAGCTGCTGGCGGTCCCGAACTTTTTATGGGACGGTGACGACGGCGCTCACGGTCGAGGTGTTTCCGCCGTAGTCGACCACGTTGAGCTCAACGTAGAGCTCAGTACCCGAATCGAGCCTCACGAAGTCGTACTGTAGGTATGGCAGGTCGGCGTAAAGCCCGTAATCACTCGTGGCCAGCCATTCTTCGGTGCCGTCAGCGAGCACGTTGAGTACCTCGGGCACGATGATGCCGGCCGGATCCGCAGTGAGCTCGCCGTACGTGCCGAGGTCGGCGTTGAAAGCGTAGTAGGTTTCGGTGAGCACGTCCTGTGTCTCTGCATCGGTCGTGATCGTGAGCAGCACGTCCTGGTAGGTCTCGCCGTCCACGTCGTCCGGCGCGTAGTACGCCATCGGAACATCGATCGTCGTCACCCCGGCCTCCTCGTCGGTATCGAGCTGCAGGTAGGCGTTCACGATGTCTTCGTCGTCGCTGATCGTCATGGTGGTCAGATCGAAGAAGCCTTCGGCCAGGCCGGAGCCATCGGTGGAAAAGGAGGCTTCTTCCTGCCCCAGAAAGGTGATCGAGCCATCCGCTTCAACCAGACCGTAGCGGATGCTGGCTTCCGACAGGTTGTCGGCGGAGGCGAACGGTGCGGAGATGTACAGTCCGTCGTCGGCAAAGGAGACCTCGCCGTCGGCGGTGGTGAACTGTGCCTGTTCGGCGGCTGGGATGCTTTCGCCCGCACCGTAATAGGAGGAGAGAAAATCGCTCCAGCCTCCGGTGGGGTCAAGGTCGAGGTAGTCGGCCGAGAAATATTCTTGCTGTGGCGGAAAGTAAATTGAAAGCCCGGTGGCGCCAAGCGTCGACAAGCCGTCGACCTTGTCCAGCACGGCGTCGTTGATCGCGCGCACGAGGGCGTCGGCGGCCTCCGAGATATCGAGGGCCTCAACACCGATTTCCCCGGCCAGAATGCCCAGGTCGGTCATGTGGGTGTCTTCGCTGGGGTCCGGGCTGCGGCCGAAGCCCAGCGTTCCGGCCAGACTCACGCCGACGACCGGGGCCACGGCTGCACCACGGTCGACCAGAGCGCCGCTGAATGTGGCAAGGGCGTCGTCGAGGGCGGGGAGTTGGGTCAGGTCGACGAGCGAGAGCGTGATCTCCGCCTCGTTGCCCTCATCGGCGGCCTGGGCGGCGAAACCGGCCAGCAGCGCGCTGCCGAGAGCCTCGCCGTTGACGGGGTCGCTGGCGGTGTCGAGAGCGGTGTAATCCCAGCCGTGGCCGGGTTCGAGCTCCTGCGACGCGAGCAACAAATCGGCGCGCGGTGCGAGGGTGCTCGCGACCTCGTAGGTGGCCATGAGGCAAGCATCGAAACCGAGCAGGTCGAGCTTGTCTACTCCGGCCGCATCCAGGCCGGAGGCGAGAGCCTCGTCGATCTCGGCGAGGCTGAGCGAGTCGTAGTCGCTCGACTCATCGCCGCCGACGCCCGGCCAGGAAGCACCGTGGTCGGAGATGATGAGTGCGTAGTTGTCGGCGGGATACTCATCGATACCGCGGGTGATGAAATCGGCCAGAACTGCGGGGTCACCGGTGTTCACGTCGCCCAGATCCTCCAGCTCGGTGGCCGAACCCGCGTTGATTTCGAGCAGTTTGCCGCCGGTCCAGTCGTCTATCCCCAGCACGGGATCAGAACTGTAGTCCGCGGCGCGGTCGACGAGGGCGACGATGCTTAGGTTCTCGCTCGAACCAACCTGGCCCATTTCGTCGACGTCGACCATCATGTACGGCTCGAGGTCGGTATCGGCGATCGAGTAGGTGAGCACGGTCCAACTGCCGGCGCCTTCGGAGGAGGCATCGGCATCCGCTTCGAAACTGCAACCGCTCGCGCCGAGCAGGATCAGCCCGAGCATGACGGCGGCGAGGACCGGGCGGGCCACTCTGCGGTTCATCACAGCCCGACGAACGGGATGCCCGCGGTCAGCACGCCGGCGACCACGAAGATCGCCATTCCGATTCCCATCAGCACGATCTGTACCCGCGCCTGCCGCACCACGGCGGCAACACCGAGGAGGAACAACGAGATGGCCATGAGCACGGTGTTCAGGGTGAGCCGGTCGCTGAGGCTGTTGAACACGTCGCCCTCGGCGATCATGGTGTCGGCTTCGGCCTTCTTATCGGACCAGCCGGAGAAGAGAAAGTCCTGGTAATCCTCGTTGTCCTGCGGGTTGTGGTAGAACTCTGCGTCAGAGATGTCCTCGGCCTCGCCCCAGGCGATGGCTGCGCTGAACTCCTCGGAGACCGACATGAAGGTGAGCTCGTCGATCTTGTCGCTCGCATCCAGGGCCAGAGCCTCGTCGGCACTATTGGTTTCGATCGCCAATTCGCTCAGCCGGTTCAGAACCTGGGTGTCCTGGATGAACTGCTGATTGCCTTCGAGGTAGAGCGACTCCGCCTCGGTGGAGAGATTGGAACCCTTCGTGTAGTTGCCGGCCATCTGGCTGTCGTAGAGCGCCGCCTGGAACGAGGCGTACGCGGTCACGATCGAGACCAGACCGAGCAGCACCGCGATCACGAGCTCCAGGTTGCTGAACATGAGATTCAGTCGAGGCTTGTTCGCCTTGGTGACGTGAGTTTCAGACATGGTGCTCCCCGGTTTCTGTGTAGCGGCATTTGGAGCTTAGGGCGCTGGGTAGTCATACCGTATACAGAGCGATCACCCAGTTCTGGGGGAGAAACATCCCACCGGAATGCTGTATCCCCGCGCGTAAAACTGCGGGCCGCACTGGTGTTGATACTCAGATTCAGCGCCCCAAAAATAGTTACCGGTCAGCACTTTTGTGTGGGTACACTTCGGGCGGGGTGAACCGTGTTGGGGGCGCCCGACAAGCTGCAATCAAGGAGCAAAACATGACTGGAACCATCTCCACGCCCGAACTGGGTACAACATCGACCGGTGAAAACCCGGGCAAAAAGCTTGGCGTGATCGGCCTCATTCTCGCGTTTCCGTTCAACGTGATCGGCCTGATCGTCAGCATCGTCGCGCTGCGCAAGTCGAAGAAGGCTGGGTTCAAGAACCTCGCCGCGGTCTGGGGAATCATCGTCGGCCTCGTGGGCGCCATCGGCCTCGCGATCCTGATCATCGTCTCCGTCAGCACCCTGGCCGCGACCGCCTCCTTCTGCGCCGAGAACGGCGCCGGCGTCTTCGAGAACAACGGTGTCACGATCACCTGCGGCTAGCACTACGCCACGCGTGCCGTCGCATCCGCTGTCTGAGAACAGAACAGCACCACAGCGGATGCGACACCCCGCGCCGGTCGGTCGGTGGCTCCCTCTAAACTGGAACCATGGAAATCGAGATCGGCCGTTCCAAGCGCGCTCGCCGCGTATACGCCTTCGACGACATCGCGGTAGTGCCGAGCCGGCGCACCCGCGACCCGGAGGACGTGTCGGTCGGCTGGACCATCGACGCGTACCAGTTCGCCATTCCGGTACTCGCCGCGCCGATGGACTCCGTCGTCTCACCTACTACGGCCATCATGATGGGCCAGCTCGGCGGCGTCGGCGTGCTCGACCTCGAGGGCCTGTGGACCCGGCACGAAAACCCGGAGCCGCTGCTCGCTGAAATTCGCAGTCTGCCCGACACTTTGGCGACCGCGCGCATGCAGGAGATGTACTCCGCTCCGATTCAGCCCGAGCTCGTCACAGCCCGCCTCGCCGAGATTCGCGCCGGCGGCGTCACTGTGGCCGGTGCACTCTCGCCCCAGCGCACCCAGGAACTCTACGAAACCGTCGTCGCCGCAGGCGTCGACCTGTTCGTTATTCGCGGCACGACCGTGTCGGCCGAGCACGTGTCGCAGAACCAGGAACCGCTCAACCTGAAAAAGTTTATCTACGAACTCGACGTTCCCGTCATCGTCGGTGGCGCTGCCACCTACACGGCAGCCCTGCACCTCATGCGCACCGGTGCCGCCGGCGTTCTGGTCGGCTTCGGCGGGGGAGCCGCGTCGACCACCCGCACGACCCTCGGCATCCACGCGCCGATGGCCACGGCCGTAGCGGATGTCGCCGGCGCACGTCGCGATTACATGGACGAGTCGGGCGGGCGCTACGTTCACGTCATCGCGGACGGCGGCCTCGGCACCTCGGGCGACATCGTCAAGGCCGTCGCGTGTGGCGCTGACGCCGTCATGCTCGGCACCGCACTGGCTCGGGCAACGGATGCCCCCGGTGGCGGATTCCATTGGGGCGCCGAGGCGCACCACCCGCAGTTGCCGCGCGGCAAGCGAGTGCAGGTGGGCACAGTGGCGCCGCTCGAAGAGATTCTCTACGGCCCGGCCCCGGTCGCCGACGGTACCGCCAATCTCATCGGAGCCCTCCGCCGGTCGATGGCGACCACCGGCTACTCTGATCTCAAAGAATTTCAACGGGTTGAAGTGGTTGTCGCGCCGTACCGAGTGAACTAGCTTCAGAAGAACTAACGTCTAAGACAGACGTACTTTTCAGCTTCGCCCGCAACAATGTTGTCGCAGCACGCCCTGACCTCTCGTCTTGATCACTGAGTCTGAACAGGAGTAGCAATGGCCTCCCACAATTCGGTCACCCGGTCCGCCAAGTTGGGGCCTGAGGAGCGGGTCGCCGCTCTCGCCAAGCTCAAAGAGAAAGAGCTCGACATTCTCGTCGTCGGCGGCGGCATCGTCGGTGCCGGTGCCGCCCTCGACGCCGTCACGCGTGGCCTGAGCGTGGGCATTCTGGAGGCGAGGGACTGGGCGTCCGGCACGTCGAGCCGGTCGTCTAAACTCGTGCACGGCGGCATCCGCTATTTGGAGCAACTCGACTTTCGTCTGGTGCGCGAGGCGCTCACCGAGCGGGGCCTGCTGCTGCAGCGCATCGCACCGCACCTGGTGAAGCCGGTGCGGTTCCTGTACCCGCTCAAGAAGCGCTTCACCGAACGTTTCTACATCGGCGCCGGCATGCTGCTCTACGACATCTTCTCGTACACCGGCGGTCGCCCGCCCGGCGTGCCGCACCACCGCCACCTGTCGAAGAGCCAAGTGCAGAAGCTCATTCCGAGCCTCGCCAACGGTGCCCTGGTCGGCGGCATCACCTACTACGACGCCCAGGTCGATGACGCCCGCTACGTCTCGTCGCTCGTGCGCACCGCCTCGTTCTACGGCGCCCACGCGGCCAGCCGGGTGCGAGTCGAGGGCTTCATCAAGGTGGGGGAGCGCGTCGTTGGCGTCCGCGCCCACGACCTGCAGACCGACGAACACTTCGAGGTGCGGGCCAAGCAGGTGGTGAATGCGACCGGCGTCTGGACCGACGACACCCAGCGCATGGTCGGCGAACGCGGTACCTTCAAGGTGCGGGCGTCGAAGGGCGTGCACCTCGTGGTGCCGCGGGACCGGTTCCAGAGCGCCATGGGGCTGCTGCTGCGCACCGAGAAGAGCGTTCTGTTCGTCATTCCGTGGGGCCGCCACTGGCTCATCGGAACCACCGACACCGACTGGTACCTCGACAAAGCGCACCCCGCCGCGACGGCGGCCGACATCGACTACATCCTGGAACACATCAATTCGGTGCTGAGCGTGCCGCTCACCCGCGAGGACGTCGAGGGCGTTTACGCCGGGCTTCGGCCCCTGCTGGCCGGTGAGAGCGACCAGACCTCCAAGCTGTCCCGCGAACACCTCGTCGGGCACTCCGTGCCCGGCCTCGTCGTCATCGCCGGCGGCAAATGGACCACCTACCGCATCATGGCCAAAGATGCAGTGGATGCAGCGGTGTCGGCTCTCGACGGCCGCATTCCCGCTTCGACGACCCAAGACATCCCCTTGCTGGGGGCCGAGGGTTACCAGGCCGCCTGGAACAAGCGAGGCAAGATAGCCAGGGCGTTCGGTGTGCACACCGCGCGGGTCGAACACCTGCTCAACCGCTACGGCACCCTCACCGACGAGCTCCTCGACTTGATTCGCGCGAACC
The DNA here is from genome assembly GCF_002954245.1 of Cryobacterium aureum. Classification (GTDB taxonomy): domain Bacteria; phylum Actinomycetota; class Actinomycetes; order Actinomycetales; family Microbacteriaceae; genus Cryobacterium; species Cryobacterium aureum. Next base: position 44,598 of record NZ_PPTG01000001.1, on the reverse strand, counting down.
CAGCGCTCGCCGACCCGCTGCCCGGCGCCGACGACTACATCGGTGCCGAGGTCGTGTACGCGGCCTCGCACGAGGGCGCCCTGCACCTCGAAGACGTGCTCGCCCGCCGCACCCGCATCTCGATCGAGGCCTGGGACCGCGGGGTCTCGGCCGCGCCGGTCGCCGCAGCTCTTATGGCCGGCGTGCTCGGCTGGGACCAGGAGCGCATCGACCGCGAGGTCGGCTTCTACCTCACCCGCGTCGCCGCCGAGCGAGCCTCACAGGAGGAGCCGAATGACGAATCTGCCGACCGGGTGCGCCTCGAGGCCCCCGACATCGTGGTCACGAACTAGCGCCGCCCCTCGCCCGCCAGCGTTCACCGCTCCAGTTGCCGGTGACGGCGCCACCCATAACTGGCGCGCTGACCCGCACCGGGCGCGGCGAGGGCTCGGATCACCCGGCTCGGCAACGGTTCGACCAGGTAGGGAGCGCTACCGAGCCCGAGGGACCCCGATGCGCGCGAGAAATGCACCGAAGGCCGTGAGGTTGCGTGCGATCTGCCAGTCCCACCGCGAAACGGATGGACCGCACGCGCGAATTCGATCTTCACGGCGCTTCTCGTCCATTACGACTTCGGCGGTCGTGCGGCCCCGGGTGTACGCGTCCTTGACGTATTTGCCGAGCCCGTCGAACTCGCCGACCCTGTTGATGCTTCGCCAGAAGAAATCGACAAAAGCAACGAACCCCGCGGCGTCGTCGAAGCGCACCTGCAACTCGGGGGCGGCGAACCCGAGAAGGAACATATGAGCGCGGCTGATCGATTCACCGCCTGAATCGGACTGCGTTGACGCGAAGTCCCCGGCGCGGAGTGCGGCGGTCTTGCCATAGCGTCGGCCAGAGCTTTCGAGGGTGTCGAGGGCTGCCTGTAACTCGTCCCGTGTGGCCAATGTCGTTCCCGAGCTGCCTCCGGGAAGTACCATGCGGGGCACGTGGATGGCCCGGTCCATCATCGCGACGGACTCCGGAAATGGCAGAATGCGGGCCATCGCGACAGCGGTCTCGGCCGCCGACGTGACCAACAGACCACCGCGCCTGACGGCCCCCGTTGATAGCGAGCCCTGGTCGGTGGCACCGTGCCGCACGATACCGGGTTTGGAACGACCGCCGGATGCCGGCGGGACGGTGACATGGACCTCCCTCGGCCAGTGTGACGGCCGGGGAAATCCCCAGATCACCGCCGCAGAGTGGTGGGAGAACACTTGCGGATCTGCGCTGACCGCAGCGTAGGCGCGGATGCAAAAGAGGTAGCGCGCGTCGAGATCGAGATGTTCCCAGTGCGCGGTGGGCAGGTAGACGCCCCGCCGCAGTCGCGTGATTCGGTGGTGGGTGAACTCTGTGCGGAGCGCCTCATGCAATCCGACCGCGGCAGCATCGGATGCGAGGATGAGCCCATCGGGTCGAAGGAGGGCCGCGATCAGGTAGTTTGATGCAGATTCCGAAGACGCAGTGGTTGCCATGACCCGAGAATGGCAGCGACTGTAGCGGTTGGGACGCGCGCCGGAGGATCTGTGCATAACTCGGCCGTACTCACCACTCACCGCGCCAGCTGTCGGTGGCCGCGCCACCTATTACTGGCGCGCTCACCCGCGCCGGGCGCGGTGACGAAAAGAGGCTCCGGTAGAATAGCCGCACTGCCCCTAAACCTCAGGAGTCATGACAATGGTTGATGTTCGGCGGGTCAAACTTCCCGGCGTGGGTGTGCTGCACACCTTCATCACGGATGACGGTGGCAAGGTCGGCGTTATCGCCCACCGTTCCGGCCACAGCGACCTCATCACCTTCGCCGACGACGAGGGCGGCCCGGACGCGAGCAAGGTCTCACTTCGGCTCAACGAAGACGAGGCGCACACCCTCGCAGAGCTGCTCGGCGGTACCCAGATCACCGAGTCGCTCAGCGCCCTCGACCAGATTCCCGGCCTCAGCATCGACTGGTTCACTGTCGACTACGAAGACCACATCGCCGGCCAGGCGCTCGGCAATCCCGCCGACCGCGGCATCGCCGGCCTCACCGTGGTGGCCGTCGTACGCGGCGACTCCGCCAACCCGGCGCCCGCAGCCGACTTCAAGGTCTTCCCCGGCGACATCCTCGTCGTTGCCGGCTCGCCCGAGAAGGTCGTCAAGGCCTTCGCGTTTTTCCGTACCGGTGAAGTGAAGGCCAAGACCGTCGACGCTCCACCCGGGGGGTAACCGATGCACGTCGGCGAAGACCTCCTCGTTCTCGGCATCCTGCTCGTCGTCGCCTACGTCCTTGGCCGCCTGGGCAAGCTAATCGGGCTCCCGTCCATCCCGATTTACATGATCGTGGGCGTTCTGGCGAGCCCGAACACCGACTTCTTCCCCCTGGACTTTGAGTCCGGCGACATTGAACTCATCGCGGTGTTCGGCCTGATCCTGCTGCTCTTTAGCCTCGGCCTTGAGTTCGACCAAGAAGAATTCTTCGGCAATGCCAAGACCCTGATCATCTCCGGCGGATCCTGGGTGCTCATCAACATGGGTGCCGGCTTCATCTTCGGCCTGCTCGTGGGCTGGGGCCCCCGGGAAGCCCTTGTGATCGCCGGTATGACCGGAACCTCGTCGAGCGCGATCATCACCAAACTCCTCATCGAACTGCGCCGCCTCGCCAACAAGGAGACACCGATGATTCTCGGTGTCACGGTCGTCGGCGACATCTTCATCGCCATCTACCTCTCCATCGTCTCGGTCGTGCTCAGCGGCAAGACCGAGATCTGGCCGATCGTGCTGCAACTCTCCATCGCATTCCTGTTTCTGGTGGCCATGTTCTCGCTCGCCCGCTGGGGTGGCCGCGTTGTCTCGCGCCTCATGCGCACCAAAGACGACGAACTGTTCACCATTTTGTTCTTCGGGCTCGTGGTGTTGTTCGCCGGTATCGGCGAGATCATCGGAGTGACGGATGCGATCGGTGCGTTCCTGATCGGCGTCGTGCTCGGCGCGAGCAGCTACCGCGCCAAGATCGAACGCGTGGCCGTGCCCCTGCGGGATATCTTCGCGGCATTCTTCTTTCTCAACTTCGGACTCGCCCTCGACGTGGCCCAGTTCGGTTCGGTGATCGGCGTCGTGCTCATCGCCATCGTGATGACCTTCGTGCTCAGCCTGCTCTCCGGGGCGCTGCTGGCCTGGCTGCACAAAATGGGGCCACGCGAAGCTCTCAACACCGCCGCGATCTTTGTCAACCGCGGCGAGTTCACCCTGATTCTCGCCACGCTTTCGGTGTCGGCCGGGCTCGATCCAAGGCTGCAACCGTTCGCGGGCCTCTACGTGTTGTCGATGGCTATCCTCGGCCCGCTGTTTGCGGCCAATTCCGAGAAGATCGGGTCGGCTCTGCGTCGCCGGGTGCCGGCATCCGTTGTTGCGCGCGCGCCGCGCAACCCGATGCGGGGCGAGGAGATCGCACTCGTCGAGGCGGCAACCGCGGCCCAGGCAGCGGATGCCGACGAGCACACACGCCGTGCGGCCAAACGCGACTCGGCCAATTCCCAAGCGGCGGAAGATACGGTTGCCAGAGCGAAACGCACGCATTCAGACGTAGATTCAATGGCCGATTTCGCTCTCGGTCAGCACTCTCCAGAACCCGATGACGCGGCCGAGCGACCGGCACGCAAACCCGGGCGAGAAACCCACACAGGTGACTATTCGTGATCAGAATGATGGTGCGCCCCCGCTGGGTGGCCGCACTGCTGCTTGCCCTCGGCGTTGCCGCGGCGTTCGCCCTGCTCGGGCACTGGCAGTTGGAGCGCGCCATCGAATCCGGAGTGGTCGTGGAGCGCAGCACCGAACAGGTCAAGCCGCTCGCCGAGGTGGCGCAGCCTGACGGAGGAGTGACGCAGATTGCTACCGGCCAGATGGTCAGCGCTGACGGCACCTGGGCGCCCGGCGACGAGACGCTCATCACGACGCGGTTCAATGGCGGTGTCGAAGGCTTCTGGGTGGTCAGCCATTTTCAAACGGATGCTGCCGTCAGCATCGCCGTCGCCCGCGGCTGGGCCGCGGACAAAGCCGGTGCCCAGGCCGTCATTGATGATCTCCAGACCGAGCCGGAGGACACCCCGGTCACCATCACCGGACGTTTTCTCACCGGCGAGGCGCCGGAGCTGCCAGACCCGCAGGGTGACTCAATGGAACTGACCAAGGTGGCGCCATCCGCTTTGATCAATCTGTGGGCTGATTTCACCGATGAATCGGTGTATTCCGCCTATATCGTCGCCGCTTCGGCCCCGGCCGGGCTCGACGTGATCGACTCCCCGGTGCCCCAGGTCGACCAGTCGCTGAACTGGCTGAACATCTTCTACGCCATCGAGTGGGTCGTCTTCGCCGGGTTCGCCGTGTTCCTCTGGTATCGCCTGGTGCGGGATGCGCTGGAGCGCGAGCAGGAACAGGCCGAGCTCGAATTAGCCGCTGCAAGCACTCCCAGCACGGGCACGTAGAATTACCCCATGCCACTTGATCCCAAGCCCGCCGATATTTCCCGAATCCCCGGTGCGCTTCGGCTCTACCAGGTGTCGTCCATCATTACCGGTGTCTTTTTGCTGTTGCTCTGCGCCGAGGTCTACGCCAAATTCGTGCTCGGCTACGAACTTGAGATGAACGGCTCCGAAGGCTTTCTCGCCTTCGTGCCGCGCGACACGGTCGCCGCGATCAACCTCAGCACGATCATTTTGATCGTGCACGGCTGGTTCTACGTGCTGTACCTGTTCGCCGATTTCCGCTTGTGGAGCCTGATGCGCTGGCCGTTCCCGCTCTTCGTGCTGATCGCCCTCGGCGGCATCATCCCCACGCTCTCGTTCTTCCTGGAAGGCCCCATGACCCGCCGCGTCAAACGTTCCCTTGAGCAGCTCGAAGCGAAAAAGGCCGCCGAGGTGCGTTCATGAGTGCGCTCGTCGATAGCGCGTCAGCGGATGCCTCACGCGCCAATTCAGGTGCAGTCGCCGACTCTGGGCTCGATCGCCCCGTTCTCGTGGTCGACTTTGGTGCGCAGTACGCGCAGCTGATCGCACGGCGCGTGCGTGAGGCATCCGTCTATTCGGAGATCGTGCCGCACACCATCACCGCTGCCGAGGTGCTCGCCAAAAACCCGCGCGGAATCGTGCTCAGCGGTGGCCCGTCGAGCGTCTATGCCGAGGGTGCGCCCGCCTTCGACGCGGCGATTTTCGAGCTCGGTGTGCCCGTGCTCGGCATTTGCTACGGCTTCCAGGTTATGGCAACCGCCCTCGGCGGTACCGTCGCCCACACCGGAGCCCGCGAATACGGCTCGACCCCGGTCGTGGTGAGCAATGCTGACAACGTTCTGCTGGCCGACCAGCCCGACAGCCAGACGGTGTGGATGAGCCACGGCGACTCGGTTGCTACCGCGCCCGAAGGCTTTACCGTGCTGGCCTCGTCGACGTCGACCCCGGTCGCGGCGTTCGCCAATGACGCGAAACGGCTCTACGGCGTGCAGTGGCACCCCGAGGTCAAGCACTCCGAAAACGGCCAACACGTGCTGGAAAACTTCCTGCACCGCGCCGCCGGCATCAACCCCGACTGGAACAGCGGCAACGTCATCGCCGAGCAGGTTGCCAAGATTCGCGCCCAGGTTGGCACCGGCAAGGTCATCTGCGGCCTCTCCGGCGGAGTTGACTCCGCCGTCGCTGCGGCCCTCGTGCATAAGGCCATCGGCGACCAGCTGGTGTGCGTCTTCGTCGACCATGGCTTGCTCCGCGAAGATGAGCGCCGTCAGGTCGAGGAGGACTACGTCAAGGCCACCGGCATCCGTCTGGTCACCGTTGACGTGCGTGAGCAGTTCCTCAAGGCGCTCGAGGGCGTCAGCGACCCGGAGACCAAGCGCAAGATTATCGGTCGCGAGTTCATCCGCACCTTCGAGCAGGCGCAGGCAGAGCTCATACTCGAAGCCAAGGAAACCGACGGCGACCCCATCGCTTTCTTGGTGCAGGGCACGCTCTACCCCGACGTCGTCGAGTCGGGTGGCGGCAGCGGCACCGCGAATATTAAGAGCCACCACAACGTCGGCGGCCTGCCGGACGACCTCAAGTTCGAACTGGTCGAACCGTTGCGCACCCTGTTCAAGGACGAGGTGCGTGCGATCGGTGCCGAGCTCGGCCTGCCGGCCGAAATCGTGCAGCGCCAGCCGTTTCCCGGCCCCGGCCTCGGCATTCGCATCGTCGGCTCGATCACCCAGGAACGCCTAGACCTGCTGCGCAAAGCGGATGCGATCGTGCGCTTCGAGCTGACCGCCGCCGGCCTCGACCGCGAGATCTGGCAGTGCCCGGTCGTGCTGCTCGCCGATGTGCGATCGGTGGGCGTGCAGGGCGACGGACGTACCTATGGCCACCCGATCGTGCTGCGTCCGGTGTCTTCAGAGGATGCCATGACCGCCGACTGGACTCGACTGCCCTACGACCTGCTCGCCAAGATCTCCAACCGCATCACCAACGAGGTCGACGGCGTGAATCGTGTCGTGCTCGACGTCACGAGCAAGCCGCCGGGAACCATCGAGTGGGAGTGATCCCCAAGTAAGAGGGGCCGACTCGTGCTGAGCCGGCCCCTTTTTGTGTGCCCGGTGTGGGCATCCGTTCGTGGCCGCGCCCGATACGGGTGAGCGCGCCCGCAATAGTTGGAGCGACCACCCGTAGCGGGCGCGGTCGTGCGCTGGGTCATCGTACGGGCCGCTCGAGCAACGAACGGGCCACGTCCCGAGCGACTTCGACAGGATGCGGGAATGTCTCCATGCCGACCGTGACGAGCGCGCCATCGTGGAGGAGCATCATCCGCTTGGCCATGGCCAGCGGGTCGACCATCCCGGCCTCGTGGCACAGGTCAGTGAACAGGTCGAGCAGCCACACCTTCTGCCTTGCGACCTCCGGGAACAGGGGATGCCCGTCGTGGCCGTCGCCGATCTCCGCCCGGGCGTTGATGGCGCTGCAGCCCTTCGGGCCGTTCTCGCCGGACCAGGCGATTGCCGCGTCGAATACCGCCAACACGCGGTCGGGTCCGGGCGTTGGAACCAGGGCAAGGTGGGTGGCGAGATGCTTGCGCCACAGCGCGTCACGGTGCTGCAGGTATGAAACGACCAGCGCTTCCTTCGACCCGAACCGGTCATACAAGGTCTTCTTGGTCACGCCGGCCGCCGCGGCGATCGTGTCAACGCCGACGGCGTGGATGCCGCGTTCATAGAACAGCTCCGACGCGGCGGCGAGCACACGCCGGGCGCCGGGAGTCAGCGGGGCGAGGTCGGGAACGGTTACCATGATCCGATTATACAGATCTGTATAGTTAAGATCATGAATAAACAGATCGGTATACCGGGTTCAGCTGTCACGGTGTTGGCCGCTATCGGGTTCATCGCATCGTGGAGCTCGGGATTCGTCATCGCGGCGGTGGCGGTCGTGGACGTGTCGGCCACGACCCTGCTGCTCTGGCGGTTCGCCCCTCTGGCACTGGTGTTGCTCGTTATCACAGCAGCCTCCGGTGCGGCCCGTAGCGTCACTGGCGCCGAGCTGCGACAGCAAGCCGTCATCGGCCTGTTCGCCCAGCTCGGCTACATCGTCTTCGTCTACGCTGCGATCGGGGCTGGCATCACAACGGGAACCACTGCCCTGATCGATGCCGTGCAACCGCTGGTCGTGGCGACCCTCGTTGGGCCCCTGCTCGGGCTCCGGGTGCGCGGCGCGCAATGGGCCGGGCTCGGCGTCGGTGCACTCGGGGTCGTGCTGGTCGTGCGGTCGCAGATCGGCGGCGCGGCGGCGCATCCGCTTGCTTATGTCCTGCCCGTACTGGCGATGGTCTGCCTCATCGCGGGCACGTTCGTCGAGCGACGCTCGCGCGTGAAGATGCCGGTGCTCGTGACGTTGACCGTGCATGTGACCGTGACATCCCTGGCACTCGTGGTGATTGCGGCGGTGACGGGCACGCTCGTTCCCCCGGCCACGCTGACGTTCTGGCTCGCAACAGTGATCTCGGCGATCGTGCCGACCCTGGCGGCCTACGGCCTCTACTGGTGGCTGCTGCGCCGGGTGGGCATCACCGTGCTCAACGCTCTGCTGTTTCTGGTCGCACCCGCGACGGCCCTGGCCGGTGCCGCGCTGCTCGGCGAGCCGCTGACCCTTCTGACCCTGGCCGGTTTTGCGCTCTGCGGCACGGGTGTCGCGGTCGTGCTGGTCGCTGAGGCTCGCGCGACCAAAGCGGATGCCGGCCCCGCGACGCTGCCGCTGAAAGGTGAGCCCATCATCAGGTCCGCGCCGGTTTGAGGTCGAGCGCCCGTTAGGCTCGCCAGATGACGGACCACCAGCACGTGAGACTGACCTGGCCGGAGTTGCCCGCTTCGATTCACGCCACCGTCGAGAACATTTTGGGCGGATGCGTCGTTGACGCACAGAGCCAGGCCAACGGATTCTCGCCCGGAAGCGCAGACCGAGTTCGTGCGGACAACGGCCGCAGCGCCTTCGTGAAGGCCGTGAGTCGCGAGCGCAACTCCGACACCCTCGACCTCCACCGGCGAGAGTTGGCCGTGCTGCGGATGCTGCCAGAGTCCCTGGCAGTGCCCCGGATTTTGGGGTCCTTCGACGACGGCGAGTGGGTCGCGCTGGTCATCGAGAGCATCGATGGCGGACACCCGAGCGAAACTCCGCCCCTGCCAGAGATCCTCGCTGTTTTGTCGGCGCTCGAGTCACTGCCCAAGATTCGCGGATGCGCGGGCTGGGCCGGTTTACCGGATGCGACGGCGGAGCTGGATTCTGCGTTTGCTGGTTGGCGCAGCATCCGCTCTGAGGGGCGCACGGAGTTGCTGCCGGATGCCGCCAACGAGCACCTCGACGAACTCGAACAGCTTGCCGCCAGCGCTGTACGGGGTGTCCATGGCGACTATCTTCTGCACCTTGACCTGCGGAGTGACAATATCCTGCTCGATGACACCGGTCGGGCATGGCTGGTCGACTGGCCGTGGGCCGGCGTCGGCGTGCGGTGGCTCGACGCGCTCACGTTCCTACTCGACGCGCGCCTGCGCGGAAGTGACGCCGACGCTGATGAGATCATCGCCACGCATCCGCTCTTCGCTGAAGCGGATGATCACGCCATCAACGCCGTGCTCTCGGGTCTGACCGCCTACTTTCTGAACGCAGCTCAGAAACCCGCTCCGGAGAATATGCCGACCCTGCGCGCTTTTCAGCTCTCCGAAGGGCTGGCCGGTCTGTCCTGGCTGGGAGAGCGGCTTGGCTGGACGGCAAATCGCTAGCCATTTGCGCGGGCAGGATCGAGGGGGAGGACGACGACGGCCAGCACCGCACAACCCACGAACACTGCACCACCGACAGCGATCGGCAGTGCGAGGCTCGTGACGGCCAGAAGGCCGCCGAGGGCCGAGCCCAGCGCCAGCCCGAGCAGGCTGAACACGCGTGACGCCGCGTTCACCCGGCCCCGAAGGGAGTCGGGCACGAGTCGCTGCCGGAGGGAGGTAGCGCAGATTCCCCACACCACGGCGTGCAGAATATAGATCGCCAGTAGCAGCGCGGCAACGGCGCCATTCGTCGTGATGGACAGCGCGGAGAGCGAAGCTGCCCCCGTGAGCAGGCTCGCAACGATCGTGGCTCGGTAACCGATCCATCGGGCGACCCGCGCCGTGGTGAACGACCCGACCAGCCCGCCCAGAGCCGAAACGGCAAGGATCACTCCATAGCCGACGGCATCGAGTGCAAGCCGCTCGTCGGCGAACAGCACGAGAATCGAGAATGGGAGCATGTAGCCCACGCTCGCGAGAGCGCCGATCAGGGCAAGACCGCCCACGGTGCGGTTACCCGCGAGCCATCGCGCTCCGTCCAGCGCCTCGCGGAAAACGGGCTGGCGAAGCGGGAGCTCAGGACTCGGCCCACCGAGCCGCCGGAGCGGCAGCGCCAGCGCGAGCAGACCGGCCGCAGCCCAGAGCCCGCCCATAAGATACATCGGAGCCGCGGCCAGGGCGGCAAACAGCAACCCGCCGAGCGGTGGCCCGGCGAACTCATCGGCAATCAGCTGTGCAGCGGAGATGCGGCCGTTGGCCAGGTCCAAATGCCGATCCGGCACGATCGACGGCAGCACAGAAGCGGATGCGTTATCTGCCGCGCTCTCCAGCGTTCCGACCACGGCAAACGCCGCGTAGAGCAGCGGCAGCGAGCCGACCTCGAGTTGCACGGAAATAGCCAGGGCGACCACGACGAGTCCGCGAAGGAGGTTCGCCACGATCAGCATCGTTCGTCGATCGATCCGGTCGACCCACACCCCGATCGGGAGCGCGACCAGAAGTCGCACCAGTGCGTACGTCATTGCCAGACCCGCGACCAACCGCGGATCGTCGGTGAGCGACGCGGCCACAAGCGGCATCGAGACGAAAGCGACGCCGTCCGCCAGATTCGAGGCGGCACCTGCTGCCCACAGCGCTCGAAATGGACGACCGAGAGACATGATCCCGAGTCTAGGGCAGGCAACCCGCTGCGCTCAGGGCGAACCTCGGTCTCACGGCGTCACTGATGCGTTTGACTGGGCAGATGACGCGCACACTCAGTCTTGGCCGCGAGATGGGCGAGCGGCCCGTGGCAGAACGGAGATCATGACCAGCCCTGACCTTCCTGACTGGCCGGAGAGCGACCCACGATTCCGCCGATCGGACGTGTCGGCGATCGTGGGGCGAGGTGACGCGGTCTGGGAGCGCTCCTCCCGGGATGTGCTCCGGTGGCGGGTGAAGACCGCGAGCGGGTTTGCGGTGGAGTCACCAGGTGCGGTGTCCCGTGGCGACCGTGTAATCGTCACGGCAAGCCTGTTCAACCTGACCGTCGTCGAACCGGTGGAGGTCGTGGCTGTCGTTGACGAGCCGGAACGAGTCGGGTTTGCCTATCGCACCCTGCCCGGGCATCCGGTCAGCGGTGAGGAGGCCTTCATCGTGCATCGCCACGGCGACGAGGTGCATATCACCGTGCGCTCGCTCACGAGGGCGGCCCCGCAGCAGCCGTGGCGAGCCCTCTACCCACTGCTCAGAATCGCTCAACTGGTCGCACGTCGGCGCTACCTGCGTTCGCTCCGCTGATCGACCGGATGCGCACTAGACGTTTTCTGATGCTGGGTTAGCGTGGCTTGACCGATTGTAATAAGGAGAATGACGATGATCGACACATCCAAAGGATTCACGATCGTTAGCACCTACGACGCGACCCCCGACGAGGTTTGGACGGCCTGGACTGACGCCGACGCCGCAGCGCAATGGTGGTTTCCACGCGGAACGCGCACGCCGCGAGAAACAGCCGAAATCGACGCGCGCGTGGGTGAAAGCTACGTGTACACGATGGTAAACGACGCCACCGGGGACAAGGTTGTCTCCGGCGGCATCTTCCGCGAAGTCAGGCCTCTCGAGCGCTACCTGGACTAGTCGCCAGTCGCCGCAGCGCCAAGCCTCTGCAGCAGCCCCACGAGGATCGCCTGCTCCTCGCTGCTGAGAATCGCGGTGATGGCGCGCTCGGTCTCGACGTGCGGGGCCAGGGCTGCGTTTATGAGCTGCTTACCGGCATCCGTCAGCGCCACCAGCGTGCCGCGGCCGTCGTGGGGGTTCGCCTCGCGGCTGACCAGACCTCGCGTCTGCAGTTTGTTCAGGCGCTGCGCCACTGCGCTCGTCGAGATCATCGCATCGCGGGCCAGCGCCGCCGGGGCGATCCGATAGGGCGAGCCGCTACGCAGCAGCGTGGCGAGCACGTCGAAAGCGGATGCATCCAGGCCATACCGCGCAAACGTTGCGGCCAGGCGGGAGTCGACAGCCAGGGCCGTGCGGCTCAATCGGCCGATGACGGCCATCGGGGAAACGTCGAGTTCGGGCTTCTCGGTGCTCCACTGCTCAAGGATTCGATCGACGTGGTCTGCCATGGTTCCAGACTAGCAATTGCTAAGCACTTAGCTACACTAGCTAAGTGCTTAGCAATCGACTTCTTCTGTTGACCATCACCGCCCTGGCTCCCATGCTCTGGGGAACGACGTACCTGACGACCACGCTGTTCCTGCCCGCGGATCGGCCGCTCCTCGCGGCATTCCTGCGCGCACTGCCAGCGGGGATCCTGCTCTTGATACTGTGCCGGCGGTTGCCGCGCGGCGAATGGTGGTGGAAATCCTGGGTGCTCGGCGTGCTCAACATTGGGGCGTTCTTCGCCCTGCTCTTCATTGCGGCGTACCGGCTTCCCGGCGGCGTGGCAGCCATTGTCGGCGGCCTGCAGCCGCTCGTGGTCGCATTGCTCGCCAGTCGAGTGCTGCACGAGCGGATGACCGGACGCGTGCTGGTGAGCGGCGCGGCCGGAGCATTCGGCGTCAGTCTCATCGTGCTCCAATCGCAAGCGAGGCTGGACGCTATCGGAATCCTGGCCGCGGTCGGGGGCACCTTCTGCATGTCGTCGGGCATCGTGCTCTCCAAGAAGTGGGGGCAGCCGGCACCGCTGCTGGCGACGACCTCGTGGCAGCTCATCGCGGGCGGACTCAGCCTCCTGCCCGTCATGATCCTGCTCGAAGGCATTCCGACCACGCCGTTGACCGTGACCAACCTCGCTGGGTACGCGTATCTCTCTGTGGCCGGCACAGCATTCGCCTATGTTGCCTGGTTCCACGGCATTACGCGCCTGCCGGCCAGCACCATTGCATTCCTGGGCCTGCTAAGCCCCGTCGTGGCCATCGTGCTCGGCTGGGCGATCGCCGGAGAGCAACTTGCCCCGATTCAGATCGCTGGAATCGTCATCGTTCTGGGGTCGATCTCAGCGGTCATCGTTGCCAGGGCTCCAAAGCCTGCCGGTTCCCGGCGCCGGCGCAGCTGCGCTCGTGGCCGCGCCCGAAACTGGTAGCCGCTAAGGTAACCGGCGTAGCGGCCACCCGTATCGGGCGCGCTCATGCGCTGGCTGTGCGGCCAGTCGGGTGCGGGCATCCGCTCTGTTACTCTTTGGGCGCCTTGAGGTAGCGACGGATGGCGTGGACGACGACATAGGCCAGGCCGAGAAGCCCGATGGCGCTGCCGGTCGGCCGCCTAGCCTGCACCTTCCAGCATGTCAGTTTCGGTGTTTCCGATGTTGCGAATCACCGCGGGGCGATTCCTCGCGAGGTGCACGTACCACGCGATTGCCACGATCATCGTGGCAAGAAAGATGAACGGAATCACATTTAGCGGGTACGCGGGAACGGGATACACATTCGCGATGAAGACGTAGACCATGCTCACCACCGCAATCACGGCACAGATCCAGACGAGGGTGTTGTTCATTCGCTCGCGCCGGGTGTAGACGACGCACGCGACGGCCACGAGTGCGTAAGCCACCATGTAGCCGTAGGTGCCAAAGGTATCGACCCAGACCACGATATTCATGGCATCGACGCGGAAGGCAAGCATGATGACGTCGAGGAGGATCGCAGCGGGGCCGAAGACGAGCAAGACCCGGTGGGGGGTGAGGTGGCGTTCGTGGGTGCGACCAAACGCGGCCGGAAAGACGCCTTCCTTGCCCATGACGTAGAAGATGCGGCCGACGACGTTCAGTGGGGCGACGACAACGGCGAAGAAGGATGCTCCGACACCGAAGGTGAGGATCGGGGCGAACCACTCGGGCATCCCAATGGTTGTGGCAATTTCCTCCAGCGGGCTGGCGCTGCTCGCGAGGCCAGTGCCGAGCACAACCACCTGCGTGTAGGCGGCGAATACGTACAGCACGCCAACTCCGACCGCACTCCACATGATCACGCGGGGGATGGCGACGTAGGGGTTCTTGGCTTCACGCCCCAGGGCGTCGGCCGACGAGAATCCGACAAAGCCGAGAATACCCAGAACCATACCGACCGCAACGCCCCGGAAGGGAACGCCCTCAAAGCTGAACTGCGACGGATCCCACGCGGCCGGGCCGGCCCAGACCAGGGCCAGAATGAGCAAGATCAGGATGATGGTTACCGAGACCAGCTCCAGCACGAGCGATACGCGCGCAGAGAGGCGGATGCCGCGAATCGTGAAGAGGGTGGCCAGACCGCCGAGCACGATGGCCAGCACGATCTGGGTAAAAATTCCCTCGACGGGAACGCCGATCAGATTGAGAAACTGATTGAAGTAGGCCACGGAGCCCCCCAGCGAGCCAGCGGCGATGCCCCAACAGCCGATCAGAAGGGTGATGCCAGCCAGATAGGCGCCGACCGGGCCAAGTCCCTTGGAAACGTAGGTGTAGAGGGATCCTGCCGAGGCATGACGCCGGGCGAAGACGGCCACGCAGTAGCCGACGGCCAGAATGACGATGGTGGCGAGCACGAACGACCACACGGTTCCATTACCGGCTCCCAGGTAGATGGCTGCGGCCGTGAACGCAATAACCGCACTCGGTGCGATGTTGGCGACGGCCTGGGCGGCAAGTTCGGGCCCACTCATGACTCCGCTGCGGAGACCGGCATCGACCGGGGCATCCTTTCGCCGCGCCGATTCTTTACGTTCGGTAAGTGACATTGGACTCTCCAGTGAGTTCGGTAGATGCTTGATTGTGTTGGTGGTGTAGTCGGTTGCGCGGTGCGTGCATTAGGGAATGAGCAGGGTTCGGAGTGCGCTGCCGGTCTCCAATTCGTCCAGAGCGTCCAGCGCCTCACTCAGCGGACGGCGGGCAGAGACGAGGGGATCCAGCTTGAGCTGTCCGTCCATGTAGCAGTCCACCAGAGCCGGAATGTCGATCGAGGGTCGCACGCTGCCATAGTTTGAACCGAGAATTCGCTGGTCAGCTTCGGCGAGCACGAGCGGCTCAAAGGATGCCCGCGCGCCGGTCGGCGGCAAGCCCACGATGACCGCTGCGCCACCCAACCCCAGCATCTGGATGGCCTGCTCCGTGGTTGAGGTGCGACCGATGGCGTCGAATGCGTAGTCCACGCCATCGGGAAGGAGCTCATAGAGAGCTGCAACGGCGTCAACAGCCGAGGCGTCAATGCGATCCGTCGACCCGAATTGGGCGGCAAGTTTCGTCTTCTCTGGTCGAATATCGATGGCGATTATTCGCTCTGCACCGGCGAGCTTCGCGCCCTGGATGATGTTCAGCCCCACGCCGCCGCAGCCGATAACGGCGACGGTCGATCCCGGTTCGACCGCAGCCGTATTGAGGACGGCACCAACCCCGGTGGCCACTGCACAACCAACGAGAGCGATCACATCGAGGGGCGCGTCCTTGCGCACCCTGATGGCGCCGGAGGCCGGAACCACAACCTCTTCAGCGAACGACGAAACGCCGAGGTAATGGTGCAGCATCTCACCGTCTTTAGACAGCCGGGAGGTGCCATCGAAGAGCACCCCCTTCGGCGCAACAACGGTCGCGACCTTCTGGCAGCGTGCCTCGTGGCCAGACAGGCAGTACCGACATTCGCCGCACGGCGGAACCCAGGAGAGCACGACATGGTCGCCGACCGACAGCGAGGTGACTCCGGCACCGAGTTCGATGACGACGCCCGATCCCTCGTGCCCCATGACCAACGGGGAAGGAGCTGCCCATTCCCCGCGCCGAACGTGGAGGTCTGAGTGGCAGACCCCCGCAGCAGCAATCTTCACGCGAACCTCACCGGTGCGCGGGCCGGCAAGCTCGACATCGGCGAATTCCACTGGTTTATCGATTCCTCGAAAGACGACCGCTTTCATCTGGCTCCCTTGTCGTACGTTGTTGGACTCGCTCACTCTACGCAAATCCGTGGCACCAAAGCATTGTAAGAAATGTCCAATGAACGTGCCTGATGTGCCAATTTGTATAATCAACTATGACTCTGGACGTGGCCGCCGTGGCAAGGCTCGTGCAGGCAACAATCGTGGGCAGGTCCACGGCCCCGAACCGTCCTATTGATGACGTAATCTCAGTGGAATTGTTCTCCGTTGTGGCCCATACCGACTTCGTCAGCCTGGTGTTGATCAACGAAGCAGAGTTGCGCGTGCTGGTGCGCGAACAACACGGTCGCCTCGATGTGCTGCGCGGAGCGGTTCTGGTCACGACGACTCCGCAGATCGGCGCGGACAACGTGCAGAGGCTCGTAGAAACTGCTGGACTGACCGTACTATTCTGTGCCAGCCCGAATCTCGATCACATCCGAGATCAGATCGGTTTGTCACTGGCCACGGACCGCGCCGCCGAGGCGCGTCTGGTGACGACCGGCACGAAGGTCTTAACCCAGGTCGCCCGCCGAGGCGGCGTCAG
The DNA here is from genome assembly GCF_002954245.1 of Cryobacterium aureum. Lineage (GTDB taxonomy): Bacteria > Actinomycetota > Actinomycetes > Actinomycetales > Microbacteriaceae > Cryobacterium > Cryobacterium aureum. The sequence goes on along the minus strand of NZ_PPTG01000001.1, from coordinate 28,366 downwards.
CGCGGTCGTGATGGAACTGGCTCACCGGCTGAACGGTTGGGTCGTGCTGCTCGACAAGAATGGCCAAGTCATCACGAGCGCCGGTGCGGGAGCCCTGCACCTCGATGACGCAGTCGCCGTGGCGTTGCATCGCGTTGTCCGCGTTCAGCATCCGGGCTTGCAGGTGCATCCCATCGGCGAAGCTGAGCAACTCCGGGCCTTTCTGGTCGTGGCATCACGCAGTGGAACGACCAGTCGCACCCGCGATCTCGCGGCGCAATCGGCGGCCCTGATCGATTTGCTGCTGCGCACTCATGATCACACGGCGACGGAGCGTTTGGGGCGGGAAGTAATGATGGAAAGCCTCTTGACCGGCGCGACCGGCGCCCCAGCTCGGCTCCTGCGTCGGTGGGGCGTGCGGGATGACTCGATGACCGGATTCATGCTGTCGTCGCGAACTAAATCGGTTGACCTGGAGCGCCTCGTCCTCAGGTGGCTCGATGAAATGGGCGCCGTGCACGCCTTCACCACTGAACGGGATCGAATAGTCGGCCTCATTCATGACGACCTCGTCGACGAGTTGATCACAAGGGTGGACATGTTTACCGCGGACGCGCAGAAGCCGTTGAGATGCGGCATCGGTTCCAGTGTCGCCCCGGACGCCCTGAAATCTTCGGTACAGGAGGCTGGAGAGGCGCACGATGTCGCGCTCAAGGACAACCGTTCCACCGTGCGGTACGAAACTCTGCCGAGCGTTCAATACGTGCTGAAAGCGCTGGATGCCGAGGCCATCTCACGGATCACGCGCATACTCGATGGCTTGCGTGATCCAGACGGAACACCGGGTGCGCTCATGGAAACTCTCCGAGTTTTTCTCGGCGAGAACGGTTCCTGGGGCGTGTCGGCGCGTCGGCTCAACGTACACCGCCACACGCTAACAAGCCGGATTGCGCAGATCGAGAGCCTCACCGACCTGTCGATGGACAGTCCCGACGACCGCGCCGTGGCTTGGCTGGCTCTGCGTGCTCTCGCTATTCACGGCGCCGGAGCCGACTGAGCGCAGAGCATTAGGGGTCCACGAATGCATCCGTCGGTCAGTCTTTGGGAGCCTTGAGGTAGCGGCGAATGGCGAGCACGACGACCCACGCCAGGCCGAGGAGCACGATGGCGCTGCCGATGTAGCCGAACGTGGCGCTCACGCCGGTGGATTCGAGGGGGAGCAGCGCGTGCAGGTCAGTGAAACTCATTACTTAAGCCAACCACAGTGTGGCGTGCGTGGGTAACGAAAAAGCTCCCGCGTTCCAAAAGAACGCGGGCGCCTGATCAAGCCGATGCTGCTACTCGCGGGTGAGTACGAAAATACGCAGCATTTCGACGTAGAGCCAGACGACGGTCATGATGATGCCGAAAGCGCCGGTCCAGCCGTACTTGCGGGGCAGCCGGTTGTTGACGCCCTTCTGGATGAAGTCGAAATCCAGCACGAGCGAGTACGCAGCCAACAGCACCGCGAGCAGTCCGATGAGGATGCCGAGCTTGATGTCGAAGCCAAGAATGCTGATGCTCGCACTGCGCATGCCGAAGGCCTGGTCGCTGCCGCCGAAGATCATCATTCCCACGTTGATCAGCGAGAATGCGGCGTAGCCGATCATGGCGATCAAGAAGATCTTGGTGGCCTTCTTCGAGGCGCGAATCTTGCCGCTCTTGAACAGGGCCAGGGTGACGGCGACCACGACGAGAGTGGCGAGAACCGCCTGCATCACGACGCCCCCGTAGATGTCTTCGAAGACGCGCGAGATGCCGCCGACGAACAAACCCTGGGCCCCGGCGAAGGCGAGAATCAGCGGAGCCGACGGCTCCTTCTTGAAGGTGTTGACCAGGCCGAGCACGAAACCAACGATGGCACCCAGAATGAACAGGAACGGCAGCACCGGGGTGGCGACCCAGGAGATCATGGCCGCGACGACCAACAGCGCGAAGCCGAGGCCGGTCTTGGTGATGGTGTCTTCATAGGTCATGCGTTCGGTGTCCTGCGCACCGGCGGCCGGCCGGTTGTACATCGACTGCAGATCGTTGTCCGAGAGGGCCTGCGACGACGCCACTGCGCCACGAGCGCCGAACGCTTCGTTGCGGGAGAAAGCGGGGTTGGAGGATGCCATGGGTTGCTGTACTCACAATCAGCTGGTGGAGTATGGGGTGCGCGAAGATGAACCGACACGCAGCGCCTGGTGCGGCACTTCGTTAAAGGTACCTGAGAGCGCCGGCGAATGTGCTGGGGATCAGCCGATTTGCAGCATTTCCGGCGGTGTTTCGCACTCGTTTCGCTGTCAGCGGATGCCCGACCCCTGCATCCGTCATGGCCCCGTTGTTAGCCTGAAAGCATGCAACCGATCGTGATTGGCCACCGCGGGGCGAGCGGCCACCGGCCCGAGCACACGCGTTCCGCTTTTAACCTTGCCTTCGCGCTCGGCGCCGATGCCGTTGAACCCGACCTGGTCGCCACCCGCGACGGGGTGCTCGTCATTCGCCACGAAAACGAGATCTCCGGCACAACGGATGTCGCCACGCGCGCCGAATTCGCCGCTCGCCGCACCGAGAAACACATAGACGGCAAGTCGGTCACCGGCTGGTTTACCGAGGACTTCACCTGGGAGGAACTGAGCATTCTGCGCGCCAGGGAACGCCTGCCGACCCTGCGCCAGAGCAACACCACCTTCGACGATCAGCAGCCGATTCTGCGCCTGCGCGACCTGTTCGACCTGGTCGACGCCGCGGCCGGGCAGACCGACCGGGTGCTCGGCATCGTGGCCGAGATCAAGCACGGCAACTATTTCGCCAGCCTTGACCTGCCACTGCCCGAATTGTTCGCCGCCGAGGTGTCCGGGGCCGGATGGAACACCGACCGGCTCACCGTGGAGAGCTTCGAACCGAGCGTGCTCGCCCAGGTGCGCGCCCAGGGCGTGCGTGGCAAACACATCTTCCTACTCGAAGACCAGGGGCACCCGGCCGACCAGCTCTCCGAGTACGGCGCCGGCGCGCTCAGCTACGCCGAGCACCTCACCGCTGACGGCCTCGCGAGCCTGGCCGCGGGTTCTGATGGGATCGACGGGATCAGCGTGCCCAAATCGCTCATTCTGGAAACGGATGACGCGGGCGAAGTGACCGGGGCATCCGCGCTGGTCGATGATGCCCATGCCGCCGGGCTGGAGATCTACTGCTGGACTTTGCGCCCGGAGAACAAATTCTTGGCGACAACGTTCCAGAGCGGCACCCGCAGGGCGGACTTTGGTCACTGGCAGTCCGAATTTCGCGTCATTCTCGACTCGGGCGTCGACGGCGTGTTCGCCGACCACCCCGATTTGGCCGTGCACGTGCGCGACGGGCTGCGCTAACCCGGCCTCATGTCAGGGGCCTCGCCTACACTGGAAACTGACATGATCACACCTCTTAACGCGGAATCCGCGCCCGCAACCGCCGGCCGCTCGGCCACGCCGATCATTCTTGATGCATCCGGCTACGCGGGCACCGGCAACACCCAGCAGAGTCCGCTGCTCGACGGGCTCAACCCGCAGCAGAAAGAGGCGGTCGAATACCGCGGCCAGGCCTTGCTCATCATCGCCGGCGCCGGTTCGGGCAAGACGAGTGTGCTCACCCGTCGGGTCGCAAGCCTGCTCGAAACCCGCGATGCCTGGCCGAGCCAGATTCTCGCAATCACCTTCACCAACAAGGCCGCCGCCGAGATGCGCGAGCGGGTGCACGCCATCCTCGGCCAGGGCTCCGACGGAATGTGGATCAGCACCTTCCACTCCTCCTGCGTGCGCATTCTGCGCCGCGAAGCCGAGAAGATCGGCCTGTCCAGCACGTTCAGCATCTATGACTCGGCCGATACCAAGGTCACCCTCAAGCGCATCATCAAGGGACTTGACGCCGACACCTACGGGTTCACGCCGGGGTCGGCGGGCGCCAAGATTTCCAAGCTCAAGAACGAGCTCGCCGACGCCGATTCCTACGCTCGCAACGCGAACATGAGCGACCCGCAGGAGGTCATGTTCGTCGAGATTTTTCGGCAATACTCCGCCCGGCTGCGGGCCGCAAGCGCGCTCGACTTCGACGACCTCATCGGCGAGACCGTCTACCTGTTCCGCGCGTTCCCCAAGGTCGCCGCCCTTTACCGGCGTCGATTCCGGCACCTGCTGGTCGACGAATACCAGGACACCAACCACGCCCAGTACGCCCTCGTGCACGAGCTCACAAGGCCGGTCACGCCCGAGCTCGCACAGGAGATGGACGACGACGGCGTGCACGTGCGCAACCTGCGTGACGCCTCCGGCGCCATCCCAGGGGCATCGCTCACCGTGGTCGGCGACTCCGACCAGTCCATCTACGCCTTCCGCGGCGCCGACACCCGCAATATCAGCGGCTTCGAGCGGGACTACCCCGGAGCGAAGGTGATTCTGCTCGAGCAGAACTACCGGTCGACCCAAAACATTCTCTCGGCCGCGAACGCCGTGATCGGCCACAACTTCGACCGCACCGACAAGAAACTGTGGAGCGCGGGCGGCGACGGCGAGAAGATCGTGGGCTTTACAGCCTACTCAGGGCACGACGAAGCCCAGTTCGTCTCCGACGAGATTCAGGTGCTGCACGCGGCAGGCATGGCCTACCGCGACATGGCCGTGTTCTACCGCACCAACGCGCAGACCCGAGCGCTCGAAGAGATCCTGGTGCGCTCGGCCACGCCGTACCGGGTGGTCGGCGGCACCAAGTTCTACGAGCGGGCCGAGATCAAGGACGCCCTGGCCTACCTCATCGCCGTCGCCAACCCGGTCGACGAACTCGCCCTGCGCCGCATTCTGAACACCCCCAAGCGCGGCATCGGCCCGGCCACCGAGACCGGGCTGTCGAGTTTCGCCGACGACAATGACCTCACCTTTCGGCAGGCCATGCGCAACTCCGCTGCGCTTGGCCTCGGCCCTAAGGTGACCGGCGCCATCCTGAAGCTGGCCGAACTGCTCGATGCCGCCGCGCTCATGCTCGTGCCCACCTCGGTCACCGATGACGGTGTGCCGGTGGGCGGCTCGAACGTCAGCGAAGTGTTGGAGTTTCTGCTGAGCGGCAGCGGACTGCTCGCCGTGCTGCGAAACAGCCGTGACCCGCAAGACGAAGTACGAGCCGAGAACATCGAAGAGCTCGTTGCCCAGACCAAGGACTTCAACAAGGAGAACCCCGACGGCGGTCTCGTCGACTTTCTCACCCAGGTGTCACTCGTGGCGGCTGCCGACGACCTCGACGACGCCTCGGGAACCGTGTCGCTGATGACCCTGCACACCGCGAAGGGCCTCGAGTATGAGGCCGTGTTCCTCACCGGTGTCGAAGAGGGGCTGCTGCCGCACCAGATGTCGGCGAACGAGCCCGGCGGCCCGGCCGAAGAACGTCGCCTGTTCTACGTGGGCATCACCCGCGCCCGCAAGCGGCTCTACCTCTCGCTCGCCATGACCCGGGCCCAGTTCGGCGACATCAACGTGGCCATGCCGAGCCGGTACCTGCAGGAGATTCCGGCCGAGCTGATCGACTGGAAGCAGTCGCCGGGCATGGCCAACTCCCGCGGCGGCACCCAACCGCGCGCTCTGAATGCACGCCGCGATGGTGGCCTCGGTACTGGGTTTCGTGGTGGGTTCGGTAATTCCCTCAGCGGATCGTCCGGCGCAAGCGACGGCTACGGCGGCCGCAGCAGTTACGGCAATAGTGCGAAGCCGACCGGCCTTCCGCCGGGCAAGCCGAAGACCGAGTGGGCGAACAAGATCACCGGAACGGTGCGCGACAACGGCAGCCTCGAGCTGGCGGCGGGCGACCGCATCCGCCACCATGATTTCGGCGAGGGCCGGGTCAACCAGGTCACCGGCGAGGGCACCAAACGCATCGCGCACGTGCAGTTCGACACCATGGGTGCCAAAAAGCTGTTGATCAAGATCGCCCCGATCGAAAAGATCTAGCATGCACCCCGTGCAACCCGCGCCGGGGCAGGAATCGGGCCAGCCCGAATCCCTGCGGCAGCCCGAATCCCTGCGGCAGTGGGCGCGCTCCCTGCGATCCTTCCAGTTCGAGGTCGCCACCCGGGCCGCGGTCGCCGCCGCGCTGCCGCTCACCATTCTGGTACTCACCGGCCACCTCGACTGGGCCGCTTATGCCGCCTTCGGCGCCATGACGGCGCTGTTCGGCCGCAACGAGCCGTACCGGGTACGGTTGCGCACGGTCACCGTCGCCGGCGCTCTCATGCTCGCGATCATCACGTTCGCCCTCGCATTCGCCCTGATCGAGGCGCCACTGATCGTGCTCACTGCCGGACTGGTCGTGGTGATCGTCGCCGGAATTCTCGTGGCAGCCACGGCCGGGCTGTTTCCGGCCACACCGATCTTCTTCGTTTTTGGTTATGCCGTGATCGCGCAGCTGCCCACTCCGGGCGAGGAATTCTGGCCGCGGCTGCTCGTTGCCATCGCCTCGGCCGCGTTCGCCTGGCTACTGACGATGTCGGGCTGGTTTCTGCGCCGGGTCTCCGGGCAGCGCGAACCCGACCTCTACAAGAACCTATTGCGCGGTGCCCTCGTGCGTCCGGCTGCTATTCGCGACCGCCAGGTGTGGAACTCCATTGGCCAGAACGTCGTCGGGGCGCTCGCCGCCGGTTCCCTCGCCCTCGCGGCGGGGATCGGACATCCGTATTGGGCGGTGGTCAGCGTTGTAGCGGTGCTGCCACCGCCCGGCGCGAAGCACTCCGTGTCGCGGGCATTCCACCGCATGATCGGCACGACGCTCGGCGTCGGCGTGACCGCGCTCGTGCTGCTGCCTGGCCCGCCGGTCGCGGTGTTGATTCTGGTTATCGCGCTCGGTCAGTTCGGCGCCGAAATTCTGATCGGCCGACACTACGGCGCCGCCCTGTTGTTCGTGACCCCGCTCGCCCTCACCGTGGTGCACCTCACTAGCCCGGTTTCCGTGCCGGCGCTGCTGGTCGATCGCGTGCTCGAGACGGTGCTCGGCAGCGTCATTGCCCTCATCATCGTGCTGCTGGTGCGGGCGCAGGTTCAGCTGAAAAATAGGCATTGACGACACACAGACTGTTCACAGGTTATCGATAGCTGTTCGATGGGACCTCGGTCGATGCTCTACTCATGAGCCTCGACACGCGCACCACCCGAACCGGCCCGGCGGCCGTGAAAACCCCCCGCGCAACTTCGCCGCACCCCGCCTACCAGAAGCGGATGCGCCTCGCCGACAGCCTGCAGATTCTCTGCGTCGCCTCGGTCGCCATCGTCATCGCCATCTTTCTCGCCGACGGGGGAGCGGCCAAGTTCGCCACGCCGGCGGACGCCTTCACCTCCCTCGGAATCATCGCCGGCCTGGTCGGCACCGACCTGCTGCTCGTAATGCTCGTGCTGGCCGCACGGCTGCCCCCAATCGACCGCGCCTTCGGGCATGATCAGGCCATGGCCGTGCACCAGTCGCTCGGCAAGCCGGCCCTCTATCTCATACTGGGCCACGCGGCCCTGCTCATCACCGGCTATGCCCTCGCCGAAAACGTGAACGTGTTCGCCGAGGTCTGGAATATGTTCACGAGCCTGCCCGACATGCCGCTGGCCTTTCTCGGCCTCGCGCTCATGATCGGCGTCGTCATCACCTCGCTCGTGGTCGTGCGTCGCAAATTTCGCTACGAGGCCTGGCATGCCGTGCACCTGCTCGCCTATTTGTCGGTGCTCGTCGCGATTCCGCACCAGTTGAGTGTCGGCAACCTGCTCAGCGAGGGGGCCATCGCCCGCTACTACTGGCTCGCCCTCTATGTAGCGGTTGCCGGTGCCATCATCGTGTTTCGGTTTCTGCTGCCGGTCACGCGGTCGTTGCGCCACCGGCTCGTCGTGGACCGGGTAGACGCCGTCGCCCCGGGCGTTGTCTCCATCACCCTGACCGGGCACCAGCTCGACAAACTCCGGGCGACCTCCGGGCAGTTCTTTGTCTGGCGGTTCTGGGCCAACGGGCTCTGGTGGCAGGCACACCCGTTCTCGCTGTCATCGGCCCCGAGCGAGCGCGGACTGCGCATCACGGTTCGCGGTCTCGGCGATGCCTCGCAGCAGCTTCCCCAATTGAAACGCGGTACCCGGGTGAGCTTCGAAGGCCCTTACGGGCTGTTCACCGAGAACGCTCGCACGTCGCCCCGCGTCGTGCTGGTCGCCGCAGGCATCGGCGTCGCTCCCATCCGCTCGCTGCTGGAAACGGTATCGTTCGCGCCGGGCAACGCCACCGTGCTGCTGCGCTCGCACAGCCTTGGCGACACCTACCTGGTCGACGAGCTCACCGACCTGTGCCGGGTGCGGGGGGCCGAGCTGCGCATCATCGCCGGCAAACGTCCCAAGGGTGTGAGTACCTGGCTGCCAGCGGATGCGGCCCGCGCCGGAATCACCCTGCGCAAGATCGTTCCCGAACTTCTTGACTCCGATATCTACATCTGCGGTCCCCGCCCGTGGACCGACGCCGTCGTGCGTGATGCCCGTGCGGGCGGGGTTCCCAAGAAGCAGATCCATTACGAAAGGTTTGACTGGTGAGAGCACGCGCCGTAGCACTGGCCGCACTGGCCTCGGTGTCGATCGTCGGCATCGGCTGGCAGCTTGGCTCGCAGGCCATTGACGCCTCGCACAGTCTTGCCTTAAGCGCTGTCAGAACCGACCCGGCTGCGGTGGCGGATGCGGCAGCCGCTGCTGCAACCTCTGCGGCATCCGCGACGGCTGCCGCACAATCGGGAACCTTCACCGGCTCGGTCGTGGCCACTCGGTTCGGCAATATGCAGGTCTCCGTCACGATCGACGCCAGCACGATCACCGACATCACCGCCCTGCAGCTCACCAACCACGACGGCAGATCGGTGCAGATCAGCAATCGCGCAGCGCCAATTCTTCGTTCTGAAGTGCTCGCCGCACAGAGTGCGAGCGTACAGAACGTGAGTGGCGCCACCTATACAACCGACGGCTACCTGCAGTCGCTGCAGTCAGCTCTCGATTCGGCTGGGTTCTAGGTGCTGACGATGCGCCGTCAATATGAACGGATGCCTGCGCTCACATTCGCAACAATGGGCACAATGGTGAGCCTGCGACTCGGCGCCGCTGATTTCGAGCACGGCGCGTCTGCCCTGGCTTCTGCTGCGCAGACGGTGGCGACGGTGTTTGGGCGCTGGGATGAGCAGTTCAGCCTGTACCGGAAGGACTCGGAGCTGAGCCGGGTCGCGCGCGGCGACATCCGATTGACCGATGCCAGTGATGGCCTGCGCGATTGCTACGCCGTAGCGCTGAACTGGCGCGATCGCACCCAGGGCGTGTTCACGCCGCATCGTGCCGACGGCGTGATCGACCTCTCTGGAGTGGTCAAGGGGCTCGCCATCGCCGAAGCCGGGGCGGCCCTGAGCACGAACGGCCTCGCCAACTGGTCAATCAACGCGGGCGGTGACGTCTTGGTCAGCGGCCGACCTAGCGATCGATTTGAGGCGTGGGAGTCCGCCGACAGTGCGATGCCGACCGGGCACCGCGTGGCGGCTCCGGCCGCGGTGACCGATATCCCAGAATGGGTCGTCGCGATCGTCGACCCATTCGATCGGGGTGACGTGATTGCGAGCGTGCCGTTGCGACATCCGCTTCGGGCCGTGGCTACCTCTGGCAGCGCGGAACGCGGTGAACACATCTGGACGGCCTTGAACAGCGAGCCATCGCCGTTTCGCCAGGTGAGCGTGTTCGCCGCCGACATCGTCACGGCCGACGTACTCGCGACGGCGATCGTGGCAGGCGGTGAGGCGACGCTGAACGAGATGACCGATCGCTTCGCCATCGACGTGCTCGCGGTGCTGCGTGACGGCCAGTTGCTCGCGACTCCGGGATTGCGCCGGTCTGAGTAAGCCGCTGTGGCCGGCCCGGACAGTTGATACCTGGCGCTTGATCGTCGGGTGACGCGGGGGTACCGTGGCCCGCGAATCAAGCGCCCATCACCCACAGCTCGGTGGTAATGCCAATGCCGGACCGCCCATGATTCAAGCCTGAGAACGGCTTCGAGGATTTAGAACGGGGGACTGTCGCTGTCCTGATTGGGGCTGCCTCTATTGGGGTCGGCCTGGTTTGGGTCGGCCTCGTTGGGATCGGGGAGGTCGGCCCAGACGTCGATGGGCCGTCGCCTGATATCGATGGTGGGGCCGCATTCTTTTGCGGCCGAGGTTGGCCCGAGGCGGGTGGCGGGGTGGGTGGCGTAGTGTTTGCCGGCGGGGCTGCTCCAGTGGAGGACACCGTCGGGGCTTTGTTCGGCGGTCCAGCCGGATTCTGTTTTGAGGCGGTGGCCGCGTTTGCAAAGGTGGGCGAGGTTGTCCCAGCGGGTTTCGCCGTTGTATTGCCAGTCGTGGGTGTGGTCGATTTCGCTGTGTCGTGCCTGGCGGGTGCAGCCGGGGAATCGGCAGGTTCCGTCTCGAATTTCGAGCCATTTCTTCAGGTCGGCGGGGACTTTGTAGCGGGTTTTGCCGACGCTGAGCACCGCACTGGTTTCGGGGTGGATCAGGATGCGGGTGAAGCTTTTCGCGGAGGCGGCGACCCGGCGGGCGGTCTCGGCGTCGATCGGGCCGAATCCGTCGAGGGTGCCTGGCTCTTCGCTGAGGCCCATCAGGGTCAGCGCCGGCACGGTCACGTTCACCAGCCCCTGCACCCCGGCACCGAGCCCGGTCTCGGTCACGCCGGTCAATAGGAGGTCGACGGCGACGTCGAGGCGTTGCTGGCCGAGGGTGCGAGTGTCGACGGGTTCCTGCTGGGCGGCGTTGTGCAGGCTGCGCGCCACGGTGTCGACGCGGTCGTTGATGGCGGCGGCGTCTTCCTGGGTGAGGATCAGCTCGAGGCAGGCCATGCCGTCGCGGGCGGGCATCACCGAGAAACAACGCTGGCTGAGCGCGCTTTTGTGGCGTTTCACGATGGATTCGGGGTGGGAGAGTTCCCGGATGGTGATCGCCCGCTTCTTCAGCTGGTTGGCGGTCAGATCGTCGATCCCGTTGAGGGCTTCGGCTTCGAATGCGGCCCGGGCGTCGTCGGGCAGGGATAGGGCGTTGTCGACGATGACCTCGACGTGTCGGTAGCTGATCGATCCGTCGGCGAGCTTGGCCCGGGTAGTGGGCAGGGTGCGTTGCAGCAGCTTGCTCACGCAGAGCAGGTTGCGTGCCGTGTTCTCGTGCACCCGCAGCAGGCAGGCGAGTTCGGCAACGAGACCTTCCTCGGCGGCTTGTTTCTCCGACCAGCGTTGCAAGGGCAGGCCCTGCTCACCCGCAGTCTGCGCCTCGTGCGTCAGTAACGCCCGGGGCAGCGGACGGCCGGTCACTGCGGTGCTCGCCACAAACAGGGCGAGGTCGTCAATCGCGGCGGCCCGAGCAGCGTGGGCCCGATTGATCTGGAGGTCACAGTGCCGCACTGCGTCGAGCAGCCGCACCTGCTCCACATCGACCGGACGTGCCTTCCACTCTTCCAGGGAGGCTGCGACGACATAGTTCAACGACTGCACCCCGGAGATTGTCTTGGTTCCCGCTGACCGGTGCGTTCGCGGGGACTTACCCGGCTTGATTCCCGCCGCCGCCAGCTCGGCCAGCCACTCCGCGAGCTCGGCGGCATTGGCCGCCGCTCGGGCGCCGGCCGCCGCATCCTCCGCCGCAAGAGCATCAGCCGTCGAAAGAGCAGCGGCCGCAGGATCCTCCGTCGAAGGCGCAGGCGCCGAAACATCTGCCGCCGAAACATCTGCCTCGGAAACATCTGGCTCGCGACTCGCGCTCGATGCCTGCGTACCTGACGGGGTGTCCGGCTGTGTCTCCGAAGGCATCTTTGGAGGCATATCCGGAGGTGGATTGGGAGGTGGATCGTCCTTGATCGCCATACCACAATTATCTCATAAATCGAACAGGAAAGCGAGACTCGTACAAGAAATTAGCGACTATATCTCCCAGAGTGTCGTATCTACATTCGAAATCAATTGTAGCGGCGCGCAGCATCTAGGCTCGCAGGATGACCCGGACCAACGAACGGATGCGCCGGCCAGTGACGCTCGCCCGCCGTCTGCTCGTGGCGGTCGGCGCCGGGATTGTGACCGGGCTGCTGGCCAGAGCGCTCTACACCGTGCTGCCGGAGCCGTGGACCACCCTCGCCAATACCAGCGCGCTGTGGGGTCTGCTCCCGTTCACCGTTGCAGCTCTGACCCGAGCTCGCGGTTCGCGCGCGATCCTGGTCGGCGCGACCGCGCTGGTGGCGCTGGTCGCAACCTGGGCCGCGCTCGGCGCGGAGTCGGAGTCATCCCGCGTGCTCGTGCTGTGGGCGATCGTTGCCATCGGCGCCGGTGCGCTGTGTGGGCTGGCGGGTGACCTGGCCGGCCGCCGGCATCCGCTCTGGCACCGCTTGGGTTTGGCCGTGATGAGCGGGCTTATCCTCGGCGAGGCGTTCTACGGCGCGGTGCTGATCGGCGGCCCGCAATGGTGGGGCGAGGGCGCAGTGGGCCTGCTTCTGATTCTCGGCGGAGGTCGTCGCTGGCCCGATCGGGCAGTGGCGCTCTCGCTGGCCGCGCTGATGGCGGCTGGCCTGTTCGGCGCGTACCTGCTCTTTGACGCGATCGCCGCCGGCTAGAACAGCACAAGGTGCCGCCTGCGGGTCAGACGGCGGTGGGCATCCGCTGGCTAGAGGCGCGTTGTACGAGCGCGGCGATGGCACGCCAGCCGAGCAGGAACACGCCGAGCACGATGGTTGTGACGATCGCGAAACTCAACTGCACGCCCTGGCCGCTGGCCAGGCGCAGCAGGAGACCGCCGGCCACGGTGGCGATCCAGACGCCGAGGCCGGTCCAGACGATTGTGCGCGGGTGACGCCAGGCGCGCAGCACCAGCCAGCCGATGATGAGGCCGCCGAGGAACGGCCAGTAGGTCTCGCCGATGCCGGCCAGGCTCTCGCCGTGGCTGAGGCGACCGATCGCAGCGAAGGCCAGCACGACGCCTGCGTCGAGCACGCCAGCGGTGCGGATTGATGATCGAGAAATGGGGCCAGCTCCGATGTGCAGTGATGCCATATTTTCAGCCTATCCACGCGATGAGGGCGTAACCCGGAGTTGCCTGTGAGCCATCGCCCTAAACACCGCCGCCGATCAGCGCACCGATGACGTAGGTCACCGCGAGGGCGAGAATGCCGCCGATGACGATGCGCGCGATGGCGCGCGGCTTGGGGCTGTTGCCGAGGTGGGCGCTGAGCCAGCCGGTGATGACGAGCGCGATCAGTACCGCGAAGAACGTAGCGCCAATCCGGTATTCGGCCGGGGGCAGCAGTACGGCGAGCAGGGGGAGCGCAGCGCCGACGGTGAAGGCGACAGCGGATGCGTAGGCCGCGTGCCAGGGATTCGACACGTCCTGCTCGGTGATGTGCAACTCGACTTCGAGATGCGCTGCGAGGGCATCATGCTTGGTGAGTTCGAGTGCGACCTGCTGGGCGGTCTGGCTGGAGAGCCCCTTGGCCTCGTAGAATCCGGCCAGTTCGGCGAGTTCTTCTTCGGGCTCGTTTTCGAGCTCCCAGGTCTCCTTGGCAATCAGGGCGCGCTCGGAGTCGCGCTGACTGCTGACCGACACGTACTCGCCGAGGGCCATCGAAATGGCGCCGGCGAGCAGGCTCGCGACCCCGGCGATGAGAATCACATGGGAATCGGTGGTTGCGGCGGCGACACCGACGACGAGGGCGGCGACGGAGACGATGCCGTCATTCGCGCCCAGAACACCGGCGCGCAGCCAGTTCAGCCGGGAGGCGAGGCCGGCGGCGTGCGGTTCCACCGTTTGAACAAGATCAGTCATACCACTAGATAAGCACTCGGTGGCGGCGTCGTCCAGCAAGGTGTGGCTAGCCTTCGCGCTAGCGCTTTGTGGCGGCACAGCATCGTTTCGGGAGCCTGCGGGGTGCGCCGTGACGCTCAATTCACGCGATAGAGTTTCCAAGGGCCAGTTTGTCTTGATGTCGAGCTAATTTACGGCTGAACTGCTGTCACCAACAACCTCATATATCTTCACCGGCGGTGTGATCGCCAAGACGCGGATTGGAAGAGCAGCGTGGATCTTTACGAGTACCAAGCGAGAGACCTCTTTGAGGAATATGGTGTGCCGGTTCTGCCGGGCATCATCGCAGACACCCCCGCCGAAGTACGTGCAGCGGCCGAGAAGCTCGGTGGCGTTGTCGTAGTCAAGGCGCAGGTCAAGGTCGGCGGCCGCGGCAAGGCCGGCGGCGTCAAGGTAGCCAAGACTCCGGATGACGCCGAGGCCGCTGGCCAGAGCATCCTGGGCCTGGACATCAAGGGCCACACCGTTCACCGCGTCATGGTGGCCGGCGGTGCCCGCATCAAGCAGGAATTCTACTTCTCCGTGCTGCTGGACCGGTCCAACCGGTCCTACCTGTCGCTCGCCAGCTACGAGGGCGGCGTGGAGATCGAAGTTCTCGCCGTCGAGAAGCCCGAGGCGCTCGCCTACACCGCCGTCGACCCGATGGTCGGCATCGACCTCGCGCTGGCGAAGCAGATCGCGATCGACGCCAAGTTCCCGGCCGAGCTCGTCGACAAGGTCGCACCGGTCTTCGTCAAGCTCTACGACGTGTTCAAGGGTGAAGACGCGACCCTGGTCGAGGTTAACCCGCTCGTACTCACCGAAGAGGGCGACATCATCGCGCTCGACGGCAAGGTGACGATCGACGAGAACGCCGACTTCCGTCACCCCAAGCACGCGCTCCTCGAGGACGCCGCTGCGGCTGACCCGCTCGAAGCCAAGGCCAAGGCTGCCGGCCTCAACTACGTGAAGCTCGACGGTGAAGTCGGCATCATCGGCAACGGCGCTGGACTGGTCATGTCGACCCTCGACGTCGTCGCCTACGCCGGCGAGAACTTCGGTAGCGTCAAGCCGGCCAACTTCCTCGACATCGGGGGCGGAGCATCCGCTGAGGTCATGGCCGCCGGCCTCGACGTCATTCTCGGCGACCCGCAGGTCAAGAGCGTGTTCGTCAACGTCTTCGGTGGCATCACTGCCTGTGACGCCGTCGCCAAGGGCATCGTGGGCGCGCTCGCCGAGCTCGGTTCTGCCGCCAACAAGCCGCTCGTCGTTCGCCTCGACGGCAACAACGTCGAGGAGGGTCGTCGCATCCTCGCCGAGGCGAACCACCCGCTCGTAACACTGGCCGCCACCATGGACGAGGGCGCCGCCAAGGCCGCCGAACTCGCCCACGCCGCGAAGTAAGGGACAACCAAGAATGTCAATCTTCCTCAACAAGGACTCCAAGGTCATCGTTCAGGGCATCACCGGAGGTGAGGGCTCCAAGCACACCGCCCTCATGCTCAAGGCCGGTACCCAGGTCGTCGGTGGCGTCAACGCGCGCAAGGCCGGCACCACCGTCGTGCACGGTTCGGTCGAACTGCCCGTCTTCGGCACGGTTGCCGAGGCCGTCGAGAAGACCGGCGCCGACGTGTCGATCGTCTTCGTACCGCCGGTGTTCACCAAGGACGCCGTCATCGAAGCGATCGACGCCGAGATTCCGTTGCTCGTCATCATCACCGAGGGTGTCCCAGTGCAGGACTCGGCCGAGTTCTGGGCCTACGCCATCAAAAAGGGCAACAAGACCCGCATCATCGGCCCGAACTGCCCCGGCATCATCACGCCCGGTGAAGCGCTCGTCGGCATCACGCCGGCGAACATCACCGTCAAGGGCCCGGTCGGACTCGTCTCCAAGTCGGGCACCCTGACCTACCAGATGATGTACGAACTGCGGGACCTCGGCTTCTCCACCGCGATCGGCATCGGTGGCGACCCCATCATCGGGACCACGCACATCGATGCGCTCGAAGCCTTCGAGAACGACCCGGAGACCAAGGCGATCGTCATGATCGGCGAAATTGGCGGCGACGCTGAAGAGAAGGCCGCCGAGTACATCAAGGCGCACGTCACGAAGCCGGTCATTGGCTACGTGGCCGGATTCACCGCACCCGAGGGCAAGACCATGGGCCACGCCGGCGCCATCGTCTCCGACGGAGCCGGAACCGCCCAGGGCAAGAAGGAGGCCCTTGAGGCCGCCGGAGTCAAGGTCGGCAAGACGCCGAGCGAGGCTGCGACCCTGCTGCGCGAGGCACTCGCCGCACTGTAGATCGCTCTCAACGAGGGGCTCGCCGGAATGTTGGCGAGCCCCTTTTGCGTGCGTGGGCGGGTGGGCGTGCAGATCTGCGGAGATTTCGAGCGGATGCCCCTGGCGCGCCGCGTAATCGCCCGCACGTTCGGGTGCGGGCCGGCCCTCGCGCCGGGAATCTCCGCAGTTCGGTACCGGGACGTGCGCCTGGCGCGCATTGTCGCCCCGGCGATATAGGCTCGCAACGGATGAACCGCATAACGACCGCCCTGCTCGCCGCTCTCGAGGCATTACTTGTTGTCGCCATTGGCATCGGCATCGCCATGGTGCCGCTCACCGTCCTCTGGGCCGCCCATTTCGGACTGTCGGTGGAATGGTTCGTGTTCTGGCGTGCTGCTGCCGATATCTGGCTGCTCGGCAACGGCGTCGACCTCATGGTGCGGGTCGGTCCGGACGTGGCCGCAGCCCTCGGCCTGGCCGGCGCAGACACGCCATTTCTGATCTCGGTCGTGCCACTCGGTTTCGCCATGCTCTCGGTGCTCATGGGCGTGCACACCGGCCGGCGTGCCGCCGAAACCCCACACCGTTGGACCGGCGTCGGCGTCGCTGTGGGAACCTATGCGATTCTCGCCTGCCTCGTGACCCTGTCCGCAGTGTCGGAGACGGTCGCGCCCGATCAGCTGCAGGGGATCCTGCTGCCACCGCTCATCTATGCCGCCGGGGTTCTGGTGGGGGCCGAACTGGGGCGGCGCAAGACTGCCGAGGCCGTGGAGGGCCTGGACCGGGTGAGCCGGGGCATCCGTTTGTGGTATCAGCGGATACCGCAGATCATTCGCACCGTGATCGAGGGCGCGCTGCGCGGCGGAACGGCGGCCGCAGCCGGGGTGCTGATCGTGTCTGCCGTGGCTGTTACCGTGCTCATCGCCATCAACTACGCGACCATCATCGGGCTCTACGAGGCCGTGCAGGCTGGTGTGTTCGGCGGCGCCACCATCACCCTCGCGCAGCTGGCCCTCATTCCCAACCTCGTCATCTGGGCCGCCGCCTGGTTCGTCGGGCCGGGCGTCGCGCTGGGCGTTGGATCCAGCGTCTCGCCGATCGGTACCGCCGTCGGCACCCTCCCCGGCCTGCCACTGTTCGGCGCGCTGCCCCAGGGCACCCCGGCCTACGGCTTTCTCGGCCTGCTCGTACCCGTGCTCGTCGGTTTCGCCTTCGCGGTCGTGACCCGGCAGTTTCTGGACCGCCAGGGAGTGCCCGAACGCACCACCCTCGAACACGTGCTCACCGGCCTCGGCATGGGAGTCGTCGGCGGCGCCCTGCTTGGCCTGCTGGCCTGGTGGGCGGCCGGCGCGATGGGCCCTGGCCGCCTCGTGGAGGTTGGGCCGAATCCGCTGTTGGTCGGTGCGCTGGCCGCCGCCGAAATCGGTGTCGCGGCGGCACTCGGTATGCTGGCCGGCCGGGTACGACTCCCGTCAGTGCGCCGCGCCAAACGGTAAGCTCAGACCGTGCTGTCTATTGTCGTGTTGATCTCCGGCGGAGGATCCAATCTGCGGGCCCTGCTGGAGGCGTCAGAAGACGCCGAGTTTCCCGCGAGAGTTGTCGCGATCGGCGCCGACCGAGACGCCGACGGGCTCGAGCTCGGGGTCGAATTCGGGATCCCCGCATTCTCCGTTCCCTTTTCCTCCTTCAAGGACCGCGCGGCCTGGGGCGACGAACTGCTCGCGCAGATTCAGCAGTGGCAGCCCGACCTGGTCGTGCTCAGCGGCATGATGCGTCTGCTGCCGCCGCGCGTAGTCGCCGCTCTGTCGCCGAACCTGATCAACACCCATCCCGCCTACCTGCCCGAGTTTCCAGGGGCGCACGCCGTGCGCGACGCCCTCGCTGCCGGGGCCGTGCAGACCGGTGCGAGCATCATCGTGGTCGACAACGGTGTCGACGAGGGCCCAATCCTGGTGCAGGAGCGCGTCGCCGTGCTGCCAGGTGACACCGAAACTTCCCTGCAGAATCGCATCAAGATCGTCGAGCGTCGCCTGCTGATCCAGGCCGTGCTCGACATCGCCAACGGACACATGAACCTCAAGGAGAACTCCAACGCATGAGTGGACACACCAACGCGCCCAGCTCGTACCGTAACCGGGACCAGATCGCCATCGAGCGCGCACTCATCTCCGTGAGCGATAAGACCGGCCTGCTCGAACTCGCCGCGGCTCTGAAAGCGGATGGCGTCGAAATCGTCTCCACCGGTTCGACGGCGGCCACCATTCGCGCCGCAGGCTACGACGTAACCGACGTCGCGGCGGTCACCGGCTTTCCGGAGTCGCTCGACGGCCGCGTCAAGACCCTGCACCCCGGCGTGCACGCCGGCATCCTCGCCGACCTGCGCCTCGAAACGCACGAAGCGCAGCTCGACGAGCTCGGCATCAAGGCGTTCCAGCTCGTCGTCGTCAACCTGTACCCCTTCGTCGAGACCGTAGAGAGCGGCGCCGAGCCTGCCGACGTGATCGAGCAGATCGACATCGGTGGACCGGCGCTGGTGCGGGCATCCGCTAAAAATCACGCGAACGTGGCCATCGTCGTCGACCCGGCCAACTACGGCGAGATCATCGAAGCCGTTGCTACTGGCGGCTCGACCCTCAAGCTGCGCCAGAAGCTCGCCTCGCTCGCCTTCGAGCACACCGCCGACTACGACCTGAGCGTGTCGGCCTGGTTCACCGAGAACGTCTACGACCAGTGGCAAGACGATACCGAGGAACTGGGCGAAGACGTCGCCTTCTCGACCATCGATGACGACGACGAAGAGGAATCCACGTTCCCAACCGGCCTCGGCATCGAGGTCACCCGCGACGCCATCCTGCGTTACGGCGAGAACTCGCACCAGGCCGCCGCGCTCTACGTGGGCGAAGGCGGCCGGGGTATCGCCCAGGCCAAGCAGTTGCACGGCAAGGAAATGTCCTACAACAACTACGTCGACGCGGATGCCGCGGTGCGCGCCGCCTTCGACTTCAGCGAACCGGCCGTTGCCATCGTCAAGCACGCGAACCCATGCGGAATCGCCATTGCCAAGCCCAACGCACCGGATGCCATCGCCTCTGCCCACCTGCGCGCCCACGCCTGCGACCCGATCTCGGCGTTCGGCGGCGTGATCGCCGCGAACCGCGTCGTCACCCTCGGTATGGCCGAGACTATCAGCGAGATCTTCACCGAGGTGCTCGTGGCCCCCGGTTTCGAGCCGGCCGCGGTTGAACTGCTCACCAAGAAGAAGAACATTCGCCTGCTCGAGCTGCCGGCCGACTTCGAGCGTTCCTCGCTCGAACTGCATCAGATCTCCGGCGGCCTGCTCGTGCAGGAGACCGACAGCTTCGAGGGCTTCAGCTCGGACGGCTGGACCCTCGTGGCCGGCCCTGAAGTGGATGCCGCCACCCGCGCCGACCTCGAATTCGCGTGGAAGTCGTGCCGTTCCGTGAAGTCGAACGCCATCCTGCTGGCGCACGCCGGAGCATCCGTCGGTGTGGGGATGGGCCAGGTCAACCGGGTCGACTCCTGCCACCTCGCTGTGAGCCGGGCCGGCGAACGCGCCGAGGGCTCGGTCGCCGCCTCTGACGCGTTCTTCCCCTTCGCTGACGGGCTCGAAGTTCTGCTCGACGCCGGTATCGCAGCGGTTGTGCAGCCCGGCGGATCGGTGCGCGACCCCGAGGTCATCGCCGCTGCCACCGCTGCGGGCGTCTCGATGTACTTCACCGGAGAGCGCCACTTCTTCCACTAGACCAAACCGAAAGAAGCACCTTCGATATTGAATCGGGGGTGCTTTTTGCGCACCCACTCCGGTTATCCTGATCAAGGCGGTTCCATACACCGGCACCGCCGCATTTGGCCCACAAGGCCCGAGACAACGGAGTTTCCATGACCCTCACGCACCCTGCCGCCGCCCTCGATTCCCTCGCGCAGATTCCGCTTTCCCATGAGAAAGTGCTGATCACGACCGGGGAACGATCCGGGCTTATGATCACGGTGGCCATTCACTCGACCCGCCTCGGCCAGGCCCTCGGTGGCGCCCGCCTGTGGCAGTACGCGACCTGGACCGACGCGGTCGCCGACGCCCTACGCCTCTCCGCCGCCATGACCCTGAAAAACGCGGCCGCGGGTCTGAACCGCGGCGGTGGTAAGTCCGTCATCTATCTGCCGCTCGGCACGGTACTGACCGACGCCCAGAAGCGTCTGGCGATGCTTGACCTCGGCGACGCCATCGAGAGCCTGAATGGCGCCTACATGACCGCCGAAGACGTCGGAACGAGCGCCGAGCTTATGGCCATCGTGGCAGAACGCACGAGCCACGTCTGCGGACTGCCCGCCGCGAGCGGCGGCGTCGGTGAGCCAGCGGATGCCACAGCCGCCGGCGTCTACGCGAGCATCGAATCCACCCTGGAGGCCCTGTTCGGCAGCCGTGACGTGCGCGGCCGCCACCTCGTGATCTCGGGCCTCGGCCAGGTCGGCGGACGCCTCGCCACCGCACTCTCCGCGGCCGGCGCCACCCTCACCGTCACCGACATCAACCCCGACAAGCGCGCACTCGCCGACGAGCTCGGTGCCAGCTGGGTGTCGGTGGGCGACGCTCACCGGGTGCACGCCGACCTGTTCGTGCCGTGCGGCCTGGGCGGCGTGCTGAGCGCATCCGTCATCGCGGAGCTGAACGTGCTCGGCGTCTGCGGAGCCGCCAACAACCAGCTCCAGGCACCGGCCGGTGCTGCCCAGCTGGACGCGCGGGGCATTCTCTGGGCACCGGATTTCGTCGTCAACGCCGGTGGCGTCGTCTACCTCGACCTGGCGAGCGAACCGAACGCCGACCTCGGCCAGATCTCGACGCGCGTGGCCGCAATCGGCTCCGTGCTCACCCAGATCTTCACGGATGCCCGCGCGAGCGAGATCACGACGCTCGCGGCCGCCGAACTGCTCGCCGCGACCCGCCTAAACGCCGCTCGGTAGCAGGTGCGAGTCATGAGCGCGCCCGAAACGGGTGGCCGCTACGCCGGTTACCGTAGCAGCTGCCAATCGCGGGCGCGGTCGCGGCGGGTTTACTCGCGCAGATCGGCCGGGATCGTCGGCTGAACGCGGGAGGCGGCACGGCGTTCCTTGAGCGTCGTGCTCGCGGCCTTGCCCAGCTCGGTGAGGATCGGGATTCCAGAGAGCAAAATGATGCCGATGATGAAGAATTCGGAGTACTTCTCGACGAAGGCGATCTGGCCGAGGAAGAACCCGACCAGGGTGAGGCCGACGCCCCAGGCGAAGGCACCGATGGCGTTGTAGGTCACGAAGCTGCGGTAGCGCATCTTGCCGACGCCGGCGGCAACCGGCACGAAGGCACGAAAGACCGGCAGAAATCGGGCCAAAATGATGGACTTGCCGCCGTGTTTGGCGAAGAAGGCGTTGGTGCGCTCGACGTTCTTCGGGTTGAAGAAACGGTTCTTCTCCCGCGAGAACACCGCAGGGCCGGCTTTTCGACCGATGACGTAGGCGAGCTGGTCGCCGGCGAAGGCAGCGATGAAGACCACCAGACAGGTCACCCAGATCGGCAGCGGCACCACACCGGTCGCGGTGAGCAGGCCAACGGTGAACAGCAGGGAATCACCTGGCAGGAACGACAGCACGATGAAACCGGTCTCGATGAACACGACCGCGGCGACGCCCAGCAGAACGAACGATCCAAAAGAGTGGATCAGCCACTCAGAGTCGAGAAAATCGATTCCGAAGAGGGTGGGCAGCATGAAGAATCCTTCCAACGGGCGCGCTGGGCATAGGCGCAGAACCCAGACTACGTGACCTCACGCTGGGAAAGACCGGGTGGTCGCGGCTCGTCGCCGAGTTGTCGTTCCCTCGAGCGGATGCTCCCACCGCAGAAAATACTTGTATTCTGCCCCCGTTTCGCCATAGTCTGAAAGGCTGCCTGATCCGGGGGGCATGTGACACACATTCTTGAGGCGCCCAGGAGGCAGACATGACAAAGACAGCACCGATCACGCTCGCAGCGATTGCGACCGACGGCGCACACTTTGGCGTCTTTGCTGGGTACCTCGCTATCGCCGTGCGTTTCGTCGGCTAGCCGCGCCTCAATCGTCACAACGAGCCATTCGCTCGTTTCGCCCGGCAGCTCGCTGCCTGCGCGTTCTCCAAACGCACACCACCGCTCGCCACCCTGCATCGCCGACCCGCCAGCGCCATATGACGCGAGCGTTTGGTGTCGCGACCTCTCGGTCTGGTGACCACAAGCATCTGCTGCACCCGCACCACATTCAGGACTGGACCATGACCACCACTGCACCACCGGCACCGCCGCCGCCCACCAACGACCCGGCCGTGCGCACGAATACCTTTCGCAGCCTGCAACGGCTCTACCCGTATGCCAAACCGGCGCTACCGCGCATTTATCTCGGCATGGTCGCCGCGCTGCTCGCCGGTCTCGTGGCCCTGGCCATCCCGCAGGTGCTCGCTTGGCTCGTCGACGGCCCGCTCAGCAACGTCGGCAACGGCGACAGCGCCTCACAGATCTGGCCGGCCGTGTGGATCGTGCTGGCCCTCGGCGTGGTCGAGGCGATCATGATCGCCCTGCGCCGCTGGTTCGTGCTCACCCCGGGCACCCACATCGAGGCGCGCATGCGCAACCACCTCTACGCCCGGCTGCAGGACCTGCCGGTGAGTTTTCACGACCGCTGGCCGAGCGGCCAGCTGCTCTCGCGCGCCGTGAGCGACCTCAACCTGATTCGCCGCTGGGTGTCGTTCGGGCTCGTGCTGCTCGTGGTCAACTTTCTCACCATCGTCGTCGGCGTCGCTATATTGCTCTGGATGCACTGGCTGCTCGGCGTGATCTTCGTGGTCTGCTCGATTCCGATCTGGATCTACGGCTACGTCTTCGAGGAGAAATACTCGGTCATCGCCCGCCGCAGCCAGGACCAGGCCGGCGACCTCGCGACCGCCGTCGAGGAGTCCGTGCACGGAATTCGCGTACTCAAGGCGTTCGGCCGCGGCTCGTTCGCGCTGAAGAACTTCGCCTCCCAGGCCGAAAGCCTGCGCGGCACCGAGATCGAGAAGGCGCGTGCCATCGCCGGCATCTGGCTCTGGCTGCTGCTCGTTCCCGACGTCGCGTTCGCGCTGTGCCTCGTGGTCGGCGTCTGGCTTACCAGCCAGGGCGACCTAAGCGGCGGCGAGCTGTTGGCGTTCTTCGCGACCGCCACCGTGCTTAGGTTTCCGGTGGAATCGATCGGATTTTTGCTGTCGATGACCTTCGATGCGCGCACCGCCACCGACCGGTTCTTCGACATTCTCGACACCCCGAACGAGATCACCGACCCCGCTGACCCAGCCACCCTGGCCGCGCCGCTCGGCCGGCTCGCGTTCGACAACGTGCACTTTCGCTACCCGGACTCGCCCGAGCGCTTTCCTGACCTGCTCGACGGCATCGACCTCGTGCTCGAACCGGGGGAGACCATGGCGCTCGTCGGCCTCACCGGCTCGGGCAAGAGCACGCTCACGGCCCTCACCACCCGGCTGTACGACGTGACGGCTGGCGCGGTGACGCTGGACGGCGTCGACGTGCGCGCGCTCGGCCGCGAAGAACTGCGCAGCCACCTCGCAATGGCATTCGAGGATGCGACACTGTTCTCTGCGTCCGTTCGGGACAACGTGCTGCTCGGGCGTGCCGACCTCGCCGTCAGCAGCCCTGAAGCGGATGCCGCGCTCGCGCAGGCACTGCAGATCGCGCAGGCAGGGTTCGTGCACGACCTCCCGCTCGGCGTGGACACCCTCGTCGGTGAGGAAGGCATGAGCCTGTCCGGTGGGCAGCGGCAGCGGCTCGCGCTCGCCCGCGCGGTCGCGGCGCGGCCATCCGTTTTGATCTTGGACGATCCGCTGTCCGCGCTCGACGTGAACACCGAATCGCTCGTGGAGAACGCGCTGCGCGAGGTGCTCGTCGACACCACGGCGCTGATCGTGGCGCACCGACCGTCGACGGTCATGCTCGCAGACCGGGTGGCACTGCTTGAAGACGGCCGCATCACGGCGGTCGGCACGCACTCCGAGCTGCTGCGTACCAGCCCGCACTACACCTTCGTCATCTCCAGTCTGGAAGACGAAGAACGCCGAGAATCGAACCGAGCGGAGGAAGCACTGTGAGCGCCAATGGGAGTGTCCGTGGAGTGCAGGGTGAGGAACGCCACGACTTCACCAAGGCCGAAAGCAAGCAGATCCGGGCCCGCTCGCTGCGGCTGCTCGGCTCGCTGCTCTTTCCGGTGCGCGCCAAGGTCGTGCTCGCCATGCTCGTGGTGGTCGTCTCGACCGCCGCGCAGGTGGCTGGCCCTGCACTGATCGCCTTCGGCATCGACCGCGGTTTGCCCGCACTGCTCGAACAAGACTGGATGCCGCTCGCCGCGACCGGCGCGATCTACCTCGTCGCCGGGGTACTCGGCGCGCTGCTCATCGCCTGGTACACCGTGTTGAGTGCCCGGGTGAGTCAGGCCGTGCTGATTGACCTGCGTAAGCGCGTGTTTTTGCACACCCAGAAGCTGAGCCTCGAATTTCATGAGTCGTACACCTCGGGGCGCATTATCTCGCGCCAGACCAGCGACCTCGATGCCATTCGGGAGCTGCTCGACTCCGGCATCAACCAACTGGTGCAGGGCATCCTCTATATGTCGTTCACGGCAATCGCCTTGGTGCTGCTCGACGGCACCAGCGGTCTCGTGCTCCTGGGCGCGCTGCTGCCGCTGGTCATTCTCACGCGCTGGTTCCAGGTGCGCTCGCAGAGCCTGTTCCGGCAGTCGCGGGTTGCGTCGGCGAGCCTGATCGTACGTTTCGTCGAGACGATGACCGGCATCCGCGCCGTGAAAGCTTTTCGCACCGAGAAGCACAACGAGAGCGTGTTCGGCAAGCTCGTCGAAAGCTACCGCGAGGTCAACGCGCGCGTGATTCAGCTGTTCGGGGTTTTCGACCCTGGGCTGGTGCTGATCGGCAATGTCACGGTCGCCGCCGTGCTGCTGGTCGGTGGTTTTCGGGTGGCCGACGGCCAGCTGGCCATCGGTGCGCTGCTCGCAACGCTGCTCTACACCCGCCGGTTCTTCGACCCAATGGAGGAGATGGCCATGTTCTACAACTCCTACCAGTCGGCCGCGGCGGCGCTCGAAAAGATCTCCGGCGTGCTCGAAGAACGCCCCGGCGTGCCCGATCCGGTCTCCCCGGTGGACCTCTGGGAGGCCCGCGGACGGGTACGGTTCGACAACGTGCAGTTTGCCTACCAGGCTGATCGGGAGATTCTGCCGCACTTCGACCTCGACATTCCGGCCGGACAGACCATCGCCCTGGTCGGGTCGACCGGAGCTGGTAAATCTACGCTCGCCAAGCTGATGAGCCGCTTCTACGACCCGACGGATGGTCGGGTTCGGCTCGACGACGTCGACCTGCGCGATCTGCATCCCAAGGACCTGCGGCGCGCGATCGTCATGGTCACCCAGGAGGCCTACCTGTTCAGCGGTTCGGTCGCCGAGAACATCGCAATAGGCAAACCGGATGCTTCGGTGCAGCAAATTCGCGCCGCCGCGGCCGCCGTCGGTGCTCACAACTTCATCGAGAGCCTGCCGAACGGGTATGACACCGACGTGAACAAGCGCGGTGGTCGAGTCTCGGCCGGGCAGCGCCAGCTGATCTCGTTTGCGCGCGCCTTCCTGGCCAACCCGGCGGTGCTCATCCTCGATGAGGCTACGTCGTCGCTCGACATTCCGAGCGAACGGCTCGTGCAGGAGGCGCTGCAAACTTTGCTCGCTGATCGCACGGCCGTGATTATCGCCCACCGCCTGTCGACGGTGGCGATCGCCGACCGGGTACTCGTGATGGAACACGGTCGCATCGTGGAGGACGGAACCCCGAACGACCTCATCTCGGGAACCGGCCGTTTCGCGACCATGCACGCCGCCTGGCGCGACTCCCTCGTGTAGCCGCTCTCGTGTAGCCGACTCGGGGGCGGTGAGCTTCTTCAGTATCAGCCAGGAGACGGTAATACTGAAACCGCGACCGCCGTGCCAATTGGGCGCTAGTTTCGGTAGTCGTCGTCGTTTGGGTAGTCCGGTCGCTGGTCGAGCCCGTCGACGCTGTGCTGTGGCGCACCGCGATCTGCACGGCCAGCCACCGGGGTGGCCGGCGTCGGAAGGTCAAGTTGTTTGAGTGCGTGCATGAGCGGGCTTTTGGTGGGGAGGGCGATCAAGGTCTGTTCGGGGTCGATCTCGATCGGGGGCTGCAGCCAGTACTCGCCATCGCGGAGATAGATCTTCCAGTGTCGGTTGTGCAGCAGTAGATGATGGTGTGCACAGAGTAATATGGCGAAATCGATATCGGAAAGTCCCAGATCAGACCAGTTTTCTATGTGATGCGATTCTGTCCACGACGGTGGTTGGTCGCAGCCGGGCCAGCGGCATCCGCCGTCGCGCGCGGCGAGGGCCCGGCGTTGCTTGCGGTTGAATAGGCGCTCGTCCCGGCCGACGTTGAGGGGTTGCCCGGCCTCACTGAACAGGATTCCCACGTAGCCGGTGTCACACAGGTGCCGGTCGATCGTCTCCGCCGACACTGGAGCGGGGTTGCCCTCGAGGTAACCGAACGCCGTTTTGGCCGTGTCTGTCGCCGGGGTGCCGCTCCCAGCGGTGCCGCTCTCGGTGCTGGCGGTCTCGGCGGTAGCGGTCGTGGTGCCGCCGCTCGCGGTGATACCCGGCGTCGCGCTGGGGACAGCGCTCGGGCCGGCGGCGGGGTGCATCGTGGGGCGAGGCGCGGGGTCAGCGTCTCGACCCAATGTCGGGTCGGGGATGGTAGTGGGGCGGTCGTGTTCGGTGACGATGATCTGCACGACCGGGCGGCGCCCGCCGAACATGGTGTTCGGGTCGGCGTCAGCGCCGAGCATGAGCAACTGGGTGAAGGAGTCTGCGGCGATCTGGTCGATGGTGCGCGGGTCGTTCTTGACTCGCTGCGCCCACGCCGCACGTTCCGGGTCGACGAACCGCACGCCGCCGCGCCGCGGGCTCGTCAGTGCGTCGTAGGTCGCCATCCACATCTCGCCCTGCTCCGGCGCCATCAGCGCATGCAGGGTCACCATGCCGTCGGCCCGCCGCCACAGCGACCAGGTCGTGTCATCGCGGGCCTGCTTCTCCCGCGCCAAAATACCCGCCGCGTCCAGGCCGTCCCGCAACCGCCGAGCCCGTTTGTAGGCCTGCTCGGTGTTCATCCCGGGCACCTCCACCAGCAGCCCCTACAAGGCGGCGGTGAGTTTCTCGGCGGTGATCGCCTGATCCAGGGTTCCCAGGCCTCGGAGCAGTGCGTCGCCGATGCCGGGCGAGAAGGTGCCGTCGGCGACGGCGTGCACGATCGGCGCCTGCCACGGCACCACCACCGGTGCTGCCACGATGACCGGCAGCACCGGCAGCACCGGCAGCACCGGCAGCACCGGCAGCACCGGCAGCACAGGCAGCACGGGGAGTACCGGGCGGGGCGCGGCCACGGGCAGCGGCGGAAGATTCGGGTGCAGTTCGGCCCATGCCGCCGCCCGCTCCGCCGCCCGCTCCGCCTCCCGCGCCGCTTCACGCTCGGCTTCCGCGGCGGCGGCCGCTGCCCGTGCCGCCCGCTCAGCCTCTCGCGCAGTGTCAGCAGCTCGCCGTTCGGCGGTTTCGGTGTCGTTCATCAGCACGCCCACGGCCAGCAGTCGGCCAGCCTCGATGCGGCTGAGGCCAGTGGCGTCTTGCACCATCATGGTCGGGTTGCCAAATCCGTACCGCGACGCCAACCCTGACTGACCCAGTTCTGGCCGGGACCTGTGCGCGATCGTACCGGCCAGCAATGCCGCCACCGTGTTACTCAGTCGCAGCAGGTCCGCGATCGGGTCGCGCGCCGCGAGCACCTCTGCATCAGACAGGCTTCCGAACTCGGCGCTGGAACCACCGAGCGCGGCGACAGCGGCCGCCGCCCGGGTGAGCTTCATCGCCATGTTGTTCATGATTCAACCCAACACCCGACCACCGACATTCCCGAGGAAAAATCAGGCATACAAGCACTAAATTGCCCAAACCAGCCAAATAATGGCTCTCCTGACTCTTCCGTGGGTTAGTTTCGTCCGGGAAGCACGGGTTTGTGCCCGCCGAGGCTGAGCATGGCGAGGGCGATGAGCGCGTCCGGTAATTTGAAGCCGAAGGCGATGCGGGTCA
>NZ_PPTG01000028.1 GCF_002954245.1 Cryobacterium aureum | reverse complement strand
GGCAGAACGGGCGGGGCAGGCGGGGCGGACAGAACGGGCGGGGCGGGCGGGGCCGGCAGAACGGGCGAAGCCGAATGCACCGGCGGGGCCGGCGGTGCGGGCGGTGCGGAGAATGCCGGCGGCGCGCTCACGTAGAACGGCGGCGGGCTGGTCGGCAGACCGTGCGGCGCTACTGGTGCTGGCTGGGCTGGCTGGGCTGGCTGGGCTGGCTGGGCTGGCTGGGCTGGCGGGGCTGGCGGGGCGGTCGCCAAGAACGCTGCGGGCGGGGCCGGCGGCAGTGGCGGTCCGGCAAACTGAGCGGCTGGCGCGGGGGGCGCTGGGGGCATGGATGCCAGCGAAACTGGCGCGGCGTTGTGGCCGACCGTCGCGGGCGCCGTCGGCGGTGCCGGCGTCATGGACAGCGGGGTCACCGGGGCGAACGGTACGTACCCGGTCGCGGCCATGCCCGGCATCCAACCGGTGTCGCCGGACTTTCCGAACCCGAGAACGCCGGCCCAGATGGGAAACGAGACCAGGTAGAGCAGGGTGAACCCGCCGCCGTGCCCCAGACGTCGGTTGACGTTGTTGACCGCCATGATGAAGACGACGAGGGCCACCAGGTTCGCGGCCGGAATGAACATGCCAATCACCCACAGGGCCGAATACCGGCCGAGCTCAAACAGGGTGATGGTGTTGACGATCGGCACCCAGGCCTTCCAGGCCTGCTCGCCGAGTTTCAGGAAGACCTTGCCGAGGGCGATCGACGAGAACACATACAGGCCGAGGCCGAGCAGCACGGCCACCACAATTACGGCTATCGCCGCTCCAGATGATTCATCCATTTATGCTTCGCGGCCGCTGATCGGCGGCCGCTCCCCCAATCTGCTGGTGTCGCGCCGGTTCGGGCGAACGGTGGTGACGTCGTAACGAGCCGAGCGTCGGCGAAAAGTGAATAGTTGGCGGGCATCCGCCAGTCGAGAAAAGGAACGCAGCGAGAGGGCTGCGCGCAGGCGTTGCCGCCGGGTGCCGTTCGCGGCGAGGCCGGTGCGTTCGGCCGTGACGAGCGCCCAAAAGGCGTCGCTCTCGTCGATCTGCGGTGGCACCGGTCCGAAGACGGCCCGGTCGGCGAGGGTCGCAAGCCGCGCCCCACCGACCGATTCGTAGTGCGAGGCGATCTCGACCCGGGTCATGCTGCCCTGGTCGGTGAAACCGCGGTCGACGGCGGCGTCGATGTATTCGTCCCAGCCGCCCGCGAACCGCGCCGACACGTCGGCCGCGCGGGCCCGGTCACGTCGACGCTTGACTTTGGCGGCGAGGATGACCAGGAACGGCGTGCTGATTGCGAGCAGCGCGGCCAGGCTGATGCCGCCGACCTTGAGGATCGCGAACAGCCAGGCCAGGTCGGTGCCGGTGACCGGCTCCTGCTCCTGCTGGTCTTCTCCGCTGGTCGGGTTGGCTTCCGGGGCGCGCTGCTCGGTGGCTTCCGGTGCGATGACCTCGGTGTTGTACTGCGGATCGCGCGTCGTGTCGTCGACGGGTGCCAGCGGGTTCTGAAACTGCGGGGTCGCGTCCACGGTGATCCAGCCGCCGCCGCTGGCCACTTCCACCCAAGCGGCGAGGTTCTGGCCCGAGCAGACACCGGCGGGACAGGCGCCGGGCGCGCCCGAATCAACGCCAGTTCCGAGAGTGAAGCCCAGTACCACCCGGGACTTAAACCCGAGGTGGCGGGCGAGCAGCGCGGTGGCGACGGCGAACTGTTCGTCGTCGCCAATTGCGGCGACGAGCTGGGAGTTCTCGGTGGCGGTGGTGCTGTTCTGCTTTTCCAGCAGTGCAGTGAAGAGCGCGTCGATGCGGGCGACCGAGTGCCCGGAGAGGCTCGGCGAGAACTGGTAGTCGCCGAGGTCGGCGGTCCAGGAATCCACCGCTGGCACAGTCAGGGCGTGGCTGAGGTAGCCGCGTTCGCGCAGGCGGGTGACGAGTTCGGCCAGGCCCGTGCCATCGCGCGTGACGGCTTGGGCGTCGACCCAGTCAACCAGGCTCTGCGGAATGAGCGTTTCATCGACCGCGTCGTCGGCCGGGCGGGCGAGACCGGCCAGGTCCGTCGCATCCGCTTGCGGGGCGGAGACGATCGTATAGCGGTCGCCGCGCTCGAGGGCTTTGAGTTGAATTCCGGATGCCGTCCCCGCGTTATAGAAGAAACCGTCACTCAGGTCAGCCGCGCGATCACCGGCAAAGCGGATGCTCGACAGCGTGCCGGCCCCCGGCATCCAAACGCCGGTGTACCCGGCAATGTCGAACCGGGTCGTGACGCTGTCGCTGCTCGCCCCGCGCGAGTGCGGCACCCGGGCGAAGGCGGTGGCCTGATCGCTCTCGCCCAC
Organism: Cryobacterium aureum; assembly: GCF_002954245.1. Taxonomy (GTDB): domain Bacteria; phylum Actinomycetota; class Actinomycetes; order Actinomycetales; family Microbacteriaceae; genus Cryobacterium; species Cryobacterium aureum. The sequence goes on along the minus strand of NZ_PPTG01000028.1, from coordinate 117,252 downwards.
TGACGGGTCGACGACCCGAAAGACTTCACCGTCGTAGTAGCTGAGCACGGCGAGACGCACGTGCGAGTCGGTGCCGTCGTCGACGGCCGGGCCGGTGACCGTGAACAACTCGGCGTCATACTGCTCGGCGCTGAAGTAACTGCGGTACTGGCTGAGCGGGCTGACGTATTCGCGCAGTTCGACGGCGGGGTCGATGCTACTGCGCAGCACCTCACGGGCCGGCGTCGCCGCAACTGCGGAGAGCCCGCCGAGCGTGAGGCCGATGGCCAGCACGAGCACTCCACCGGCGAGAATGGCCCGGCGCAGGCGACCGCCGAGGCCGCCGGGAGTGCGCCGAACCCCGGTCGTTCGGGCAGCCAGGTCGAGCGCCTCGCTGCGAGCCAGGTGGGTGCGCCAGGCCAGAAAGCCGAAGGCGAGCAGCAGGGCGGCCAGGCCGATCAGGCTTTCGCGTGGCGCCGGCACGCTCACACCAAAAAGAGTCAGCGGAACGCTCACGGCACTCGACCCGAAGACGAGGCCAAACAGTTGCACGGCAAAGATCAGCGGCACGGCCAGGGCCACGAGCCGGCCGCCACGCCAAGCCAGCGACAGCGCCGCGGTGGTGCCGCAAAGAAACAGCAGAAAGGCGGGGGCGAGCAGCGACTGATAGGAGCCGACCGGCACTTGGATGGTGACGAGTTCTTTCCAGCTGAACACCGTGGCGGTCACCAGGTCGAGCAGCCCGCCGAGAACGCCCGGCAGGCTCGTCATGGCGGCCGGTACCGCGAGCGGAACGCCGAGCAGCAGGTAGGCGCCGAGCACGGTCAGCAGCACGGTGAACCAGCTCCAGCCACGGCGGGCACCGAGCCAGGCCAGAACCAGGCCGGTGAGAATCGCTCCGGCCGCCATGATCAGGTAGCTCACGTCCTGGTAGATCGGCCAGGCCGCCCACACGGCAACGAGCATCATCGCGACGATGAACAGGGCGTTGATCACCCGGGCCGGCGCGCTCATGCGGCTCGTCGGCTCAGCAGCGAGCGAAAGTCGTCGAGCACACCGATGGTCAGCACGCTCGTGCCGGCCAGGTCGCGAAAGCTCGGCTGTTCGTTGGGGTTGCACAATACGGCGACGACCTGCACGTTGCCGGCAAATTTGAGGGTGAGAGCCTGCAGACGCCGAGCGGTCATGGCCGAACCGCAGACCACGAACGCGATGGAAATATCGGGCACCACCTGCGCGGCGAGCACGCAGACATCTTCGACGTACATCGCGTGCGGGCTGGTTTCAATGGCGGTGAGGTCGTCGAGCAGGGTGCGCGTCGACACGACGCTCAGGCTGCGCACCGAACGGATGCTCTTCCGCACGATATCGGGAATCTCCTCGCTCGCCACCACGGCCAGGTCGCGGCCGTCGCGAATGGCGCGCACGCCGAGCGAACCGGCGGCACTGACCGCCATCTCGAACTCCTCCTCGGAGGCGTATTCGGCGGCGTTGAGGCTCAACACGATGGCCAGGCGGGAACGGCGGCTTTCTTCGAACTGGCGCACCATGAGCTTGCCGGTCTTCGCGGTGGACTTCCAGTGAATGTGCCGCTGCCCGTCACCCGGGGCGTACTCGCGAATGGCGTGAAAGGAGATGTCAGAGTCAACGATGTCGCTCGTGGGGTTACCCTCGAGGTCGCGCACGAACCCGGCGCTCGTGCTCGGAATCGACACGGTCACCGGATGCACGAACAGGCGGTTGACGTCGGCCCAAGCCACTTCCCGTCCGAGCACACCGAGCGGGTCGCTGCGCACGGTCGTGACCGGGCCAACGTCGATGACGCCGCGGCGGTATGCGGGCACGCGAACGTGCTCTTCGTGAATCTGGCCGCTTCGCAGGAGCGGCACGTAGACATCCGCCAGGCCTTTGCCAATGGGAACATCGACGCGACCCGGCAGCTCGAGCCGTTTGGACACGTTGGTGACGGTGAGGGTGCCGAGCACCTCGGAGCCAGCCACCACCCGGTCGACCGGCAGCACGAAGTCGACGCTGTAGGCGCGGCCGCCGGCCAGAAAGGGCAGGGAAATGAGTATGAGGGCGACCGCCACACAGCCGGTCACGATCAGTTCGGTCCAGCCGAAAACGAGGCCGAGCGGCAGCAGCACGATCGCCGTGGCGACGACGACCCAGCCAGCCGGCGTGACCGTTTCGCCCACCCACTCGACGGATGCCCGCGCACCGATTCGCACAATTCGCGAAACCCGCATCCAGAGCACGACGACGCCCACGAGGGTCAACGTGGTTGACTGGTTCGTGCGCGTCGTGCTGTACCGGGTGTGCGTTGCAGACCTGGTCTGGGTGCTGGTTCGCGTCAGATTTGAGGTCTGGGAGCGCCGCGATTCGGTGTGGAAGCTCACGCCAGGTCGCTCCGACTGGGCGGTACAACGTCGAGCAGAATCTGGCCGATGACGGCGCTCGCGGTGACGCCGTCGAACTCGGCCTCTGGGTCGAGCACCATGCGGTGCGCGAGCACCTGGTCGGCGAGGGCCTTGACGTCGTCGGGGGTGACGAAAGTGCGGCCGTGGGCGACGGCCCAGGTTTTGGCGGCCTTGGTGAGGGCGCGGGCGCCACGCACACTGACGCCCATGCGCACCTGGCGGGCATCCCGGGTGGCCTCGACCAGACGGCCGATGTAGTCGTAGACAAGGGGGTTCACGAACACTGAGCGCGCGATGTCACTCATGCTCACGAGCGCCTGCGGGGTGATCACCGGGGCCAGTTCGTGGCGCACGTCGGCGGTGCCCTCGAGAATGCGGATGGTCGAGGCGAGGTCGGGATAACCGAGTGACGCCTTCATCATGAACCGGTCGAGCTGCGCTTCGGGCAGCCGGTAGGTGCCGGCCTGCTCGATCGGGTTCTGGGTGGCGATGACGAGGAACGGCACACCGGTAGAGCGGGTGACGCCGTCGATGGTGACGTTGCCCTCCTCCATCGCTTCGAGCAGCGCCGACTGGGTCTTCGGGCTGGCCCGGTTGATCTCGTCGGCGAGCACAACGTTGGCGAAGATCGGTCCGCTGTGAAACTCGAACTCGCCGGTCTTCTGGTCGTAGACGGTGATGCCGGTCACGTCGCCCGGCAACAGGTCAGGCGTGAACTGAATACGAGTGGAGACTCCCTGCACGGTCTGCGACATGGCGCGGGCCAGCGAGGTCTTGCCGGTGCCCGGGTAGTCCTCGAGCAGCAGGTGGCCCTCGCTGACCATCGCGGTGAAGGCGAGTTCGATCACGTGGCGCTTGCCGAGAACGACCTGCTCGACGTTGTCGACCATCATCGTGAAGGTCGCGGAAAACCAGTCTGACTGCTCCGTGGTGATTGTCATGTGTGTGGCTCTTTCAGTGTGGCGAAATTTAGGTCGTGGGCGCGGGCGCTGCGACACAGTTCATGGGACCGGCCAGGGTGCCGGAGACGGAAGGGAGGTTTTTGGTTTCCGGAGCGGTCCAGGTGATGGTCCAGTTCACGTTTCTGGTCTCGGTCGCGTCGGCGGGAACCGCTGCTCCGTCGCGGGAAGCCCACGTACGGCTGCCGTTTCCGTCGGACACGTCGTACTGGGCGCTGGTCACAGTGCCCTCGGCGAGTCCGACCGCGGTGGCGTCTACTGCGACCTTGAGGGTGCCGCCGATGACGCACCCCGTGTTGGTGAGCGCGGTGACCCCGTACTCGACTTGCCACGCCTTACCGGCATCGGCCGCCGTTACCGCCGACCAGTCGCTGCAGAGCGAGTCATCGTTGTCGGTGCAGTACCGCACCTTGATACCGGGATCGGCACCGAACACTTTTGAGCCGTCGGTCTCGTTGTAGTCCTCCCAGCTGACCACGAAATCATCGGGAACGGCGGCCGACGAGGTGGGCGTCGTGAGCAGATACTTTCCATTGGCCGGCGTCGCCATGCCATAGGTGTACGAGCCGTTGCCCGGAGCGGAGGGCTGCACCCAGGTGGTGATCGGCGCGAGCTGTGCCATGGCCAAGCCGTAGCCGTTGGAGTAGCAGACCGTCACGTAGTACTTTCTGTGTTTCGTCAGCTGAGTGATGGTCGAGGTGTCCGACTGCTTCACTGCGGCCGAGAACAGGCCGTTACCATCACCGGTCAGCGTGCAGGTTGCATAGTCCGCCTCCGACGCCAGGTACAGCCACTCGTCGGCGAGGGCGCTCGCGTTCGCATTCGGGCTGGTGCCGGACGCAGTGATCGACCCGTCGTCAGCCGACAGTGATCCAGGCGACGCGATCAGGGGCAGTCCGGCCACGAGCACCGTCTGATTCTTCGATTCCTCGGTTGGTCCGCTGCCTGCCGGCTGCTCGAAACTGCTGAGGGGGGTGACCGTAACAGTCTGCGCACCCACGCCGAGCGCCAGCTTGTGGACGGTCTTCGGCCCGGCAGCGGCATCGATGACCACGTCGGCGATGCGATATCGGTTCGTGGAATCGTCGGTGTTCTCGATGGTCACGGTGACCGCACCCATGGTCTCAGACGTCACGGCCGGGTCGTACTCCGGCTCCGCAGTGAGTGTGCCCATGTCAGGCGTGTCATAGGACCAGGCCGTCACACTGACCGCACTCCGCGATTCGCCGACCGAGTTAACGGCTTTGGCCTCGTAGAGAGCCTTGTCGCCGTTCGCCGACGTCGTGATGTCGCCACAGTCGCCCGACGTGTCGCAGCGGGCCACCGGGGCGCCATTGCGGTACAGGTTGAAGCCTTCGAGGGCCGGGTAGGCCGCGTTAGCGCCGCCGGGGCTCACCGAGAGAGTCACCGACAGGTCGTCGTAGGCGATCTGGGCCACGGCGTTCGGCGCCTTCGGGTAGCCCTGCAGGTCCACGGTGATCGACCCGTTGCGGGTGCCGGCGCTGAGCTTGCCCTGCGCGTCGCGCACCACAAAACTCGCCTCGCACACGCCGCCTGCGGTGTCCCCCGACCAGCTGGCGCGAACATTCTTGGAATTCTCGACCTCGAACGACACGCCGACGCAGGTGCTCGGGGTGGTGACCGAGACCAGTTCGAGCGGCGTGCCGCGGTACAGGTTGACCTCGCCGGGCGTACCGACGACCGCAATCGAGCAGCTGGAGCCCGACGACTGGGTGCAGGTCGTCGCGACGGTGCCGCCCTTGGGCAGTTCGCTCGGTGCCGGGCCCACCTTGAGTGAGAGCACCGCCGGAATCGCCTCGCGGTGGCTCGACAGGCTCACCGTGACCGCTGCCTCGCGGCCGGCCACGGCATTGTCGGCGACACCGATCGTGAGAATCGGGCCGTCCTGAGTGACCGTGAACTGGTCGGAGGAGAACTCGATCGCGAAGGTCAGCGCCGGTACGTCGCCCTTGCCCTGCCACTCGACCATGTGGCTGAGGTCGTAGCGTACGGCGTCGGCTCCCGGGCTCTCGGTCAGCGCCGCCGGGCGCAGTTCCGGCTGGGGGTCGAGCGGCTCGACCACGATGGGCACGACCAGCTGCGTGTAGTCCTCTTGTCCGTCAATGCGGGCCGGCACCGTGCAGGAGTCGGTCCAGGGCGCATCGGAGCCGGCCGTGTAGGTGACCGCCGTGCCGGAGTCGAAGGTGCAGGTCGCGTTGCCGCGCTCCCCCGACGAACGGATGCCGGTGCGCTGCAGTTCCAGCGTGGTCCCGGCGGGAATCGACACGAGGCTCTTCAGGTCAAAGGTGACCGAGGCGTCTTCCCGCACGTTCTGGTCGACGTTACCCTTTTTGAGCGCGATGATGATGGCATCCTTTGCCGGAATGCGCAGGAACCCGTAGGTGGTCACTTCGATGCCCTGAAAATTCGGTCCGGTCAGGGCGAACGGGGCGAGCAGCCCCTCATCGGGAACGTCGCCGCGAATCTTCCAGCCCGACACCTCGAGACCCGGGTGGTTACCCCACAGGGTCAGCGTGAGATCGGAGACATCCCCGGAGTTCCAGGAGACCTTGTCGGTGACCACGTCGATGCCCGTAGGGAACCCGTCACGTTCGTCGAGGGTCAGGGTGGTATCGATCACCACCGGGTAGTCGGGAACCGAGGTGCGCACCACCTTGACCACGATGAGTCCTTGGCCGACATCGTCGTTGGCGTTGGTCACCGAGTAGACAAAGGTGTGCAGGCCAGGCTCTTCGCCGGCCGTGAACACCACTCGTTCGTCGGAGACGGAGTCGATGCGCTCAGTCAGGGCGTCATACTCATCGGTGCCAACCGCCGCGTCGGGGGTGACCAGGCTCAGGGTCAGGCTGCCGCCGCCGGGTTCGATGTCGTTGGCGGCGGGGAAAACGACGACTTGGTTGTCGGGCCCTGCCTGCACCTCGACGTAGTCGCTGAAGGTGATCGGGCTCGGGTTGGAGCGCTGGTCGAGCACGCCGATGCGCACGAGAGCCACGCCGGTGGTTCCGGCAGTGTCGCGTACGCGGTACTGAAATTCGATGGCGCCGTGATAGTCGCGGGGGCTGGAGTAGACGATGGCATCGCCGGTGGCATTCAGGGACGCCGTGCCGCGCGCCGGCTGGGTGAGTACCCGGTCGAGAACGACGGTGTCACCGTCGGGGTCGGTACCGAAGCTGTCAAACGGAATCTCAATGGTCTCCCCCGACAGCACCCGACCGTAGAGGGTATGCGGCTGGGGCGCCGTGTTCTCACCGTCGGCGAGTACCTCGACCGAGACCACGGCCGAGTCGATGAGTTCGGGCGAGCCAGCGGTGTACACGCTGTAGGCCAGCTCGTAGCTGCCGGGTTCCTCGGGAGCGAGGTAGCGCAGCTCGGCGCCGGCTGCGAAGGCGAGGCCACGGTCACTGCGGTTCTGCACCGATTCGGCGTTGAGCATCACGATGTTGCCGTCGGGCGCCACATCGTTGGCGAGCACCGGAATGTCGATCTGCGCGCCAACGCGCACCGAGACACTGTCGTTCATGGCGATCGGCGTCTGCGGAACGGATGCTGGAAGCAGGTAGACGGTGGCCTCACCGCGCACGGTGTAGAGCGGGTTTTCGGTGCCGTCCGACACGGTGTAGCGCACGGTGCCGAGCTTGCCCGGCCGCTCATCGGCGGTGGAGCCGCGCACGCGCAGAATGTTCTGCCCGACGACATCGACGCTGAGCGAGGCGCCGAAAACGGTCTCGGGGATGGCTTCGCCAAGCAGCAGCACCCGACCGGCCGGGTTGGAGACGGCGGTGAAAACGTCAACGCTGGTGTCGGCCTTTGGCCGCACGAAAACCGTCACCGGGGAGGTAGAGAGGGCCTGGGCATCCGCTGACACCACCGAAATGCGCGCGAGCGAGACGACCTCGCTCACGTCGTCGGCGATGGTGAGGCTGACCGTGTAGTTACCGACGACGGTCGCGGAGAAGTCGAAGGCGGTACCGTTCGCGGTGATGCTCACGGCCCCGCCCTCGGCGCTCGACGGGGTCGTCGCCGACGTGATGCGGTAGAGCCCGGCGGCGCCCGAAATGTACTCGGCGGGGTTCACCGTGAGGCGCTCGTTCACCGAGGCGAGCAGTGCGAAGGGTTCAACGGTGAGCCGCGGGGTCGGCGTGACCACGATCGTGAGCACCTTCTCGGTCGAAGCACCGTGAATGTCGGAGACGCTCACCAGAATCGTGGCTGACTGGGCGGCCTGTTCGGCCGCGTTCGGGTGCTTGTAGACGAGCACGCCGGCCGGCGTCACGCTGACCGAGCCGATAGCGGTGGTGTTCAGAGCGGATGCGACGAAGATCGGATCGCCGTCGGGATCGACCCAGCCGGGCAGCACCGGAACGGTCACCGTACCGCCCGGCTGCACCTCGGGGCTCGGCCAGTCCTGCAGGCACCCGTCGGTGCCGCACCAGACCGGGGCCGAATTGATCTCGTCGCCGTGCACGGTGAGTGTGACCGTGGTCGACGCGGAGTCGAGGCCGTCGGCGCGCGAACCGTCGGTGATGGCGTAGTTGAACGTGGCGGAGCCGCGAGCGCCGGGGGCCACCTGCACGGCGAGAGCCTGGTTCTGATCGGTGACGGTAACTGTGCCGAAATCGGGGTCGAGGCCGGTGACCGAGGCGGGCACGACGCTCAGTACATCGTCGTTGGCGTCATGATCGTTGAGCAGAACCGGCAGGGTGACGAGCTGGTCGATGCGCACGCCGAAGGCATCCGGTACGGCAATGGGAGCCTTGGGTTCGACGACCTCTGAGGCTTCCTCCACGTCGTCCTGGCGCTGGGGTTCTTCGGCGGCTGCTAGGGTCCAGTCCTGGGAACTGGCGACCAGGGCGCCGTCCGGAATGGTCCACACCCATCCGCTCTGGGTGTCGTTGAGAATGATGAGCGATTCGTTGGCGCGAAAGGCGGGGGCGGCGTCGCCGGTCGGAGTTGCTGCGCCATAGCTGAGGGCGGATTCGCCGGCGCTCTCGCTGAACAGGGTGCCGCCGGTGCCCGAGGCGGGCAGCCAGGCGGCGTAGCGTTCTCCTTTAAAAGGGGTCGGCGCGGCGGGGGCGCCGAGCACGGTCTCGGAGTCGCCGACCAGTTCGGTGCGCGCCCCGTCGGCGAGCGCGAAGGAGACCAGGCCGGTCTGGTCGGCGACGAGGACGTCGTCGGCGGTGCTGCTCGGTCGTTGCAGCACGGCCAGTTCGCTCAGGTTGGTCGGGATCGGTGCGTTTTGGCCGGCCAGCCACAGTTCGTCACCGGCCGCGCTGAGCAACGCCCAGCGCTCGCCGACGACACTCAGCTGACTTCCGGGCTCGGCCGGACCGTCGGTCACGTCGTCACTATTGCGCATCTTGTCGTCAGCGATGGAATAGCGCAGCACGCTTTGGGCCTCGCTAGAGTAGCTGTAGAGCACCCCGTCCGGCGTGATCGCGATGGCGTCGGAGCGGTAGACCCGCGGGGTATCGCCCTCGGCCACCTCGTCGTCGGCGTAAGGATTGACCGCGCGGGGTGCTTCCACGGCCCCGACGGTGCCGGCGAAGACCGTTCCTGCGCTCGTGAGATAACCGACCCACGAGCCCGACGACACGACGGTTCGGGTGCCGGCCGGTGTGCTGTCATAGTCGCCGGCATCGTCACCGAGATCGATGGGCGCCGCGAGGCTCACGTCAACGACCTTTTCGTTGTTCTGCGCGTAGAGCAGCACGGTGGAATCGGTTTGCACCAATTCGCTCGGCGCCGGCACGGTTTTCACGGTGTCGAGTTCGCCGAGGTCGGTGTTGACGCGAGCGTACCGGTTGCCGTCGCCGCTCTGCAAAGCCCAGATCGAACTCGCATTCACCGGCGTCTGCTTCACGTCGAAACCATCGACGACGATCGCAACGGTGGCCAGCAGCGCGCCGATTGCGGCGACCGCGGCAATACGGATGACACCGAGGCGGGCCTTTGACAGCACGGGCAGGCGGCGGCGAGCCCGTTTTCCGGCCATCAGAGCACCCCGGTGATCACGAGCACGCCCACGGTGGCGCCGATCCCGACGACGACGGCGCTCGTCAGCAGCAGGCTCAGCGTGAGCGGGGTGAATCGGCTGCGCCCGGTGTCACGATCACCCGGCAGGGTGCCCTCGCGGGTTTGCGAGACCGGGGGGCGATTGCCGCGCCTCGGCCCGGGGCGGAGCGTGGGAATGATGACATCGGAGATGACGGCGCCACGCGATTCGTGGTTGTCAAAATCCACCGGGGCACCAGCGGATGCCCACGCTTCGTCGGCCACCTCCAGCGCGGTGAGGGGCAGTCCGAGGTCGCGTTCCACCCGTTGCAGGTCGTGGGCACACTCGAGCATGCTCCCCTGGCGGGCCGCCGGGTCGCGACTCATCATGCGGGCGAGGGCGCTTTCGAAGGAGGCGGGAACATCCGCTCGGCCAATGCTGGTGTATTTCGCACGGCCAATGCGCTGTTTCAGCTGAACCCGCGACCCACTAGAGCCAGCGGGCAGTTCGAACGGCGCCCGTTCGGCCAGAAGCGAATAGATCGTGGCACCGAACGACCAGACCTCGGTGGCTATCGTACCGGTGGTGCGTTCGTCGACGACCTCCGGGGCGCTCCACGGCAGCGACATGGCGAACAGCTCGTCGCGGGCACCGCCGGCCAGCGACGCGGCGATGCCGAAGTCGCCGAGTACCGGTCCGCCGAAGGTCGTGGTGAGAATATTCGACGGCTTGATGTCGCGGTGCAGCACCTTGGAACGATGCGCTGTCTCGAGGGCGCAGGCGATGCGCACGGCTATGTTGAGCACGGTGGCTACGGGCAACGGCTGGGCGCGCTCCCGAGACGAATAGGAGCCGGGGCAGAATTCCATCACCAGGTACGGGCGGCCATCGGCCGAGACGCTCGCGTTGTACACGGTGAGAATAGACGGATGCGAGCTGAGCCTGGCCATGACGTCTGCTTCGGCATTGAAGGAGCGCAGTACGTCGGCGTCGACGATGTCCTGAAGCAGCACTTTGACCGCCACGGAACGGCGGGGCATGTTCTGTTCGAACAGAAAAACGTCGGCAAATCCACCGGTCCCGAGGGGGCGTACATAGGTGTAGCCCGACAAAATGGGCGGAGCAGAGGGAAGCCGTCTACCCATTGCTCCCCCGACCTGCATTGTTCCTATGTGGTGTCTTTGTGTTCACTCGCAAAGACGCAGCTGGTCTCAGGTTCAATCTTAACTCTGACACTCGACCCCGACACACACTGGGGCAAATGGTACACCCCCAAAATGGGGGTGCCTTGCTCAGTGGCCGTGCGCCTCACGGGCTTCGCGCGCGGTTCGCGCTTGGTGTGCTTCTTGCGCGGAATCGGCTTGCGCCAGGTCGCGCGTCACTGGGAGTAGACGGTCTTAGCGAGGGCCTCGACCTGCGGCAGAGACTTTTCGAATTCGATCAGGTCGTAGGTCGCTGTGCGCAACGCCACCAGGGTCTCATCGACCTCCCAGGCGTAGTCCCGGGTCGCGACGACGCCCGGAACAGACCTGTCCGGGGTCAGATACCGCGTGCACCGAACTCCCACCAGACCGCTCGTGGTGACGAACGGCTCGAGCACGGGCGGATCGATGGCGTCGGGGTCCGCCGCGCCGGCATAGTCCTCCACCGAGATAGTTCCCGCCGACCGGCGAGACTCGACCCGAAGGTCCGCCAGAACGAGCGGGCCGTCCCAGTCGCCGAGGCGAAGGAACGATGCTGAGGCCCCGCGCTCCTCCACGGGTTGGGCAAGCATCGCGAAGACGTCCTCGATGCGGTCGCGTTGTTCACGGGAGACGTTCTCGCCGTCAGCGATCGCGTCGACCAGTTCTCGGGCCCAGTCCTCCGGGCGCTGCCAGCGTTCGGCCACGCCGAAAGTCGGCACCCCGATCCAGTCATCCGGATGGTCGACGAAGATGCTCATGACACTCCTGCCGCTGCGGCTCGCGCAGCTGTCGGGGCGAACCTGATCGTTAGCGCCATCGCGTCGAACAATTGCTCGACTGCATCCAGCAAATCGTCGACGTCCGGTGTGTCCATCCGCAGCATGCTCCCCGTCACGACCAGTAGCCGATCCCCGGTCGGGGGAACGATGGCGTAGCTGATGCGCCGCGATGCGGGAATCTGCAGCTCACCGTTGGCAGCGATGACGACGGGTACGTCACCGGCCTGGCGTACGGCGAGTCGACCGCCCACCTCGACCGCCGTCGCGCCGCCACGAGCCGCGAAGGCCAGAAGGGCGTCTGCCGCCGAGTTCTCGCCAGCGGTGAGCTGAGGAGCTGAGGAGCTGATCGACAGCGGTACCGGCGCACCGTCGATGAGTTCCGTCGGAAGGTACAGGTCGGTTCCCGAAATCGTCTGTGCGCCCTGCGTGACGTCACGCAACTGTTTGGTCACGAACCGACGCACCTGCGCTTGGGCGCTGATCGGGGCGTTGGCAACAGCGCGATTCACTATCGCGCTGCTCGCGGCGCTCGCACGTTCGTCCAGGGGAATTCTGGCCCATCCCGGCGGAAGCACCAGAAGATAGTCGACGAGGTCAGGCATTCTGCGGCTTTCGTGGGGCGCCACGATTCTTCTTCTTCTTACGCGGCCGACGATTACCGTGCCAGAAAGCGACCACCGTCACCGCGGCGAAGACCACGACATTGACCCACCACCAAGTGAACGATCCGTCGGCGGATTGATAGATCATCGCGCACGTTGCCGACCCGAAGGAGCCGATGATCGATAGCAGGGCGATGAACATCGGAGAGATCTGCAATGTGAGCTTGGCACCGGGGGCGGAAACCGTCTGGTGCCGGCTCCGCTTCCAGCAGATCACGAGAAGCGCTGCAAAGGACAGCGCACACAGCAGGGCCGTCCAGGCCGGTATCGGGTACGGAAGGGTTCCCGCGAGTCGACCCACGTGGCTCGATGTCCCAGGCCCCGTGTTGCCGGGAATCTTCAGCACGATCACCATGATCACGTTGAAGACAAGTCCGAGCGGAATGACAGCGACCATCACGAACAGCGTCACCACGAGGGCATACGAACTGCGCACGGCGATCAGTCGGTCACGTGCTTTTTCTTCGATCAGCGCGAGACTCATCACCAATTCTCATTCCGAACCGTGAATTTTTCGACGTACCTTGGCTCGGCGACGACCTTGACGACCCTTTCGCCGACGGGAGCCCCCAATTCGTTGACGGCCCACGCGCCGCTGAGTGTCCACATTTTTCCGGGCTGGGAGGCGGCGATAACCTTTTCGGAGACGAGCCCGGACTTCAACTCGAGGTGGGACACTGCGTACCACTCTGCGAGAGCGCGGGGCACCGAACGTGATTCGACCACCGGAGGAGCGAGCAGTCGCGGCGCAGTGCTCGCCACGATCTGATCAATCTCGGCTTTCGCAACGGCCTTGGTGTACCCGGATATTGCCTGGCCGGCCTTGCTCTTCATGAGCGCGTTGGCCGCGGCGTCCGCGGTGCCACTGTGCACGGCCGTCACCTGCCGGCTGATCAGTTTCCCTGCAACCTTGCCCAAGCAGGTTGTCACCCAGCGTCTGGAGCTGCTCCACGAGTTCGCTGCGGCGGTGATCCCAGTTGCTGGCGAACGCGGTCACGCGGTCGGCGAGACCGGCGTGACCCACGGCATCCGCTAGATTCTCACTCGTCGTCTTGGCCGTATCGAACTCGGTTCGAATCAGCGAGACGTCACTTGCCATGTCTCGGAGCAGGGTTGTATCAACCAGCAAATCAGACGTAGTTCTCTTTCAAAACTGTACTACGACGGATACTTAGCCGCGGATTGCGTTGCCGAGCTCGGTGTCCGCGTTGCTGAGTGCGTCGGCAGCGGCGGAGAGGAACTGGCTCATGCCATCAAGGCCGTTGACCGCAAGGGTCGTGCCCTGGGTGAAAGCGTCATAGGCGGTCTGGAAGGCGCCGGATGCGGAGTCGGTCACGAAGCCGGAGCCGACCAGGTTGTTCACCAGCGTCTGCAGCTCGCCGAGCTTGGTGATGACGTCGTCCTTGCCCGAGGTCAGGCGACCAGCGGCATCCGTCATGTCGGAATAGGTCACGTTGAGATTGGCCATGATGTCCCCCAAAAGGTGTGAGCCCGAACGGGCTGCGTATGGTCCCAACTTAGCGGCAATACCCCGTCGGGTCGAATGGGGTGAACGATCGGTCTAGTCACAGCTACTCCACGAGTGGAAGCTGCACCCGCACAACCTTGCCGCCGGCCACCATCATTCCGCGACCTGGCGGAAACTCGGCGCGGTTCAAGCGCGGCAGCGGAGTCTTCAGCAGAATGTCACCCTCGATGGTGTCGGGCTGCAAGAGCAGACCTCGCCTCGTGTTCTTCATCTCGGCGAACAGCGGCCAGGACGAGTTCCACGACGCGGTCTCACCGTCAGCGACCAGAAAATGGTCGCTGCGCTTGACCTGCTTGATGAGCTCGACCAGCACCGCATCGGCCGGAGTCTGCAGAAAATCGGCGAGGTTCTCAATGACGATCGCGATTCTTGGTGTGGGCAGGTCACCGCTCACCGCCAGGGTGAGTTCTTTTCCCAGGTCAACGGCCTCGGCGACGGTCGTCGCGGTTGCCACCCAGCCGGGCAGGCCGGCCAGGCCGGACCGTGCGTTGCCAAGGTAGTACCGGGCGACCGTGGGGTCGAAGCGTTCAAAGGAATGCATGAGTGCGCGCAGGGCGTTGCTGCGTCCGCTGGCCGGCGGCCCAGACAAGAGCAGCGTGCCGCGCGGCTCGAAGCCGACCGGGGAGAGCGTCTCGTCGCTGAGCCCCAGGGCGGGGCGGGTCTTGACTCGGTCAGGCAGTTCGCTCGCCGGATAGTCTCGCGACAGGCTTCCGATCGGCAGGGCGGCCTGAATGCCCTGCGCCCGCAACGTGTCGGCCAGCACCCGCACCGCGGCGGCCTGCTCTGCGGCGACGGCGGAACCGCCCCAGACCGCGATCTGCGTCTCCAAACCGTCGAAAATGGCGCGGCCGGGCGCCGATTTGGCGTTGAGGATGTCGCTGGGCACGTCGAGAAGGCTGTAACCGGTATCGTCAGCGAGCCGCAGCACCACCCGGCGCTGCACACTCGACCGCACCGAGCTCGGCACCGAGCCGGAACGGTCGGCCGTGAACGCGACGTGAATGCCCAGCTGACGACCATCAGCGAGAATGCTGCGGAAAACGTCGTACCAATTCGAGCGGCCACTGGCCACTTCCCAATCTTCGCGAAACGCCCCGAACCCGTCGATGAGCAGCAGAATGCGCGGCTCGTTCGGGCGGTTGGCCAACGTGCGGTATTCGGCGATGGTCGACGCGGCGGCCTCGGCAAACCGGTCGCCGCGCGATTCCAGCTCGGCTTTGAGCAGCCGGAACAATCGAATGATGCGCTCGGTGTCATCGCCGCCGATGATGCTGCCCACGTGCGGCAGCGGTTCCAGCATGCGCAGGCTGCCGGCGGCAAAGTCGAGGCCGTACACCGCAACGGGCCCGCCGTTGCTCGTGCTGCCAGCCGCGATCGCAAGGGTGCGCAACGCAACACTTTTGCCAGATCCACCGGTGCCGTAAATGCCGATGTGCCCATCGACATCGGGCAGAAAACAGACCGGGCGCTGCTGCTGCTCGGTCGGTGCGTCGGCCAGACCGAGCGCGAGGGCGGCATCCGTTCGTTGCAGGATACTCCCCAGGTCGCAGAGCAGCGGCAGTTCGTCGAGCCAGGGGCGCCGTGGCGGCGGAATCAGCGCCGCACCGGCGGCACCGACCAATGCAGCAACGAGCTTCTGCTGGTCAGTCGGGCCGAGCTCGCGCTCCTGCCCGGCGAGCGGGTCGCTCGGCGGTTCCCACGCGGTTTCCCCACCGAAACGCAACTCGGCAATGCCGATTTCGGCATTTTCGGGTTCACGCGAGGTCCAACCGCCGGCATAACCGGATTGGAACTGCTGCAGCCGCCCCGGACCGGTTTTGGCGATGCCACGGCCGGGCAGCCCCGGGTCGAAGTGGGCGGCATCCTTGACCCCGACAACGTCGTTGCTGTCGGATTCGTCGGCCATGCGTAACGCCACGCGCAGGTTGGTATTCGCCCGCAGGTTGTCCTTGATGACACCAGCGGGTCGCTGCGTGGCCATGATCAAGTGGATGCCGAGGGAGCGACCGCGCTGGGCGATGTCCACGACGCCGTCAACGAATTCCGGCACCTCACTCACAAGGGCCGCGAATTCATCGATGACGAGCACGAGCGCTGGCGGGCTGTCCGGATCGCCGCGCTTCTCAAGTTCGATGAGGTCCTTGGCCTTCTTGGAATTGAGCAGGTGCTCGCGGTAGCGCAGTTCAGCCCGCAGGCTGGTGAGCGCCCGCCGAACCAGGTGCGGACTCAGGTCGGTGACGAGACCCACACAGTGCGGAAGCGACACGCAGTCCGCGAAGGCTGAACCACCCTTGTAATCGACGAAAAGAAAGGACACCCGGTCGGGGCTGTATTCGGCGGCCATGCCGAGCACCCAGGCCTGAAGAAACTCGCTCTTGCCCGCTCCGGTGGTGCCTCCGACGAGGGCGTGCGGCCCCTGTGTGCGCAGGTCGAGGTGCATCGCCTGCACCCCGGTGGAACCGACAATGGCGCGCAGGGTTCCGGCGCGTTTGGAGCGCGAAACCGCACCGGGCGTGCGATCGTGCATCGAAGCGTTCTGGCGCCACCGGTCGATCACAGCGTCGTGCGCCTCGACCAGGTCATGGCCGAGCAGCGTGACCATCGACACCGACCGCGGCAGGTCGCTCGAATCCGCGATCAGGGCGCCGGCATCGATGACCGGGGCGAGGCGGCGAGCGAAGTGCAGGGCCGTAGCCGAATCGACCGACTCGACCGCGACATCCGTTATGGTCTCACCGAGTCGCACGAACGAGACCGTGCCGAGCCCGGTACTCTCATCGATTTCGACGGCCGTCCGACAGGCGGCGGGCAGCGCGGCCACGGTGCGAGCGATCCAGACCGGGTAGACACCGGCATCGGCGCCGTTCTCAGCGAGTTGAACGAGCCGTGACCGATCAACGGCGACATCGTCGGAGATGACCACGATGATCGCCGGGATGGGCGATTTCGTGCCCTCGCCGGTGTTGCTCGACCCGACCTCCTCGCCCCGTTCGAGGGCGGCACGCTCCTGCTCCATGGCACCGCGCCGCGCGGACTTCGTGGACTTATTCCGTTGCGCAATGACCTCTTCAAGGGCAGCGAGAAGGGATGCGGCACTCGACGCGCTGTCGGCCAGGTGGCCGCCAGCGAGAGGGCTCTGCGGCGACGAGGTGTGCGGCAGCCATTTGAGCCACTCCAACTCGCTCGACCATTGTGGAGTGACGAGCGAGGCGACGGCCAATTCTGCCGGAGAATGCAAGGCGGTGAGCTGCACGAGCAGGGAGTTGACGGTACCCACACAGGCGCTCGCGCTGCCCGCGATACCCAGCGCACCGGCATCGAACAGGTTGTCGATGAGCGGCACCTGATCGACCGTGGCGTGTTCAGTGATGACGGCGTCGAGACGCTCCTGAAACTCCGGCAGCAGCTCGCCGCGCAGGGAAGCGTCGATCGTGTTGCGGGAGCGCATCGTGCCGAGGCCGAGCCGCACGTTGAGAAAGGACCAGTGCTCGGGTCGGCGCGTCCACATGAGCGCAGCCCGCTCGAGCGACTGGGTGAGCGCTTCATTGGTCGATGGCGATTCTCCAAGCCGCGCCTGCTGTTCCAGCGTGCGTTCGGTGAGCAGCTGGGCGCTCAATGCCGCCAGGCGAGTGTCGAACCGGCCGATCGATCGCTTGAGAAGTCGCTTGTCTTTGGAGCGGTTCATGAAGAAGTTGCCGATGAGCATCATCGGGCTCATCAACACGAACAACAGGGCCGCCGGCCTGTCGAAGATGAGCCACATGCTCACGCCCAGCAACACCGGTGCCACCATGGCCAGCCATGGGAACGGCTGGTCGTCTTTCTCGGTCGGCACCTCGGGCGCCGCGAACTCCTGCCCGGCGTATCGTCCCTCCACGCGCGGCGACCGGTTGAAATACACCGGACCGTCGCGGTGTTCGTCGCCGGTCGCGGCCACGGTCTCCACGACGGTAATGCGCAGCGCAGTGTCGCCGATCTGCACGATCTCACTCTGGTCGATGCGCAGACGCGTCACCAGACCGCCGTCGATGACGACGCCGTTGGCCGAACCGAGGTCGACCAGGTCAATACTCGCAGCGACTTCGAGACGCACGTGGCGTTTCGAAACGAGCTTGTCGCTGAGCACGACGTCACAGTCGGCGCCACGACCGATGATGGTCGTTCCGCGCCCAAGAGCGATCTGAGCTCCGGCATCCGGGCCAGTCAGCACGTGGATCACGGCAAGAGTCGGAGCGGCACCGTGCTCCTGGGAGAGGTAGAACATGTCCGAGTCTGCCAGGGCCACGCTCGCGCCGGAGCCGACCCAGTCCTCACCGATCAGGGCGTCTGGCGGTAGCAGTAACCAATCAGTACCGCCGGGAGCGACCGTGCGCAGGGTAAGCGGCCGCGCGGTGGTTCCCGGTATCAGCGGCGAGCGCGGATCGACTCGATAAATCGTGCCGGCCAGGTCGGAAATGCTGGCCGCGGCATCCGTTGTGACGACGATGTCATCGTTCTGACCGTTGGACCGAGCCAACGTAACTTTCAACCGCACGTGCGCCCCCAGATCGAGTTCAGGCGCATCGGCGACAAACCCGTGCTTCGAGCGTACCCCGCGTGACAGACCTCTACGGTGGGAACGCCAAGCGGAAGGCGATCCAGCAATCGGGTCTGCCTGCACGGCAAGGCGTCAGCAAATCCCCGGCCACCGAGGTCAGCACCTTCCGCCGCTAAGCTCGAACCAGTACGGTTCAACAAGGGGCATGTCGAATCTGGCCGGGGGATGCTGATGTCGGCTTTACGCGTGACTGATTCGGTGCTCGACGATCTGTCGTCGACGTTGTCGGGGGTGGCCGGGCAGTTGAGCTTTTCGGACTGGACTTTTCGGTGGCCACAGGGCGGATTGCAGAGCGACGCTGTCGCAGCCGCGTTGCGCGATGGCACAGCGCAACAGGTTGAGCGCGCCGAACTCGCCGCGCTCACGCTGACCGAGTTGAGCGCCTTTCCGGCAACCGTGGCCGAGACGTTTCGGGCCACCGACAGCGCCCTCGGCCGGAAGTTGAACTGACCGTGTGGACCGTCGCGAATCCGGGGCTGGGCGAGCCGGATAGCATCCTGTCCGAGTCCAGAATTCGCTCCGCCAAGGCGGCGAATCTGCGCACGTTGCAGACGACGCTGGCCAGCGCGCAATCCCACGCCGAAACGACCGGGTGGACCGCGCTCTCGCGTGACGCTTTTGTTGACCGGCTCGTGGCGCTGGTACCGGAGATCGATCTGCTGATTCGAGGGTTGGACGCCCAGTCCGCCGCCCTCCAAACGTATTCCGTCACGGTCGATGAGATTCAGGGCGAGCAGCGTCTGCTGGAAGCGCGGCGGATTACCGCCGACACTGATCTCTACGACCTGCAATTCGGCAGGACCGACTTTGCCCTGCCCGGTGACACCTTCATCTTCATGCCCACCACTGTTCTTCAGACTCGCCGGGAGGAAGCGTTCGAGGTCGCCTACGCGGCGATCGCCGCCATCGATGTGGTGTAGGACGAGTTGGCGACCCGGCGCCGCACCGCCGATGACGTCTGCGTGCGCGATCTGGGGTCGGATCAGGTGCTCGGTGCGACCGCCTGGTTTGGCTCGTCTGGGGCATCCGGGTCGTCGGTTGACGATCTGATCGCCCGCATGAATACGCTGTCGGCAGCCGATCTGGCCGTTCTGATCGCTACCAATCCCGACCTAGTGAAGCGGATGCTGACCGCCACCCCCGAGACCGTCGCCGAGCGGTGGCAGCAGCTGGGCGAACCCGCTCAGCTCGCCCTCATCGCCGGAGCCCCGGCCCTGCTCGGATCGTTGAACGGACTACCAGCCCTCGCCCGCGTCGCCGCCAACCGCCTCAACGCCAGCACCAGAATCACCGAAATCGACGCCGAATCCGCCAAGCTCGGGTCCTCGCTGGAGTCTGTCGAAGGGTCTTTCGAAGCCGTGGCGCTCCTGAAGGAGCTTGCGTTGGAGCGCGACTACTTGCAAGCCGCTGCGGACGGCGATATCCAGCTGTATCTGTACGACCGTGATGCGTCGCGTATCGTGGAAATGCTGGGGACGCCGTCGGACGGGACACGCCACCGCATCACCTATGTCCCCGGCACCATGAGCAAGATGGGCATGTTCTATGACGGTTCGGTTCAACGACTGTCTCAATGGTTCGTCGTTAGTCATCCTGACACCGTGGCATTCGTCTATAAGGACGGGCTATTTCCGGGAGACACGGATGGTCCTCTCGGCGAGAAAGTTGGCTATTTCGGAGAGTCGGCGTTAAGGACACCGGTGGGGGTAGCGGACGCGAATTCCGCAGCCTTCGCAGACAAGACGGGTAAGACCCTCGCCGCCTTCGAAACGGGCCTGGCGTTAGATCCCTGGCTCACTGATACCGCGTCGATAGCTATCGGCCACAGCTGGGGGCTCGCTAACATCACCTCGGCGGAGGTCGCCGGAGCCCACTACGATTCGGTCGTCTCGTTGTCTGGAGCGTGGATGCCAGAAGAGTGGGAGCCCCATCCCGACACTAACTACGCCGACTTCTCCTATGAAGATATTTTGCAATCCGCGCAAGGCCTTGGCGTCGTCGGAGACGGGAACAACCCGCGCTCCAACGGCGCCTTCGATGCCGGGCCTTTCTACCAAGGCCCGAAGCCCTTCATCTCAATGGATAGGGAAGGGGCGTTGATATTGAACCCGAGCGTACCGTTGGACAATCACAACCTCGTCGCCACCGACGATTTGAATAATCAAGAGGTTCTTGTGGACCTACAGGAGCTGATTTACGGATGAATCGCCAGGGAAAGACGACGGCAATTACTGGATTGCTCATTCTTATAGCCGTGCTGACTTCATGTGCGCCGACAAATCAGGGAAGCGAGACGACCATGGATCTCCAGACAGCGAAGGGCATCGCGATGGCATTAGAGGACGAGACCGCTGCACTCGTTCCTTCCGAGAATGTGGGCGACCAGTCTCAGTTGCAGATGACCTATTTGTTGGGCTGCGCGAATGACACGTTGGCTTGGCCTGGTCGAACGACTGTCACTCTGGTCGGTGATGTCGATGCGGAGGCGATGATCGATGTTATTGCCTCCGCGTGGGAGCAGAAGGACGGAGTGGTCGTGGAGCGACGCAAGACCAGGCAGGGCGCACCGAGGGTAGACATGACGGGCGTTCAGGGAGACTTTTATAGTGCGTCGATTTGGGCTCCTGGCACCGAACTTCAAATCACCTCCTTCTCGCCGTGTTTCGAGCTGGAGGGCGGCACGAAGCCTGGCATGAAGTATTGATTGAGTCGTCCGGGTCCTCCATGAGGCAGGGCTTTCCGATTGACAGCAACAACCTAGGCCTCTCCGGATGTGAACAATCGACTGGTCCTTGTAGATCTTGAGGAGCTGATTTACGGATGGATCCCACAGGAAAATGGGCGGCCATCGTCGGGATTGTCGCGCTGGCAGCAGTGTTGGCGTCGTGTACGTCGACGGACCCGGAAAGTGAGTCGATGATGGATCTGCAGACAGTTAAGGGCATCGCAATGGCGATGAAGGACGAGGCTGCGGCCCTTGTCCCAGCGCAAAATGTGGGCGATCAGTCTCAGTTCACGACGGCACACCTCATGGGATGTTCGGCGGGCGGATATACCTGGCCCGGCCTCACGACCCTCACTTTGATCGGTGAGGTGAATGGCGAGGAGCTCATCGAAGCGATCGCATCCGCGTGGGAGCAAAAGCCCGGGGTGACCGTGGAACGAAAAGCCGTTCGCGGCGGCACACTCCGGGTAGACATGATCGCGACACAGGGAGACTCCTACAGCGCGGGGGTCTGGGACTCTGGGAAGACTCTGAAAATCGACTCCTTCTCGCCCTGTTTCGAGATGGAGGACGGTCTCAAGCCCGGCATGGAGTATTGACTCGGCAAAATGCCGCTCCACTTCTGAGTCTCGGCGGGAGAATCGCCGCCATCAGCGTCCCGCTCGCCATCACGCTTGCCTTGTCTTCGTGCGCGTCGACGAACGAGGCAGCCACCATGGATCTCCAGGGATCGTGCAGCTGGATTCGACCGGAGGCCTGCTCACCTCGAACGACCAGTGGCTGGCGCTTAGCGGACTCACCCTCGAGCAGTCTCAGGGCTCCGGATGGGCCGCTGCCATGCACCCCGATGACACCGAGCGGGTGGGCAGCGAATGGGCCGTGCACGCGGCCGACGGCACGGCGTACCAGACCAGTCTGCGGTTTCGCACACCGAACGGCCAGGTGAACTGGGTGCAGGTACATTCAGCGCCGACCTATGACAACGGCGTTCTGGTCGGCCACCTGGCCAGCGTCACCGACGTCACGGCCCTGCGGCTGGCTGAACAGAGAGTGACAGCCATGCAGGCCAGATTCGAAGCGGCGTTCGCGTCATCCCCGTTGGGAACCGCCATCGTGACCCTCGACGGCCGCGTTCTGGAAGGCAATCGGCGTTTGTTCGAGCTGACCGGCGCTCCCGCCAGCGTGCTCAACAAGCCGGTCGAGGATATCTTCTGTGTCATCGAGGAACCCGATGCCACTCCGTCACCGTTTCGCGCCGAGCAGCACGCCCGCCTCGACCTTGACCGGTCTCAAGGCCGTCAACGACACCCTCGGTCACCAGGCCGGCGACGCCGTACTGGTCGAGGTCGCAGCCCGGCTGCTGTAGGGTGCCCGCGCCAACGGTGCAGCCCATCTTGGTTTCGCACCGCTGACCGACCGAACGTCTCATTCACCATTCAGCAGAACGTAGACGATCCCCGCGATCTGGCCGGTCACCCGGTCGGGAGCCTCGGCGCTGGCTGCGCTCGTGCTGAACGACGTCACGGTCATCAGGCGCTGGCCGTTTTGCAGGCCGTCAAGAAATTCCAGCACGGCGTCGAAATTTCCGGTGACGGCGATCGTGATCGGCACGGCGACGAAGTTCTCCGCTGTGACCAGTGGACTCGACGCGGCGGACGGCGCGGCCGAAGCATCCGCTGCCGTCGTGGGATCGACGCCGGAAGCGGTGTCGGGCAGCGCGACGACCGGCAGATACGGCATCGCGTCGGCCGAGGAGAATTCGGTCAGGGTGACGGATGTTCGACCGGCGATGCCATCCAGCTGGCCGATCAGAGTGGGCAGCGTCGCACCGCTCGGGATCGCCTCCCGCAGCACCGCGAGTTCGTCCTGCACCGTTTCGAGGCCGTCGAATTGACGTTGCAGGGCCGCGAGCTGCAGCTCGTACACCTCATTCTGCGCCAGCGCCGCGCTGCGAGTCGTGCGGGCCTCGCTCAACTCGTCGAGTTTGGGCGAGATGCCGAGCGTGTACCCGGCCAGCATGACGAGTACGATGACGAGCATCGCGCCCACCAGCCACCACTTCGTCGTCGTCATCCGTTACCCTCCTGGTCGGCGAATCGGTTCGAGAACGCCTCGCCGTTGATGTGCAGGGTGAGGCTGACCTCATACGCCCCGGAGTCGAGCAGCACCACCCGGGTCGGGGCGCTGTCCGCGTACCCGGGCAGGGTCGCCATCGCGTCGAGCCAGTCGGGAATGCTCGGCAGGGTCGCACTGGTCAGTGTGAGGTTGATGGCGGCTACGCGGTGCGGCTGCAGCGGCGCCGTCGCTTGCAGATATGGAGCCCAGACCGAACCCGCGTCGAGGGTCACCGCGCCGATCACAACGTCACCGGGCAGGCGGGCACGGATCTGCTGCAGATATGCGGTCCAGTCAATATCAACGGATGCCGCCAGACGGCGAGCCGCGAGGGTCGCGTCGACCTCCTCCTGCGCCCGCCGCACCTCGATGTATTCACCCTGCGCGGCCAGCAGCTCGGTCGTACGGGCCTGTACTACAGCCAGGCTGGCCTGGCTGCGTTCGGCTTCCCAGGTGGCGGCCGCGATACCGGAGCCCGTCACGATGACCACGGCGACGACCGCGACGGCGAGCGCCCGCCGGAGCCGACGTCCCTTCTGTTCCGCCGTGACTTCGGGCGGCAACAGGTCGACCCGGGGCTCACCGCCGATGATCGGGTCGTGATCGGCGTTCTGGGCGCTCATGGAGTGCGTCCCAATGCGAGACCGAGCGCGACGAGATAGTCCCCACCGGAATTTGCCAGCCGCAGAGCGTCGAGGCCACGGCCCACGGTGAGACCGCCGGTTGGGTTCGGCGCTACGACCGGAAGGCGAGTGAGCTCGCCGAGTTGCGCGGCGAACCCGCCCAGCCGTGCTCCGCCCCCGGTCAGAACGATTCGGGTCACGGGCAGGTCGCTCCGGGTGTGGATGAAGTAGTTCACGGTGTTGCGCAGGCTGGCGAGCAGTTCGCTCACGCCCTCGTGGATGACGAGCGCGGCGGTCGCCGCGGTATCGGCCAGCTCAGCGGCATCCGCTGACCCACCCGGGAACGGCCCGCTTGAGCCGATGCTGGAGGCGCGTTTCAGGGCATCGGCTTGTTCGACGGGCAGGTCGAGCCGAGCGGTGAGCGCCTGGGTGACGTCGTCACCACCGGCCGGAATGAGCCGCAGGAACTGGGGCACTCCGGCCGCAGTGATCACGATGCTCGTTGTCCCGGCTCCGACGTCGATCTGCGCCACCACATCGTCGGTGGGGCAGCCCCGACGAATAGCGCGGCTGAGGGCAAACGGAATCAAATCGACCGCGACCGGGTTGAGTCCGGCCAGCTGCACCGCCCGGACGTTACGCAAAACCACTTCCTTGACCGCGGCGATCAGGAGTCCGTTGAGCTGCGGCCCCGATTGGCCATCACCGGGCACGGCCTTGATCGGGTAAAAGTCGAGCAGGGCCTCCGACACCGGAACGGAGAGCAGGTTCTGCACCTGAAACGGCAACGACTCACGGATGCTGCGAATCGACTGCGCCGGAACAGTCAGGTCTCGAGCAACCACCCGATGGTTGCCCATACCGATGACAACATTCTTGGTGGTGAATTTGCCGCCCGCCCACAGCCGTTTCAGCTGTGAGGCGACCGTGTTGGGCTCGAGTACCTCGCCGCGTCCCACGGCGCCGTCGGGCAGCGCCGCCTCATGGAAGCGCATAATGGTCGGCTGCTCCCGGCCGGCATCGGCCAGTTCGACCGCCCGCAACGATGCACGGCCGATATCGATGCCGACGACGTGGCGCGTCATGGTGTGCTATCCATCACTCAGGTCCCTCATTGACGTCATGTTTCCCAAGCGCGGAACAGTGCCAGCCGAGCCGGCGACGGTCACCGTGCCCGTGTCGAGGTCGATTCCCGGCAGGCCGAGCGGGGCAGATTCGAACCGGGTATTATTCTTGAAATCGTTGGCCCCGTTCGCGTAGAGCTGGCCGCGCCACTCAAAAGTATTCATCGCGTTGAACCGGCAGGGTGTGTAGGTCATGGCGTCGAGTGTGGGCGCTACCGTGAAACTGTTCTTCATCAAGAAGTCCCCCTGCGACGCGCCACAGGTGGGCAGATTGTCGGCCACCAGGTCGGGCGTGATGAACCAGACTTTGTGTCGAGACGTCGACGAGGACTGAAAATGCACGTTGTTGACGAAGGTGAATTTGTTGGCGAATATCACGACATCGGAGCTGAGCTTTACCGTACCGGCGGCGGTGACACCAGAAGGGCACGCAGCCAGGGCGTTGATGATGACGGGTTTACCACCGTTCGCGGCCGCAGATAGGGTCGTCGCATCGATGGTGCAGCCAGCACCGATTGACGCGACCTTATAAGGCACTCCGCTTGCGTCGATCCAGTCGCTCGGTGTGTAGTTGAGATCGACCCAGGGCGGCACTGTGGGAATCGGTGTTCCGACGGTATAGCGCGTATAGACGCCGCCGATCCTGCTAGCTCGTTGGTCCGCCGTCAGGTTCACGCTCGCCGCGGTGAGGTTGCCCGTTACGGCGCCGAGTGTCGCGGCGCCGGTGGCCCACGCGTTGCCCTCGATGGAGCATCCGCTGATATTGAGGTTGCCGGCCGAAACGACGACATCACCCTCGATCACGGTGTTATTGGAGCACGATACGTTTCCGTTCTTTACCTGGATGGCCGCCCGACCCGACTCGGCCACGAGCAGGTCGGCATTGTTCATGAACACGACACCGCCATATAGGTACATGGCCGCGCCACTCGGCTGCACGCCCGGGGGCACGGCTGACTCATAGTCGAAGATCGCCTCGACCCGAGCTCGATCCAACGCTGACCCGGTCAGCGAGCTTCCGGTTGACTCAACGCGCACACGCACAGCCTGGACGCCGGTGGCGGGGCAGCCCGCCACCCATACGTCGTCGGTCGAGCTCAGGGAATACGCCACGTCGGCTGTGAATTGCGGCGAGGATCGCGAGTAGCTGGGCTGGCAGGTGCCCTGGGTCAAACTGAGTTCGGCCGCGCTGACACCGCTTTCGGCGGCGGCGACCGACTGCACGGAGGCACGAGTGCTGCGGGTGAAATCAAGCGAGTACAGCGTGGCCGTGGTCAAGGTGAGGGTGATGACAATCATTACCCCCATAACGCCGATGACGGCCATGAGCGCACTGCCGCGCTCGACGCTCGCGCCGTTCTGATTTACAGGCACGGGGCACCCACCGTCGCAAGTGTGCGCGGCGTGACCGTCGTGTTGACGACTACATCATCCTGCGCGCCCGCAGCCAGGTTCAGGGCAACGGTGATGCGATCGTTGACCCCGGCGAAGACAGCGGCACCGGTTGTGCTCACACCGACGCCGAGCTTGATCCAGCTGTCCAGGTCGGCCGAAACCGGCGCAGCGATGTGACTTGCTGGAGTTGTGCGCTTTGTGTACAAAGAACCGCCAGAATCCGACGTATAGAACCACGCTTGACACGACCACACCACCGTTGCACCGCGGCCCGCCGTTCGAACGACGAGAAGTTGAGCACCATCACTGTTCTGTAGAGAGACCTGCGAGGCGTTACGCACCCCGACCTGCACCGAGCGGCTGATCAGCTGTCCGAGGTCGGTCGCTTCGGTCGTGCTGCGCACGTCCCGTTCGATTCCCACCGAGCTGATCAGCATGCCGCCGATGATCACGAGCACAACGACAGCAAAACTCATATAAACGAGAAGTTCGATCAGGGTGAATCCCGATTCTGCGTCCGTCACAGGGGATTGCCCACTGTCGGTCACGGCGCATCCAACAGAATGAGGGTTTCCGCAGCGGCCAACTCGTCGTTCGACCCGACGGACGATGCCCACACCCTCATCTGCACGACGCGTAGGTACGGTTCGGCGCACACGTCGGAAGACGGCAGGTTGAGCCTCAAGTGCGGTTGCAGGGCACCACGTTTCGTTTCCACTGCTGCCGGGACACTCGCGGTGACGGCCTTGACCGCTGAGCAGCTCGACCCGGCAGCCCCGACCCGCTGCAGTTGCTGGGCAACGACCTGAGTCGCCTCGGCGATGGTCACGTTCGTGTCGGAGACGCGCGCACTCTGCACGAGAATCGGCAGAAAGGCAACGGCCAAGAGCCCGATGAGGAACATGGCCACGACAATTTCGACCACCCCGAATCCGCCCTCGTTGCACGAATGCGAGCGGCGCGGCGAATCGGGCATGCTCGCCCCCTTCGGTCGATCGAAACAGTGCACTGAAAATATATGGATCGGTGGGTCCACCAGACGGAGGCAGGCGGGGATCCACGTGTGACACCCCACCTGGCACCGGCTACGGGGTCGCGACGTTCGAGACGCAGGTCCCCTGCAGGGCAGCACCGTTATCGTCGATGGCGAAGGTGCGGTCCGAGCCATCGAACTGGCCCGAGATGCAGAACGCTGTCGCTGAACCATTGAGCTTTACCGTGACTTCGTCGCTCTTGGTATAGGCGCTCGCCGTGAAGCTGCCATCAGCGCCGGGCGTCGGGAAGGTGTTGGTGACCATTTCGGCGACAACGGCGGTCTTCGCCTGGGTGATCTGGGCCTTGACGGCGCTGTCCTTGGCACCCTCCTGCTGGTTGAGGAAGATCGGAATCGCTACGGCGGCGAGTACGCCGATAATGAGCACGACCACGAGCAGCTCGATGAGGGTGAAGCCCTGCTGCCGTTCTCGAATCGCCGTGCGGGTGCGGGAGAGTGCGTGCAAGGTGCGGTGGACCATGGGTCGGATCATGAGCGTGGTTTCCTTATTGCCGTGGCATTACTGTGGGATATTGGGCAAGTGGGAAATGCCAAAATCTCACTTGGATTGATCTTACGGTTTTCTACCCCTTAATTGGGGGTAACTTGAAAACTCGTTTTGGCATTCTCTGACCGGCTATTTCACGTATTCAAAGATGCTGAACATGGGCAGATACAGGGCGACGATCATCCCGCCGATCACAACTCCGATGAACGCGATCATGAGCGGCTCGATGAGTGCCGTGAGCTGCTCGGTGGTGGCCTGCACCTCTTGGTCGTAGAAGTCAGCAACCTTGGCGAGCATCTGCTCGAGGGCGCCGGCGTCTTCGCCGACGGCGATCATCTGCACGACCATGGGTGGAAAGATCGGCTCCTGCGCCAGTGGCCCGGCGATCGACCCGCCTTGGCGCACCGATTCGGCTACCTTGCGCAGCGCTGATTCAATCACCCAGTTTCCGCTGGTCTCACCGACGATGGCGAGCGACTGCAGGATGGGCACGCCAGCAGCGATCATGGTCGAGAAGTTTCGGCTGAAACGCGCAATGGCGAGTTTCGTGAGCAACGGTCCGAACACCGGAAGTCGCAGCTTGAACGGATCAACCCGCCGGCGCACCGCCTCGGAATTCTTGTTGGCGCGCCACCAGTACGCGAACCCAGCGCCAAGCACGAGCAGCAGCGGCCCGAGCCAGACCATCATCTTCGACAGCACCACGAGAATCTGGGTGGGCAGCGGCAGCTCCCCACCGAGCCCCGCGAACATCTTCTCGAAAACCGGCACGATGAAGATCAACATGCCGATCACCGCCAGCACCGCCATGATCAACACAACCACCGGGTACGCGAGAGCAGACTTGATGGTGTCGCGCAATTTCACCTCAGACTCGAAATTTCCGGCCACCGAGTTGAGTGAATTTTCGAGAAATCCGCCGGTCTCCCCTGCGCGAACCAGGTTGACCATGATGGGTGGAAATACTGCCGTGTGCTTGATCATCGCCTCGGAGAGCGCGGCCCCGGTCTCCACTTCGGATCGAATCGTTGCCAGGATGCGCGCGAGCTGAGCGTTCTCGGTCTGCTCCGCGAGGATGTTCAGGGTGCGCAGCAGGGACAACCCGGCACTGGTCATGGTCGCCATCTGGCGACTCATGATCGCGAGGTCTTTCAGCCCGACGCCCTTGCTGAGACCGGGGATCCGCACCTCCCGCTTCAGCCCGGTCCCGACGGTGACCTCGGTCACCGAGATCGGCGCCAGCCCCATACCGCGCATCCGCACCATCGCCGCGTTCTCAGATGCGGCGTCCAGCCGACCCGTGACGATCTTTCCCACTGCGGTGCGACCCTTGTAGGCAAAGACCCCGCCGGTGGTCATTGCGGTTCCCTGGTGGAGTACGAATCACCGAAATCGATGCCGTCGAACCCCGATGGGCCGGCCGCGAGATCGCTGACATCCGTCTTGCGAATGAGCTGGGCGAGGCTGTCCTGGTCCTGAGCTTTATCCTCGGCGGCCTTGCGAGTGATCGAACCGGCGTTGACGAGCTCGGCGAGGTGCTGGTCCATGGTGTGCATTCCCAGCGCTTTCCCCGCCTGCATGGCCGAGGCGATCTGGTACGTCTTGCCCTCGCGAATGAGATTGGCGACGGCCGGCGTAACGATGAGGATCTCCGTAGCGACGACCCGGCCACCACCGACCTTTTTCACCAAGGTCTGGCAGACCACGCCCTGTAGGGTGGCGGCGAGTTGGGCGCGCACCTGCCCCTGCTGGTACGGCGGGAAAACGTCGATGATGCGGTCGATGGTCTGGGCAGCATCCTGGGTGTGCAGAGTCGCGAAAACGAGGTGTCCGGTCTCTGCCGCAGTGAGGGCCACCGACACGGTTTCCAGGTCGCGCAGTTCACCGATGAGAATCACGTCGGGGTCCTGCCGCAACACATGCTTGAGCGCCGCCGCGAAACTGTGGGTGTCGTTTCCGACCTCACGCTGATTGATCAAGGATTTGTGGTGCTGGTGCAGAAACTCGATTGGATCTTCGACGGTGACGATGTGGTCGGCCCGTGTGCGGTTGACCAGGTCGATGAGCGCTGCCAGGGTCGTGGATTTGCCCGAGCCGGTAGGGCCGGTGACGAGCACAAGGCCGCGGGCCAACTGTGCAAACTGGGCGACCGCATCCGGCACACCGAGCTCGCCCAGCTGTTTGATTTCCCCCGGGATCAGGCGAAAGGCACCGCCCACACTTCCGCGCTGTTGAAAGTAGTTCACCCGGAACCTCGCTCCGGTGGTCGTATAGGCGAAGTCGAGCTCGAGTTCGTCCTCGAACAGGTGCCGCTGCTCGGGGGTGAGCAGACTGAACAGCGCCGTGGCCACCTTGTCGCGCTTCCACACGGCGGCCCCGTCGATAGCCCGCAGTCCGCCGTCGATGCGGATGCAGGGCGGCGCTCCCGCCGTGACGTGCAGGTCCGAGGCACCCTGCAGCACGACCTCGCGCAGGGCCGCGACGAGCGCCGGGTCAGGCCCGACGTCGAGGTTCGGATCATCGAGCGGCCAACTCTCCGCGGCGACGCCGGGCGGAGTGACCGGAATCTCGTAAATTTCCTGACTCATCGTGACTGTCCTTTCGGCCTACGCGACCACTCGAAGAATTTCGTCCACCGAGGTGAGGCCGAGCCCGACCTTGGCCCAGCCGTCGTCGCGGAGGCTGATCATGCCTTGCTCCTGAGCCGTGTGGCTGATCAGGGCGCTGGACGCACGTGCGACGCACAGACGTTCGATCTCCTCGGTTACCGTCATCACCTCATGAACGGCAAGACGCCCGCGATAGCCGGTATTGGAGCAGCTGGCGCATCCGTTTGGTTGAAAAATGAGGGGCAGCGAATGATCCGGCTCGAGTGGAAACCGCAGGTGTGCGAGCTCGTCCCGGTCGCGCCCGTCAGGCATCTTGCAGCGGTCGCACAAGCGTCGAGCCAGGCGCTGGGCGACGACGCAGTCCAGCGCGCTCCCCACGAGGAAGGGTTCAATGCCCATTTCGGTGAGGCGGGTGATTGCGCTCGGTGCGTTGTTGGTGTGCAGGGTGGAGAGCACAAGGTGCCCGGTGAGTGCCGCCTCGATGGCAATCTGCGCGGTTTCGTGGTCGCGAATCTCGCCGAGCAGAACAACGTCGGGGTCGCAACGCAGAATGCTGCGGAGTGCGCTCGCGAAGGTGAGGCCCGCCTTCGGGTTCACCTGCACCTGGTTGATGCCGACCATGCGGTATTCCACCGGATCTTCGACCGTGATCACGTTGATCTCCGGTCGGGCCACCGAATAGAGGGTGGTGTACAGGGTCGTCGATTTGCCCGACCCGGTCGGCCCGGTCACGAGGATCATGCCGTAGGGCTTGGAGTAGGCCGTCTTGAAGGCGTCGTAGTTGTGGTCGAGCAGTGACAGGTCCCGCAGGTCCATGCTCGTGGTCGAATTGTCGAGGATTCGCATCACGACCTTCTCGCCCCACACGGTCGGCAGGGTCGCCACGCGCAGGTCAATCTTGCGGCCGCCGTGACTGACCGACATACGGCCGTCCTGCGGTTTGCGACGCTCCGCGATGTCGATGTCGGCCATGATTTTCAGGCGGCTGATGACGCCGTTCTGAATACTCTTCGGTGCGCTCGGCATCTCGTGCAGCACTCCGTCGATGCGATACCGCACCCTCAGGCTGACCTCCCCGGGCTCGATATGGATGTCGCTGGCCTTGTCTTGGATGGCCTGACTCACGAGCAGGTTCACGAAGCGCACGATGGGTGCAGCATCGTCGCTGGCTTCATCGCTCGGATCAGGCGTCGACAGGATCGAGTCGTGTTCTTCCTCAAGCGTGGTCGTGAGGTTGCTGAGCTCGTCGTCGGCGCGATGGAACCGAGCGATCGCCGCGAGCAGATCGCTGCGCTCGGCGACCACCGCAGACACTCGCATGCGAGAGGCCTCACCAACATCGTCGAGCGCGAACACGTTACCGGGATCCACCATTGCGAGCACGAGCCGGCCGCCCTCAATTCCGATTGGCAGCACTTCGTGTCGTCGACAGACCAGCGGCGACACGAGGGCGAGGGCACTCGCCTCGACCGCATACTCGAGCAGTTCGACAAAGGGAAGATTAGCCTGGGCGGCTCGTGCCTTCGCGAACTGCAGCTCGGTGATAATTCCGCTGTCGACAAGCCGCCGAACGGCGCCCTCATCGGCCGGATCCCCCGCCAACAGGGTGTCGAGAGCTTCGATCGGAAGCAGACCGTGCAGAATGAGAATCTCAGTCAGGGTTGCCACACACGCCTCCCCCAAACTGGGCACAATTACAGTAGAACCCGAGTATACGTCTCTTCACCCCGTTTCCCGTCCTCTCCCCTTCGCCCTCCGTCTACTTTCCGGGCCCGGGCCCGGAAAGTGGGACCAGGATAGATCATGGGCCCGGTTCCCTACGGTGGGCCCGGGCGGCGGGGCGGGCGCGCGAAGCCAACACGCGGCATCCGCTGCCCGGCACCGCGCTCGAGTGCTTAAACGACGGATGGCCCCTGCCGAAGCAGGGGCCATCCGTTTAGAACTGCGGGTTAGTTATACGTACCCGGCGCCAGGTCGTCCGACGAGAAGCTGTCGAAGTCGACGAAGCTCAGGTCACCCTCATTGAACGTTGCATCTTCGGTGAAGATGCGGTTCGGGTAACGCTCAGCCTTGGCTTCTTCCGTGGCCTCGACGGTGACGTCGCGGTAGCGGGGAAGGCCGGTGCCAGCGGGGATCAACTTACCGATGATGACGTTCTCCTTGAGGCCCATCAGCGGGTCGCTCTTGCCTTCCATGGCCGCCTGGGTCAGAACCCGGGTGGTCTCCTGGAAGGAAGCGGCCGACAGCCAGGACTCGGTCGCCAGCGATGCCTTGGTGATACCCATGACTTCTTGGCGAGCGGATGCCGTCTTCTTGCCCTCGGTGAGCGCGGTGCGGTTGAGGTCGTTGTACTTCAACCGGTCAACGAGCTCGCCCGGAAGCAGTCCGGTGTCACCGTGTTCGACGACGGTCACCTTGCGAAGCATCTGACGAACGATGACCTCGATGTGCTTGTCGTGAATCGGTACACCCTGCGAACGGTAGACCTCCTGCACACCGGAGACGAGGTGCTTCTGCACCGCGCGAACGCCCTTGACGCGAAGAACTTCCTTCGGGTCGACGGCGCCGATGATGATCTGCTGCCCCAGCTCAACGTGCTGGCCATCCTCAACGAGGAGGGTTGAACGCTTGAGCACCGGGTAGGCGATAGCTTCGTCGCCACTGTCGGGGGTCAGGATGACCTTGCGGCCCTTGTCCGAATCCTCGATCGTGATGCGTCCGGCAGAGTCGACGATGGGCGATGCACCCTTGGGGGTACGCGCTTCGAACAGCTCCTGAACACGCGGCAGACCCTGGGTGATGTCGTCAGCGGATGCCGACCCACCCGTGTGGAAGGTACGCATGGTCAGCTGGGTACCGGGCTCACCGATGGACTGTGCGGCGATGATACCGACGGCCTCACCGATGTCGACGAGCTGGCCCGTGGCGAGCGACCGGCCGTAGCAGACCGCACACACACCGACAGCCGACTCACAGGTGAGTACGGAACGCACCTTGATGGTTTCGACACCACCGGCGATGAGCTTGGCGATGAGCACGTCTCCGACGTCGTCTCCGGCGTCGGCGATGACCTCACCGGCAGCGTTGACCGCGGCTGCGGCCAGGCTGCGAGCGTAGACCGCGTTCTCGACGTTGAAGTCGACCAGGAGGCCGCCGTCTTCGTCACGCAGGAGCGCGCCGGTCGTTGCATCGGTTCCGGCGATGGGCAGTTCGAGACCCTTCGTCGTTCCACAGTCGTCTTCGCGGATGATGACATCCTGCGAGACGTCCACCAGACGACGGGTGAGGTACCCCGAGTCAGCGGTACGCAGCGCGGTGTCGGCCAGTCCCT
The DNA here is from genome assembly GCF_002954245.1 of Cryobacterium aureum. Taxonomy (GTDB): domain Bacteria; phylum Actinomycetota; class Actinomycetes; order Actinomycetales; family Microbacteriaceae; genus Cryobacterium; species Cryobacterium aureum. Next base: position 83,668 of record NZ_PPTG01000028.1, on the reverse strand, counting down.
TACGAGCACCGTGAGTAGCAATGAAGTACTCGGCGACGGACAGTCCTTCGCGGTAGCTCGAGATGATCGGGCGAGGGATGATCTCACCCTTCGGGTTGTTCACGAGGCCTCGCATGCCGGCGATGTTACGCACCTGCAGCCAGTTACCACGAGCACCGGAGGTGACCATGCGGTTGATCGTGTTGTCGGCCGGGAAGTTCGCCTGCATTGCTGCGGCGACGTCTTCCGTGGCACGGGTCCAGATCTGAATGAGCTCCTGGCGACGCTCGAGGTCGGTCGTGAGACCCTTCTCGAACTGTGCCTGAACCTTGGCGGCCTGCTTCTCGTAGCCGGCAACGATCTGCGGCTTGTTCGGCGGGGTGAGAATGTCGCTGAGAGCCACGGTCACACCGCTTCGGGTTGCCCAGTAGAAACCGGCATCCTTGATCCGGTCGAGGGTTGCAGCAACCTCCACCTTGACGTACCGCTCCGCGAGGTCGTTGACGATGGTCGACATGGTGACCTTGTTGGCAACGTCTTCGAAGTACGGGTAGTCGGCCGGGAGCGCCTCGTTGAAGATGGCGCGACCGAGGCTCGTGGTGACGAGAACGGTTCCGACGGCCTGGCCGTTGACCAGCTCGACGCCTTCGGGCTGCGTGCCCTCGGTGAAGTACTTGTCGGTCAAGCGGATGCGCACCTTGGCGTTCAGGTCGAGCGACTTCTGGTCGAACGCGAGAATGGCCTCTGACACGGTGGAGAATGCGCGGCCTTCTCCGACCACACCTTCCTTCATCGTGGTGAGGTGGTGCAGACCGATGATCATGTCCTGGGTGGGCAGGGTCACCGGGCGGCCGTCAGACGGCTTGAGGATATTGTTCGAGGCGAGCATCAGGATGCGTGCCTCGGCCTGGGCCTCAACCGAGAGCGGAAGGTGGACGGCCATCTGGTCACCGTCGAAGTCGGCGTTGAACGCCGCGCAGACGAGCGGGTGCAGCTGGATTGCCTTACCTTCAACGAGCTGAGGCTCGAAGGCCTGGATGCCGAGGCGGTGCAGGGTGGGTGCACGGTTGAGCATGACCGGGCGCTCACGGATGATCTCCTCGAGCACGTCCCAAACCTGCGGACGTGAGCGTTCGACCATCCGCTTGGCAGCCTTGATGTTCTGAGCGTGGCTCAGGTCGATCAGACGCTTGATCACGAACGGCTTGAACAGCTCGAGTGCCATCTGCTTGGGCAGACCACACTGGTGCAGCTTGAGCTGCGGGCCGACCACGATGACCGAACGGCCAGAGTAGTCCACGCGCTTGCCGAGCAGGTTCTGACGGAAACGACCCTGCTTTCCCTTGAGCATGTCGCTCAGGGACTTGAGGGCACGGTTACCGGTACCGGTGACCGGGCGACCACGACGACCGTTGTCGAACAGTGCGTCGACGGCCTCCTGCAGCATCCGCTTCTCGTTGTTCACGATGATCTCGGGAGCACCGAGGTCAAGCAGACGACGCAGGCGGTTGTTGCGGTTGATCACACGACGGTAGAGGTCGTTGAGGTCGCTGGTGGCGAAACGCCCACCGTCGAGCTGCACCATCGGGCGCAGTTCCGGCGGGAGCACGGGTACGACGTCGAGCACCATTCCGGCCGGCGAGTTGCCGGTCATGATGAAGGCGTTGACCACGCGCAGACGCTTGATGGCACGGATCTTCTTCTGACCCTTGCCCTCAGCGATCTGCAGGTGCAGGTTTTCGCTCTCGGTGACCAGGTCGAAAGCCTCAAGGCGCTTCTTGATGGCTTCGGCGCCCATGTAGGCCTCGAAGTACATTCCGAAACGGTCCTGGAGCTCGTGGAAGACGGAGTCTTCCGGCTTCAGGTCGCCGACCTTGAGGGTGCGGAAGTCCTCCCACACGCGCTCGAGGTGCGCGATCTGCTCGTCCAGGGACTTGCGAACCTGGCCCATTTCCTTCTCGGCGGCGTCCTTCGTGCGCTTCTTCTGGTCGCTCTTGGCGCCTTCGGCCTCCAGTGCTGCGAGGTCGGTTTCAAGGCGCTGCAGGCGATCGGCGATGCGCGAGTCGCGGCTGGACTCGATGGTCTTGAGTTCGAGGCGAAGCTCGTTCTCGAGGCCAGGCATGTCCTGGTGGCGACCGTCTTCGTCCACCGTGATGACCATGTACGCGGCGAAGTAGATGACCTTTTCGAGGTCCTTCGGAGCCATGTCCAGCAGGTAGCCGAGACGCGAGGGCACACCCTTGAAGTACCAGATGTGCGTGACCGGAGCAGCGAGCTCGATGTGGCCCATGCGCTCACGGCGCACCGACGACTTCGTGACCTCTACACCGCAACGCTCGCAGACGATGCCTTTGAAGCGAACACGCTTGTACTTGCCACACGAGCATTCCCAGTCCCGTGAGGGACCAAAGATCTGCTCGCCGAACAGGCCGTCTTTTTCCGGCTTGAGCGTGCGGTAGTTGATGGTTTCGGGCTTCTTGACCTCACCGTGCGACCAACGACGGATGTCGTCTGCGGTAGCCAGGCCAATACGAAGCTCGTCAAATGTTGTTACGTCGAGCAATTTCTCTCCTTGGAAAGTTTTCGAAGTTTCTTTGGACCGGGCTTAGATGTCGTCGATGGACGACGACTCAAACCGGGTGGAAATGTTGATGCCGAGCTCTTCCGCAGCGCGGAACACCTCATCATCCGTGTCGCGCAGGCTGACTGCGGTGCCATCGGCCGAGAGCACCTCGACGTTCAAGCACAGCGACTGCATTTCCTTGATCAGAACCTTGAAGCTCTCGGGAATGCCGGGTTCCTGGATGTTCTCGCCCTTGACGATGGCTTCGTACACCTTGACGCGGCCGAGGATGTCGTCGCTCTTGATGGTCAGGAGTTCCTGCAGGGCGTAAGCGGCTCCGTATGCTTCGAGCGCCCACACCTCCATCTCACCGAAACGCTGTCCACCGAACTGCGCCTTACCACCCAGCGGCTGCTGCGTGATCATGGAGTACGGGCCGGTCGAACGAGCGTGGATCTTGTCGTCGACGAGGTGGTGCAGCTTCAGGATGTACATGTATCCAACGGACACCGGCATCGGGAACGGCTCGCCGGAGCGGCCGTCGAAGAGCTGAGTCTTTCCGGTGGAACCGATGAGGCGTTCGCCGTCGCGGGTCAGGGTCGTGGAGTCCAGAAGACCCTCGATCTCAATCTCGAGCGCACCGTCGAATACCGGGGTCGCGACCTTCGTGCCGGGGGCGGCGCTGAAGGCGTGTTCCGGAAGACGAGCAGCCCACTTCGGCTTGCCCTCGACGTTCCAACCCTGCTTCGCAATCCAGCCGAGGTGCGTTTCAAGCACCTGGCCGAAGTTCATGCGACCGGGGATACCGAGCGGGTTGAGGATGATGTCGACCGGGGTTCCGTCGGCGAGGAACGGCATGTCCTCGATCGGCAGGATGCGGGAGATAACACCCTTGTTGCCGTGACGGCCGGCGAGCTTGTCACCCTCGGTGATCTTGCGCTTCTGGGCGATGAACACGACCACGCGCTGGTTGACGCCGCTTCCGAGCTCGTCGTCACCGTCCTGCGAGTCGAACACCTTGACACCGATGATGGTGCCGCGCTCTCCGTGGGGAACCTTCAAGCTCGTGTCGCGAACTTCGCGGCTCTTCTCGTTGAAGATGGCGCGCAGCAGGCGCTCCTCAGCAGAGAGCTCGGTCTCGCCCTTGGGCGTGACCTTGCCGACGAGGATGTCGCCGGGGCGAACCTCGGCTCCGATGCGAATGATGCCACGCTCGTCGAGGTCGGCGAGGAAGTCCGGGGACACGTTGGGAAGGTCGCGAGTGATCTCTTCCTTACCCAGCTTGGTGTCGCGGGCATCCACTTCGTACTCTTCGATGTGAATCGAGGACAGGGTGTCGTCTTTTACCAGGTTCTGGCTCAGAATGATCGCGTCCTCGAAGTTGTAGCCTTCCCACGGCATGAATGCCACGAGCAGGTTCTTTCCGAGGGCGAGTTCGCCCTGGTCGGTGGCGGGTCCGTCGGCGATAACCTCGCCGGCTTCGATGCGCTCACCGGCGTTGACGATCACGCGGTGGTTGAAGCTCGTGCCCTGGTTGGAGCGGCTGAACTTGCGCAGGTAGTAGTCCTGCGTGCCGCCCTCATCGAGCTGGATAGTAACGACGTCCGCCGACACCTCGGAGACCACACCGGGCTTCAGCGCTGTGAGCACGTCACCGGCGTCGATGGCCGTGTAGACCTCCATGCCGGTTCCGACGAGCGGGCTGTCGCTAAGCAGCAGCGGCACCGCCTGACGCTGCATGTTGGCACCCATGAGCGCGCGGTTTGCATCGTCGTGCTCGAGGAACGGGATGAGGCTGGTCGCGACCGACACCATCTGGCGCGGCGAAACATCCATGTAGCCGATGTCTTCAGCGGGAACGAGGTCGACCTCGCCACCCTTCTTACGTGCGAGCACGCGGGCCTCGGCAAAGTGCGAGTCCTTGGTGAGCGGCGCGTTGGCCTGGGCGACGATGAAGTCGTCCTCTTCGCTCGCGGTGAGGTAGTCGATCGTCTCGGTGACCTTGTTGTTGAGCACACGACGGTACGGCGTCTCAATGAAACCGAACGCATTGATCTGCGCGAACGAGGCGAGCGAACCGATCAGGCCGATGTTCGGGCCCTCAGGGGTCTCAATGGGGCACATGCGGCCGTAGTGCGAGGGGTGAACGTCTCGCACCTCGACGCCGGCGCGGTCACGGGACAGACCACCAGGGCCGAGCGCTGACAGGCGACGCTTGTGCGTCAATCCGGCGAGCGGGTTGTTCTGGTCCATGAACTGCGAGAGCTGGCTCGTACCGAAGAACTCCTTGATCGCGGCGACGACAGGGCGCACGTTGATCAGGGTCTGCGGGGTGATCGCTTCGATGTCCTGCGTGGTCATGCGCTCGCGAACGACGCGTTCCATGCGGGACAGGCCGGTGCGCACCTGGTTCTGGATGAGCTCGCCAACGGCACGGATACGACGGTTACCAAAGTGGTCGATGTCGTCGATGTCGATGTTGATGTCGGTCATCTTGCCGTCGCGCAGACCCGGAAGGGTGGTCTGGTTGTCGTGCAGGGCGACGAGGTACTTGATCGTGGCCAGGATGTCCTGGAGCGTCAGTACGGAGTCACTCAGCGGGGCTTCGAGGCCGAGCTTGCGGTTGATCTTGTAGCGACCAACCTTGGCCAGGTCGTAGCGCTTGGAGTTGAAGAAGAAGTTGTCGAGGAGCGCACGCGCGGCCTCGGCGGCAACCTGCTCGCCGGGGCGGAGCTTGCGGTAGATGTCCTTGAGAGCTTCTTCCTTGGTGAGGATGTTGTCCTTCTCAAGGGTGAGCTCGATGGACGCGTAGCCCTTGAACTCTTCGAGGATTTCCTCGCTGGTGAGGCCGAGGGCCTTCAGGAACACGGTCACGGACTGCTTGCGCTTGCGGTCGATGCGCACGCCAACCTGGTCGCGCTTGTCGATTTCGAATTCAAGCCAGGCACCACGGCTCGGAATGACACGGGCGGAGTAGATGTCCTTGTCGGACGTCTTCTCCTGCTCGCGGTTGAAGTACACGCCCGGGGAGCGCACCAGCTGCGACACGACGACACGCTCGGTGCCGTTGATCACGAAGGTGCCCTTGGGGGTCATCAACGGGAAGTCACCCATGAACACGGTCTGAGTCTTGATCTCACCGGTGAGGTGGTTCATGAACTCGGCGTTCACATAGAGGGGTGCGGAGTAGGTTTTACCCTTTTCCTTACACTCGTCAATCGTGTATTTCTCCGGCTCGAGCTCCGGGTTGGTGAAGGACAGCTGCATCGTTTCGCCGAGGTCTTCGATGGGAGAGATCTCCTCGAAGATCTCGTCGAGTCCGGTGCGATTCGGCAGGTCCTGGCGTCCGGCCTTCTGGGCCTCGGCGACGCGAGCCTTCCAGATGTCGTTGCCGACGAGCCAGTCGAAGCTCTCGGTCTGCAAAGCAAGCAGATCCGGAACGTTCAAGTGGTCGCTGATCTTTGCGAACGACAGACGCTCGTGGGAGCGGCCGTTCTTGGGTGAGTTGGTGGTTGCGTTGCGCGCAGCAGCCAAGGAAATAACCTCCGTGGACCCCGTCAGGTCTAGTTACTGTTATTGGTGATGACTCCGCAGACCCTCAAAAGAGGTGTGCCTCAAGGTGGCTTGAACACGCAAAGCCGACCGCAATATGAAGGCATAGTTTGTCTGGGAGCGCAAGGATCAACTATATGCCCCCAGTGCCGTCGTGTCTACTTAATTGTTGCGATCGAGCAGACTCTCAGGTATAACCCGCCCTCGTCCTGCCCGCGAGAGCGGGAAAAGTGCTGCTTCACGGGTGCCGAAGCAACACTTTTCCTGATGGCGCGGCGCGGGCTGGTTTCGAGGGCGCAGACTAGGACGATGAGTACTGGGCATCGCAACGAGAAGAACGACGCGGCGGGGCATCCGTCTGTCGTGTTGAAGTTGAGCGGACACACGGCGGTGATCGAACCTGACCGGTTCACCCCTGGCAGCTTTCAGCTCGTGGTGGACGGCACGCCGCAGTCGCACGTGAACATCGACCACCCCGATGAATTGTTCTTCGAGTACATCCAGCGCATCGGGCATGTCATCGACCTGCTCGGCGACCCGCACGAGCCGATCACGGCCGTGCACCTCGGGGCCGGCGCCCTCACGCTGCCCCGCTACGTCGAAGCGACCCGGCCGGGCTCGCGCCAGCAGGTCGTGGAGATCGAGAGCGACCTGATCGACCTCGTGCGGGAGGTTTTGCCCTGGGACAAGCGCGCCCAGTTGCGGGTGCGCCACGGCGACGCCCGCGAGGTGCTCGGCAAGCTTCCGGCCGGGCTGCACGGCGCCGTCGACCTCGTGGTGGTCGACATCTTCTCCGGGGCACGCACCCCGAAGCACGTGACGAGTCGCGAGTTCTTCGCCCTCGCCGCTCCGCTCTTGTCTTCGCGCGGCGTGCTAGCGGTCAACGTAGCGGATGGCCCCGGCCTCGCCTTCGCGCGCGGCCAGGCCGCCACCCTCTCGGCGGTATTTCCGCACGTAATCGGATTCGCCGAAACCCAGGTGCTCAAGGGCCGTCGCTTCGGCAACATCGTGTTCGTGGCCGCGCACACGCCGATCGACCTCAACTGGATTCCGCGGCTGCTCGCGAACGGACCACACCCGGCCAAGGTGATCGAGGGTGCTGAGCTGAAGGCGTTCATGGCCGGTTCGCTCGTGGCGACCGACGAGACGTCGACACAGTCGCCGCTACCCGGCCGCACGGTCTTCCAGATCGGACACTAGCGCGACACCCGTTTCTAACGGCGGAGATTCTGCACAATTCGGGTCACCGCAGCCCGCAAATTGGCGAACAGCCCCAGATCTCCGCAGTTGTGAACGCTCGCCGGGTACCCGTCCACCAATTGGACCCGGACGGCGCGACACCGGCCGCAGCTGCGGCCGGATCCGCATCGGCGGCGGTACTCTGGGGGCACCCGTCAATCTCCCGCGGCCCCGGCCGCCCTCGTCATTACAGGAACACTCCCTGAGTTTCATCATCGGTTACGATCCCATCACCCTGCGCGAGAAAGTCGACCTGCTGGCCGCCGGCGAGCGACTCGTCGAACTCGGCAACCTGCGCAGTCTGGCCGCCCTGAATGAGAAGGTCGCCCTGCTGCGCCTGGTCGGCCGGCTCGATGAAGCCTGGGAGATCGCGAACGAGGCCGTGCGCCAGTCCCGCTTCACCGGCAACCGGGAGCAGGCGGTGGCCAGTCGCATCCGTCGTGCCCAGGTCTTGCAGTTTCAGGGCAAGCTCGATGAGGCTGCGAGCGAGCTGACCCACTGTATCCTCGACTCCGAGGTGCACGAGTGGACCCGCCTCGCCGCCTACGCCCGGCAGCACCGCGGCAAGGTGTACTTCGACCAGGGCAACCTCGACGGCGCGCTCGCGGACTTCACCGCGGCGGTGTTCCTGCGGGAGAAAGACGGGGCCGATGCCGACGAGCTCGACAGCTCGCTGCTCGCCGTAGCCGTCGTGGAATCGCACATTGCGGCCCGCGGGCCCCAGAGCTGATCGTTGCGCGTAGCTCCTGCAATTTGCTGCCGGTGACCAAAACATCCTCGGAATTTCGCGGCTCCCGCTTGCCGCCTGCGGAATTTGCAGGAGTCATGCGCATTCGTTGCCCGGTACTGGCCGTCCAGCGCGATGTACGGCATGCTGTGTTCACAATGAAGGCGAGGTGACCGGTGTCAAATCACACTTTCCGGCGACGGTGTGCGATCGTCACGGCCGCGCTCGCGATGGTGACGCTCGCCGCCTGCAGCGCCGAGCCGCCGCGCGCCTCGCCGACGACGTCGACACCGGCGACATCGACACCGGCGACGGCTGCAACCGCACCGGATGAAAGCCAGCTCGCGCCTGTCCATCCGGTCGGCGAACCTGTCGTCATCGCCTCGGGGCTTCAGGTTCCGTGGTCGATTCTGCGGCTGCCCGGCGGTGCCACGCTCATCAGCGAACGCGACACTACCAGGGTGCGCGAGTTGCTGCCCGACGGCAGCCTGCGCGAGGCCGGCACCGTGTCGGCGGCAGAGCCGAGCGGGGAAGGCGGTCTGCTCGGCCTGGCTTTTCTGGCCGACACGGCAGCCCCCGGCGGCGCCGGCTGGGTCTACGCCTACTTCTCTACTGCAAGCGACAACCGCATTGAGCGGATGCCCCTGGCCGGCTCCCCCGGCAGCCACACCCTCGGCGCGCCCACGCTCGTGCTCGATTCCATCCCGCGCGCCGGCAACCACAACGGCGGACGCATCGCGTTCGGCCCCGACGGACTGCTCTATGCGAGCGCCGGCGACGCCGGAAACACTGCCAACGCGCAGGAGCTCGATTCGCTCGGCGGCAAGATCCTGCGAATGACCGCGACCGGAGCGGTGCCGGCGAACAACCCGTTCGGCACACTGGTCTACTCGTTCGGGCACCGGAATCCGCAGGGACTGGCCTGGGACTCCCGCGGTCAGCTCTGGGCGAGCGAGTTCGGGCAAAACACCTGGGACGAACTCAACCGCATCGCGCCCGGCGGCAATTACGGCTGGCCGCTGGTCGAGGGCCAGGACGGGGACCCGGCCTATATCGACCCGGAACGGCAGTGGACGACCGACCAGGCGAGCCCGAGCGGCATCGCGATCGTCAACGACACCATATTCATGGCGAGCCTGCGCGGCCAACGGCTGTGGAGCATCCCGATCGTGCGCACCTCAACTGGCGACGACTCCTCCACAGCGGACCCGATCGAGTGGTTTGTCAACGGATATGGCCGACTGCGCGACGTGGTGTCGGGGCCGGCTGGCACACTGTGGTTTGTGAGTAACAACACGGATGGCCGGGGCTCCCCGGCGGATGACGACGACCAACTGCTGCAAGTGGCGGTGGCACCCTGATGGCCGACCTCGCCCAGGTGCGCCGCTGGGCTGACGCGCTCATCGCGGTGCACCTCGATCCCAGCTGGTCCTTCGGCTTCGACAACGCGAAGAAGCGGGCGGGCCTCTGCAATTTCAGCAAGAAGCACATCACCGTGTCGCGCTACCTCGCCTCACGCTACGCCGACGACGACGTATACCAGATTCTGCTGCACGAGCTCGCGCACGCTCTGGCCGGCCCGCGGGCCGGGCACGGCCCACGCTGGAAGAAGATGGCGCACGACCTCGGCTACGACGGCAAGCGCACCCACGACGGTGAGATCGCCAATGAGCTCGCCCCCTGGGTGGGCACCTGCCCCGCCGGGCACACCCATTTTCGGTATCGGCAACCCACCCGGCCTCTGGCCTGCGGGCTCTGTGCGCGCCGGTTCGACCAGGCGCACGCAATAACCTGGTTACGGCGCGAGATCACGCCGGCCATCCGGCGCCGAGCAGCAGCTTCCGCTGGGCCGTAGCTGTTCTGACGAATGGGTCAGTGCGTGTCGTAGCGGGCGAGGGCGTCGGCATCCGTTGCGTGGGTCATCGCTCGGCGGGCGGTGTCGAGCGCCGTCACCGGGTCGGCCTCGGTCACGGCGAGCGCCAGCTGCCGTTCGGCCTCGGCCAGCCGGGTGCGCGCTGCGGCCTGCACTCGTCCGCGATGCGCGGCCACGAAGTCGCGGGTGACCGTGATCTGGCTGCGCGCGGTGAGCAGAGCCCCGGCCAGTGCGGTGCGGGCGTTGTCGAGTCGCAAGTGCCGGTTGCGCGCCTCGGAGCGGATGCTGTCCAGCCCGTTCATCGCCGCCTCGAGGGTCACGAGATCCGCGGCCGGGTCACTCGGTCGCCCGGGTTCGCGAAGTGCCGCCTGCACGGAGGCGGCGTCGGCGATGACGTGGTTGAGCGACGCGCTCGTGTCGGACTCCTCGTGGCCATCGCGCAGAGCGCGAGCTTCGGCGAGTTCCGTGTCGGCGGCATCCAGTGCCTTCTGCAGGTTGGCGAAGCCGCGGTGCAGCTGGTCTTCGCCGGTCTCGATGGCATCGAGCAGCTGCGTGGCCTGAAACAGTGCATGCTCGGCGGCCTGCAGCTGCTGGCCGACCGGCTCAGCGGATGCCGCAGCCAGGCGCGCCGCCGCAGCATCCGCACTCGCCCGCGCAGCATCCAGAGCCGTGCGGGCCCGGTCGGCGTTGCCGCTTATCGGCGCGAGTGCCGACGGGGAATAGCTCAGGCCGAGCCGGGTGAGGGTGCTCGCGCCGCTCGCGACCCGGTCAAACACCCGGTCGAGTCGGCGGTGCAGTTCGTCGAGCTGCCGCGGAGCATTTCGCTCGACGCCGCGCTTGACCGTAAAATCACGGGCCTGGCTGATCAGCCGACCGGTCGCCTCGTCGGCCAGCTGCACGATCTGCTGGTTCCAGCGGGTGCGCTCCGCTGCGCTGTCCGGCACCGCGTCATCGAGTTTCTGTTGCAGCGCGAAGGCGTCGCTCAGCTGTCGCCGGGACGTTGCGAGCGCCGTCGCAAACTCCCGCGTCGCCGATTCCCCGAACTGCGCGATCGCGAAGCTGAGTTCGTCGGTGGCGTCCTGCACCAGGTCGTCGGCGCGCACGAGGCTGGACGACGCGTTGCGTTCCAGCTCGGTGGCCGCTGCGCTCAGCTGCCCAAGCCGGGCGCGAGTGCGCCGGCGCGAGGCGCCCACCAGCGCCCAGACTCCGGCCACAACGAGGCCGATAACGATGACCGAGGGTACCCACCAGAGATCGCCATTCATGCGCTTGAGTCTAATAACGGAATGCTGATCAAACGCCCTACCGGTCGTCGGCGGACGGTCGGCGCATCTGCTGCCGAATCATCTCAAAGTCGTGCCGCGAGATCTCGAGCACGCCGCGGCGCAGTTGAAAACCCCAGTCCGGGTTGCCGCGGGTCAGTTGCAACACCGACAGCAGCGGGCGGATGCTCGTGGGCCAGGCATCCAGATCGTAGTCGGCACGGCGTCGCCACGGCCGACGCTCGCTGCCGGGGTCGCCCACCTGGTAGGCGTGGGCATCCGCTATGCGGCCGATCGCGGTGAATTCCTTGAGCGGATCCCCTTCGATCGCCGTTTTCGGCGAGTAATAGACGATGCCGTCGGCTTCACCCATCTGGGCGATCAGGTCACCGGCGCCGCGGTTGGCGCGGGCGATGCCCAGATCGACACCGCGGAGCACGTGCTCGCGGTGCACCACAACGAGCCAGAACCGAATTGCCACCCTTCATTTGTACTGCATTCAGTTGTACTGCAGACCACCGTCAACCAGACTGGGCAGATGCGCGTACTGCTCAAAGAGATCCTGAACTGCACACCGGATGCCGCCTGGCACGCCATCCACAGCCCCGCCGTATTTCGCGAGGTGAGCAGCCCGTTCATGGCGGTTCAATCGCTCGAAGCCGACGGGTTTCCCACCCGCTGGGAGCCCGGTGAACACCCCGCCGTGTTCTCCATGCTCGGCCTCGTGCCGATGGGCACCCAGATCATTCGGCTCGCCAATTCCACGCACCGCCCCGACGGGGTGCGCATCCTGCGCGATACCGGGCGTGGTGTGTCCGGTGCGCTGAGCGCGGTGACGCTGTGGGACCACCGCATGGCGATCGCCCCCGATCCGGCTGGCACCGGCAAGACGCTCTACCGCGACCAGCTCATTTTTCGAGGTCGACCGGCTACGCTCGCGCTCTGGCCGACGTTCTGGGCGTTCTGGCAGTGGCGCATGCTGCGGCTCCGTCGCCTCGCTCCCACCTGGCAGCACGACGTCGGCATCGACGACCCCAGCTTTGTACCGCTGTCGCAGCGTGCAGCCCCTACTGAAACTGACTAGCGCGCGTGAGCGACTTCACCGGTCGAGGGCTGGCCGCTTAGGATCGAACGCCCAGCCATCGACGAGGTACTGCATCGCAACCGAGTCGTCGCGACCGCCGAGTCCGCGACTCAGATAAAGTTCGTGCGCGGCGAAGAGGCGCTCCTCATCGATGGTCACGCCGAGTCCAGGCTCGGTTGGAACAGCGATCTGACCGCCCCGAATCTGCGGAGGATTCGCCGTGAGGTTCTGCCCGTCCTGCCAGATCCAGTGTGTGTCGATCGCGGTCGGCGTGCCGGGCGCCGCGGCAGCGACGTGGGTGAACATGGCCAGCGACACGTCAAAGTGGTTGTTCGAGTGCGATCCCCACTGCAATCCCCAGTCGTTGCACAGCTGCGCAACGCGCACGGATCCGGCCATCGTCCAGAAATGCGGATCTGCAAGCGGAATATCAACGGCATTCGAACGGATGGTGTGACCCAGTTCACGCCAGTCGGTCGCGATCATGTTGGTCGCCGTTGGCAGCCCGGTGGCCCGTTTGAACTCCGCCATGATCTCCCGTCCGGAATAGACGCCCTCCGCACCGACCGGGTCTTCGGCGTAGGCGAGCACGTCGCGCAGGGACCGACCCACGGCCACAGCCTGCTCGAGCAGCCAGCCACCATTCGGGTCCAGGGTGACGCGCGCTTCGGGAAACCGGGTCGCCAGAGCCTTGATCGCCTCGGCTTCGTCCCAGGCGGGAAGCACCCCGCCCTTGAGCTTAAAATCGCGAAATCCGTAGCGCTCGAAGGCGGCCTCGGCCTGCCCCACGATGCCTTCCGGGTCGAGGGCGGCCTCGTGGCGAACCTGCGACCAGGCATCCGTTCCCGGGTCTGTCTGCACGTACGGCAAGTCGGTTCGGTTTTTGTCGCCGACAAAAAACAGATAACCGAGGGTGTCTACGGCGTCACGTTGCTGGCCCTCGCCGAGCAGAGCCGCAACGGGCACGCCGAGGTGCTGGCCCAGAAGATCGAGGTGGGCCGCTTCGAGTGCGGTGACTACGTGGATGGTCGTGCGGAGGTCAAAAGTTTGCGCCCCGCGGCCACCGGAATCGCGGTCCTTGAACTGCAGGCGCACGCGGCGCAGGGTGTTCAGATAATCACCGAGGCGCGATCCGACCACGAACACCCGCGCGTCTTCCAGGGTACGTCGAATCGGCTCGCCGCCGGGGACTTCCCCCACTCCGGTATTACCGTTCGAGTCGGTCAGAAGCACGATGTTGCGGGTGAAGAAGGGGCCGTGGGCGCCGCTGAGATTGAGCAACATACTGTCGTGGCCGGCGACCGGCACTACCCGCATCGACTCGATCGTTGGGCTGGAAGTCATCAGGGATACCGTTCTAGTCGCGCGCGAGTTGGCCATTGTGTTGACGAAAGATGCCGAGCGGGTTGTCGTCCCGCAACGCCTCCGGCAGCAGCGCCGCTGGCACGTTTTGGTAGCTCACCGGGCGCAGGAACCGATCGATCGCCAGGGTGCCAACGGAGGTGCCCTGCGCGTTCGACGTCGCGGGGAAGGGCCCGCCGTGCACCATCGCGGAGACGACCTCGACGCCGGTCGGCCAACCGTTGAAGAGCACTCGTCCGGAGCGCAACTCGGCCGCCTCCAACAGATCAGCGGAACCGGGCTCGTCAGCGTCGGTGTGCAGCGTCACGGTCAGCTGCCCTTCGAGCCCGGCCAGAATCTGCGCCATCTGGATGGTGTCGCGCACGGTCACGACGAGGCTCGCGGGGCCGAACACCTCTTCCTGCAGCGCGGGGTCAGCGAGAAACGTCGCGGCGTCGGTCGCGAAGATCTGCGGCGCGGCGCCCACGACCACAGCGGCGTTGGGGGTACCGGCGGCGAGGTTCTGAACGCCGGCATGGTCGTGGAACGCCGCGGCGCCGCGATCGAAGGCGTCCTTGATGCCCGCAGTGAGCATCGGCGCGGCGCTGACCTTTGCCGCAGCGGCGACTGCGGCGGCCGTGAACGCAAGCCCGTCGGCGCCTTCGGGCACGAAGACCAATCCGGGGCTCGTACAGAGCTGGCCGGTTCCGGTTACAACGGATGCGATCCACTGCTCGCCGAGGCCAGCCGCGTTGCGAGCGAGGGCGCCCGGCAGAACGAAGACCGGGTTGATGCTGCTCATCTCCGCGTATACGGGAATCGGTTCGGGGCGGCTGGCGGCCGCTGCCACGAGCGCTAGCCCGCCACGGCGGGATCCGGTGAAGCCGACGGCTTTGATGCGCGGGTGGGTCACGAGGGCGGTGCCGACCGAAGCCCCGCCACCGAACAGCAGCGAGAACACCCCGATCGGCAGCTCATGGTGCGCGACCGCCGCGCTGATCGCCCGGCCGATGAGTTCGGACGTGCCCGGATGGGCGCTGTGCGCCTTGACGATCACGGGGCATCCGGCAGCAAGCGCCGAGGCGGTATCGCCGCCGGCGACCGAGAAAGCCAGCGGAAAGTTGCTCGCGCCGAAGACGGCGACCGGTCCGAGGGCGATTGACCGCAAGCGGATGTCTGGGCGCGGCAGTGGGGCACGGTCGGGCTGCGCCGGGTCGATTCGGGCGCCGTGAAAGTTGCCTTCGCGCAGCACCGCGGCGAAGAGGCGCAGCTGGCCGACGGTGCGGCCCGTTTCGCCGATCACGCGGGGAACGGGAAGGCCGGTCTCAGCAATGACCCGGTCGGTCAGGGCCGCCCCGAGGGCCGCGATGTTGTCGGCAATGGTCTCGAGAAAGGCCGCCCGCGCATGGGGCGAGGTCTTGCGATAGCTGGCAAACGCCGTCCAGGCGAGTTCCGCAGCCTGGTCGACCTCCTCAACGCCGACAAGGCCGTACGCCGGGGTGAGAGTGTGGCCGGTGACCGGGTTTACCGCGCAGACTTCGCCGCGGGTTCCGCGCACGGAAACCCCGCCAATCAGGGAAGACCCGGTGAGAACGGTGGGCTGCGTGGTTGCGGTCGGCACGGTCATGTAAGCACTCCTTCGGGCGGCGGGTCACGCGGACTGCCACCAAGCCTAGGAATGAACCGATGCCGCTTCAACTTGAAATCTGCATGCACTGATGCGCGCAAAGCATCGATCACGGTGCCGGGGCGGTTCCCGGAGTTTCTTCCGCGGCGTCGGCCTGAGGGTCGCCCAGCGCAACCACGGCGGACGCCTCCGGGCGCGTCAGCATTTCAACAGCTTTTGCCACGGCCGGGTTGGTGCTCTCCTCACTCCAGGCCACGTCGAGGTGCACGATGTTGAGCCGGTCAGCGGGCGAGTTCGAGTCGAGGTCGCGGAAGACCACACCTTCCGGCGCGAAGCGTTGCGCGGATGCTGGCACGAGAGTCAGCCCGAGGCCTGCCTGCACGAGCGCGAGCAGCGCCGGAACCTGGCTCGCGTACTGGATCACAACCGGCTGGCTGCCGCTCGCGGCGAACAGGCGCAGCAGCAGGTCGTGGAAATACCGAGCCTCGGTGGGCGAGTACATCAGCAAACGTTCGTGCTCGAAGTCGAGCAGCGAGATTGGATCGGTCGGTTGCGCGAGCCGGCTGGGAGCGGGAATGGCCGCAACCATCCGCTCAGACATGATCTCGCGAGTCTGGATGCCCGGCCGCGCCACCAGGGGCCGCAAGAGCCCGAGGTCAACGGTTCCCTTCACGAGTTGGTCCATCTGATCGGTCGTCACGAGCTCGCGCAGCACGAGGCTTACGTCAGGCATGTCCGCGGCGGCGCGCCGAATGAACAGGGGCAGTGCGCTCTGAGCCGCCATGGCCGTGTAGGCCACGGTGAGGGTACCCGCCGCTCCCGACGCGACCCGGCGCACATCGACGGCCATCTTGGCTGCCAGGTCGAGCACCCGCCGCGCGCTCGGTAACAGCGACGCGCCCGCCGCCGTCATCTCCACGCGCCTGCTGGTGCGATTGAACAACAGCGCGCCGAGCTCACGCTCGAGCAGCTGAATTTGGCGGCTCAACGGTGGCTGCGTGATACGCAGGCGTTCGGCAGCGGCGCCGAAATGCAGTTCCTCGGCCACGGCGATAAAACACTCCAACTGCACCAGCGAAAACATCGATCTACTCCTTGTATCAAGCTGTGCATATTTTAGCTTGGACTTGAATCGATTTCTCTTTATCGTTTTCGACATAGCCGCTGCAGTGTGCAGCCGACCAAAGGAGTCTTGCCGTGCTCGACGGAATATTGTTTTTCCCGATTACGCCATTCCATGAGGATGACACCGTCAACCACGAGGCGCTCACCGCTCACCTCGAGCACGGAATCAGCTACGGTCCTGGCGGAATCTTTGTGGCCTGCGGCACGGGCGAATTCCACACCCTCGCCGTCGACGAGTTCGCCGAGATCGTCGCCACCACGGTGACCGTCACGGCAGGCCGCGTCCCCGTCTTTGCCGGAGCTGGCGGCCCGATCGCCTCGGCCAAGCTCATGGCACGTCGGGCAGAGGATGCCGGCGCCGACGGCCTGCTGCTGCTGCCGCCCTACCTCGTGGGCAGCCCAATGGCCGGAATCCTCGACTACGTGCGAGCCGTCGCTGACTCCACCGACCTTCCCATCATCGTCTACCATCGCGGAAACGCCCAGTTCACCGTGGCGGCTGCCGTGGAAGTCTCCACCTTTCCGACCGTCATCGGTTTTAAGGACGGCGTCGGCGACCTCGATCTCATGTCCCGCATCGTGCGCGCTGTCGAGGATTCGACCACGGCCGCCGGCAAGGAATTTCAGTTCTTCAACGGGCTGCCCACCGCCGAGTCATCTCAGGCCGCCTACCGGGCCATTGGCGTTGAGCTGTATTCCTCGGCGACCTTCGCCTTCGCCCCTGAGCTCTCGGTCGCGTTCTACGACTCGCTCATCTCGGGTGACACCGAGCTGACGAATGCCCTCAACCGCGAATTCTTCCACCCACTCGTTGCTTTGCGTGATCAGGGTCCCGGCTACGCCGTGGCGCTCGTCAAGGCGGGTGCTGCGCTGGGCGGCATCGATACCGGAAGCGTGCGCCCGCCACTGCGCAATGCCTCGGCAGTTCACGTCACCGAACTCGCCAGCATTCTCGCTGCGGGCCGCCGCGTTCTTGCCGAACGCGCGGTACCGGTCGACTGAATGTCACGGATGAAGTCGTCATCCATATACGTGGACGCGACCCAGCCGCTCGACTAGGCTCACCAGCAGATTGCGTCCAAGGAAGGGCGTCTCACGAAGGAGTTGACGATGCCGATTTCAGCCGTTCCGAATGTGACCGAGCCGGCCGATTCAACTCCCACCCTGACTCCGAACCTCACCCCGGAGTCGGGGATGCGCGACGTGAAGTCTGCGGCACGCACGGTTGAGCTGCTCGAGCGGCTGGCCGCCCGCCAGAACCGACCCACCAGCATCCGTGAACTCAGCGAGGCGATGAACGTGCCCCGCAGCAGCCTGCACGCCCTGCTGCGCACCCTCTCCAAGCACGGATGGGTGCGCAGCGACAGCTCGGGGTCGATGTACATGATCGGGATTCGGGCGCTGTTGGCCGGAACCAGCTACCTCGACGCCGACCCTTACCTGCCGATCGTGCAAACGTATCTCGACGAGCTCCACGAACAGTTCGATGAGACGTTCCACTTCGGGAGGCTCGACGGTTTCGACATCGTCTATCTGGCCACGCGCGCATCGAGCCGGTACTCACGTCATGTCAGTCGGATCGGGCGGCGCCTACCCGCCTACTCAACCTCACTCGGCAAGGCCGTGCTGGCCGAGCGTAGTGGAGCAGATCTCGACCCTCATATTCCAACGGATGCCCGACCCCTGACTCCGCACACCCTCACCCTGCGAGCTCTGCTCGATACCGACCTCGACCAGACGCGGCAGCGCGGCTACGCCATCGACAACGAGGAAAACACCCTCGGGCTGAAATGTTTTGCCGTCGCCCTCCCGTATGCCCACCCGACCTCGGACGCGATCAGCGTTTCGCTTCCCCTCGCGAGACTCACCCCGCAACTCGAGAGCGACATCGTGGCCGCGTTGCGCTCGGCCGCTCAGAAGATCTGCAAGATCATTCGTCCGATCAAGGACGCCGCCTGGCCGTGATCCCCAGGTCCCAGTTCAATGCCACCAGAAGGAGCACCCCGCAGTGACCAGCCCCATCGAAGTATCCGAACGCCACCTCGTGACCAAGATCACGATCACCCCGATCGCGTTTCGCGACCTGCCCCTGCTGAACACGGTTGGCGTGCATGAAACGTTTGCCCTGCGCGCGATCGTCGAGATCGAAACAGATTCCGGTTTCACCGGGCTCGGCGAGACCTACGGAGACGCCCCGCATATCGCCCGACTCAAGCTGGTCGCCCGTGATCTCATCGGCGTCGACATCTTCAACATCAGCGAGATGCGCCGTCGCATCATCCTCGGTCTCCACGCCGACACGACCGTCGGCGGCCACGGCATGAGCGGCATGGTCACTGGCTCCAGCACGCCGGACCGGGTGCTGTCACCTTTCGACGTCGCCGCCCTGGATATCCAGGGCAAGGTTGTCGGTCGCCCGGTGAGCGATCTGCTCGGCGGTGCGGTACGCAGCGAAATCGCGTTCAGCGGGTACTTGTTCTACAAGTGGGCCGGCCACCCGGGCCAGAACGAGGATTCGTGGGGTGCGGCACTGGACACGGCCGGCATCGTTGCCCAGGCCGCACGCATGATCACCGATTTCGGCTTCACCGCGCTCAAGCTCAAGGGGGGAGTGTTCACCCCCGAGGAGGAGATCGACGCCGTTCGGGGACTGCGACAGGCATTCCCGAATCACCCCCTGCGCCTCGACCCGAACGGCGCCTGGTCGGTTGAGTCATCCATCAAGGTCGGGCAGGCACTTGAGGGAGTATTGGAATACCTCGAGGACCCCACGCCCAGCATCACCGGCATGGCCGCGGTGCGTCGCGGAGTACCGATGCCCCTCGCCACGAACATGTGCGTCGTAAGTTTCGACGATGTGGCCCCGGCCGTGCGCGAAGGCGCCGTCGACGTCATCCTTTCTGATCACCATTTCTGGGGTGGCTTGCGGCGGTCCCAGGCGCTCGCGGGCATCACGGAGACCTTTGGGCTTGGGCTGTCGATGCACTCCAACTCGCACCTCGGCATCAGTCTCGCGGCCATGGTTCACCTCGCTGCCGCAACACCCAACCTGGACTACGCCTGCGACACGCACTGGCCATGGAAGGACACCGACCAGGACGTGATCGTGCCCGGCGTGCTGTCGTTCCATAAGGGGGCCGTCACCGTGCCCACGACGCCAGGTCTCGGCGTTGAACTCGATCGTGACGCTCTGGCCCGCCTGCACGAACAGTATCTGAAGTGCGGTCTGCTCAATCGTGACGACACCGGATACATGAAGAGCATCCAGCCGGACTACGAGCTGCTCAGCCCGCGCTGGTGAGCGCCTTCCCCGCCGAATCGTTCACTCCGCTGCGAGTGCTCGTGACGGACAACATCATGAGCCGCTTTGTGGCCGAGCTGACCCAGGCAGACGCTGGCAACGAGTGGACGATCGCGAATACGTGGAGCGAGCAGCAGGTCATCGCGGCCCTGCCAGATACCGACGTGCTGGTCTGCTCCTCAATGTCGTCGACCATGGCCGCTGCGGCATCCCGACTGCGGCTCGTGCACGTCACCGGAGCGGGCTTCGACAAGATTCCCCTGGCCGAGCTCGCGCCGGAAATCCGGGTTGCCAACACGTTCCACCACGGTGAGGCGATCGCGGAGCACGTCATCATGACCGCGCTCATGCTCTCCCGGCGGGTCATCCCGGTCGACCGGGAAATGCGGGTGGGCACCTGGCGGACGGTCGCCAATGACTTGTCCGAGCCGTTCCACGGCACCCTGCGCGGCCGCACCCTGGGGTTGCTCGGATTCGGCGGGATCGGGCAGGAGGTGGCCCGTCTGGCCTCCGGCCTGGGCATGCGCGTGCGGGCCGTTCGGCACAATCCCGCCGGCTTTGTACCCGAAGACCTGACACTCGACTGGGTCGGCAGCCTCGACGAGCTGCCCGAGCTGCTCGGCAGCTCCGATATCGTCGTCGTGACCCTGCCCCTGAGCGATGCCACCCGCGGCGTCATCGACGCTCGCGCCCTGCACCAGATGCGAGCCACCGGCATCCTCATCAACGTCGCCCGCGGCCCGCTGATCGACGAAGACGCACTCGTTGAGGCCCTCACAGAGAAGCGCATCGGAGGCGCCGCGCTCGACGTCTGGTGGGGAGCGCCGAGCGCCGATGGCGCGGCACCGGCATCCGCTGCCCGTTTCGCCGACTTCGATACGGTCGTCCTCACCCCGCACTACTCCGGGCATGCTCTGCGTACCTTTCAGCTGCGCGCGGCCGACATCGCGGCGAACGTTGACAGCCTCGCGCACGGTCGGCCGCTCGCTCACGTGGTGCACTGACCGCGTTCGAGGCTATAGCAGCTGCGCCGCGATCAGCAGTACCGCGCCGAGAGCGGATGCCGCCAGCGCGGTCAGTCGCAACCGACCGTGATTGAGATACCGGTTCACAAACCGGGACAGCAGGTAGCCCAGCAGCACCGCGGGGATCATCCACACGGCAAGCTGGACGGTCGCTCCGGTCACCGTGCCGAGCGCGGCCAGCGCGATGAGGGAGATCGACGAGCCGACGAGAAAGAACGCGCTCATCGTGCCGCGCAGCTGCGGCCCGCGCGAACGCTGCCAGATCAGAGCCATGGGTGCGCCGCCGATCGACGTCGCGGTGCCCATCACACCAGAAGCCGCCCCCGCAGTGATGAGGGACCCCCGTCCAGGCATCGGCGCCCAGCCGGACACGGCCATCACCACACCCCCGAGCACGACCACCGCCACGGCCCAGGCGAGCCCGCTCGCGGGGAGCACAAAGACCAGCCAGGCTCCAAGAAGGCTGCCGGGGATGCGGCCGACGAGGGCCCAGCCTGCGCCCTTCAGATCGAGGTGGGAGCGCTCCTTCACGGCGACAATCCCGGTGAGGAGTACCGCGAGGATGATCACCGTGCCGGGCAGCAGAGCGGGGTCGATGAGACCGATCACGGGCGCGGCGAGCATACCCATGCCAAAACCGATCGACGCTTGCAAAGCGGATGCTGCCACAATCACGATCGCAATGATCGCGATCTCCATTCCGCTCACTGCAGCGGTGCGAGCAGGTTCACCGCGTTCTTGGGCTTGATCGGGCTGCCAGCCGATTTCAGGTCTTCCGTCGTCATCGGAAAATGGCATTCGGCCGCGTGCAGGGGCTCGGCTGCGGAGCTCGAGCCAGACGGTGCAGTCGTGGCGCAGACATCCTCCGCCTTCCAGCACCGCGTGCGAAACCGGCAGCCAGACGGCGGGTCAAGCGGCGACGGCATTTCACCCTCGAGCACAATGCGATTCCGCGGCGTGGCACCGGTCACGTCGAGGTGCGGCGACGCCGACATGAGTGCGGCGGTGTACGGGTGTCTCGGTCGGTCAAAGACCTGCTCGGTCGTGCCCGTCTCCACGATTCGGCCGAGATACATGACGGCGACCCGGTCGGCGACGTGCCGCACCACCGAGAGGTCGTGGGAAATAAAGATGTACGCAACGCCGAGGCGCTTCTGCAGGTCGTTGAGCAGGTTGAGCACCTGCGCCTGAACCGAGAGATCGAGCGCGGACACGGGCTCGTCGAGCACGATGACATCCGGATTGAGGGCCAGAGCGCGGGCGATGCCGATGCGTTGGCGCTGGCCGCCGGAGAATTCCTGGGGGGACTTGCCGGCGTCGCTCGCGCGGAGTCCCACGATCTCCATGAGTTCGTTCAGGCGGGCGGCGCGGGCCTTCTTGGTCGGGTACAGATCGGTGTGGGTGGCCCACGGTTCCGAGATGATCTCCCCGGCGGTCATGCGTGCGTTGAGGGACGCGAACGGGTCCTGGAAGACCATCTGCACCCGGCGGCGCCAGGCCAGCAGCTGCTTGCCCTTGAGGCCAAAGGGGTCTGTTCCCTCGAACCGGATGGTGCCCTCATCGGGCTGCTCGAGCATCAGCAGGGTGCGGGCGAGGGTCGACTTTCCGCAACCCGATTCTCCGACGAGTCCGAGTGTTTCACCACGGCCCACGTGCAGGTCGATTCTGTCGAGCGCGCACAGCACGTTGTTGCCGCGCCCCGGAACGTGAAAGTTTTTGGTCAAGCCGCGCACGTCGAGCAGTGGCACGGTCGGCGCGACAGCGGAAGGTGTTGAAATGGCGTCAGACATGGTCCAGCTCCTTGCTCGCGGTTGTCAGTGCGAAGTGGCAGGCTACGGTGCGACCGGCACCCTCGGCTTCAAGAGCCGGGCGGATGGCGCGGCACACATCTTGCACGACTGGGCAGCGGGATTGGTAGACGCATCCTTCGGGGATACGGTGCAGCTCGGGCGGCGACCCGGCAATGGAATTAAGGTCGGCACCGCGACCAACATCGGCCGGCACAGAATCGAGCAGTCCGCGCGTGTATGGGTGTTTCGGCGAACCAAAGACCTCCCGAACGGGGCCGGTCTCCACGACATTGCCCGCGTACATGACGGCCACGGTGTCGGCCTCTTCGGCAACCAGGGCCAGGTCGTGGGTGATCAGCACGACGGCCAGGTGGCTCTCGGTGCGAAGGTCGCGCAACAGCTTCATGATCTGCGCCTGCACGGTTACGTCGAGTGCGGTCGTGGGCTCGTCAGCGATCAGGAGCCGGGGGTTCAGGGCGACGGCCATAGCGATCAGGATGCGTTGGCGCATGCCGCCAGAGAACTGGTGCGGAAACGAATCCACCCGCGACTCGGGTTCGGGAATACCGACGTGGCGCATGAGTTCGATCGCCTTGACCTTGGCTGCCTTCGCCGAAAGTTTCTGGTGGATGCGGAATGCCTCGCTGAGCTGCGTACCAACGGTATAGACCGGGTTGAGGGCGGTCAGGGCATCCTGAAAGACGATGCCGAGTTCCGGGCCGGCGTATTTCAGCCGCTGCTTCGGGCTGAGCGCCGCAAGGTCGGTGCCATTCAGTACGACCGTGCCGCCGGTGACGTCGGCGACCGGGTCGAGCAGTCCGGCGACGGCCTTGGCCGTCATCGATTTGCCGCAGCCGGACTCGCCCAGCAGGGCGAGGGTGCGCCCGGCGCGCGCTTCGAAACTCACGTTGTTGACGGCCCGCAGCACGCCCTTGGGGGTGCGGATATCTACGTCGAGGCCGGTAACCCTGAGCACGACCTCATTTTCGGTGAGGTCCTCGCGCGCCGTGGACACGCTCTGGGTGTGGGTGCTCATCACTGAATCTCCTTTGCGGGAATACGCATAATCATCCGCTTGCGGGGCAGCGTGAGCCGCCAGCGCTGGGCCGGGTCGGTCGCGATGCGCAGCCAGGCGGCGAGCACGTTGGCCGCGACCGTCGTCACCACGATGGCCAGTCCGGGGAAGAACGATAGCCACCAGGCCGTCTGCAGGTATTGACGGCCCTGTGCGACCATGAGGCCCCAACTGACGTCCGGCGGCTGGATTCCGATGCCGAGAAAGCTCAGCGAGCTTTCGGCGAGCATCACGTAGCAGAATTCCAGCGTGGCCAAGGTGAGCAGCGTGGGCAGGACCACCGGAATCACGTGGCGACGGATAATCGCGTTCGGCTTGGTGCCGAAGGTTCGGGCGGCGTCGACGAAGGTGCGGCTCTGCAGCTCGGCCGATTCGGCCCTGGCGGTGCGCAGGTAGATCGGGATGCGGGTCACCGCGAGGATCAGCACGATGTTGGCGGCGCTCGGCGAGAACACGTAAAGGATGACGACGGCGAGCAACAGTGACGGGAAGCTCATGACGACATCGGCGATGCGCATCGAGATGGTCTCGCGGATGCCGCGGTGGTAGCCGGCCCAGACGCCCCACAGCGAGCCGATGACGAGAGAGATACCGACGGCGGGGAGAGCGACCGAGAGCGTGGTTTGAGTGGCAACCACGAGGCGCGCCACCATGCTGCGGCCGAGTGAATCGCTGCCGAGGATGAACGCCCAGCCGTCCGCAAAGCTGAAGGGTGGTCGGTTCGTGGCACTCAGGTCCTGGCGCGTTGCGAGGTCGCCCATCAGGGTCGGCCCGAAGAGGGCGGTCAGCCCAACGACAACGAGGATCAGCGCGGCGACCGAGGCGAAGCGGTCTTTGAGCAGGAGGTGGAAGAGGCGGATCCTCTTGTCGGCGACGTCTGGCCGGGGGAGGGCGATCGCTTCGGTGCCGGGAGGGGCGACGGCGCGGCCGCCCGTGGGCAGCTGCGTGACGTTACGGGGTGGTTTGGACATGAAGTTTCCGTTCCTTCGCCGGGGCAGCAGTGGCCTTGCCCGTTTTGGACGCCTTCCTCGGTTTGCCGGTGGGACGCACTCGAGCATCGAGCCCGGCGTAGCCGAGGTCGATCAGAATATTCAGGATGAAGATCGAGATGGCGGTGAGCAGAACGGCCGCCTGGAGCACCGCGAAGTCGCGCTGCAGGATGGAGTCGATCATGAGCTTGCCGATGCCGGGCCAGCCGAAGATCGACTCGACCACGACCGCTCCGTTGACGAGGCCGACGGCCAGGTCGCCGGCGACGGTCAGTGCGGGGGCCGCTGCGTTGCGCAGGGCATGGCGGGTGACGACCCGAAACTCACTCGCTCCCTTGCTGCGAGCCAGCTTGATGTACGGTTCCGAGAGCGAGGACACCATGGCGCCGCGCACGATCTGCACCAGCACCCCGAATGGGCGCAGCAGCAACGTGAGAATGGGCAGCACCCAGGCGTCGAGCCCGCCGACGCCCGAGGTGGGCAGCCAGCCGAGAGTGATCGCAAAGACCCAGATACCCATGATGGCGAGCCAGAAATCGGGAACACTCGCGGCGGCCATCGAGATGAAGCTTGAGATACGGTCGGCAATTCCGTTGGGCTTGAGGGCGGCCCAACTGCCGACGATGACGGCCAGCACGACGGCGAGGAGCATCGTCGTGCCAGCCAGCTGCAGGGTGGCCGGGAAGGCCCGCAGCGCCATGGCGGCTGCGGACTCTCCCGTGCGAAGCGACTCACCGAAATCCAGCCGGAGCACCCCACCGAAATATTCGGCCATCTGCACCCAGATCGGGTTGTCAAGCCCGTTCTTCTCCGTGAAGTCCGCCCGCATCTGCTCGGTGGCGTTTAGCGGTAGGTACAGGCTCGCCGGGTTTCCGGTCAGCCGGGCCAGGGCGAAGACGCCCAGGATCACGACGAGCAAGGGGAGTGCGCTAGAGAGGATTCTGCGCCTGAGGAATGTCAGCATGAGTGACTTCTACCTATTTCTGCCGGTCAGCGGATGCGTCAGCTCGCGGGCGTGATCTCCGCGATGCGGAGTTCGTCACCGGAGGAGGAGTTCGGCGTGTAGTCGACATTAGCCGCTTTGCCGATGATTCCGGTCTGGTGCGAGATGAAGGCGAATTGCACGATTTCATCGTTCTGGTACTCGAAGATGTCCTCGTATGCGGCCTGTCGTTCCGCACCCGTCTTGGTCGACGCTGCTTCGAGTAGGGCATCGAATTCGGCTGTGCCATACACGCTCTGCGCACCGGTCGTCGTCATGTACTGGTCGGCGCTGAACTGGGCGTCTCCGGCTTGGTTGCCGTGCTGGATCAGCAGGGCAATGGCACCCTCGTTCTCGACGAACGGACGCAACTGGTACTGCAGGTGCTGCGTGGTGTCGACCATCTTGAGTTCGACGGTGAGGCCGGCCTGCGTGAGCTGCTCCTGCAGCACCTGGGCCATCTCCGACACCTTCGGGAATTGGGCGTTGCGGGCGACGATGGTGATCGTCTCGTCAACGGGTACGCCGTCGGCCTTGGCCTCGGCGACGAGCGCCGCGGCCTTCTCCACGTCGAAGTCCCACGCCTCGAGGTCGGCGTTGTGGCCGACGATGCCCTCGGGAACGAGCTGTGCGGCAGCGATGTGCGCGCCCTGGTAGAGCGAGTCGATGATGCCCGACTTGTCGATGGCGTAGTTGACAGCCTCACGAACACGGACGTCGTTGAGCGGGGCAATCTCGGCCGTCATGCGCAGGGCGACGGTCTCGTTGTTCGGGTAGTCGAGACCGAGGTCGCCGGCGCCGTCGTCCGGGCCGAGGCCCATGGCGAGGTCGGCCTCGCCGCTCGTGATCATGGCCGCGCGAACGGTTCCCTCTGAACGCCACTGGTACTCGGCGCTCGCGTAGGCGGGGGCGTCACCCCAATAGGTGTCGTTGCGCTCGAGGGTGAGCTTGGTGCCGGCATCCCATGAGGCGATGGCGTACGGGCCGGTACCGATCGGTTCGCGAACCTTGGCCGTGGCATCCGTTGAAGTGGGGACGATCTCGATGAACGACAGTCGCAGCGGGAGGATGGGGTCGGGTGAGACGGTGGTGACGGTGAGGGTCGTGTCGTCGACCGCGTTGACGACGAGGTCGTCGTCGCCGAAGACGTATCCCTCGACGTTGCAGGCCAGGTCGGAGTTGACGGCCCGGTCGATGGTGAAGGCTGCGGCTTCGGCGTTGAAGGGGGTGCCGTCGGAGAAGGTCACGTCGTCGCGCAGGGTGAAGGTCCACTCGGTATCGCTGGTCTGTTCCCAGGAGGTTGCCAGAAGCGGGTCGAGGTCGCCGGTGGTGGGGTTGCGTTCCACGAGGGGTTCGGTCACGTTAGAGCGCATGACGACTCCGGTCGAGGTGAGGTTGGACTCGCAGGCCTCCAGGGTCGGCGGCTCCTGGGTGAGGACGATGCGAATGGTATCGGCAGCCCCGCCTTCGTCCGTGGATTCGGAGTTGGCGACGGAGCAGGAGCTGAGCAGCAGGACGGCACTCGCGGCGACCGCGGCGCCCGTGACGACAGCACGGGGTGTCCTCGAGTTACGGGTAAAAGAAAACAACATTGGTTCCTCCGGTTGATATGGCACAGAGCTTGCCGCAACCTCATGGTGCGGTACCGGCCCACGCGCTTGTGCTGAGCGCTCGTCTACAGATGAAGATGAGGTCTGTGCTGGTAGACAGGACTTAGCTTGTGCGGCGTCGCGTGGATCGTCAAGACACGAATTCGTTGCGGCGAACGTCCGGGACCGGCGGATGGCGGTCTTGCGCCATCATGTTGCCCGGGCAAGGTCCGGAAGTTCCGCGGAATTCCGCGGAACTGACCGCCCTGCGCCAGTTTCATGCAGGGCGGGTATCGATCTATACGAATTACGTGTTGGACGGGTATCGGTCGCGCAACCTAGCCTGCAGAATGTGACCATAAACGCAGAGCATCAAGCCGCGAATACTCCGGCACCGACCGACCTCGCCGACCTTCGCGGCGGAGTGCTGCAGGTGGGGCCGCTCATGCCCATGGTGCAGAACGCAATTGTGGCCGATCACAACGCGGTGCGGGTGCCGGACGGCTCGGATCGGCAAGCATTTCTCTCCGACCACGGCTCCAAATTCACCATTGCCGTGACCTCGGGAAAAATCGGTGTCGACAGTGCGCTCATGGCGGGGCTTCCGAACCTGCGGGCGGTCGTGAACTTCGGTGTCGGCTATGACACAACGGATGTCGCCCAGGCCCAGGCCCGCGGCATCCTGATCAGCAATACCCCCGACGTCCTCAACGACTGTGTCGCCGACACCGCCCTGGCGCTGCTCCTGGACGTCTTTCGACGCACTAGCGAGGCCGATCGGTTCGTGCGCCGCGGCGCGTGGAAGGCAGGGAATTTTCCGCTCGCCAGCAAACTATCCGGCAAGCGGGTAGGCATCGTTGGCCTTGGCCGCATTGGTACGGCTATCGCCCAGCGGCTCGAAGGTTTCAACTGTGTCATTTCCTACCACAACCGAAAGCCTGTGGTCGGGGTTGACTACAGGTACGTGGGCTCGCTCACCGAGCTCGCCGCGGGCTCGGACGCCCTGATCGTCGCGGCGGCCGGCGGTGCCGACTCGGTCAAGCTCATCTCAGCCGAAGTTCTCGCGGCGCTGGGACCGCAGGGTTACCTCGTGAACATTGCGCGCGGCACAGTCATCGATGAAACCGCACTCGTTGCCGCGCTGGTTAGCGGCGCGCTTGGTGGGGCCGGCCTCGATGTCTTCGCGGACGAGCCCAATGTTCCTGAGTCGCTCCTTGAGCTCGACAACGTCGTACTTCTGCCGCACCTCGCCAGTGGGACCGTCGAGACCCGACAGGCGATGGCCGAGCTGACCCTCGCCAACCTGGATCAATTCCTCACCGATGGAACGCTGTGCACGCCCGTCGCTCGATAGACCGTACGTCACGGCAGCGTGCACCTGCGCCAGTGCGGATCTGACCGGCGACGACCAACTCGGTGCACACCATCGCCGCCGGCGGTAGCGTAGCGATCATGAGTTCTTCGCTCGGAGCCTTGCAGATCGCCGACTGGCGTCGTCGCGTGATCGGACTGTATGCGGGAGTGCGCCAGTTGAGCGCGAGTAGTCCGCAGAGCGGGCACGAGCTGTGGCGTTCCGGGCGGGACGAACTGTTCGCCGGGCATCCGTCGTCGCCGTTGCTGCCCGACGACCGCTCGGCGTTCACCGGGCTGCCGATCGCCGCCTACGACCCCGACTGGCGGTTTGAGGCCGCGGTACACCGGGCCGAGCAGCCCTATCGCCTGAACGTGGAAACCGGGACCGACGGCACGGTACTCTTCGACCTCGTGGGAACTGTGCGGCTGCCGTACCTCGGGTCGCTCGACGTGTGGCGGCTCGCCAGCTACGGCGGCGGACTGTTCCTGCCGCTGAAAGACGCCCTGGCCGGCAAGAACGACGGCACCTATGGCGGGGGACGCTACCTGCTCGACACCATCAAGGGCGCGGACCTCGGCCCGGGCCTGGGCGACGACAGCCTCATCCTCGACTTCAACTTCGCCTACAACCCCTCCTGCGCGTACGACCCGATGTGGGCCTGCCCGCTGCCGCAGAGCGGCAACATCATCAACGTCGAGGTGCCCGTCGGCGAGCTCTACCACGGCGACCACTCCTAGCGGCCAGCGAGTGCGATTTGACAGCATCCGCTAGACTGGGGGTACTTGCGAGTGCGTAGTTGCGCTTGCTGCGTCGTAGAACGCCCTCTTCTTTATCCGGCGGTCCACCAGGGCTGACCTGATTTTTCGAATGAAACATTCTTACGGCGAACGGATGTGCCCCTCGGCACCTTCGCCATGTGAATCCTCCTGGTTTGCTCATCGCTGCGCGGTAAGTCGAACGGGCGAGGAGACTGATGCCCCGAAAGGCACCACTTTGTCTACAACTTTCAATACGCTCGGCGTGCCGGCTCCCCTGGTCAAGGTTCTCTCCGGTCAGGGAATCGACACCGCGTTCCCCATCCAGGTCGACACCCTTCCGGACACCCTGAACGGCCGCGACGTGCTCGGCCGCGGCAAGACCGGCTCGGGCAAGACCCTGGCCTTCTCTATACCGATGGTGTCCCGCCTCGGCGGCGACCTCGCCGGCGGCAAGCGTCGCCCTGGCCGCCCGCTCGGCCTGATCCTCGCGCCGACCCGCGAGCTCGCCACGCAGATCACCAACGCCATCACCCCGCTCGCCGAGGCCTACGGCCTCAACACCACCACCATCTTCGGCGGTGTCTCGCAGGGCCGTCAGGTCGCCGCGCTCAAGGCCGGCGTCGACATCGTCGTGGCCTGCCCCGGCCGCCTCGAGGACCTCATGAAGCAGGGCTTCGTGAACCTCGACACGATCGAGATCACCGTGCTCGACGAGGCCGACCACATGGCCGACCTGGGCTTTCTGCCCGTCGTCACCCGCATCCTCGACAAGACGCCAGGCAACGGCCAGCGCATGCTGTTCTCCGCCACGCTCGACAACGGCGTTGACAAGATCGTCAAGCGCTTTCTGCACGACCCGGTGATGCACTCGGTCGACGAGGCCAACAGCTTTGTCTCGGCCATGACCCACCACGTGTTCGAGGTCTCCGGCGTCGACGCGAAGAAGGAACTCGTACAGAAGCTCGCGAGCGGCTCCGGCCGTCGCATCCTCTTCATGCGCACCAAGCACCAGGCCAAGAAGCTCGCCAAGAGCCTCACCGACGCCGGCATTCCCTCCGTCGACCTGCATGGAAACCTCTCCCAGGTGGCCCGTGACCGCAACCTCGCCGCCTTCAGCGCCGGCACCGTCAAGGTTCTCGTCGCTACGGATGTCGCCGCCCGCGGCGTGCACGTCGACGACATCGAACTCGTCATTCACGTCGACCCGCCGGCCGAGCACAAGGCGTATCTGCACCGCTCTGGCCGCACCGCCCGGGCCGGCAGCGCCGGTGACGTCGTCACCGTCGTACTGCCAGAGCAGAAGCGGGACACCGATGCATTGCTGCGCAAGGCCGCCATCAAGGTGACCCCGCAGCGCGTCGATGCGGCCTCGCCCGCCGTGGACGCCCTCGTCGGCGACGTGGCCGCTTACGTCAAGCCGGCACCCCGCGTCGAGGCGCCGCAGCAGCAGCGCCAGTCGCAGGGTGGCCGTTCACAGGGCACCGGTCGCCCGAGCCGTGACGGCGACGGGGGCCGCGGCGGCCGTTCAGAGGGTAGCGCCAGCCGCTCCGGCGGAAGCCGTGACGGCGCTCGCACCGACCGTAATGACGGTGGCCGTGGCGCGAGCCGCGACTCAGCTTCGGCCGGTGGCGCGCGTCGTGAGCGTAGCGGTCGTCCGGCCGGTGCGTCCTCCAGCGCACCGCGCTCCGGTTCGGCCGCCGGCCGTTCCGGCGGCGCCCGTGTCGGCAGCCTCCAGGTCGGCGGGCTCGTTCGCGGACCGAGCTCTGGCGGCGCCGGCCGTTCGGCTCCGCGCCGTTCGCAGGGCTAAGCGCACAGCATCCGCTTTATGATTCGGGCCGGTCTCTCACGAGGCCGGCCCGTTGGTGTGTTCGGGACCACCCGCAAACACGGTTAGTGTCGAATCATGAACACCACAGTTGTCGTTCGACGCGTTGAAGAAGCGGATGCCGAAAGCCTGGGCCGCGTACACGCCGCCTGTTGGCATGAAACCTACGATCACCTGCTCAGCCAGGCCGCCCTGTCCCAGCTACGGCCCCAGCGCCTCGCGGCCCTCTGGCGCCGCTTCACAACTCAGGGCGCGGAGTACCGCCAGAACGTAGTGCTCGTCGATGGCGAGATCGTGGGCTTCGCCGGCAGCGGACCGACGCGCGACGCTGACCAGCCCACCCCGCACGAGTTATTTTTCATGTACCTGCTGGAGGCGAACCACGGCTCGGGTGTCGGCCAGCAGCTGTTCGATTCCGTGGTCGACCCCGGTGTCTCGTCGCTGTGGGTCGCCGCCGACAACCCCCGAGCGCACGCCTTCTACGCCCGCAACGGCTACGTCGCGGACGGCCTCGAGCGCAATGAGGAGGTGCTCGGCGAGAAGCTGCACGAGGTACGACTGGTTCGCTAGGGCCCGCTCACACGTGCAAAGTTGGCCGAACAGTGCCTGATTGCAGCCCAAAAGCCCCTAACGGGGTTTTTGGGCATATTCGAAGCAATAGGGTGAGCGGATGACTCATTCCGCGGCCCCTGAGGCGATCCCCGTCATCCTCGATGTTGATACCGGGGTCGACGACGCCTTGGCCATTCTGTTTGCGCTCGCACACCCGGGTATCAACGTGCTCGGCATCAGCTGCGTGGCCGGCAACGCCTCCCTTGAGCGCGTCGTCGAAAACACCCTGCGTATTCTCGACGTAGCGGATGCCCCGTACATTCCGGTCGCCGCCGGAGCCCGGCGCCCCCTGCTCGAACCGGCCCGATCGGCCGCGCACGTGCACGGCGAAAGCGGCCTCGGCACGCTGCAGCTTCCTTCGACCGACCGCCAGGCGGAGACGATCAATTCGATCGAGCTCATGCACAGGCTGATCCAAGCCAGCCCGCACCCGGTCACCCTGGTGGGGCTGGCGCCGCAAACCAACCTCGCGTTGTTGCTTCGCCAATACCCCGACGTCGTGAATAACATCGAGCGCATCGTTTTCATGGGCGGATCCACCGTGGTCGGCAATGCTACCGCCGTCGCCGAATTCAATGTCTGGCACGACCCGGAAGCTGCGGCCATCGTGCTCGACTCCGGCGTGCCCACCTTCATGTACGGCCTTGACGTGTTCAACCAAGTGGCGGTTCCGGAGCAGGTGGCCAGTGCACTCATGCACAGCGACTCCGACCTCGCCCACATTGTCGGTCAGCTACTCGGCAACAGGATTGCGCTCGGTTCGGGTCGCAACGCCGACTACACCGGCCTGATCGGCGACGCCGGCGCCCTGTGCGCCCTGGTGGACCCTGGCGCATTGGAGACGGCGATGCTGCCGTTGCGCGTGCAGCTCTCCGGCTACGGCCGGGGTCAGACGCTGGTCGACAAGCGCACGCATCCGGGCGAGGACATCGTGCACGGCCTGGTCGGCGAGTGGGAGGTCGCCGAGGTGGCCCTCGACGTCGACGTCGACCGCTACGTGAATCTATTCCTCGACACGCTCGGCCTCGGTTCGGCGCTGTCGCCGAAGCAATAGCCGCGTCAAGCGGATGCTGCGGCCCGCCGGCGCGGCATCCGCTCACCGGGTCAGTACAGTTGCCCCACGGAGGCGAGGGCTGCGCGCAACAGGGTTCCGCGGCCGCCTTCCATCTCGGCCGAGACACCCGGCGATGCGGCCTCGGCCGGCGTCATCCAGGTGATTTCGAGAGCGTCCTGGCGGGGGTCGCAGGTTCCGGAGACGGGAACGACGTAGGCCAGTGAGACCGCGTGCTGGCGGTCATCCGTGTAGGCGGTGATGCCCGGCATCGGAAAGTATTCGGCGACCGTGAACGGTACCGGGCTGGCCGGCAGCTGCGGAAAAGCCATCGGCCCGAGGTCTTTCTCGAGGTGGCGGAACAGCGCGTCGCGCAGGGTTTCGCCATAGAGTACGCGGCCCGAGACCAGGGTGCGCGTCATCTCACCGGTGGGGCGAGCGCGTAACAAAACTCCGACCTCGACGACCTGGCCGAGGCCATCTACCCGCACGGGCACTGCTTCGATGTACAAAATCGGGAGTCGGCGGCGAATCTCGGCGAGTTCGACGTCTTTCAGCCAGCCCGGATTCGTGTTCGGGGCTCCTTCCGGGGGCTTTGGCGTCCAGTCCGGGTCTGGGTCAGGGGTTCGCACGCTCATAGTGCCATTCTGTCCTACACCGGCCCCGGCCGCGCACCTCGGCAGCGATACGGGCACGGCAATGACAATATGGAAGAACGCGGCGCCGCAACCTCGGGAGGACCCCATGACCACCAGCACACCCATCGACAACTCGGCCGTACTCTGGTCGGCGACGGGCGCCGATCAGGCCGACCGCCCGTTGTTGATCATCATGCACGGCTACGGCTCGCACGAAGGGGACCTGTTCTCCCTGGCCCCGCACCTGCCGCTGGAACCGGTGATTGCGGCCCTGCGCGCGCCGCTGCCGGTCACCGACGGCTGGGCCTGGTTTCCGATCAGTGAACCGGGCAGACCCGACCCGGCCACCGTCACTGCCGCGGTCAACGCCGTGCTCGACTGGCTCGACGCCCTGCCGCAGCAGCCGCCGACGATCGGCCTGCTCGGCTTCTCGCAGGGCGGCGCCATGGCGCTCGAGCTGCTCCGCGCTGCGCCCGACCGGTTCAGTTTCGCGGTGAACCTCTCCGGATTCATCGCGACCAGCCCGCATTTCAGCGACGCCGAGCTGGCCGAACAGCCGCTTCCGGTATTTTGGGGGCGTGGTACCGCCGACGGCGTGATCCCGCCTAGCGCGATCGAACGCACCCAGGCCTGGCTGCCGGGCCACAGCACACTCACCGAGCGCATCTACGAGGGACTTCCCCACTCGATCTCGCAGGCCGAACTCGGCGACGTGGTCAACTTTCTGCGCGCCCAGTACATCGAAGTCAGGGCCGAACCGACCGCCTAGTCAACGTCAGCCAAGCGGATGCCGCAGCGTAGCATCCACTGCCCCTTCGGGTGATCTCGGCGTGCCGTCGCGCGGGAGCTGCGCCAGTGCGCGCGAGTAGCGCCTCCCACGCAGCGGCGCAACTCCCGCGCCCTGCGTGAAATGCTTGAGACAATGGCCACCTATTGGCCGTCAGGAAGACCTACGAGCGGTCGCGCTTGGCCTGCTCCTGCGAAGCCTGACGTTCGACGTGCGCCTTCTTGGCCGCGCGCTGGGCGTCGCGGTCTTTCACGGCGATCTGGTCGGCGCGCACGCCAGCCTGGGTAGAACGTTCCAGCACGAGCCAGGCCGGCGGCTGCTGCAACAGGGCGGCGATCTCTGCGGTGGTCAACGGGTCGGTGATCTCGCTGCGGGCCAGTCCGGAGATCGAGACGCCGAGCTTGGCAGCGACAACCTGGCGCGGGTGCGGGCCGTTGGCGCGAAGCAGCGTGAGCCACTCCGGCGGGTTGGCCATGAGCTCGGCGAGCTCGGTACGGCTGACAAATTCGGTCTGAAACTCGGCCGGTGCCGCGTCAAGCAGAATCCCGAGTTTCTGTGCCGCCGTGGCGGGCTTCATGGTCTGGGGCTTCTTCTCGGAACTCATTGTTCAAGCGTATAGCCTGAGAGGGCCCTCGTTTGGGCAAATCGCACGCTCAACTCCCCGAGAAAGGATACCGGTGAGCTTTTCCCTCGCCTTCGTCGCCGGTGTGACCCCCACCAAGTGGACCCGCATCTGGAATGACCGCCGAGCCGACGTCCCCCTCACCGTGTTTCGCACCGAGACCGCGGAGCAGATCGCGGTGCTGCACGACGGCCGGGCCGAGCTGAGCCTTGTGCGCCTGCCGATCGACGACACCAACCTGAGCGTCATCAACCTGTACCACGAGATTCCGGTCGTCGTGGCGTCGAAGGACCACGAAATCGAGCAAGCCGAGACCGTGCTACTGGCCGACCTGGCCGGCGAACACCTCTTGCAGAATCCCGACGACGTGCCGGAGTGGCGTGACCTCGCCGATGAGGTGCGTGCCGGTACCCGACGAGCCCTGCCGCAGATGCGAGACCTCGACGAAACCATGGAGCAGGTCGCTGCCGGCGTCGGCATCATCATCGTGCCGCACTCGATCGCCCGGCTGTATGGCCGTAAAGACGTCATTTCCCGCCCGGTAACCGGGGTCGCCGACACCCAGATCGCCCTGGCCTGGATCACCCGCGAGACGACAGACGAGATCGAGGAATTCATCGGCATCGTTCGCGGACGCTCCAAGAAGAGTTCGCGAACGGATGCCGGTGCCGCCGCTGCGGCCGACGCCGCCGCCCTTGTCGCAGACGGAGGCCAGCCCGCGGTACGCAGTGATGGCCGCCCGGAAAAGCCGCCGCGTAAACCCAAGAAGACCGATAAGGCCAAGGCCGCGGCCAAGGCCATTCGGGTCGCGGCAGCCAAGGCCAAACCCGCCGTGCGTAAAAGAACCGAGACCTCACCCGGCCGCACCCGCCCGACCAAGAACCCCAACAAGGGCAAGGGCCGCGGGCACTGAGAAACTACGGGTTCTTCAGCACCGACAGAATGTTGCCGGCGGGGTCGGTGAACCAGGCGATGTCGGGCCCTTGCCCGCCGCCGCCGGCGATGCCCTTGTCGTTCTGCTCAAAGCCGTCGTAGCGCAGAAACTCCACGCCGCGCTCGGTGAGTTCGTCGACGGTCGCATCGAGGTCGATGACCGCGAAATTAAGAATTGTGTAGGTCGCGGGTACGAAGTCCGGCTTCGGGTAGGCGATGACCATCCCGCCCCCCGGCAGGGCGATGCTCAATAGGCCCATCTCCTCGACCGTAACCTCGAGGCCAAGGGTTTCGGCATAGAAAGTGCGCGCGGCATCGAGGTCGGAAACCGCGAATCCGCTGAAGCCGGCAACGATTCCCACGTTGTGCTCGGTCTGGGGCATGAGTGACTCCTTCAGGGGGAACTTTTATCGGTCAGCGGGAGCTGATCGAGGCGAACTTGCGAATGCACAGCGGCACGAACACCAGAAGCATTACGGTGATGCCGATGAGTACGGTCAGGATCGGGTTTTGCATGGTCCAGATATCGGGTACCGGCGCGGTGCCAAGGTTGCCGAACAGCTGCCGCACGGCCTGCACGAGCGAAGACACCGGGTTCCACTCGGCAAAGACACGCAACGGGGTCGGCAGGGTCTCGCTCGGCACGAAGGCGTTCGACACGAAGGTCAGCGGGAAGAGGATAAGGAACGACGCATTGTTGATGACCTCTGGGCTTTTCACGCTCATACCGAGCAGCGCCATCACCCAGCTGAACGCGTAGCCGAACAGCAGCAGCAGCCCCACTCCGGCCAAAAATTCGGCCGGCGAGGTGTTGACCCGCCAGCCAACCGCCAGGCCGGTCGCCATCATGATGATCATGGAGATGGTGTTCAGCACGAGGTCGCCATTCGTTCGACCGATCAGCACAGCGGATGCGTTCATCGGCAAGCTCCGAAAGCGGTCGATAATGCCTTCCTTGAGGTCGAGCGCCATGGCAGCACCCGAGAACGTCGCACCAAACACGACGGTCTGGGCGAAGATGCCGGCCATCAGGAACTGCGTGTAGTCACTGCCCTCCACCGCAATGGCGCCGCCGTACACCTGGCTGAAGAGCAGAACGAACATGATCGGCTGGATCACGGCGAAGACGAGCATGTCGGGCGACCGCTTGATCTTGATCAGGTTGCGTTTGGTTACCGTCCAGCCGTCGGAGTACCACAGCGAGAACGGGTTCCAGGTGGGTAGCGGGGGCAAGGTCCCCACGCGAGATTCGCCCCGCGCGAGGACCGGCTCATCTCTGCCCTGCTGGGGCGATGTCTGCTCTGGCGTGGTTGGCTCTGGCGTGGTTGACTCTGGCGTGGTTGGCTCTGGCGGTGCGGCCGAGTGTCGGGGGCTCATGTCACCTTCTCCAAATCGGTCGCGTCGGCATCCGCCGCGCGCGCCTGCGCGCGCTTGGCCTGCGCCCGTTTCGAGAGCTTGGGCCCGCTGGCATCGTCGTCATCGGTCGCATCCAGATCGGCTTTGTGCCCGGTGAGCTTGAGGAACACATCATCGAGGGTGGGCCGGCGCATGCCAGCATCGTGCAGGCTGATCTGGGCGGCGCGCAGGTCGGCGAGCATGTTCTGCAACGCGGTCGGGCCGTCCGTGACGGCGACCTCGGCCCCGCGACCGTCGGTCGAGACCGAGGGTTGCCCCGATCCGTGTCGGGCGAGAATGTCGCGAGCGGCAGCGCCGTCGGCGGCATCGACCAGCGCCACGACCACGCGGTGCCCGCCGATCTGCGCCTTGAGCTGGTCCGAGGTCCCCCCGGCGATGACCCGGCCGTCGTCGATGACGACGATGTCGTCGGCGAGCTGGTCGGCCTCTTCCAGGTATTGCGTGGTGAGCAGCACGGTCGTGCCGTCGGCGACGAGGCGCTTGATGACGTCCCACAGGGCGATCCGACTGCGGGGGTCGAGCCCGGTCGTCGGCTCGTCGAGAAAAAGCACCTTGGGGTTGATCACGAGCGCTCCGGCGAGGTCAATGCGCCGCCGCATACCGCCGGAAAACCCCTTGACCGGCCGATTGCCGGCAGCGGTGAGCTCGAACAGGTCGATGAGCTCCTTCGCCCGTTGGCGGGCGGCCGCGCCGCCCAGATGGTACAAGCGACCGACCATCTCCAGGTTCTCGAATCCGGTGAGGTTCTCGTCGACGGCGGCGTACTGGCCGGACACTCCGATGATGCGGCGCACCGATTTGGGGTGGCGTACGACGTCGATTCCGTCGATGACAGCGGTGCCGGCATCCGGTCGAATCAGTGTCGTCAGCATCTTCACGACGGTGGTTTTTCCCGCGCCGTTGGGGCCGAGCAGTGCTTTGACCGTGCCGCGTGGAACCTGTAGGTCGAGCCCGGCGAGCGCGTGCACCGGCCCGCTTTTGGATTGGTAGGTCTTGGTCAGGCCCTGGGCCTCAATGATCACGGGGATTCCTTGCGGTATCGGGTGGGGCAATCAGGTTCGATCCCATGCTAGTAACGCCCCCCCAACTTCAACAACCGCAGATTCCAACTCGGACGGGGCCCGGGCCCCGTCCCCGGGCCCAGCTTAGAAACTGGGCCCGCGGTCATAAGGTGGGCCCGGACATCCGCTTCGCTACAGCCGGGCGAGCCGCTCGATGTCTTCGAGGAACTCGGCCGCGACCTCATCGGACACGGTACGGCGGGTTTCGGAAATCGCCAGGGCATAGTCGTCGGTGCTCGGGCCGTTGATGACGGGCCCGTCGCCGGAACGGTAGAGCGCCTTCTCGAGCGCGTGCTGCGAGGCCCGATGGGCCGCGTACTCCACGTCGGCCGGCGAGAACCCGTCGCTCTTCTCGACGAGAACGGCCAAGTCGACCTCGTCAGACACCGCTTCTGGAATGTACCGTTCCCAGATGGCCTGGCGGGCGGCGATATCCGGCAGGCCGATCGGCACGACATAGTCGAAGCGGCCGTGCCGGAGAAAGGCGGAGTCGAGCGCGCGAATGAAGTTGGTCGCGCAGACCAGCAGGCGTCCGGGCTGTTCGCGGAAGGCCGGAATGATCTTGAGCAGCTCGTTGGTGACGCCCTGCATGGCCGACGGCGGTTCGCCCGAGCGCTGGGCGGCGATCTCCTCGACCTCGTCGATGAACACGACCGCGTGTTCGAGCTCGGAAATCTTCAGAAAGGTCTCGCGGAGCGCACCCGCCAGCCCCTGAGGGTCGGCCGCGAGGCGCGACGGGAAGACCTCGATGAACGACCAT
Source organism: Cryobacterium aureum (assembly GCF_002954245.1). Taxonomy (GTDB): domain Bacteria; phylum Actinomycetota; class Actinomycetes; order Actinomycetales; family Microbacteriaceae; genus Cryobacterium; species Cryobacterium aureum. Next base: position 44,728 of record NZ_PPTG01000028.1, on the reverse strand, counting down.
TCCAGGCGGGAAGCGATCGCCTTCGCGAACGTGGTCTTTCCGGTGCCGGGAGGGCCGAAAAGCACGACGGCCTTGGGCGGCGAAACCCCGTATTGCTCGGCGAGTTCGGGTTTGGCCAGGGGCATGACCAACCGGCGTTCGAGCAGTTCCTTCTCGCGTGCCATACCGCCGACCTTCTGCCAGAGGTCGCGCGGCAGCACGCGGCCGCCAAGTTCGCCGAGCAGCTTAAGCTCCTCGCGCTGCACCGGAATGTGCCGTTCGAAGTACCGCAGGTTCTTCTTGACCTCGAATCCGCGATTGAGAAAAGCATCGACCTTGGTCTCGGATTCGGGCATGAGCGCTGAGAGTTTGGTCATGCCGTGCGGGGCCATGCGGGCCTCGAGAGCGGCGAGCATGGCCGTGCCGATTCCTTGGCTCTGCCACTTTTCGGCGGTGGCGAGAAAAACGATCCAGCCCTGGGCATGGGCGGCCCGGCCAACGGCGGCTCCGACGACCTCATCGCCGTGCACCGCCACGACGGCATGATCCTTCTGGCAGGAGGCAAGCACCTCGGACAGGCCGTAGACCGGTTCGGTGTCTGACGCTTTGATCTCCTCCCACAACCGCAGAATGCCGTCCAGGTCGTCAGAGTGAAAATCGCGCAGTCGCCAGCCAGTCATCGTGAACCTCGCATCAGTGGATCTCCCGTCATTGGGGGTGCTGCCAATCTATTGCACCCGCTCAGGCGCGAAAGGCGGCGGCGAGGATGCGCAGCAGCTTGCGGACTGATGGTTGCGCGGCGAAGTCGGTCAGCAGGCGGGCGGTCAGCGTGCCGCTTCGGGCCGATAAGAACCACGGCGGCTTGGGCAGCAGAGCCCACTCACCATGCAGCACCGAGCGCGGAAACGGCCGAAACGGTCCCCGCACGACCGTGCGCTCAACGTCGTCGAGGAGCAGGGCGTTGTGCACCACGCCGATGCCGCTCTGCACGTTCTCGAGGGTATGCCCGGGAAAAGCGCCCCACGGTGCCGCCGCCGACAGAAAGCCCACACCGGTCCAGGCATTGATCGCGATCGTTCCGTAGCGTAGGCGCGTGACGGCCTGCTCGAATCCCGGCCCGAGCCGCCGGATGGTGGCCGGCAGCCCGAGAATGTTGGCACCGAGAGTACCCAGGCACTCGCCGTTGACGGTCTCCACCGCCAAGTCGAGAAAGTCCTGACCGGAGCCGGGAAGTTCGACGACGCCGAGCACCGGCGCGAAGTATTCCGTGGTGAGCATATCTTCGGTTGAAGCGGATGCCGCAGACGCCGCAACGAGCAGTCGCCCACCGGGAATCGGCTGCGCGGCCGGATAGGCGGCACGGGCCGCGCGCATCCGCTTGTCGCTGCCGGGGTACCAAGCCGGTCGCGCCGGCGTGTCCCCGAGAGCGGCGGCGACCGCGTCGAGGAATGCGGCCTTTTGCGGCCAGGCGGAGCTGAGCACAAGAACCTGGCCGGCGATGCAGTTGTAACCGCCGTTGTGCAGCCGCATGGTGGCGACGTGTTCGGCCTGGTATCGGAGGTCCTGGGCGCTCCACCGGCCGGGCAGTACGATGATCGGCGAGACTCCGCCGAGCTCACTGCTGATCGGTTTACCGAGGCGGGGAGAATCAGAGCCGCCGAACACGATCATGTCGTGCGTGGCCGCACTGCCGGTGATGTGCACGTGGCTGATGCCAGGGTGGTGGGCGAGGTAGGCGCCCACCTCGGCGCCGCCGGTGACGATGCGCAGCAGTCCCGCGTCGATGAGTGGGGCGAGCGCCGCCCGATACACCGGCAGCAGGCCGTCGAAGGTGGGGTTGAGCTTGAGAATCGAGACGCGATTGTGCGCGATCAGCTCGTAGAGCACGTCGAGCGGTGCGATCGAGGAGATATTGCCGGCGCCGAGCACGAGGCCGACGCCGTTGGATGCTGTCGGCGTGAGTTGGCCCAGACCGGCCTGGGCACGAGCCTGCGTCGCCGAGACGCCGGGTCGGAGCCACGCCCGGGCAGTGAACCCGTGTAGAAGCAGCCCGTCCCAAGCACTGTGCGGCAGTACGGGAACCGTGACGCGACCGCCCGGCGCGCGCCCGAACCGCTGGCGGGCGAGCGGGCTGCGTCCTCGGTCGAGCGACCGAACGGTGCGGCCCAGCGCTGAGAGCGCGGTGAGTACCCCGTAGGGCCCGGTCAGCCATTCCTCACCGATCAGCGACGATGCGGGGTCGAGCCCCTTGGCACTGGCCGCCGCAGCCACCCAGCCTGCCGACGCCGCGGCAACGGATGCTGCGGTGCGGGCGAGAAGGTCGGCTCGCGCACCGAGGGTAGTCGCCGCCCATCGTTCGCTTCCCAGGGCAAGCTCGGCGATGGCGAGGTCAAGTCCGACCCGGCCGACCCCAGCCCGGCCGGGGTCGGCGCCATCAGACTCTGTGCGATTTACCGTCGTGGCCATTAATCTCCCGTGATCGCCGCCCAGCCTAGTGCGAGGACTAGGGCACGGCGACCGGGCAGTGCAACTGGGTGCGCTCACCCGAGCGGTCAATGTCGTGCTGATCCATTGGCTGAGCACAAACCGGGCAGGAGCGCACCGGCGCGGGCGCTGGCGGCAGCAGATCTGACCCGCTCAGGCCGACCGGCGGGGGTCCCAGAATGGGAAACAGTCGACCATTGAGCCAGGCCGTTAGTCCGCCAGGTCCCTTGCTGCGCGGGTGGGATTCCCTACCGTGTGTCATAACTGTTAGTGTACTAACTAAATGCACGACGGACAAGCGGATGAAACGGAACACCCCCATGACATCGTCAACACTCGAGAACCCCCTCGCACTCGACAACCAGGTCTGCTTCGCCCTGTCCATCGCCTCGCGCAATGTCATCGCCCTGTATCGGCCCATTCTGGAGCCGCTCGGGCTCACCCACCCCCAGTACCTGGTCATGCTCTCCCTCTGGGACGAGAGTCCACGCACGCTCAAAGGCCTCGGCCAGACCCTCTGCCTCGAGTCGGCCACCCTCTCTCCCCTGCTCAAACGACTTGAAGCCACCGGCTATGTGCGTCGGCGACGCCGCGAGGCCGACGAACGCACGCTCGACATCACCCTGACCGCTCAAGGCGCAGCCCTGCGCGCGGTTGCCGAAACCATCCCGTCGCGTGTCGTCGAAGCGCTCCACCTGCCCCTCGACGATCTGGTCACCCTGCGCGATGCTCTGCATCAGGTAATCGCCGCAACCTCCTGATGAGCGAGCGTGGTCCACGCCGGCGGGCGGCATCTGCTTGACTCGGGTCAGGAGTCAGCCGGCCTGGCGCTCGTCGTAATCGTCGCGGGCGGCGAGAATCTGCGCGGCGTTACCCTCGGCCCAAGTGCGCACGGCGTCGAGCGGCGCCAACAGGGTCAACCCCAGTGGGGTCAGCTCGTACTCAACCCGCGGTGGAATCTCGGCGAACACGGTGCGGCGCACCAATCCGTCACGCTCGAGGGTGCGCAGGGTCTGGGTGAGAACCTTGGGCGTCACGCCCTGAATGGTGCTGCGCACCCGCGAGAACCGCAACGGGCCACCCTTGAGCGCCTGGAACACCAACGGCGCCCACTTGTCACCGATCCGCTGCAGTACCACCCGCGACGGGCAGTCCACCTTGAGAACATCAAAGTCGGTATCCATGAGGTGAGTATATGACGTTGAGGTACTCGGTATCTGATTGATACTGTCAAAGTGTTCACACTCCCCAAGCCACAGAAACGGATGCCCATGAAAATCGCAATCTACGGGGCCACCGGCATGGTCGGCAGCCAGATCACCGCGGAAGCCCTGCACCGCGGACACTCTGTTACCGCCATCTCGCGCAGCGGAACCGCCGTCAACGGCGCCACGGCCCTGGCAGCCGACTTGTGCGACACGGCCGGCTACACCGCGATCGCCGGCGAGCACGACATCGTTGTGCTGTCGGTCGCCCCGGACCGCACGGGCGAGCCGCACGATTCCTTCGTTGCCATGCACCGAGCCATCATCGCTGCGCCGTCAACCTCGCGACTCCTGGTGGTGGGTGGTGCCGGAGCTCTCAGCGTCGACGGCGTGCAACTCAAGGACACGCCGGGATTCCCCGCGGAGTATCACGCTGAAGCCTCCACATTCAGCACCGTGCTCGACCTCTATCGGGCGTCGACCGACCTTGACTGGACCATGCTGGCCCCGGCGCCGGAGATCGCACCCGGCGACCGCACCGGCCACTACGTTCTCGGCCTCGACTCCCCCGCCGGCAGCGAGATCTCGACCCAAGACTTCGCCGTGGCGGCCCTTGACGAGCTGGAAACCCCGGCCCACGAACGCCGTCGCTTCACCGTCGCGCACTAAGCGAGTGCGTCGCGCGGGGCCGGCATCCGCTCGAAGCGAATGCTGCCCCGCGCGACGCCTCAGGCGATCGCGTCGGCGACGCTCAGCAGTTCGGCGTGGAAAGCCGACGCGACGTGCGCGTTGGTGATGCGTCCGTTGTGCACGTTCAGTCCCTTGGCCAGGGCGGCGTCTTCGGCGATGGCCTTCTTCCAGCCCTTCTGGGCCAGGGCGACGACGTAGGGCAGGGTGGCGTTGGTCAGCGCCCGGGTCGATGTGGCCGGCACGGCGCCCGGCATGTTGGCGACGCAGTAGTAAACACTGTCGTGCACGGCGAAGGTGGGGTTGTCGTGGGTGGTGGCGTGCGAGCCCTCGAAGCAGCCGCCCTGGTCGATCGCGATGTCGACCAGCACGGAGCCCGGCTTCATCGACGCGACCATGGCGTCGGTGACGAGCTTCGGGGCCTGCGCGCCCGGAATGAGCACGGAGCCGATCACGAGGTCGGCCTCCCGCACCTGCTCGGCGATCTCGTACTGGGTCGACGCGCGCGTCTGGATCTCGCCATTGAAGCGGGCTTCGAGCTGGCGGAGGCGGGCCAGCGACAGGTCGATGATGGTCACGTCGGCGCCCATGCCCAGGGCGTTGGCCGCGGCGTGCTCACCGGCGACACCGCCGCCGATCACGACGACCTTGGCCTTGGGGGTTCCGGGAACGCCGCCGAGCAGAATTCCGCTGCCGCCATTGGCGCTCAGCAGGTGGTATGCGCCGACCTGCACCGAGAGGCGGCCGGCGACCTCGCTCATCGGCGAGAGCAGCGGCAGACTGCGATCCATCAGCTGCACGGTCTCGTAGGCGATCGCCGTTGTTCCCGACGTGATCAGCGCGTCGGTGCACTCAGCGGAGGCCGCGAGGTGCAGGTAGGTGAACAGCACCTGTCCCTGACGCATTAGCGGGTATTCGCTGGCAATGGGCTCCTTGACCTTCAGGAGTAGTTCGGCCGCGGCCCAGACTTCGGCGGCGGTGTCGACAATGGATGCCCCGGCGAGGCGAAAAGCATCATCGGTGATGCTCGAGCCCAGCCCGGCGCCCTTCTCGATGATGACGTCATGGCCGCGCCGGGTGAGCTCGTTGACGCCGGCCGGGGTGATCGCAACGCGGTTCTCGTTGTTCTTGATCTCAGTGGGAATGCCGACCAACATAAGTGCTCCGTCTCGGGGTTACTGCCGAACGACTCGGCTTTGATAGAGGTAAGACTGCTATTGATTCGTTTCCGCTAGGTAAAATCAGTAGAATCTGCCAGACTTCAAGAATATTCCACGAAATATGCGGCCAATTGGAGATATGCGATGGCAGAAACGAAGAGAATTCGGGTCATCGAGACCCTCGACGAGGTCGACCGTGTTCTGGTCGCAGCGCTGCAGGCCGATTCCCGCACCACCAACAGCCGCCTGGCCAGCGCTGCCGGCATCGCCGAATCCACCTGCGTCTCCCGAGTGCGTTCGCTGGTCAGCCGCGGAATTGTCACGGGCTTCACTGCAATGGTCGACCCGAAATCGATCGGCCTGGGCCTGCAGGCGCTGATCAGCGTGAGCATTCGGGCCGGCGCCCGCACCCACATTCCGGCGTTTCGCGATTCGATCCGGGTGATGCCCCGCGTCGTGCAGTTGTTCTTTCTCGGCGGGTCAGAAGACTTCATCATTCATCTGTCAGCCCGGGACACCGACGATGTGCGCGATTTCGTGCTGGAGAACCTCTCAGCCAACCCCGCCGTGGCGTCCACCAGAACGAGCATGGTGTTCGAGCACTTCTACAACGGGGTCGCGCCGGAGTAGCGCCGGGCTATTCGCGCCAGTAGCCGACCTTGCCGAGCAGCTGCACCTCGCGATTTGCGGTCTCGGGTACCGCCACTTCGGGCGGAAAAACACTGAAGCCGCGCCACATTTCGATGTCGGGCGCGATCTGTTCCCAGAGGTTCTCGACCAGCACGTCGGGCAGCGAGTAGTCGAGACCGATGTGCTTGGCGATGCTCCAGGCCTGGAACGCCCGGTACAGGGCGGTGTGCTGCAGAGCTTCGCCGAGGGGTAATCTCCGTAGCTCAGGTGCACGACCTTGTCGGGGTCGAGGTTGCCCGTGACCACTTTGGTCGTCAACTCGTTGAGGCGGTCGTAATTGCCGATCGGATCGTCCCCGAGGAGATCGCCTTGGTAGGTGTCGCCGACCTCCTCGATCGTGCGGCCTTCCAGCACCGCGGGCAACCAGGCTTCGTCCTCGGCGTGCGAGGCCAGAATGTCACGGAGCGTCGGGTTCTTCTTGCGCGACCACTCGGCCGGTGCCGGCAGGTCGAGCTGCGCGGGTGTGATCTGGTCGACGACACAGCGCAACGCGGCATCCGCTTGAAGGAACATCTCTCTCTGCTTCATCGGGGCAAGTTAGCATGGCTGGCCACGATCGGCTAGACGCTCAACCAATCCGGGCCACGATCACGGCGATCTGCGCGACCGGCACTGTGCCGCTCTGCCCCACGTGCGCGGCAATGGCATCGTGCACTCGCCCGCTGACCTCGGTCGAAGACTCGGTCGCACCGATGCCGATTCTGACCGTGACCCGCACTCCGTCGGCCTGCTTCTCGATGAGCACCATCGGCGCCGCCTGGCCAGGATGCGTCACAGCGTGCACGGTGGCGCTGAGCACGGTGGACACGATCGATCCGGCGGGATACAACGCGTCCACACCGGGAACCTGACGCACCACGGCATCCAGCTGATCGGTGGAGGGAAGGACCTCGGTCATCAGTTCTCCTGTGCTCGAGCGGATGCGTCGGGCACGGCCTGCAGATCGCTCACCGTGATATCAATGGCCGCTACCACCAGCTCGGTGTGTTTGCCCAGCGCGGAATACATCGCTTGACGTAAATCATCGGCCAGCAGCGGTATATTCTCGCCGGGGAATACGGTGACGTCGACCAGAATCGTGATCGGCATTCCGGAGACGCCGACATCGCCGACCAGCACACACCGTCCGACCACAACGTTCTGCATGCGGTCGCCGGTTTCTCGCAGGATGCCGCGCACGGCGCCCTCTGTCACTACCAGTCTCGCGGTGGGTGCGGGGTGGGTGAGCGGTATTTCCCGGCCCGCATGCGCTTCCAGCGTGATGTTGCTGAGAATTGACGCCACCCAGCTGTCATCACGCAGGGATTCGCGTTCGAGGTCTCGCTCGAGCAGCGACTGCTGGGCCAGGCGCAGGCGCCCGAGACTGCGCAGGGCGATCTCGCATTCCGGCGAATCGTCGATACTCGGGTCGGCGGGCATCTGGCCGCGATCGAGGTATTCGCTGAGTTGCTCGATGGTGTGGCCATTCAGGTCGGTCCGTTCCCGCTCGGTGTCTTCCAGGTCGAAAGCGGCGAAGCGCCGATCGGCCGGCGTCAGTTCGGTCATCGCCATTCCTCCATCTCTCGAAGCAGGGTTTTGCGGGCGCGGGCCAGAAGTCCACGTACGGTTGAGAGGGGCAGGTCCAACTCGGCGGCAATATCACCGTAGCTGTACTCGGCGATTTCGCGCAGGGTCCAGCAACGTCTTTGGTCCTCGGGGAGGCCGGCCAGCACTCGGGAGAGCGCCTCGGTCTGGGACAGCGTTTCGGCGAGAGCGTGCGGCGCGCGGCTTTCCGGTGCTGGGGCATCCGTATCGTCGATATTGGCGTGCTCGCGGCGAGCGCGCACGCGATCAATACTCTTGCGGCTGACGATACGCATGAGCCAGCTCTTCACAGCGCTGGGGTCGTCGAGCGTGCCGAGTTGCTGCCACGCCGTGATGAATGACTCCTGTACGACGTCATCTGTCTCGTCATTGGAGCCGAGGACGCGCGTTGCCTGAACCCTCATGAGCGGACCGTATCGGCGTACGAGTACCTCGAAGGCACGCAGGTCACCGTCGGCGGCACGTTCGGCGAGCATCTGGTCGGCCGCAGTATCGAGCGGCGACGCGACCTGCTCAGGCACAGTGCCAGGCACATCTCCTCCTCGTGCACGCGTAGGTAAAGATTTCTCATCTTTGCGTGACGAATATGCCACAGCTTTCGTCTTACAGGTAACAATCCGCGTTTAGCCTCACCAAACGGTTAGGCACTAAGGAGTCATTCAGATGGACCTCAGCGATACCAACGGCACCGCAGCTTCCTCAAACAAGTCCCCACGCAGCCGCGCCCCGATCGGCACCGCGCTGGCCGGCGAGCCGCTCACCGGCACGGGAAAGACCGTCATCAACGACGGCGTCGTGGCCAAGGTCGCCGGCCTCGCCGCCCGCGAGGTCGCCGGGGTGCACGCCCTCGGTGGCGGAGCCGCTCGCGCCCTCGGCGCCATTCGCGAGGCGATGAACAACACTGATGTGAGCCAGGGCGTCTCCGTCGAGGTCGGCGAGACGCAGGTGGCCGTGGACGTCACCATCGTTGCGGACTACCCAGTGCAGTTGCAGCAGGTGGCCGACGACATCCGCTCGAATGTCATTCGCGCCATCGAAGATCTCGTCGGGCTGGAGGTCACCGAGGTGAACGTGACCATCGTTGACATTCACCTGCCGAGCGACGACAACACCGAGGCTGAGCCGACCAAAGCCGCACTCCGATGACTACCGCGACCCGTACCGGAATGCTGGTTGGCGCGATCCTGGCGCTGACCTGGGTGGTTCTGGGGTTCTGGGCGTTCCTGTTCGTCGGCCTGGCCATGCTGGTCGGCGCGCTCGTAGGCCGAGTGGTTGACGGCCGTCTCGACGTGAGTTCACTGATCGGAGCCTTTCAGGGAAAGCGCTCATCATCGTGAGCGTGACGGCCGATTCCCCTGGTTGGTTTCTCGGCGGCGATACCCCGGGTGAAACGGCCGCGGAACCAGCGGATGCCCAAGCTCCGGCAGCAGCGCCCCGCGCAGCCCGTGGCCGCACCCGCATTGTGCCGCGGGCGCTTCGCCAGATCGTCTCCATGGTCACCGCGGAGTCGCTCGGCGTGGCCGCGAACCAGGTCGGCGTCGAGCTCGGCGATGACCACGGCAGGCTCGCGCTTACGGTCAGCACCTCGATTCGTGTCGTTTCCCTACAGCGCGTCACGAGCGAACCGGCCCTCATCGCCCGCACCGGGGGGACTATTCTGGCTCGATCGGCCCAGTCGCAGACCGACATCCGACGCCGCGTCGGCGAACTCACCGGCGCGGACATCGGCACGGTCACCGTGCATCTAACCGGAGTGGATGTCACCAGGGAACGGCGTGTGCGATGACCGCTTCCACGTCGGCAACGTACGGGCGCATCAGCCGCCGCGAGCTACACTCACCGCGGTCCGCTGCAGCGATCGCAGTGGCGATCGTGGTCATCCTGCTGTGTGGGTGGTTGGGTACTGAGATCGTGCTGCGGCTGATCGATCAGCCGGCGCTACTGAGCGCACCGGCCGATCTGGTGGACGGCATAGCGGCTGCGTCGACCGCGCCCCTGTCACTGCTCGTCGGAATCGCCGTCGGCTGCGCGCTGGGCGGCATCGTCCTGCTGGTCCTGGCGCTCTCGCCCGGACGCAGGGCCAGGCATGTGATGGTCTCCGAGCGCGCGGTGACCATCGTCGATGACGAGGTGATCGCATCTGCTCTCGCGAGGCGCGCCGCTCGCACGGGCGGGATCGATCCGGACAACACCCGGGTGAGCATCTCTCGCCGCCTCACCACGGTGCACCTGGTGCCGATCTCGGGCCAGGCCGTGCACCGCGACACGGTACTCACGGCTGTGCGTGACCAGCTCGACGGCTTGCAGCTGCGCCCGGCGTTACAGACGCGGGTCGTGGTGGCCTCCGGCGGAAAGGTCGGAGCATGAACAACACCAACCGAGCGCTCAACCGCACCGTTCTGGTCCTGGTCGGCCTGCTGCTGCTCGCAGTGGCTGTTCTGCTCGGTCTGCTCTCATCGCAAGCCGCTCTGCGGGATGTCTGGAGCTCGGTTTTCGATACCACCCGCACCACGGTCGCGGGCTGGCTCCAGGCCACGCCGCTGGGAACGAGTACGCACAGCTGGCTCTGGATCGTCGCCCTCGCTCTGCTGGTGGCAACCGTGGGGGTGCTGCTCAGTTTCATTCTCCGGCAGGGCGGTGGCCACTCCGGCCGACTGATCAGTGAGCAGACCACAAACTGGGGCGTAACCCAGGTTGATTCCGCCGTCGCCGGGCAGGCGCTGCAACAGGCGTTCGGCGAGCACCCCGAGTTTCTGTCGACCCGCGTGTCGACCTACCGGGTTGCGCGGGAGGCCGTGCTCAAGGTCTCGGTCATCTGTCGCCGCGGTACTTCCCCGACCGACGTCGTGCGCATTGTCGAACAGTCCCTCACCGCCCTCGACGAACTGCTCGGCCGGCGCATCCCCGCCCTGCTGCAGATCAGCGGCGGCTTTCGGGTGCGCACAAGCCGAAGCACTCGCATCCGCTCAAGCAAATCGAATGCCCATTCTTCGTTCAGCGCGCCCGTGCCGAACGGTCCCAGGAAACACCACACGAAAGAGAGAACACCATGAGTGCAAGCGACAAGATCAAGAACGCCGCGCAGGACCTCAAGGGCAAGACCACCGAGGCCGTCGGCAAGGCCACCAACGATGACTCCAAAGTCGCTGAAGGCCGTGCCGACCAGAAGGCGGCTAGCGCCAAGAAGGTCGGCGAAGACGTCAAGGACGTCTTCAAGGACTAGCCCCACCCGGTGCGCGGCGGGCGCTGACGCCGGCCGCGCACCGTCATTCCCCTGGCCCTCCGGCCGAATCACGCCATGAAAAGAAGCACAATGTCCAACTTCTACGCAACCTCGTCGGCACCCGCCGACGACGATTCCCCGTTCGACGCGGATACGTCATCACCCGCCAAGGACGCCGCTTCGCACACCGCGAACGTCGCAGTCGATCAAGCCGCGAACCTGGGTGACACTGCCGCGCACGCAGCCGGTGAGGTCGCCGACGTCACGAAAAATGAAGTAGGAAAAGTCGCCGCCGAGACCAAGAAGCAGGCGAAGGATCTACTAACGGATGCCCGCAGCCAACTTACAGAGCAGGCCGGCGAACAGCAGGCCAAAGTTGCCGAGGGCCTGCGCTCTATCAGCGACGAACTGACCCAGATGGCCACCGCGTCCGACGCGGATGGCGTCGCAACCGACCTCGTGCGCCAGGCCGCTTCTCGCACCGGAAACGTCGCCACCTGGCTCGACGACCGCGACCCAGGGTCGCTCCTCGACGAGGTTCGCTCCTATGCCCGCCGCAAACCCGGCACGTTCATCGCGCTAGCCGCCCTGGCAGGCATTCTGGCCGGCCGGTTGACGCGCTCGGTCGCTGCCGACTCGGCCGATGACGGAACGAATGAGGGCACCGACCACCCCACCATCACGCCCCGGTATACCGGCGTTTCTGACCCCGCCGTGGGTCTGTCGGGGCCCAGTGGCTCGGTCAGCCAAGCCGGCGTTGTCGGGCTCACCGACACCAGCTACCGCACAGGTTTCGCTGAGCAGCCCGGTCTGCTCGGCGACGACCCCGACCTGGCGGTTCCGGAGCGATGACCGACCTGCATACTCCCTCAGAGCGCAAGGCAGCGGAGACCTCGCTGGGAGATCTGCTGGGGGAAGTCACGCGTGATCTCTCCACGCTCATGCGTCAGGAACTCGAACTGGCCAAGGCCGAGCTTCGCCAATCGGCCACCCGGGCCGGTAAAGGCGCTGGCATGCTGGGCGGCGCCGGCTACGCCGCCATCATGGCCGTTCTGTTTTTGTCGATCGCCCTCTGGTGGGGCCTCGGCTACCTGGTCGGCAATGGCTGGTCCGGGCTGATCGTGGCCGCTATCTGGGCGCTCATCGGGCTCGTACTGTTCCTGATCGGCCGCAAGGAACTGCAAGCCGTCAAGGGTGTGCCGCGCACCGTTGATTCCCTGAAGAAAATTCCTGACACATTGAAAAGAAACGAGGAGAACCGATGACCGACACCGACCGAACCCCCGACCAGATCCGGGCTGAGATCGAGCGCACCCGGCGCGAGCTCGGCGGCGACGTCGACGCGCTTGCCGATAAGGTGACTCCCGCCAAGATCATGCAGCGTCAGACCGACAAGGTGAAGTCTGCCCTCGGTTCCGTGTCAGAACGCGTCATGGGCGCGGCCTCACACACCGGCGACGCAGTGTCTTCGGCGACCGACACCATGGGTGAGCTGCCGCACCACGCCGCGAACACCACCAAAGGCAACCCCCTCGCCGTCGGACTCATCTCCTTCGGTATCGGCTGGCTGGCTGCGTCACTGGTTCCGGCCAGCGACAAGGAGAAGCAACTGGCGAGCTCGCTGAAAGAAGCAGCCCAGCCGTTCATTTCGGAGGCGACGGATGCCGCCAAGCAACTGGCCGATAGCCTGCGTGAGCCCGCGCAGGAGGCCGTCGCCGCCGTGAAGGACAGTGCCGAAGGCGCCGTCGACGAGGTCAAGGCAGCCGCGCAGGGGGCAGCCAACGACGTGAAGGACGAGGCTGTGTCAGCCAAAGACACCGTCGGCGACGCGGCACACGATGACGCCGCAACGGCGAAGCACAAAAGCAACACCGACCTCTACTAAATCGCGGTAGATTTCCACCGCCGGGGGTCGTGATCGTCCTGCGCAATCGCGACCCCCGACCTCTTCCGACCGAAGGAGACCCCATGGTTGACCACGGCCAGAGCCAGGAGCTCGCCGACGCGCCCGCGCCCGACGACGACCGCAAGCCTGACTCCCCGACCGAGGTCACCAAGACCTCGTGGAAGTACGTTCTCAAGCGCACGCTGAGCGAATTCGGCACCGACCAGTGCACCGATATTGCGGCCTCGCTCACCTACTACGCCGTACTGTCGCTGTTTCCGGCGCTGATCGCCCTGGTTTCCCTGCTCGGCGTGTTCGGGCAGGGGAAGCAGTCGGCCGATACTCTGCTGACGATTCTCGCTTCGGTCGCCCCCGGCGACGCCCTCGACGTCATTCGCGGACCGATCGAACAGTTCAGCACGTCGCCGACGGCCGGGTTCGCCCTGGTGGCGGGGATCGCGGTCGCGATCTGGTCGGCATCCGGTTATGTGGGTGCCTTCAGCCGGGCCATGAACCGCATCTACGAAATCGATGAGGGTCGCACTTTTCTCAAACTCAAGCCCACCCAGCTGCTCGTGACCGTGATCAGCATCGCTCTGCTGCTCGTCGCCGTGTTGATCCTGGCCATTTCCGGTCCCGTCACGGATGCCGTGGGCGCGGCCCTCGGCATCGGCCAGACCGTGCAGGTGGTCTGGTCCATTGCCAAGTGGCCGGTGCTCGCGGCGACCGTCGTGCTGTTGATCGCGGTGCTGTATTACTTCACGCCGAACGTGCGGCAGCCGAAGTTTCGCTGGCTGAGCCTGGGGGCGATCGTCGCCCTGGTGGCGATCGTCGTCGCCTCGCTCGGCTTCGGCTTTTATGTCACGACGTTCTCGAACTATGCCAAGACCTACGGCTCGTTGGCCGGGATCGTGATCTTTCTGCTCTGGCTGTGGCTGACCAACCTCGCACTGCTGTTCGGGGCCGAGTTCGATGCCGAACTCGAACGTGGGCGCCAGCTGCAGGCGGGGATCGCCGCCGAACAGAACATCCAGCTGCCGCCGCGCGGCACGAAGAAGAGCCAGAAGGCCGCCCTGAAGGAGATGCAGACCGTCGCCGACGGCCGCCGCATCCGCAAGGCCAACGCCGACCGCCAGCCCTAACGCCGCCCCCACGCTGGACGGGGCCCAGGCCCCGTCCGCGGGCCCAGTTTATAAACTGGTCCCGCGGTTTGGGCCTGGGCCCGAACCTCACATCCAACCGGCCGTCTCCATACCGTTGACCATGCAGCCGCCGACATCGTCGGCGATGCTGTTCCAGCCGACCGCAGCGCCGCGGCCCAACATATCCATGTTTGAACCGAAAATGTTCGCCATGTCCTGACCATGACCGATCGCACCCATCATGGAAGCCGCCCCGCTGCGGCCACTATTCCTGAGGGCATTCTCCAATCTTTCAGAAATCTGATCGGTGATCTCACCGCTTGCCATGTCCGCTCCATCGGCCAGGAAATCGTCGTCGATCGGGAGTTCAGCAATCCCGTCACCGCTCGACCAAGACTGCATACACGTCGACAGCATGCTCACCATCTGGATCTGACTGGTGATAATACCGACACCCTCGTCAAAGCCGTCCAGCACCCTGCCTTCCACTCCCATCGCGTGCAGGGCCGTGGACACCCCCTGCATGGCAAGCGCCATCACCTGTACGACATACATTTCTGCTAGGAGCACACCTGTCACAAGCGACACGATGGCGCTCAGCGCGCGCTGCGCCAGGTTACTCGCGACATTTCCCAAAATTTCGAGGTCGCTGGGGCGATAAATATCGGCCCACGGTGCGCGATCTTCGGAGACGATCACCCATGCGGTCGTTCCCCGGCTCTGCGCCACGTCTCTCCAGCCGCGAAATTCCGACCCCTGCTGAAGTTCGAGCTCGATCTGAACCACCGAACCGCGCAAGAAGCGGTTGCTGGCACCACCCGGGCAATTTCCCGGCGTCGTAAATGACACGCTGTCCGTCGTCGCCACCGAGTAGCAGATCGAGCGCAGCTGCAGAGGCAGACCGACCCGGGCTGTGATGTCACCCTGGGCGTTCAGCGACACGGATGCCCCGGTGGAAGCCGTTCCGTTGACCAGCGAGTAGGCGTAGTTCCCCGAGTTGGTGAGTCCGATCCCGACCGTTCGACCCGGACGGGCCCAATCGGGCGGGCAGCCGCCGTTGTCAGCGATGTATGCGTGCACGCCCGACGCCGGCATCGTGCTTCCCGTCCCGACGTCGTTCTGCACCAGCACGTCCAGATTCAACGGAGCGCAATACTCCAACCGGGGCGAGTAGTGTCGCATCAGGTTCATGTCGGGCACCCAGAGGTATCCGCGAGAATACGAACGACCGTCCGGCGCCGGTTCCAGGTCATAACCCTGCCCCTCGTAGGTTTCCACCGAGAAGAACGGAACGAGGTTTGGTGCATTGAGCGCGGGATCCGCAGTGATCAGGCCGGAGTGCTCGTTGGTCCACTTGCCGACGGGGCAGGATGGCTCCAACGATTCGCTCGCCAGGCGTACGGACCCGCCCTGAGGAAGCTGCACGGGCACTCGACACGAGCTGGAGTACCAGTTGGCGGCGATAGTGAGTTCGGAACCCACCGCGGTCAGGTCAAGGAGCGGCCCAGAACCGGTACCCGCTGTGCCAGCCCGCAGTACCCCCGAATCGGTACTGGTACTCCACACCGTCGTCGCGTCTTCGTTGTATCCTTTTTCGAACGAAATCGCTGCATATTTCGTGCTGACCTCGAGAGACCCCGTAGCGACCAACCAATCCAGGTGCGTCGTCAGGGAGTACGCGCCCAGCGTCGATTGTGACGACGTCGATCTGTTTCCGCCACAGTCATGCTGCCCATCCCTGGACCCGGGCGTGAGAATCAGACTCGTCGAGTCGACGACTTCGCTCGGGTTCCCCCTGGAATACGACAGTCCGATCGGTGAGGAGGTCGTCGTGGTGACCGCTACACACCGAACTTCGCTGAAGATCGCTCCGTATCGAGCCGCCGCCAGAACCGTCACTACCTGCAGCCGTGAGACCGCATTCTTTGGAATACTTCCGACCGCACGCACGGCGAAGGTGGGATCAAACTCGGCGCAGGCACCGGATGCCTCCCACGAGCAGTGATTGTCGGCCTCGGAGAACGCGGCCACACCCATACCGGTGTCGGCGACGGCCTTGAGGGTGAGCTGCGTGCCCGGTACGTACCCAGCCTCCCCCGACGCCGTCGTGCACTCTCCGGTAATAGGCAAGAAGTACAGGGTGCTGTCGGGCCGCTCGGAGGATTGCACGGTCACCGTGCCGCCGAGGCTGCTGACGAGCGAAACGGGGATGCAGTCCCGCACCTTGAATGTGGCCGTGACTGAGCGGTCCTGGTCCATGACCACGTGGGCGTAGCGCGGGTTTGCCACCTCCCGCTCGGCCCCCGCGAATTGCACAACTTCGAGGACTGGGCGGTCGTACGCGGTCGCCCCACGATTCTGAGTAGTGTGATTAGTAGTGAGCTCAACCACCGTGCCCGCGGCGTAACGCGGTTCGCCCTGCTCCTGCTGCCGGCGTTCGTCGTACGTGGCGCCGTCGGGGCTGACGCAGTTTGGCTCGGTCAACGACACCAACTCGCCCGGGTAGTGGGGGTTCACCACGACAGGGTTCAGGGTCAGCGTAAAACATCGGGGAGAGTACTCATAGAATGGCTCCGCCCGAAGCACACCCAGTACCTGCACCGGCGCGCCGTCGGTCAGGCCCCGATACTTCGTCGTACCGCCCCATTGAGCGCCAGTGAAACTCCAGCCGGCCCGCACGTAGTTCATGGCCGGAGCATCGGCCGTCATCGTGACGATGCTGCCCGTCAGTACTCCGTGCAAGTCGCCGCGGTGGCACGCCGTCGCCTCGCTCAGATCGAGGGTGGCCCGGTAGACCTCAACCGAGACGCAGGCGCGCGTTACGGTGCTGCCGGTCTGCTTCCGGCCCGGGGCATCGTCGGAGGGCAGAAAGGTCACCGTGTAGGTCTGAGCGGCATCCATCCCTCCCCAGGAGCGATCCGGAACGGCGATGACGCAGCTTCCGGCCAGTGCCGGGCCAGTGCACCAGTTGCTGCCGATAGTGGCTTCAACGATGCCGGAGGCCGGCGCGCCCGAAGTCGCCACCGCCCAGTTCACCGTAACCGGTTCACCCTCAATCCAGTGTTCCGGCAGCGGGTCGTAGCTGGTCGTCAGGATGCTATACCGCGCGGCAGCGTCAAAGTCAACGTTCCATGATTCCGCGGGCAAGTACTGGTCGTCACCGGAATACTGGGCGACGGCGACGTTTGCCCCCGCGCGCACGGCCCAGGCTGGGAAGGTGCACGGTGCGTTGGGTGCAGCAACGCAGATTGCGCCGGACGGCGACAGCGTCACGCTGACCGTTCCGACGTTCAGTATGCTGCTCGTCACGAGGCCCATGACGGGAGTCACGGTGAGGGGTTCGCTAACAACGGCGTTGCTGATCGGCAGGAGGCGGACGGAGGTCGACCGCTTGTCCACGTAGAACGTCGTCGAGACGGTTGCCGGCCCGGTGTCGATGCCGTCGCCGGTCGTCATTGCGGTGACGGCCAGCCATCCGGCCGAGGCCGTGGGCACGTCGACGGTGCCGGTGAAGGCATCCGTGCCGTTGGAACGCCACAGACTGACCGGATAATCGACATCGTCGACGGACACTGTGGCAACAAGATGGGTGGATTCGCCGGGAAGTCCGAACGGAACGGCCGCCGTCACGGTGAGAGTAGCCAGGCTGCCAGCCGTGACCGAGGTAGCACTGACCGAGAGATAGGTGGTCGGAGCAGCCAGGGTCAGGTCGAAGACCGGGCCGTTCACCGTCTGGTCGAGCGGGCCGTAGACCGCTCGGGCATGCAACTGGGCGAGTCCGCCGCGCAGCGTCGACACCGTGAGCGAGCCGACGAGCCCATCGGCATGCGCAACCAGCGTGACGGTTCCGAGACCGCGGCCAGCGGCATCCACGATAACTGCTTCGGTGCCGGCGGCGAGTCCCGGCGTTCCCGAGGCGAGGGTGTGCGCGGTGACGACGAGGTTCACTGGCGCCCCGGCGCTCAACGAGTCCGTGGTGGTAGTTGTGGTGATGCGCAGATCGGGCACTTCGGCGGGCAGCACTGTGGTGATCAGGCTCTCCGAGACGGTCGGCGCCAGGCCGCTCGTCTTCGTGTAGGTGACCTCCACCACGAGCGGATGATCGCCCGCCACCAGCGTGGACCAGTCCAGCGATCCGGTGCCAGCGCCGTTCAACGCGATCGTGCCGAGAGACGCGCGGCCACCGAAATAGTCGTACACGGTGACCGTCTCGACCAGGTCGAACGGCACATTGGACAGCGCTACGCCCATCGAAAGGGTCATGCCGATTCGCGGTTCAACCGGTAGGGTCACCGCGAGAACCGGTACATAGGCGGCCACGACCAGGTCGGGCAGGTAGGTCTGCCGGGCCAGGTAGAGCGCGTCACCCTCATACTGCGCGTGATAATAAATCTGACCACTGACGGCGGCAATCTTCATTCTGAGGGTGCCGTCGACCAGATACCCCCGCCCCACGGGTACGTAGCGGGAATCGACGATCTGCACCCAGCCCGACGGCGCGGGCAGCCCGGCCGCGGCCGCGTAGCTGATTTCCAACCAGGTGTCCTCGAGCGAGAGATCGCCAGACCAGTGCGACGTCGGCCACGGTGCGTTGGCATGGGTGACCTCGGCGGTGACGTTGCCGCTCGATGACCAGAGATGGGTATACGGCGCGGCAACCTGCGAATAATCGGCCCGAACGACGAAGTCGGCGACCGTCGTCGGGGTGTAGCGGATGCTCGCCTGCCCGGTGGAGTCGACCGCAACAGTGCCCAGGTCGTTGCCGTTGACGTAGAACTTCATCTGCCCGGCAACGACCCCCGCGTTCGCGGCGGACGAGCTGGCCGTAGCGGTCAGGGTGACGGGACTGCCCACCGTGGCGAAGGTGGTGGTCAGGGCCACCGTCGTGGGAGCGCGATCGATGTTGATCGTGTACTCGTCGGTGGCGGCCGCCGCGCTCGTGTCGGTACCGAGCACTTCGGCCCGATAGGTGTGCGCGCCAAAGCCGAGTTTCCGGGTCAGGTCTAGGGTGATTGTAGCGTCGCCGTTCGTGATGGTGAAATCAGCGGATGCCGCGATCGGGCTGTCGAGATAGACCCCATCCCGCACGATCAGGGTACGTGGGCCGTCCACTTCACCGGTCACGGTGGCGACGATCGAGTGGCCTTCTCCCCACGTGATCGTCTCGTTCCACGCGGGCGTGGCCATGATGTACAGGCTCGTCATTGCCTTGCCGAAGTCAACCGTGAGCGAATCCTCGGACGGCTCGTATGAGCCGGTCGGCAGGTAGCTGAAGCGAAGCGGCACGGTGCCGAGTGCGAAACCGTCCGTAGGTACGACCACCCAGGTCAGGTTGTCGGTGGCGGTGTCGACCGTGGTCAGCAGGGTGGATCCGCTGTAGACCTCGATGCTGCCGGTGACGCTGACCGGAGTGCCGTTTGACGTCATGACGATGTTGAAGGTCAGGTCATTGCCGATGCGGGCCTGTCCCGGGTTCATCTCGTAGACGGTCATCTCCGTGACCGTGCCGCCCTGCACGGCGAACGCGGGCGTCGCCACGAGAGTCGAGCACAGCGCCAGCACCGTGACCATTGCGGTACGCCGCATGGCCGGCGTGGCCCGGCGCAGGAAGTCGGCGTAGCGGGAACGCAGGCCGACGCGCGCGGCGCTGACTGTGGCATCCGTTCGGTCGGTGGGGCTGGGCGGACTCAGTACGGCAATGGCGACACCGGTGAAGATCAGCAGGATGGCCAGGGTGAGGGCGAGCAGGAGGGTACCCGCTATGAATCCTGCCGACGTGGCCTCGGTCGCGCCGGCCTGCACGATGGCGGCGACCGTGGTTCCGGACCAGGTGAGCGCGGCCGACACGGGTGCGACGAACAGCACGAGCAGCAGCAGGGAGCGCGTCTGCCGGCGCACCCGGTTGATCGCCGAGCGAAGTAGCCCCCGAACCGAACGCGGCCGAGCGAGGCTGGCCGGGAACAGGGCGACGATGGCGGTCAGGGCTACCAGCAGCGGGAGGAAGGGAATCGCCCAGACCAGGGCACGCCGCACACCGGGCGAGGTGCGGGCCTGCTCGCCGACAGCCCCAGGTGTGCCGCGTCGGTAGCGCACGTAGAGAACGACGGCCAGCACGAGCGCCCCCGCGGTGATCGGAGCCCACGCGAGCAGCGTGATGAGAACGTTGATGACGAGCAACGCGAGCGCTCCGAGCAAGCGTGGCAGTGTCGCGAATGCTCCGCCGAGGGCGCGTCGGAGTGGCCGGTTCTGGCCGATGTGGGCTCCGGAGTGCAGCAGGGCGATGGCGAGCACCCCGATCAGCACCGCCAGCCCCGCGGAACCGTAGAGGATGACGTTGATGCCGACGGCATGCACGAGGGCGCCGGTGGGGGTCGTGGCCAGGCTCGCACCGGCGGCCAGTCCGAATAGCAGCACACCGACCATGGCCAGTAGCGGTGCCGCGACGATTGCCAGTAACGCCAGCACGGCGGATCGGGCCAGATTGGCAGGAGAGAGGCTGCGGGCTGCGCGGGTGCGAATTGATAAGGAAAAGGACGCACTCATGTGGAACCTATCTGAGGTACTCAGCCTGATCAGGGCTTCTGTGGAGGTCTGTGACGACGGATGTCGGTGCAGAGGAATTCGTCGTTGTGACAGGGTGCGTGACAGACCGCGGGCGAAAAGTATCGCTGGTTGTACATTAGCGAGCCTGCGTTCCACTTGATATACCCCAATTATGGGTTCTATATCATGATGCTGTCGCCGGCCCGCTGCGCTGGGGCTGCGCCAATACGCGGACTTCGCGCTGCCGGGCGAGACGGGCCGAATTCGTCACGACGATGTCTCACGACCACTATGGCTACGAACGTACGCCTCCCGCGCAGCGGCGCAGCTCCTGCGCGCCGTGAAAGTGTCCTCGGGCTGGTTGGATAGGAGGATGTGTCCGACCGGAGACACAGTCAAAGATTCAGGGGGCACGAGTGCGACTGCTCTACGCGCTGCTCCTCAGCAGCATCATCCTGACCGTGGGGCTCTCGGTGGCGGTGCCCGATGCGACGCTCGTCGCCGGCGGGTTCACCATCGCTGCCGCGGCGGTCGGGCTGATGCTGATCAACCGCACCCAGCGCATCATTGCGGGGGTGCTGATCGGTGTGGGTATCGCATCCGTTGTGGTCGGCCTGGTTCTGGGTGGGCAGATTGTGGGCCGCGACCTGTTCCTGGTCAACCAGGACCTGATCGGTATGCTCGCCGCGGTGTCGTTTCTGCGACTGGTCACACCGACATCGCCGATCACACGCACCCGGCTGCACGGCCGACTCGCCGTGGTGCGCACCGCCCTGGCCACGCACGCGCTCGGCGCGATCATCAACATCGGTGCGGTCGGCATTGTCGGCGACCACCTGCGCGGCCGGTCGAGTCTGCGGCTGGCCGATGCGGCGCTGATCTCCCGGGCCTACTCGACCGCCGCGTACTGGTCGCCGTTCTGGGCGGCCGCCGCGGCCGCCACCACGCTCGTTCCCGGCGCGAATTCCCTCGTACTGGTGCTCGTGGGACTGGCCCTCGCGCTCGTCACCATCAGCTTGAGCGTCTGGGACATTTTTCATCTGTGGGGCCGCGAGCTGCCGGCCTATACCGGGTACACGCTGAGCTGGGAGCTCATTCGCGTGCCGCTGGCCCTCGTTGCCGTGGTGGTACTGGCGCACCAGTTGGTTCCCACGGTTCCGGTTCCGCGTATCGTGCTACTCGCCGGCCTCGGCGTCACCCTCATCGGCCTGCTGATCATGAACGGTCGTGGTGCCCTGCGCGCGCTGGCCCGGCATGCCCGGCACGACCTGCCGCAGCTGCGCGGTGAGGTCACGCTGTTCGCCTCCGCCGGGGTACTCGCCGTCGGCCTGCGGATGCTGTTTCCCCTGTTCGACCTGCAGCTGCCGGTGGCGGGGTTCACTGTGCCCGTGGCTTGGGCCATGATGCTCGCGATGATTCTGTGCGCGATGGCCGGTGTGCACCCGGTGGTGTCGGTCGCGATCGTCGCGGCGCTCGTGCAGCCGCTGTCGCCCGACCCCACCCTGTTCGTGTTGGCCGCGTGCATCGGCTGGGGAGTCTCGACCGCGGTCGGCCCGGTCACCGGGCTCACCATGCTGCTGAGTGCCCGGTACGGCATCGACAGCATCACGCTGACGCGTCGCAACCTGATCTACCTGGCGGCCGTGCTCGTCACTTCCTGGCCCGCACTGCTGCTCTGCGCCGCGCTGGTGTAGCGCTTCGCGGGAGCTGCGCCAGTGCGCGGGAATTCAGGTCTGGCCAGAACTCTAGCGCTGCGCGTCGCGCGGGAGCTGCGCCAGTGCGCGGCAGTTGCGCGTCCCGCGCAACGGCGCACCTCCCGCGCAGCAAGAAAACGTACGCGGACGGGGCCGATCGCAGCGGTTGGGCTAGACGGCGACCTCGACGGGCTCGTCGCTGACTACATAGTTCTGAATCTCGATGAGCAGCAGGTCGCCGGCTTCCTGGTCGGTCAGACCTTGGGCCAGAGCGAGTTCGGAGACGAGGATCTGGCGGGCCTTTTCGAGCATCCGCTTTTCGCCGGCGGAGACACCTTTGTCTTGATCGCGGCGCCACAGGTCGCGCACGACCTCACTGACCCGGTAGACGCTGCCGCTGGCCATTTTCTCCTGGTTGGCCTTGTAGCGGCGCGACCAGTTGCCCGGCTCCTCGGTGAAAGCGTTCTGCAGAATCTCGTACACGGCACTGACGCCAGCGGCATCGATGACGTCGCGCACGCCGACGAGCTCGACGTTGTCGACCGGCAGCTGAATGGTCAGCGCGCTGGTGTGCACGTTGAGGGTCATGAACTGCTTCTCGACGCCCTTGATGGTGCGGGTCGCGAGGGCCGTGATGGTGACCGCTCCGTGGTGCGGGTAGACCAGGGTTTCGCCGATTTCAATCTTCATAGAATGCGCCTTCAGTGTTGTGTGGGTGATGCAACGCGAACGGGCGTTGCGCGTGAAGTTTCGGGTTCGAGTAGCCAGCCGGGCAGTAGGGCCACGAGCTGGTCGACGAGTTCGTCGTCGGAGATATCGAGGTGACCGCGCATCCAGGCGCCGATCAGGGTGAGCGCTCCGCCGGCGACGTAGGTCGTGACCAGTTCGGCATTCACGGCGTCGTCGAAGACGAGCACGGACTCGAGCATGCGGGTGGCGTAGGCCTCGATGATCTGGTCGTGCGCGCTGCGGGTCAGCGGCAGTTCGAGCACGCTCGCGTAAAGCGGAAAGTTCTCGACCATGTGCGCGACGAGTCGGGCGTAGCCGAGGCGGGAGGCGTTCTCTCCGGTGCGCGGCCGCGGCAGATCAAGACCGGCCGAACCGATGTCGGCGAACTGCGCCTGCAGCAGTTCGGCGGCGAGCACGTCGAGACTGGCGAAGTGCGCGTAGAAGGAGCTGCGGCTGATCCCGGCCAGGCGCACGATCTCGGCCACCGAAACGGATGCCGCCGGCTGGGCGATCAGCGTGCGGATGGCCGTGAGAATAAGCTGCCGGGTGCGCTCGGCACGCGGGTCGTGTTTTGACTCGTCTGGCTGCACTGCCGCCTGCAGGGCAGGGGCAGTCAACGAAGTCATTTGACTATACTAACACTTTTCGGACAAGTGTCCGAGACTGGCAACAATTTCACGGCTGACTCGCGGAATACCCGCGAGTCAGCCAACTTTTTAGCGCGCGCGGTACTCGTCAAGCAATTGGGCGCAACGGATGAAGCCGAGGTGCGAGTAGGCCTGCGGGTGATTACCCAGGTGAGTTTCGGTGGCCGGGTCGAACTCTTCGGAGAGCAGCCCGGTGGGACCGGCCAAGGCGATCAGCTGGTTGAACAGCGCTTCGGCCTCGTCAAGGCGCCCGGTGAGCACGTAGGCCTCGATCAGCCAGGTCGTGCAGATGTGAAAGCCACCCTCAAGCCCGGGCAGGCCGTCGTCGTAGCGGTAGCGGAACACCGTCGGTCCAACGCGCAGCTCGCGCTCCACCGCACTCACGGTCAGCTGAAAGCGCTCATCGTTCACGTCAAGCAGGCCCGACAGGCCGATGTGCAGCACGGCGGCATCGAGGTCGCCGCTGTCGTAGGCCACCGTGTATGACTGGGCTTCCTCGCTCCAGCCTTCGCGCAGAACTTCGTCGCGAATCGTGGCGGCAAGTTCCACCCAGCCGGCGCCGACTGCACGTCCGTGCCGCTCGGCGGTGCGCATGGCCCGGTCAACGGTCACCCAGCACATCGTCTTCGTGTAGGTGTGGTGGCGCGGCGAGCGCCGGGCCTCCCAGATGCCGTGGTCGGGCTCCTGCCAGCGGCTGGTAACGGCGTCGACCATCTCGGTCAGCAGATACCACTGAAAGTCCGAGAGCGTTCCCTGCCGGGCGCTCAGCGTGTCGATGAGCTCGGCAACCGGTCCGAACACGTCGATCTGCACCTGGTTGTCGGCGGCGTTTCCGATACGTACCGGGCGGGATCCCGCGTAGCCGGGCAGCGATTCGAGGCTCGCCTCGGTCGATAGTGATGAGCCGGTGACCGAATAGAGCGGATGCAGCCACTGCGCGCCTGGACTGTCCGCCACGACCCCGGCCAGCCAGCGCAGAAACCCGTCGGCCTCGTCGGTCGATCCGAGGTCGACGAGCGCTTTGACGGTCATTGAGCCGTCACGCAGCCAGCAGTAGCGGTAGTCCCAGTTGCGGGTGCCTCCGATTCCTTCGGGCAGCGAGGTCGTCGAGGCGGCGAGCACGGCTCCGGTCGGTTCGTAACAGAGGGCCCGTAGCACGAGGGCCGAGCGGCTCACCAGCGAAGGCTTCACGCTCGGCAGCGACAGTGAATTCACCCAGGAACGGGAGTCGTTCATGACCGCGCCGCGACGGGCGGCCTCGCCGGCGGCATCCGCTGCGTAAGGCGCAGTGTCGCCGCAGCGCAGGTTGAGCATGATCGCACCCTGCGAGAGATCAACGACGGCAGTGGCCGTCTCGTTGCGGCCGTCGCTCGTGACGGTGAAGTCGACGCCGGCGGCCGTCAGTACGATCGGGTCGGGGGTACCAGTGATGGTCACCACGCCGTCGGCAGCGTGCATGTTGAAGTAGGCGACGGCATAGTCGGGGCGCGGCGCGAAGACGATGCGGGCGAGCCCAGAGCCGGTGAGCTTGCGCACGAGATTGGTGATGCCGAGCGGCGACGGCTCGATGTAATCGGTGACGGTCACGTCGGCCCAGCGGGTTTCGACGACCATGGTGTTGTCGACGTACCGCTGGCCGAGCACGCGGCTCTTCTTGACCGGTTCGATCGAGAAGTGTCCGGCCTCTTCACTGCCGAGGATGCTCGCGAACAGCGAGCCGGAATCGGGCAGCGGATGCGTCATCCAGCAGATGCGCGCTTCCGGCGTGACGAGGGCGGTCGACGTGCCGTCGCCCAGCATGGAGTGGCGTTCGATGGCCACAACGTGCTGGCCGAACAGCCAGTCCTTGCGCAGTTCGAACAGCAGAGCCAGAATCTGGGCGAGCTTTTCGGGGCCGCTGATGCGGTGCGCGGCGACTGATTCGTCGTCGCCGATGCGAATACCAAGGTCGGGGCCGTGCAGGGTGTTCATCGCCAGTTCGTCGCTCGCGGCATCGCCGGCGAACAGAGCGGCGCTCACTCCGAGACGGGTGCGCAGGCGGTCGAGGGCCACACCGGAATCCTGGGACTCATCGGAGGGCTCGTGCGCATCAAAGAACTCCGAGTCGAACTCGGCACCGTTCGACCCGACCAGGTGCACCTCGCGGGGCAAGCGGGAATCCGCAGCGAGGTCGCGCAGCGGGCGGCCCGACATGACGGCGGTGTGGGTGTTGGGCAGGGCGGCGAGGGCGCGCAGGGCGGTCGCCGACTCGGCCAGCAACACCGACGGCACGTCGGAGGCGACATGGTGCGAGAGCGTGCCGCCGTAGTTGCAGGCCACCAGCAGCGAGGGCGTGCGGGCAAGCTGCTGCAGGTCCTGCACTATTTCGCTTGACAGCCCCGTCAACGTGCGTGGAAGGTTCTTGGAAAGATTCAATCGTTGGGGCATTAGAGATTCCTTGCAGAAGGGCGTCGACCGTCAAACCAGTTGCTAGACCTAGGCGACGTTACCATTTGCCGCAGGCTGCCCAAGCGGCTGAGGCACCTTCTGGCGGGCTGTTGTCAGAATCGCACCGCCCCGCGACCCACTAGCCTGAAGCCACGACCGCACTTTCGGTTGACAACTTTTCGTCGGGTGGGTGACATGGCAACGAGGTGGTCGCGGTTCGCTCGCGGCTGGCTGACCGCCGTCGTGGCCGTGCTCGTCGCCGCTCTCTCGCACGTGGCCGCCGGCGGCCAGGCGCCCGCGCCGGTCAGCGCCTCCATCGCTCTCGCCTTTGCGGGCATGGTCAGCATCGCTCTGGCGGGCAAGAAGCTGTCCCTCGTGAAACTCAGCGTGTCGGTGGGGTTCAGCCAGGTGCTGTTCCACCTCGTGTTCGGGCTCGGCGGAACGGCCGGCTCCATGACGATGGCCGGGCACCACGGGGCGACGACGGTGATCGTGGGGGCGGCATCCGCTTCTCCGGTCTCACCGGCGATGGGGTGGATGTGGGTCGCCCACGCCCTGGCAGCGATCGTGACGATCGTGGCACTGCGCCGCGGCGAGCGCACCTTCTGGGCCGTGGTCGAGCTGGCGCGCACCGCGCTCGTGGCCGTGGTCATTGCGCTGTGCATCGTGCTGCCTCCGCGCCGGGTCGCTCGCATGCGCGCCGCTGTGCACCGTGAATTCGTGCCGTTAGACCTGGCAGTGTTGCTGTCGCCGATGCGACACCGCGGCCCGCCGCTCGCCGGCTTCTAAGCCCGGCAGCTCTCGCTCACGGTATCCGCGCGCCCGCGCATCCGCTCGCGGCACTGGTTTAAGAAGTCGGCACTGGTGTGAACCAGTGCCCCGAGCCCAAACATGTGCCACGACGCATCCATCTTTCTCGCGAACTCCCTCGGAGGTACCGCATGCTCCATTTCCATGCCCGAAACCGGCTCCTCGCCGGTCTCGGCGCCCTCACTCTCGCCGCAGCGTTCGCGATCGGCAGCGCCGCACCGGCCGCGAGCGCGCACGACTCGGTGCTCGCGACTGTGCCGTCCGACACCGAACACGTCGACCTGGCACCGGCTGCAGTGTCGATGCGGTTCACCGATGACATCATGCAGCTCGGCGCGATCATGCTCGTGGTTGATTCCGCGGGCACCGACTGGGGCACCGGCGAACCCGCCCTCGACGGGCCGACCGCCACCGTGGCCGTCGACCCCGCCCTGCCCGATGGCGCATACCAGGTGCGCTGGCGGGTGGTCTCGGCCGACGGGCATCCCATTTCGGGCACGTTCGACTTCAGTGTCGGCGACGCGAGCGCTGCGGCGCCCACAACGGATGCCGCAGCGCCCGTTTTCATTACACCGATCGATTCGAGCGTGGTCGCGTCCACACCGTCCGAAGACGGAATGCCGCTCGGCGTCACCGCGCTCATTGGCGCCGTCATCGGACTCGGGATCTTTCTCGGCGTGCGCGCGTTTATTCGGCGCCGCACCCAGCATTCGCTCCACAACGCACTCTCACCCTTAGAGAAATGACACAACCATGACACTCAGCACCGCACCTCGCCTTGTTATCGTCGCCGCCCTGGCTCTGCTCGCCCTTTCCGGCTGCGCCGCACCCGCCGCAACCACCGACAGCCCCGCACCCGCCGCCGCGGCCCCCGAGGCCGAGAGCCTCACCATCGCCGACCCGTGGATCAAGAGCGCCGAGATGGGAATGAGCGCCGCGTTCGCCACCCTGAAGAACGAGAGTGACACCGACATCACCGTGGTCTCGGCCGAATCGTCGGCCGCGACCACGATCGAGCTGCACGAGACGGTCGAAGACGACTCGGGAGCCATGGTCATGCAACAGATCGAGGGCGGTTTCATCGTTCCTGCCAATGGAACCTACGAACTGGCACCGGGCGCCAATCACCTCATGCTCAGGGGCCTGACCGCGCCGCTCGTCGCGGGCGTGGATTCAACGTTCACGCTCACCCTCTCCGACGGGTCGACCGTGGACTTCACGGCCCCGGCCAAGGACTACTCCGGCGCGAACGAGAGCTACGAAGAGACCGCCCAGTAATGTCCGGCGATCAGCAGGCATCCGCTGGTCGTCGTCTCAGCCGGCGGCACCTCCTCCTCGGAGGCGCCGCGGCCGGGATCGGCGCCGCTGGCGCGGTCGGGATCAACCTGGCCACGCGCGCGCGTCCCACGATGGTCGCGGAACCGCTCATCAGCAAGCAGACCGTGCCGTTTTACGGTGTGCACCAGGCCGGAATCGAGACCGTGCCGCAGAGCAATGCGACCATGATCGCACTCGACCTATTTCCGGGAACCGACGCCTCGGCCCTGCGGCGGCTCATGAAAATACTCACGAGCGATGCCGCGCGGCTCAGCCAGGGCGGGCCGGCCTTGGCCGATTCCGAGCCGGAACTCTCTATTGTGCCCGCTCGCCTCACGGTCACCTTCGGCTTCGGTGTCGGCCTCGTCGCCGCGGCCGGCGGCACCGTCCCCAGCTGGCTGCGGCCGTTGCCGGCGTTTGAGGTCGACCGACTCGACCCGGCTTGGGGCGACGGGGATCTGCTGTTGCAGATTGCCGCCGACGACGCTCTCACCGTCGCGCACGCCACCCGCATGCTGCTGAAGGACATCCGTTCCTTCGCGAGCGTGCGCTGGGTGCAGACCGGTTTTCGGCGGTCGCCCGGATCGGTCAAGCCCGGCACGACCATGCGCAACCTGTTCGGCCAGGTCGACGGCACCGTCAACTTCGTGCCGGGCACTCCCGACTTCGAGCGGTTGGTCTGGGGCGCCGCCGACAACCCCGGCTGGATGCTCGGCGGCACCGGGTTCGTGCTGCGGCGCATTGCGATGGATCTCGACAAGTGGGACCAGCTTGACCGAGCCGGGCGGGAGGCATCCGTTGGTCGAACCCTGAGTAACGGCGCCCCGCTCACCGGCGTCCAGGAAACGGATGCTCCGGATTTCGCCGCGAAGACCACCAGCGGTTTTCCGGTGATTCCCGAGTTCTCGCACCTGCGCCGTGCCCGCAGCGAGAACCCCGACGAGCGCATCCTACGTCGCGGCTACAACTACGACGATGCTCCCACCGGCACGAGCGTGTCCAATTCCGGCCTGCTCTTCGCCTCTTTTCAAGCGGATGTCGACGCCCAGTTCGTGCCGATTCAGCGCCGCATCGACGCCCTCGACCTGCTCAACGTATGGGTCACGCCGATCGGCTCGGCCGTCTTCGCCATTCCGCCGGGCTGCGCCGCTGGCGGTTACATCGGCGACACGTTGTTCTGACGCCGCGGTTTTCGGCACCAATGCCCAACCGCGCGTCCCCACCGAGGTCCGTGAACGGATGCCGTGGCTTGAGCCGCCGACATCCGTTCGCAAAACTGGTTAGACGGTTTCACCCATCGGGAGGTTGCCCTTGCGGGCATCCAGCTTGCCGAAGTGAGTTTCGAGCAGGTTCTTCATCTTGTGCAGGGCCCCGGTGAGCGCTTCCTCAACGGCATTGGCGTTCTCGGTGACGACGACCGGAGTTCCGCCGGCCGGGCGAGCCTCGAGGGTGCACTTGATATCGTCGGTGCTGCTGCGGCCGGCGCTGCCATCGGAGAGATGAACCTCAACCCGGGTGAGGCGTTCGTCGTAGCGCGCAAGGGACTCTTCGACGATGGTTTCCAGCGCTCCGGCAACCCGCTCGGTGCCGTCGATGTTGCTGTCGGTATTGACGATGACCTGCATAATCACTCCTCTAATTGCTTACGTCTTCAGGTTACCGCTCCCTGATCCGGGCCCTGGCCGGCCGCGGCTTCCGCTCGCCAGAATTGCTGAGCGCGTCGATGCCCGGCTCTGCTACCGGGGAGCTCCGATCGTGGTCAGCCACGATGACGCCTTCTGATTCGACTTCGCCTGACCAGGATGCTGGTTCTCGACGCGGCGGGCGCACTGACCGAAAGTACGACCCCACACGTGACCCCGTAGCCTGTGTGCATGCAGATCAGGCCGGACTCGAGTGAACGGGTCGTCGCCATCGACGTGGCCCGCGGCCTCGCGATCATCGGCATGTTCGTGGCCCACGCCGTCCCGCGCGGGAGCGACGCCGAACTGCTCGTTGACGGGCGTTCGTCAATTCTGTTCGCTACCCTCGCCGGGGTATCGCTGGGCATCCTGACCGGCTCGCAGCGGGCGCTCCCGCGCGGCCAGCGTTCCGAGCGCGTCATCGGCATCCTGGTGCGCGCGTTGTTCCTCTTTTTGCTCGGCGTGCTGCTGTCAAGCCTGCACAGCGGCGTGGCCGTCATCCTGCACTTCTACGCCCTCATGTTCCTACTGCTCATTCCGATGCTTTTTCTGCCCCGGTGGCTGCTCGGCCTGATCGGCGTCATCTTCCTGGTCGGCACGCCGTTGCTCGGCGCCGCGCAGGGTGAAGTGGATGCCGGCGCGCCGCCGATCAGCTCCTTCGTCGACTACTTCTTTCTGAACGGCGCCTACCCGGTGCTCATCTGGATGCCGTTCCTGATCGCGGGCCTCATCATCGCGCGCTCCAACCTGGCCCGGCCGAAAACCCAGGTGGCGCTGGTCGGGGTCGGTGCCTCGGCGACGATCGCCGGCTACGGCGCGGCTATCGTTGTTCCCGGCATCAGCGCCGACGCCCATTCCGGATCGATCGCCGAAGTGATCGGCTCCGGCGGGTTCGCCGTTCTGCTGATCGGTGCGCTGCTCTGGCTCACGGCCGTGGAGCGTGGCGCCCTGGCACGTACCCGACGCGGCATCTTCTGGCCGATCGCTGCAACCGGCTCGATGGCGCTCACCGTCTACACGGTGCAGATTATCGCCCTGGCGGTGATCGCCGGCGGCACCGAGATCGACTATCCCGGCTGGCCGTTGCTGGTCGGGATGCTGCTGCTCACCTTTCTCGGCGCGGGTCTGTGGCGGCAGTTTCTGGGTAAGGGTCCCCTTGAACGTCTGCTCGCCCTGCTGACCCGCGCGCGGCGCAAGAACGAGCTCAGCTGAGGCCACCCATACGTTCGAGCGCCGCGCGCATGATTTGCGCCTCGGGCGTCGGGGCCACGTGGTGGTTCGTATAGATGCCGATGAGCCACTGCAGCACCTCTTCTTCGCCCATAGCGACGGCATTCCAGTCCACGCCGGACTCCGCCGCGGTGCGCGGCTCGCCGGTGAGCGGGTCCAGCCAGGCGCGGGCGATCGGAACGTCGGGGTCGTCGTTGTTCACGTTCCAGAGCAGGGCGATCGGATGGTTGTCACCGTCGATGTGCTCGTGGTCGACCCGCCCGGAGCCGAGCCAGGGCAGGGTCAGCAGCTCGCCGATGATGCCGACCTCGATCAGTTCGAGCTGGGTCGGCTCGGTCTCCGG
Source organism: Cryobacterium aureum (assembly GCF_002954245.1). Classification (GTDB taxonomy): domain Bacteria; phylum Actinomycetota; class Actinomycetes; order Actinomycetales; family Microbacteriaceae; genus Cryobacterium; species Cryobacterium aureum. The sequence goes on along the minus strand of NZ_PPTG01000028.1, from coordinate 13,267 downwards.
AACATAGAGGGTGAACCCCTGTTCAAACCACTCGGCGGCCTCATAGATCGAATCGAGCAGCTCGTCGAGGGCGTCGACCTCCTGCACCAAAATGAGCGCCCATTCCAGCAGAATCTGGGTCTGATCGGCCGGCCACGGACTCTCCATCGGGTCGATCGTGCCGTGAAAGTGAAAACTCGGACCGGCTTCGTCGAGCAGCACGTGCAGCTGGCCACTATCGTAGTCGATCGACAGGTTGAGCGCCCCACCTTCATCGTCGCGGTCGGCGAACAGATCGGGATGCGCCAGCTCCGTCGGCAGGATGATCGCCGCGGCGAGCCGGGGGCCGAGATCAAGAACAACGCGAAACTGAACGGTCGGCAGGCGCAGGGTTTCATCCTGCTCGAAGTGCTGGTCTGACATAGCCAAAGTTTACCGACCGGAAGCGAGCGTCATCGCCGGTCAGGGGCGTCGCATCCGCTGCCCGCGCCCTGCCAGCACGCACCCGCGTGTTTCTCCTTAACCCGACCTCGCTACACTCTCGGCAAGCGCAGCTGACGAAAGAGACATCGATGAATTCCGACGTACCTGACTGTGAACCGGGTACGAGCCTCGTCCTCACCCGACTTCGCGCTTCCTTGCTGCTGCTCGGGCCGAGCGAACGCCGCGTTGCCGAGGCGGTTCTGGCGGCTCCGGTCACAGTGGTCGACTGGTCGACTGCGGAGCTGGCGCAGGCGGCCGGCACCTCAACGGCTACGGTGAGTCGAGCCTGCCAATCGATGGGGTTTCGCGGCTTTCAGCACCTTCGACTGGAGGTAGCGCGATCGGCTCCGCTCGCCCCGTCGCCCCACCGGCATGCCCTCGATCAAATCTTCATCGACGCGGCGGACGCAATCGCTCTAGGCCGCGAAAGTCTCGACCTGGTCTGCGTGGAGGCGGCGGTCACAGCCCTTCTCTCAGCAAATCGGCTGGTGCTGGTCGGATCCGGATTTTCAGCCCCTCCGCTTCAGGATGCCGCCATGCGGTTTGCGACGGTGGGCCGGTCAGTAGAAGCTCCCAGCGATGTCCTGGCCCAGCAATTCGCTGCCACCTCGCTCAGCATCGGTGACGTTTGCCTCACGGTGAGCTACTCCGGAGCCAACACGCATACCCTGCACGCCTGCCGGGCGGCCAAGGAGGGCGGCGCGACCATCATTGCCGTCACCAGTTTCGGTCGGTCGCCGCTGACCCAGATCGCCGACATCGTACTCGTAACCAGCCCGCTCTCGCGGGCCCATGTCATCGACCCCTACCTGAGCCGCTTGAGCCATCAGCTCGTGCTGCACACCCTGCACGCCGAGCTGTTCGCGCGCAGCCGCACGAACTCCATCACCATGCGTAACGTCGTCGTCGACACGCTGGAGGAGGAACACTGACCCTGTCTGCGGCGCGGGACGTCTGTCTTCTGTCTTCCCAGCCTGCGTCTGCCGTTTGCCTCCCGTTTAGTTGACCGCTCTAGTTTGACCCTTGTAACCCCGTTTCACGCTCCGTGAAATGGTGAAGGGAGGGCATCGGACTATGGCGAACGTCACTCTCGACGGAGCGTCTAACGTGCGCAGGTCTGGCCCCGCCGGAGTGTTTCGCAGCGCCGCGCTCGACGGCCTGACCGACGCGCAGCTCGCCCAATTGAATACTCGTCTGGCCGATTCCGGGGCGGTGCGGCGGTGAGCCACGAGTCAGGGGTCTTCAGCATCCTGCACCTGAGCGACATCCATGCCACCCAGGGCAATCTCCTCTATGGGCAGATCGACGGTCTGGCCCGGGTGCGCCAAGTCGGCGACTACGTTCTGTCGGCGGGAATGACACCCGAAGTCGTGCTGGTGACGGGCGACCTCGCCGAGCGGGGACACTCCGGCGTTTACCCCGAGGTAAAACGTGCCCTGCAGCGCCTCGGCGATCGAGTCGGGGCGCCCGTGCTCACCGTGCTCGGCAATCACGATTCTCCAACGGATGCTCGCGCTCTCGCCGGTCACGAGGGTGGCCATTACCGCAGCGTCACGATCGGTGAGGCACGCTTCCTGCTGCTCGATTCCAGCGGCGGCGCACTCGGGGCGAAGCAGCTGCGCTGGCTGAAAGGCGAACTGGAGACGCCGAGCGGGTCAGGAACGATTATCGCCCTGCACCACCCTCCGGTTGCGTCGCCGCTACCCACGCTCTCGCGCACCGGGCTCCGCGACGCGTCGGATTTCGCCGAAGCCATCGCCGATTCCGACGTTCGCATCGTTCTCGCTGGCCATTACCATCACCCCATGTCGGCCACCGTCGCCGGAATACCGGTCTCCGTGGGACCGTCATTGGCCTACCACCAGGTCATGAACGCCGGACCAGACTCGGTCAGCGGCCACAACCTGGCTATGTTCTCGCTCGTGCAGCTCACCGACGGGCTCGTCAGCACGGCCCCGGTCAGCCTGTATCCAGACTCCCCACTCTTCACCTCTCCCGCCCCGCAGTACGCCACAGCAATCGACTAAAGGAAAAGACATGTCCTTGAGAAAATCTCTCGCTCCCGTCGCCGCATTCGCCCTGATCGGGATCGCTCTCACCGGATGCGGCGCCGCCGCTGACGCATCGACCGCGATCGCCAACGAGGCGACCATCACCCTGTACACCTCGGAGCCGCAGGAGAAGATCGACGCTGTCGTCAGCGCGTTCAACGTCGACCACCCCGAAATCACCGTCGAGGTGTTCCGCGCCGGCACCGGCGATCTCACCGCCCGCATCGAATCCGAACGCGTCAGCGGCGACGTGCAGGCCGACATCCTTCTCGCCGCCGACGCCGGAACGTTCGAACGGTATAAAACGGATGACCTTCTCCTCGCCTATTCGCCCGCCGACGTTGAGTCCCTCGACCAGGACGTCGTCGATCCCGACGGCTTCTACGTTGGTACCCGCATCATTCCCACCGTGATCGCGTACAACACCAACCTCGTGACGGCTCCCCCCACGTCCTGGCAGGACCTCACCGACGCGAGCTATGCCGGCACGATCACCATGCCCAACCCCGACGTTTCCGGCGCCGCAGCATACAACGCCGCCGTCTGGTCGGATTCCGCCGAGCTCGGTGACACCTGGTTGCAGGAACTCGCCGCCAACCAGCCGATCATTGCGGAAAGCAACGGGCCGGTTTCCCAGGCCGTCGCATCCGGAACCAGCTCGGTCGGTATCGTCGTGGATTACCTGGCCCGCGAGCTGAAGTCCGCCGGTTCCCCCATCGACCTCGTCTACCCGAGTGAGGGCGTGCCGTACGTCTCCCAGCCGGTCGGCATCTTCGCGAGCACCGACGAACAGGCCGCGTCCGAAGCGTTCGTTGACTTTCTAGTGAGCGAAGCCGGCCAGACGCTGGCCGTCAGCCAGTCGTACCTGCCGGTGCGCAGCGACGTCGGCACCCCGGATGGAGCGCCGTCGATGGACGACATCACGATCATCACTCCCGACCTCACGGTCATCAGCGAGATCCAGGCTGCAGCGGTCGCCCGATTCAATGAGCTCTTCCAGTAAATTGCTCCACCAGGGCCCGGTCGAAATCGACCGGGCCCGTCGCGCTGCCCGACCGTCTCGGGGCGTGCGGGTGGACGGCGTCGACGCGGTACGGGTGGCATTGTGGTGCGTGGTCACCGCCGTCATCCTGCTGCCCCTCGGCGCTCTCCTCGTGCTGGCGTTCAGCCAAAACCGACTTCCCTTGCTCCTGACCGGCGATGTCGCGCAGGCCGGACTGAACAGCGTCGTTTCCGCCTCCGTGTCAGCTCTATTCGCCGTCGTCATCGGCACCGCCATCGCCCTGCTGCTCGATCGCAGCGACCTGCCGGGCCGGCGGGTACTTCGGTTGTTCGCCCTTTCCCCGCTACTCGTCCCGCCGTTTGTGGGAGCAATCGCCTGGATCGGAATCATCGGCCCGGCAGCCCCGGTCAACGCGCTGTGGACCCACTGGTTCGGCTCCCCCCTGTGGAACATTTACGGCGGCGACGGTGTCGTCTTTCTCCTCACCGTGCATTCCTATCCGGTCGCCTACATCATCATCGCGGCGGCCCTGCGGCGTGTGCCCTCTGATCTGGAGCAGGCCGCCCGTATCGGCGGGGCCTCGGCCGGTCGTGCTGTGCGTCACATCACTGTGCCATTGCTGCGCCCGGCCTTTCTGTCGGCCTTCACCCTGATCGCCGTCTCGAATCTGGCTGATTTTGGTATTCCAGCGATCATCGGGCTGCCCGAACGCTACGTGACTCTGTCCACCCTCGTGTATCGGTACATCCAGTCCGGAACCGTGGCTGATCCGCTTCAGGTGGTCGCGACCGTCGGTGCCATACTGATGCTCGGCGCGGTGGTTGCGATGATTGTGGATGTTCTCGCCGCGCGCAGCAACTGGGAGTTGGACGCATCCGCTTCACCAACACAGCTTCTGCAACTCGGGCGCTGGAGAGTGGCCACGACGGCGATCACCTGGGGCGGTTTGCTGGCGCTGACTGTGCTCCCCCTGCTGGCGTTGGTCAGCCAAGCACTGCTGCCGGCACCGGGCATTCCGCTGACCTGGCAGAACCTGACACTCGACAACCTGAAGCGAGCGACGACTTCGCCCAGCGCTCTCGCGGGAGCCGGCAACTCCGTCATGCTGTCGGTGTTTGCGGGCGTGATCTGCACGGTTCTCGGTCTCGCCATCGGCACCCTCGTGACGCGAACTCGGGCACGCTCGAACGGGATGCTGCGCGCGGTAGCCATGTTGCCGCAGGCACTGCCGGGGCTCGTCATCGCCGTGAGTTGGCTCATTATCGCCCCACGAATTGGACTGTTTAATACTCCGTGGCTGATTCTGTGCGCCTACGTCATGGCATTTATCGCCCTCGTCGTGCAGTCGGTGAGTGCGCCGCTGCGCTCGACGCCGCTGGCTGCGGAGGAAGCCGCGCGTGCGTCGGGGGCGAGCCGACTGCGCGCTCTTCTGGATATCTCCTGGCGCATGGCCATTCCTGCCGCGATTGCCGGCGGCACACTGGTGGTTTTGACGGCTGTTCGGGAGCTGACAATTTCCGTGTTGCTGCTGGCACCAGGGGCCCAGACCCTCGGCGTGACCATCTTCAATCTGCAGCAGGCCGGTTCGTACAACGCCGCATCCGCTCTCTCCCTCGTCGTCACCGTGCTCGGCCTCGCTGGTCTCGGGCTCACTGCTCGGCAATCCCGTCGCTAGTCCCAAAGAAAGGGCGCACCATGTCATCCGTAGATCTGCACTCGGTCGGCTTGACCTATCCCAACGGCACCGTCGGTCTCGACTCCGTCGACCTGCGCATCGCTGACGGTGAATTCGTCGCCCTCGTCGGGCCGTCCGGTTCGGGCAAGACAACCCTACTCCGCACGATCGCCGGCTTTCTGGCTCCGACGACGGGTCTGATCCGCATCGGCGACTCTGTCGTGGCGGATGCCGTGACCAACGTTCCGCCGGAACGGCGACAGCTCGGCATGGTTTTTCAACAGCACGCGGTGTGGCCGCACTGGAACGTTGGCCGAAACATCGAATACCCGCTGAAGCTCGCGAAGGTACCCAGGGCCGAGCGCCAGGACCGGGTCGCCGCGGTCATGAAGCTGGTCGGGTTGGAAGGTTTCGCCGCCCGAAATCCGACAACCCTTTCCGGAGGCCAACGCCAAAGGGTGGCGCTCGCCCGAGCGCTGGTCGGCGACCCGCAGGTATTGCTGCTCGACGAAGCGCTCTCAGCTCTCGACGAACCCCTTCGCGATGCTTTGCGCCTGGAACTGCAGTCACTGACCCGATCCATCGGGTTGACCGTGGTGCATGTCACGCATGACCGTGATGAAGCGCTCGCCCTCGCCGATCGGGTGGTCGTGCTCGACCAGGGGCGCATCCAGCAGATCGCGTCACCGCCCGAACTGGTGTCACACCCAGCAAGCGCTCTCGTCGCCCGGTTCATGGCCGACGCAACTCTCTTCGAGGGCACGATAAAGTCGGCCGGTTTCCAGGCCTCCGGCCATCCCTGCGCGGTCGGATACGACGTGCTGGACACGCGGTCGGGGGCCGGCAAGGCCGGAACCCTCGCCGTTCTTCCGGAGGACGTGCGGCTCCACGCCGACGTCGATGGCGCGGCCGTCGTCACCTCCTCACTGTTTGGTCGCAGCGGCAATGATGTAATCGTGAATTGGGCCGGCGTGCCGGTGCGCTGCCGCGTGACCGGTCGCCGACCGCTCGTCGGCGAACGGATGACCGTCACCATCGGACGTGCCCTGTTCTACCCGAGTGGGTCCCTAGCCGTGCGGGAACCCGCCCCGGGCTAACCGCGCGCGGACACCCAGGAGCGGATGCCCGCCAGCTCTCGCGCAGCAGCGGCTGTCGTGGCAGACTGCGGCCTATGGATATCGAGCTGTGGTGGCCCAAGCTGACTCCGTCGACGCGGGAGTGGCTGATGCAGAACAACGGCGACGCCGTGCCGCCGGAACTCGTGGCCGAGATCACCAGGGCCGGCGGCGAGGTCGCCACCGATAGTGAGAGCGAGCAATCCGGCGTCTACCTGTCGGACGACGACGTCGACTGGATCGAGACGGTCGCCAACGAGGAAGAACCCACCTGACGCCCTATCCGAACGGGCGCGCCTCCGCGCGCATAACCGAGAGCAGTGCCCGAACGTGCGCGGTGGATGGTTCGTTCCAGGTGGCCCAGGTGCGAATGGCCAGGTCAAAGCTCGGGTCGCTTTCAGCCCGCACCGGAATCCACACCCAGTCCGGCAGGTGACGGGCGGCCGACGCCTGGGTGAGCAGCACGGCATCCACTTTGGCGGTCACCGCGATCAGCCCGCTGTGTTCACTGAACCGGCGGAATACCCACTGCATCGAGACACCGGCCGCCGCCGCTGCGGCACGCAGTCGAATCTCCTCTGCGGCGATTTCGCCAACCGCGTGTGCCATCACCGAGAGGCCGTCGAGTTCGGCAAAGCCCACTTCGCCCACGCCCGCAAGCGGCGACTCTGCCACGACGGCCACTCCGATGGCCTGTTTCATGAGCAGCATCGACCCGCCGGCCTCTGGCGCCTCGCGGTGAATCAGCGCAACGTCGACGAGCTTGCTCTGCAACATCTGCCACTGCTCGTCGGTCGTAGCCTCGTGCAGGGTCAACGCAATGGTGGGAACCTCAGCATCGACGGCCAGCAGCAGGGCCAGAAACCAGTCGTACGGCAGGCCCTGCGGCACGCCGACGTGCAGCATCTGGCGGTTCTGGGCGGCCGTGCGCAACACCTCGGGAATGCGATCAACCTGCGCGAACACGGTCTCACAGTGTCGAAATAGTCCGGAGCCGGCGGCCGTCAGGGTTACCCCGCGTGGGCCGCGATCGAACAGAATGTAGCCGAGCGAGCGCTCCAGATCTTTGATCTGGCGGCTGAGGGCGGGCTGCGTGATATTCAGCGCTGTGGCAGCCCGGCTCACCGAGCCGAGCTCGGCGACCTTGGCAAAGTAGGTGAGGTGGCGCAGCTCCATAACCTCAGGGTATCGCACCCGAGCTTTCTAGGCATTTTACCTATAGTGAGCGTTCGATCAGACTGGGACCGGCGGCAACTTCCGTCACAACGACGTGAACGTGAAGGTGCTGGTGTATTCGATTGACAGGTGAAACCCAATTCGATGTGGTCGTCATCGGCGGCGGATCCGCGGGGATTGCGGCGGCCGTCGGGGCAGCCCACGCCGGGGCATCCGTGTGTCTGGTTGAAAAGTACGGTTTTCTCGGCGGTGCTGCGACGACCAGTTCGGTGCTCGCGCTGTGCGGATTCTTCGACCAGAACAAGAACCAGGTCGTGGCCGGCGTTGGCCAGCAGGTGCTCGACCAGCTGCGCCGCCGCGATATTTATCAAACGCAGACGATGCCGGAGACGGGCAACACCATCGTGCTGCTCGATCTGGAAACCACCAAGAGCGTCTACGACGATCTCATCACCGCCGCCGGCGTGCGCCTGCTGCTGCACAGCCAGCTAATTTCGGCGACGGTGATCGACGGCGCCATCAGCTCGGTCGACGTCGTGCACCGCGGCGGCATCGAAACTATCACCGGCCGCGCCTTCGTGGACTGCAGCGGCGACGGCGCCCTCATCGCCGCGGCTGGCGCGGGCGCAATCGTGTCGGTTCCCGCCGAACGGCAAGCCAGCACGCTCGTGATGCGGGTCGGCGCGGTGAGCGAAGACGCCGACCTCTCGATGGCCGGAATGACCAGGGCAGTGGATGCCTACCGCCCCCGTTCCGAGATGCCTCTGGTGCGTTCGAACGGCATCGCCGTGCGCATGCCGCTCTCCCGGGAGATCATGCTGCTCATCGCCGACCACCACGGCGACGCCCTCGACGTGACGGACCTCACCGCCGCCGAGGTGCAGTCACGTCGCCTGAGCTGGCAGTACCTCGCCGCGTTCCAGCAGTCGCTGGCCGGCTGGGAAAACAGTTTTCTCGCGTCGACCGGACCGCAACTGGGCATCCGGGAGACCCGCCGGCTGCGCGGCCGACAGTCGGTGAGCGCCGATGACGTGTCGACCGGTCGAAAGAACGCGCTCGACCCGATCGCCAGGGGCGGCTGGCCGATGGAGGAACACGTCACCGTCGGCGTCACCGAGTACGGCGGCATTGCCGACAAGGGGTGGTATCACGTGCCGTACGGGGCCATCTGTTCCGATACCACGGAGAACCTGTGGGCCGGCGGCCGTCTGGTGAGCAGCGACAACCGCGCCTACGCCTCGTTGCGAGTGATGGGCACCTCGTTTGCAACCGGGCATGCCTGCGGAGTCGCCGCCGCCGTGTATGCCGCCGGCAATGCCCACGATTACGCCCGCACCCGCACTCTGCTCGACGAACAAGGAGCCCTGATCTCATGACCCTTCGACGAATCGGACTCACCGGAGCGGCCGGGTCGCTCGCGGCCGATATTATTCCGGGGCTGCTGGCCCGCGGCCATACGATCGTGGGCATCGACCAGCGTGCGCCCGTGGAATCGTTCGGCTGCGAGTTTGTGGAGTGCCAGGTCAACGACCGCGCCGCGCTGCTGGCGGCGCTGCGCGGCTGCGACGCCGTCATTCACCTGGCCGGAATTCCGCTGGAGGCCGAGTGGGCCGACATCCTGCGGGCGAATATCGATGGCACTCAAGCGGTTCTGGAGGTGGCCGAGCATCTCGGAATCAGGCGGGTCGTGCTGGCCAGCAGCATCCACTCTGTTGGTTTCGTGCCGGTGCCCACCGACGGCTCGCTCGTGCCCGACGACGTGCGGGTTCGCCCGAACACCTTCTACGGTGTCTCGAAAGCTGCCGTCGAAGCGCTCGGCAGCCTGTATCACGACCGGTTCGGGCTCGATGTGATCTGCCTGCGGATCGCATCCCGTTTCGCCGAACCGACCGGTGAACGCACGCTTAGCACTTGGCTTTCCCCGGCCGACGCTGTGCGCCTGTTCGACGCCTGTCTGCAGGTTTCCAGCCCGGGTTTTCGCACCATTTGGGGTGTTTCGGCGAACACCCGGGGGTATCTCAGCGCCGAGGGCGGCGCTGCAATAGGCTTTAGGCCCGAGGATGATTCAGAACGTTTCGCCGAACGGATGTTCGCTGCCAGTGACACAGACCCGTCGCTCCTGGCTTCCGACTGGGATCGCGCCTACATCGGCGGCATTTTCAGCTCGCCGCAACCACCACGCTTCGGCGGCCATTCTCCACGCTCCTAACCTCGGGATTCGTCACACAGACAGGAACAGCAATGACCGACACCGCGGGCACAGATGCCTTTGTCGTACGCCACCTCTCCAAAGTCTTCGGTGGTGCCGGGCAGGTGCACGCCCTGAGTGATATCAACCTCCACCTGAAAAAGGGCTCGTTCACCTGCATTGTCGGGCCAAGCGGATGCGGCAAGTCCACCCTGTTGCGCATTCTGGGTGATCTCGAGACGGCTACCTCGGGTGATGTGCAGATCAACTTCGAGCAGACCCGGGTGCCGCGCTCGGCCTTCGTTTTTCAGGAACACGGAGTCTTTCCCTGGTTCAACGTGCTCGAGAATGTGGCGTTCGGCCAGAAGATGGCGTCGGTGTCGAAAAGGGAACGCGAGAGCGAAGCCCGCAACTGGATCGCCGAGGTCGGCCTGACCGGCTTTGAAGACGCCTACCCGCACCAGCTCTCCGGCGGGATGCGCCAGCGCATCGCCATCGCTCGGGCATTCGCGACCGGATCCCCGTCACTGCTGATGGACGAGCCGCTCGGTGCTCTCGACGCCCAAACCCGCATCCTGATGCAGGAACAGCTCGTGCGGCTGTGGGAGGTTGAACGTAAAACCGTGGTGCTCGTCACCCATTCGATTGAAGAAGCACTGCTGCTCGGCGACCAGATCGTCGTGATGTCGGCCCGGCCGGGTCGAGTAAAAGAGATCATCGACGTACCGTTCGGTCGCCCGCGCAGCGTCGCCATGGAAGCGAGCCCGGAGTTTGCACGAATGAAACAGGACATTTGGGAATCGCTGCGCGATGAAGTTCAAGCCTCGATGAGCTTCAAATGACCGTCGCTGAGGGCGTTGCCCGCCGCGTCACCGAGCTCGACCAGGCGATCGATCAGGAATTCAAACGGGAACAGCGGCTGCGCGCCCGCGACCTCGGCCTGGCCATTCTCACGCCGATCGTGCTGCTCGGCCTGTGGGAACTCGCCGCCGCCACGGGAGTGCTCGACGCACGCCTGTTCAGTCCGCCCAGTGCGATCGGCGAACGTGGCGCGGAGATGGTGGCGGACGGTTCCCTCTTCGTGCACATCTGGGCCACGGTCGGTCGCCTCGCCTTCGGCTTCATCGCCGGCTCCATTCTCGGTGTGTTCGCCGGGCTCATCATGGGTGTCGTGCGGCCGATTCGCGCGGCCCTCAGCCCCACCTTCACCGCGCTGTACGCGCTGCCGAAGATCGCCATCCTGCCGCTGCTGCTGCTCATCTTCGGCCTCACCGAAACGCCGAAGATTCTCGCCGTGGCCATCTCGGTGTTCTTCGTCGTGCAGATCAACACCCTGGCCGGCATCATGCAGATCGATGCTCGCATTCTGGAATCGGCGCGCGCCTACAAGGCCACCGGCATCCGCTTGTTTGTGAACGTGCTGCTGCCCGCCGCCGCACCGGCCATCATGACCGGGCTGCGCGTCGCCGCCGGCATGTCGGTGATCGTCGTCACCGCGGTGGAATTCGTGGCCTCCAACAATGGCCTCGGCTACCTCATCTGGAACTCGTGGCAGCTGTTTCAGCCGGCCACGATGTTCGTTGGTCTGATCGTCGTCTCGGTCATCGGCGCGCTCGTCACCGGGCTCATTATCGTGCTGGAACGGGTGCTCCTGCCATGGCGTCACTCGAACAGCCCCAAGAAAAAGGAATCGAAAAAGTGAAGAAACTGAAAATCGTCGCAGCGGTGTCGCTGGTCGGGCTGGCTTTGTCGGGCTGCGCAGCAGCGGATGCCCCCGCCGCGTCGGGCGAACTGCAAACGGTGAACGTGGGTCACGTTCAGCTCGCCATCTTCTCGCCACTCTATGTTGCTGATGCCAAGGGCTATTTTGAAGACGAGGGCATCGAGCTGAAGCTCGAGGCGATCAAGTCGGGGCAGGATGCCGTTCCGCTCGCCGCGAGCGGCAAGCTCGACGTCGTCGTCTCCGGCTTCTCGGCCGGCCTGTTCAGCGCGGTCGAAACCGGCCTCGACGTGAAGGTTGTCGGCTCCATGGGCGTCTCGGCCGGAGACGAAGAGGAACCGCCCTCGGCACTCATCGCCGCCAAGAAGCTCGTCGATGACGGCACCATCACGGACGTCGCCGACCTCGAAGGACGCAAGGTCGCGGTCGCCGGCGGCGCCGGCGGAACCGGCGCATTCTACGTGGGGATGGCGCTCGAAGAAGCCGGACTCTCGATCACCGATGTGGAACTGGTCACCCTTGGTAACCCCGACATGCCCACCGCACTGGCCAACGGCAGCATCGACGCTGCATTCGCGTCGGCACCGTTCTGGAACATGCCCGTTGAAGACGGAACCGCGGTGAGCCTGTGGACCACGCCCACCGGGACATCCGGTACCGGGGTCATCTACGGCGGCGACTTCGCCGGATCGGATCTCGCGCAGAAGTTCTTCACCGCACTGACCCGTGGCGCGCAGGACCTGCAGGGCGATGACCGGTACACCGACGAGAACCTCGGCATTATCGGTGCCGCAACCGGCCAGACCGCCGAGCAGGTGGCGGCGGTACCGCTGTACCGCTGGCTGCCGGATCTCGCGCCGCTGCCGGAGCAGCTCGCCGCGATGGAACGCATGTGGATGGAACTCGGGGCGATCGTCTACACCGACGCGATTCCCGAGTCCGACTACGTGGACGCCACGTTCGCACAGAACTCCTAGACGCCTTCCCCGGGGTCGCCCAGCCCGATCGGGCGCCCCGGGCTGTCTGATGGGGCCTGGGCCGCATGAGCGCGCCCGATATGGGCAGCCGCTACGCCCGTTACCGTAGCGGCGCGCGATGTCAAGCTGTGTGGAGTCACTTGGGTTAGTTTGTTTTGATTGCGTGTGAGGTGTGATTGATCCCGACGACGCCGGCCGGTGCCGGTGTTGTTGGTCTCTCGCGGAATCGGTCCGGATGCTTGCTGTGGTACTTCTGCAAAGTGAGGTCGCGCTTGCGATGGACCTGTCGCCAAGAGCCGTCGTGGACCTGCTGCGGCGAGAACAACGCAATTCCGGAGTGTTTGTGGCTGGTGTTATACCAAGGCACGTACTCGTCCAAATGTTCACGTGCGGCCTCAAGGTTCTCGAACATACCCGGGTAATTCGGTCGGTATTTCATCGTGCGGAACTCAGATTCTGAGTACGGATTATCGTTTGATACGTAGGGCCGGCTGTGGGGTCTTGGTGACGTTCAGTCCGCTGAGGAGGTCGGCCACCGCATCGGAGCGCATCGACGGGCCGGAGTCGGCGTGGACGAACTTCGGGATGCCGTGCTCGCGGAACGCGGTCTCAAACATGTCCACCGCGAGATGGTCGCTCTCCCGCTCCTCAACCCGGAAGCCGACGATTTTGCGTGACCAGATATCGATGATCGAGTAGGCCTTGAACGCCTTTCAACGCCACGGTGTGCGGAGGTCGGTAATGTCCCAGCACTTATGCCGACGTCGGCATAAGTCGTGTTATGCCGACATTGTGATTATGCCGATGTTGGTCTCCGATGCCAGTCTGCGGGCGGTGGCTGGGGCAAAAAAGTCGGCATAATCACAGCGCGGCCAGGAACGCAAGAATGGCGTCGGTGGG
>NZ_PPTG01000052.1 GCF_002954245.1 Cryobacterium aureum | reverse complement strand
GTTGAGGTCTGTTTTCACACACTGGGTTTAACACCCTCCGCCTTCGATTAACAGCGCCCACGCGGGAAAAGTCCGATCGGACTGAGCGGTTGGCGTGCTACCAACCGATTAGGACTCACTCATCTAGCGCGGACGTGATGATCAACCGGGGAGCGCGCACCTTCCACGCCTCGGCTTCGACGATGAGGTCATCGAGAGTGATAGCGGCGTGGCTGTATTTTCGATTGATGGCCAGCGCCATTTTTCCGTCGCTGTCGAGGTGCGTCTGCGGAACAACATCGTAGGCCGGGGTGATCCTCGTGCTGCCATCCGAGAGGTGGAGCATGCTGATGTTTTTGGCGTGCATATCGAGATTGCCAACGGCCTGCGAGACGGTCAGGAGTCGGAGGAGTTGCTCGACGGAAGCGCGGTCGCCGTCGCGACCGAGGACATCCGCTATCCGCTTGAGGGAGACCTTGCCGCCGAACTCTTGATACTTCTCATTCTTTGATGCGCCGAGAGCTTGGTTCATGTCTTCCTGGTGAATGCGTCCCTGCGGGGCGTGCCGTGATCGGTCATATCGCTCGATCACGAGGCCGGGGACTCCGCCAAAGTTCTCAATCCACGTGTTGAGCGTGGTGAGGCCAGCCGCTTTGGCAGCGCGGAAGCCGTATTCCTCGTCGAAGGTTATGGTCGGATAGCGTACCGACGGTGGCTTGATGATGTGGGTCGACGGGTGCCCCTCGAGGACCTGAAACCAGTGGTCATCCTGTCGTGCGAGCACGATCTTGTCTTGGACGCCGGCCAGAGAGGTGCGGCCGGACTTCGGTCGGTTGCCAAGCGGAGCGGTTTGGGTATTGGTGAGCATCCGGCCAACCTCGGCCGCGTCAACCAGCGCTATGGCGGGCGTGCGCGGCTCCCCCGTAGCCTCTGGATCGTATATCTGGATGGCTCCGGCGACATCGCGGCCGAACCGCGCCAACAGCGCAATGGTGTCGTCGGTGGAGACTCTGATTTCAGCGGCGAGGTTGTCGAGAGCAGTACCCTCGGGCAGGAGTTCGGCGAAGAAGTTGCGTCTTCGCGCTGCCCGGCTACGGTTGCTGACCAGATCGAATGGCACCGACGCGGAGAGGATCGTGCTGCCGCGCCCAAAGGTCTCGATCGCATTTTTTTCCCTGACGAAATCAAACGTGCGACGGTCCGTTCCGACCAGATGCCCGACGAGCTCGCCGTAGAGTTCGACGCGCAAGTCACCCACGGGGTTCGTCCACAACGTCGTCTTGGGGCTCGTCGGTGCCTGGATCAACCTCCATGTACATGCGAACACCGGTCTCGCGCATGATCGCAAAGATGCGCTCGAGCACGATAGTGTTCTTGCCGGATTCCAAGCCCCAGATGTACTTCTGGTCGGTGTCCAACCTCTCCGCGAGATCGCGCTGCGTCAGACCGCTCACGAGACGGCCCTGCTGCAGCATCCGGCCAAGACCCTCAGGGCCCTTCACTTCTCCACGTGCAGCCATAGCACCCTCCTCTCCACGGTCTTATTACCTTCATGATATCTGATGGTGATATCACCTTCAAGCCCCACGAAGGCCTTATAACCGTCAACTGGACGCATGCTGAACTCGTTCAACTCCCGGAGCGCACCACCACGGCGGTCGGTGATTGCCTGAGCGTGGGCGCTTCCTTAACTTGCCCGCCGACCGGATTAGTGGTTGCGATATTAGTACCCTCGACGCCACGATCGTGGGTCAGACTGGGCGTCCTCGAGCCCGAGGGTCGCGCCCTGCCGTCGTGGACGAATTCAAGCTCGCCCGGCGCGGCGTGCGTACAATGCTGAACGGCCGTGAGGGAGCTCGTCTGCCGCCGCCGCCGTCAACGACGCCTCGACAAGTTGAACCCGATCGAGATCAAGTCCTGCATGGACCAAACCGCGGCACTGGCGGAATGAAGGAACCGAGCAAACCGAAGCTGCAGCATTCCCGTTGCATTGGGACAGGTGTTACTTAACGGAAGGAATCTGTCAACAGGGTCGAGGACGACCTGAAAGCCGTCACGTCGTTCGTGCAGCGCGCAGAGGACGCATCGGACCAGGTCTGGAACGAAGTTCAGCGCCAGCGCGACCACCGCACCCGCCGTGAGCAGGTCGAGGCCGAGCAGGACGTGCTGCGCGAGAGGGGTCCACCATTCCTGACCGCGCGCCCTACAACAGGGAGATGGAGTCCACCAGCATCGCTCACCTCGCTACCCGTGACGGCAAGCAGCTCATTGTTGCCGATCTCGGGGGGATCACCGCGCCCACGAGCGCCGCGCGGAAGCCGACCAGCTGCACAAGTCAATCGGCTCGCAGCTCGAGGAACTGACCAGCACCGAAGGATGGGCGCTGTTCCTCACGTTCGCCACCAGGGTTCCACAACTACAGCCTGAACAACATTCTACTGATCCTGTCCCAGCGCCCGAACGCGAGCCGCGTCGCAGGATTCCGCCAATGGCAGGAGCGCGGCCGACAGGTGCGAACGGGCGAACGGGCGATCAAGATCTTCGGCTACGGCTACGGCACCAAGCGGATCGAAGGCGAGGACGGCGAGGAAGAACGCCGCCCCTACTTTCCGATCCTCAGCGTGTTCGACGTCAGCCAAACCGACTCCATCGACGGCGAAGAAATCCCCGAGCTCGCACCGCGCCGCCACGAAACGGAGCGTCAGGTGGGGCCGCTATAGTGCACTTCAGCACGCAAAGCGGACTCCGGCACGCGCGGCGGCGGCGGCGGCGGCGGCGGAAAAATCTTGAAGAAAATCCTGGCCTAGCTGTCGATCCGGCGGCAGGACGTTCGTCGTAGTTAATGACGGAGCCGGACAGGCCGGCCCGCGACCTAATGCAGGAGGCAGCTCCATGTCCCAGTACGCAATCCTCATCTACGAAGACCCGGCGTTCTACGCGAACATGTCGCCCGAGGCGTGGGGCGCGGTGGTCGACGCGAACAACACGTTCACCAAGCAGGTCTTCGAGCTCGGTGGGTCCCTCACGGGCGGGGGGCGCTCGCGCCCACGACGACGGCCACCACGATCAAGGGTGCCGGCACGGTGACGGACGGCCCGTTCGTCGAGACCAAGGAGGCCTTCGGCGGCTACTACGTCGTCGAGGCGCGCGACCTCGACCACGCCGTCGAGATCGCCAAGCTGTGCCCGGTCCCCGGCGGCGGCGTCGAGGTTCGCCCGGTCGTGGACCCGACGACGAACCCGTTCTGATCGCCCCCAGCGACGAGCCGACCGCGTCCGCCCTGCTGGCGGACGCGGTCGCTGCCGCGCTGGCGCAGGCCCACCGCTCCGAGTGGGCCTTCGTGCTGTCCGCCACGGTGCGCGTCGCGGGCGACCTGGACGTCGCGGAGGAGTGCGCGCAGGAGGCGTACGTCAGCGCGCTGCAGGCCTGGACCCGGGACGGCGTCCCGGAGCGGCCCGGCGCGTGGCTGACCACGGCGGCGCGGAACCACGCGATGGACCGGTTGCGTCGCGAGGTCACCCTCCGGCGCAAGCTCCCGCTGCTCGTGGAGCCAGCAACCGTCGATCCGCACGACCCGGCCGACCTGGACTGGCCCGACGCCGCGGTGCCGGACGACCGGCTCCGGCTGGTGTTCACCTGCTGCCACCCCACCCTCGCCCCCGAGGCCCGCGTCGCCCTCACCCTGCGCCTGGTCTGCGGCGTTCCCACGCCCGACGTCGCCCGGACCTTTCTGGTGTCCGTGCCGACGATGGCGGCACGGATCACCCGGGCCAAGAAGAAGATCTCCGAAGCGCGGATCCCCTACCGAGTTCCGGGCCGGGCGGAGCTGCCCGAGCGCCTGGACAGCGTGCTCACCGCCGTCCACCTGCTCTTCAGCACCGGCCACACGGCCGGCGAGGGGGACTCGCTCGTCCGTGAGGAGCTCTGCGACCGGGCCCTGCACCTCGCTCGCACCCTCGCCGCGCTGCTCCCCGAGCAGGCCGAGACCCGCGGCCTGCTGGGCCTGTTGCTCCTCACCGACGCGCGCCGGGCCACCCGGACCGACGGGCAGGGCCGGCTGCTCCTGCTCGCCGATCAGGACCGGACGCGCTGGGACCAGCGCGCGATTCTGGAGGGGCTCACGGTGACGGCCGGGGCTCTGGCGTCCGGCCCATCGGGGCGGTTCACCCTGCAGGCGGCGATCGCCGGCGTGCACGCGATGGCGCCGTCCCTGGAGCAGACCGATTGGCCGCGCGTCGTGCACCTCTACGACCGGTTGCTGGCGGTGTGGAACACCCCGGTGGTCGCGCTCAATCGGGCCGCCGCCGTGGCGTTCGCCGACGGTCCGGCCGCCGCCCTGCCGCTCCTCGACGAGCTGGCGACCGATCCCCGGCTCGCCGACTACCCCTACCTTCCCGCCACCCGCGCCGACCTACTGCGCCGCCTCGGCGACGCCGCAGGCGCGGCTCAGTCGTACCGGCGCGCGATGGAGCTCACGGCGAACGCTGCGGAGCGCGCCTTTCTGGAGCAGCGCCTGGCCGAGGTCAACCGCGCCGCCGGCGCCGAGCCGGCGCCCGGCTGAGGACGGCGGGCTCGGCGGTTACGGCTCCGAGGCCTCGCCCGGGGCTCCCGCGTCGCGCCCCTGGCTCGGGTTCTCTCCCGCGTTCCGGTCGTCGCCCGACGGCTTGAAGGTGCCGTGCTGGTCCGTCTCTCGGTGGCGCAGGCCCAGGCCCTCGTACGTCGACGTCTTCGTCCTCACCGTCACCCAGTTCGACGACCCCCACATCGAATTGCTCGCGCTGAACGAACTCCATTCGGTGTCCCGCACGCCGGACGGCGAGTGGGACACGCAAACGGTCGATCGGCGACTTTCATCCGTTCCGTTTGAATTCGCCAACCCTCAGCGGGACGGCATTCTGACGCCGCCTCACCAAGAGGCTCCATTCTCAGATTCGATACGAGTCGCGTCACGCTCCAGTTCGGGATTTTTGCTTCCAGACCGAGCCGGCAGGATCAGGCACCAGAGTCGGACGAGAAATCGGCGGGCGAAAAAGAGCAGCGCCAGCAGCCCGACAACGAAAGGGATGGCAATCGGCCAAGCGGTGGTGAAAACGAGAATCAGCGCAAGGGCTTCGAAACCGATCAGCGAGGCTGCCCCGACATACGTCGCGGCTGCGAGGTCATTAAGTTTCCACCAGGCACGCGTCAAGAATTTTTGCGTTCGCCTCGAGTGCACATTCCGGTGTGGATCTAGTCGTGGCTCTCTTGATGTCATTAGCATTATTTCTCCTATAGATAGCGGCGCACAGTTGTCTCTGCCGGCCGGCTACCGAAGGAGAGGTGCACGCTGAATGGACGTGCTCCACCAAGGGTCAGGCGACGGGCGTCTGACTCGTGGGGGCGCGCGGCATAGGAGTGCCTCTGCCACATCGCGATATCTGGGGTTTGAAGTGCGAACGCGGCGGAGCTCCCCCGCTTTGCGTGGACGACGCGCGCAGGTCGAATTGCCGCGCCACAACGAAAACCAAGAGGGCCACGATCACAGCGAGACCCAGGAGAATTCCAACGGCGACCACGATCACGAAAACCGGATGACCCAACGTCAGATGCGGGCTGGCGACAACGAGCGCAAAATGGCAAATCATGTAAAGTTCTTGCAGCACCATGCCCCCTCACGCACTCCTCTTACCGCTCAGCGTACCCGTCACGGCCTCGCACACAGGCGTCCGTAGCCGGAACGGTGAACGGTGAACGGAACAGGTTTACGTCGCATTGACGGGTCACAGAGTGGCTCGCCAGCTGCGTCGCCCGGGACCGGCGAAAGCCCTAAGCTGCCAGCATGACGGATAGCCATGAGCGGGGTCGATTCGTACCGATGCAACGAAGATCGGTGCGTAGTGGGCGCGCTCAGCGCCTCCCGTTTGACATTTCCCGGCTGTCGGTCACCGGTCTGGTCATCATCTGCGAACTCGGTGACCCGGTTCCGGAAAACGGCAGGCCAACTATGACCATGACGCAGCAACGGCACGCTCTACCTGCTGGCCACCGGTGCCGGCTCGAATAACTCGGCGGCGCTGGTCTCGGCTTTCGTCGAGGACCTCGTCGAAACCGCCCGCCGCATTGCCGCCGAAGCGCCGGTGCGCGACTCGACCCGCCGCTGCTGCTGGCGCTAGATGAGATCGGCAACCTAGCCCCACTCCCCTCACTGCCCACCCTCATGGCGGAGGGCGGCGGCACCGGCATCACCACCATGCCGGTGTTGCAGTCCTTGGCGCAGGCCCGCACGAAGTGGAGCGACAACGCCGCCGGCACCATCTGGGACTCGTCGATCGTCAAGATCGTGCTCGGCGGATCCAACTCCCGAGACCTGCACGACCTCTCCACCCTGATCGGCGACCGAGACGAGCTGACCGACTCGACGACGATCGGGGATCGCGGTTCACGCTCTTCGCAACGCTCCGTCCGACGAGTCCCGATCATGCCGCCCGACACGACCCGCACTTTGTTGTTTCGTACAGGTTTGATCATGCTGCGCGCGGCCCCGCCGTCATCGCGAGCCTGCAGATGTGGACCGCTCGGCCCGACGCCAAGGAGCTTCGCGCGAACCGTGAGAAAATCGAAGGGTTGATGTGAGCGCCCACTCGAAACGCGCCCACGCCGGAGCCGGTCGAGCCGGAATGACGACCAGCCGAACACTGCCCTCACATACGAGGGTCTCGTTACCGAGCTGCGGGCATCCGCTCTACTTGCGTGACCTCGCCCTCGACGGGATTATCCCGGCGTCAGGACGCAGAACTCGTTTCCCTCGGGATCGGTGAGAACCGCCCAGGGCACATCGCCTTGCCCAATGTCAGCATCCATCGCACCCATTGTTCGCAGCCGGGCGACCTCAGCCGCCCGATCATCACGAGGGTATGGTCGTAGGTCGAGGTGGACGCGGAACCACACGGTGATAATGGGGACGCGAACGAACTCTAGATACGGACCGACCCCGGCAGCCGATCGCAGCCGCGCCATGTCGTCGGTCACCTCGTGCAGGGTCTAGTCCGTCGCCGCGTTCCAGAACCGGGCCATGGAACGTGGATCCGCACAACTGACAACCACGGCGGCGATCGGGCCGGTGTCCGCATAGATCTCCCGGGGTTCGAGAACGCCGAACACATTCCCCTCCGGGTCGGCCAGAACCGTCCACGGCACGTCGCTCTGGCCAATATCAGCGGATGTTGCGCCCAACGTTTTCAGCGGAGAGCGGCGTGCGGCCGTTAAGGCGCTCGCAACGGACCCACGGTTACGTCAGGGGAGCCCAAAACCGCCCGAATCCGGGAAGCCGGAACACCGCCCCACCGCCCATGTCCAGACCCCTAGAGCTCGAACAACGCGATCAAGACCATGCCGCTGCCCGAGGCGCCAACGGCGAATTCATGACACAAATCAACACCGGCAAGGGCTAAACCTGACTCTTCCATCGATCACGTGCACGACAGTAGCCGCACACGTTACGACGACAAATAAGCCTCTGACCAGGAAAAGTAAAACCCACAAGGTCTCTCGAAACCCAGTAACCCCAGAGAACCACCGCCATACCGGAATCGGGCTGAACACCCCGGCCGACGTCCATTACGGCCTCGCCGCAGGCAAAGCCCTCGAACGCTTAGCGCCCCTCGCTGCGGCCCGCGCTCAGCATCCGGAGCGATTCAGCACAGCTCGGGACCCCAAGATCCTCACTCTTCACGAGACCGTTTGGATCAACAAACCCGTCGAAGAAGACGAGGCCAAAACGGAGACGAAACTAGCCGCCTAAACTCAGGCTAGCCTCATTCACCTCGACAAATTCCGCTGGGGCGCAGCTCCCGCGCTTCGCGAAGTGAATGCCGAGAGTGTCTCTTTCGCGGATGCGGATTGGAGGCACGATACCCAGAGGGTTCTCTCGACCGTGCTTGCACCGCCCAGCGGACGTCGCGCCTACGCCGACAGACTCGGGTCGGCGGGCATCCAGCCATCGATTTTGAGCAGGCGTGCAGCGTTGGCACCAAAGATGTTCTGCAGATCGCTGGCTGTCATACCCATCTCCCAGCAGATCCTGAGCTGATCGACGAGGTAGCGCCTGGCAAAGCCGCGCGGAAACCACGAGGAGTCCGAGCCAAAGACGATGCGCTCCGAGCCCATAGTTTCATAAAAGCGGCGAAACAGATCGTCGAGGGTGAGCTTGCTCGCCATGTAGCGCACCCACTGGTTCGACCCCGAAGTATCGACGACTACGTTGGGGCAGGCCCACATGAGAAACAATACTTCTTGCACATGTTGAATGCCGAAATGCGGGATGACGAACGTAATTTCGGGGTACCGCTTGGCGACAGCCTCGAGCCATGCCGGATTGCTGAACTCGTTATGGGCGATACCGCCTGCCGAGCCGCAGTGCCCGAAGTGAATGACGATCGGAACACCGTTCCGGGCTGCAACCCGCCATACCGCGTCGTCGGTGGAGTCGATGCGCTCAGACATCAGGGGAGCGAAGAGTTTCAAACCGACCAAACCGTGCTCCACAATGGCGGTTTCAAAAGCCTGGGCTGCCCCGGGGGCGTACGGATCTTTCATGGCCGCCATTCCAGTAAATCGATGGGGCGCGTGCGCCACAAGTTCATGCATTTTGGCGTCTCCGCCAGCGGTCACGAAATTGGCGTGTTCCACCGAATGCGCACTCAGTTCGGCCACCCAACGATCAGCTTCAGCCTGCCAACCGTGATCGTGTTCGGCACCCTCGGGGTCTGCAAAATCCCACGAACGTCGCCACCGTGCCGAGGTCGCGGCGGTCGCGGTCGTGACGGCACGCTGCCCTGCGCTATCGCCCTGGCCGCAATCAGAAAACTGTCCTCCCGCCAAGCTTTGGGTGAGTTCATCATGATTCATGCGAAAGTGCACGTGAAAATCCACCACCGAGAGGCCCTGCACGGTGGGCCGCCCAGACAGCTCGGTGGGTTTCATGACAAGCTCCGGTTCACGCAATAGTGGGTTCCAGTTGAATCAATGCTCGGTCTGTCTCCGTGCTGCCCACTAACTGCGTGGCATAACGAACGGCTTGTCGAAGAGACTGCTGCAGGCCGCTGCCTCGGGCGATGGAGATCAAAAAGGCCGCATTGAACCCGTCGCCGGCACCGGTTGAATCGACCACTGCTGTTGGCAACGCGACCTCTTCAATCCACAGGCCAGCCGGGGTCGCCAATGACGCTCCTCGAGCTCCACATTTGACAGCAACTATTGTGTTCGTGTGTGCTGCAAGCTGCAGGGCCGCCGGCCGCACTTCAGCTTCGCCAGTCAACCCGAGCAATTCATCTTCATTAGGCAGAAACACATCTACGCCGGCCAAGGCCTCAACCACTTCGGCGCAGACGTCGTTCGTCCAGCCTTGCGGCGGCCAACCCGTGTCGAGAACGGTTTCGGCACCCCTCGTTCGAGCGCGCTCAAAGAGTGCGGTGACCGCCTGGCCGCGCAGGCCAGGGAGCAGAAAATAGCCGGCGAGAACAACAAAGCGGGCAGTGAGTACCTCGGAGGGCACATCGACGGTCGTCATGTTTTTCATCGCGCCCATCGACGAGAGAAAGGCACGATCCTGTCCGACCGACTCGACCGCCACAGTGATCGCGCTGGGTTCCAGATCATCACGAATGAACACGAGCTGCAGGTTGGGGTCACACAACTCTGCTTCGAGCAGGGTGGTCGAAGCATCGTTTCCGACTCGGCTCACCAGGGTGGTTTTCTGGCCCAGACCTGCACAGCGGATGGCGAGGTTGCCTGCCGACCCGCCCACTCGCATAGTGATGCTCGGCACGATACGTTCCGTACCCGGCGCGGGAAGGTCGCGCGTATCTGCGACCATAATGTCGAGGTTGGTATTCCCGATAACGGCAAAACGTGAGTTCACCATGTGTCTGAGCTGACGGCGGCCTGCACCACGTCGAGAAGTCGCTGGCGTGTGCCGTCAATGTGGGTTCGGCGCTCGGCGCTCTCGGCAGAGGCGGAAGCGGCGCGAAGCGATGACTCCTGTGCGGTCGCCATAACCGCCTCACGGCCGGGGCCCCCAAGCTGGGAACGGTTCAACACGAAATTGGGGTTGACACCCGCTTTCAGGGTGAGGTCGACTAGGGCGTCGGTCACGGGGATGTTGGCACGCTCAAATGCCGCCGTCACGTCAGTGGTCGTCCACGTCGTGGGGTCGGCGGCCGCTACAAGGTCCCCCACAACGTGGTGAGCGCTACGCCACGCAATACCCTCAGCGGCGAGAGCCTCGGCAACCGCGGTGGTTGTTGCGCCCGACTTAACGATCTGTTCGGCACTTGGCAGTTCCAGCACGCGAAAGCTTTCGAAGAGCCCGTCTACCAAACGAACAAAGCGAACCACGCGTTCTCCGGAACGCCAGAGGTGCTTCTGCACATCTGTGGTGGCATTGTTGGAGTCTTCGTACCAAGAGGAACCGATATTGGCATAGGTCGCGGCCATATCGGCCGCAGTCGCCCCAGCCATTGACACGAGATGTTCGAGCACCACCGGGTTCTTTTTCTGCGGCATAATCGATGACCCTTGCGTGAACGCGGTGGGTGTTTCCACCCAACGAAACGTCATCCACTCCAGAAGTACGCGCGCCCAGCGTGCTCCGGTAGCAGTGACGCGACCGTGCACGGCGGCCAGACGCATAAAGTGTTCCGCGCCGGCGACGGCCTCATAGCTCGAGGTGAATGACCGGTCGAATCCGAGAAGTTCACCCACCAGTGCAGAATCAATGTTGAGGTCGGTTCCAGCGAAAGCTGCGGAACCCAGCGGTGAAATGTTCAGCTCGTCGTACACACTCAGCATCTCGTCGGCCTGGCTCAGCAGGGCTTCAGAGAGCCCGGCCAGAACGTGCCCAATCGTCGTGGGCTGCGCTGGGCGGCGGTGGGTGAAGCCAATGATCACGGCGTCCGCGGTGTCGGCTGCGAGTCGGGCGGCATCCGCTGCGGTCTGCACGACGAGATCAATCTGGTCGAGCAGTTGACGGCGCAAGACCATGCGAAAAGCACCCGCATCGAGGTCGTTACGACTGCGGGCGAGCTGCACATCAAGCTCGGCTGTTGAGATGTTGCAGGCGGTGGCTAGCTGCTGCTCGAAGTAATAGTAGGGGTCCTCAACGCTGCCGTCGAAGACGAACTCCTGCGTTTCGGTAGTGGTTTGCTTCCACAGTTCGAGAAGCCCGGTAAGAAGCTGCACCCCCCGCTCCTTTGGTAAGACGCCCTGCCGCGACAGCATGAACACGTGGGCGAGGCTCGCTTCCACCATGGGTGGATAAATGAATTGCGCCGATTCCATAAATGCATCACGCAAGTGGTTGTCCCAGTAGATCGACAGGTCGGCGTTATCTTTGAGGGCAGTTCGGTGAGTAGTGGTCATGTCAGTCGTGAGCTTTCTGTGTCGTCATACGTGTTGAGGGGGTATGAGCTGCTACGTATTCATTACGGGAAGTGGAAGCGCTGTTCTGGTCGCCACTTTCTGTCGCAGGCCGCGTTGGCCGCGTGGTTTCTCCAGTCGCTGGGCGATGATCAATACGATCACGATAAGTACCATTTGCAGCGTTCCGTAGGCGGCCGCAGTACCAAACTCATTGGAGTAGATGCGGTTGTAAATCTCGACCGAGACGGGTGCAAATTGTGCGGGGTAGATCACAACGGATGCAACATACTCGCCAAAACCCTGAATGAACGCCATCAGGGCGCCGGCCAGAATTCCGCGAGACATGAGCGGCACGGTGATTGTGCGAATAGCGCGCAGGGTATCGGCGCCAAGGTTGCGGGCGGCCTCCTCAAGCGATGGATCAATTTGGGCCAGGGCGGCGTTGGCCGATCGAAACACCAGCGGGAGAAAGCGCACGAAGTAGGCGACCGGCAAGATCCACAGCGAACCGATGAGCACCTGCCCGAGGTTAAACGGGGTGGGGCTGGCGAAGGCGGTCACCAGGTTCACGCCAATAACCGTGCCGGGCAGCGCCCAGGGAATCATCACCATCACATCGAGCAGGCCCTTGCCCGGCCCGCTCCAGCGGGTGACGACGAAGGCGGCAAGAACCCCCACCAACACGCAGCCCACCATTCCCAGCAACGCCATCTGGGTGCTGACCAAAATGGGATGCAGTGACTCGGGGTCGGCAAAGATTTTGGCAAAGTTACCGAGCGTGTACTCCGGCGGCAAAATTTGGATGGTCCAGCTGCCGTCTACCGTGAAGGCCAGCAGGGCGATGGTGGCGGCCGGGGCCATGAGGATGACCACAATAATCAGCGAGCCGATGGCGGCCACCGACCGCGGGATAAAGCCTTGAATAACGGTCAGCGACTGCGGGGTGCCCTTGGACAGGCTGCGGTACACGCGACGGTTTTGGTACCAGCGCATAATGAGCAAAAACAAGATGGAGACGACCGACAGCACCACCGATTGTGCTGCGGCGGTGGAGTAGGCACCGCTCGTGCGGGAGGCGACAATTTGCAT
Source organism: Cryobacterium aureum (assembly GCF_002954245.1). Classification (GTDB taxonomy): domain Bacteria; phylum Actinomycetota; class Actinomycetes; order Actinomycetales; family Microbacteriaceae; genus Cryobacterium; species Cryobacterium aureum. The sequence continues at coordinate 69,688 of NZ_PPTG01000052.1, read as the reverse complement.
GGTGAGCGTTTGCACGTTGTAAAACTGGGGCGCGGTAAAGGAGGCCATCGACACCATGAATGTGAGCAGCGCGCCCGAGACCAGCGCCGGTGTGAGCATGGGTAAAATAACGGTTCGCCACATGCGACAGCGGGAGGCGCCGAGGTTGAGGGAGGCTTCTTCCAGCGAGGCATCGGAGCCGCTCAACGCCGATGACACGGCCAGATAGAAGTAGGGATACATGGTGAGGCTGTGCACCAAAATCACGCCGGCTACACCGTTGGCCGAGACGGCTGCGGCATCCGCTCCAAAATAGGCGGCAAGAAAGCGCGGAATGATGCCGCTTTCGGCGTAGAGAAAGTAGAACGACACTGCGCCAATTAGTGGCGGCAACGCCATGGGCAGCAGGGCGAAGATGCGCAGCACCTGGCGGCCCGGAAAGTCGAACCGGGTGAGCAGTACGGCCAGTCCAGTGCCAATCACGCAGGTGGTGAACACGGAGACCAGAGAGATGCCGACCGAGAGGCCGAGCGCTTTGCCCGAGCTGCCGCTAATGAAGCCGCCGTAGGCTTCGCCGCCGCCCTCGGCGCTGGTTATGGCTGTGGCCAGCATGGGAAAGACAATGTAAACGAGCAGAACCAGAATGAGTGGTACTGAGATCCAGTACACAAACCGGTCTGAGGAGGTGAGCCCCGAGCGGCGCTGGGAGAGGCGCTGCATCAGCGTCATGGGTGCACCATCCACACCAGGCCCTGGGCCGGTGCCATCGCTACCGTATCTCCCGGGTCGGCGCGGTCGAGGGCGCCGGGCACCGAGACCACCAGGGTCTGACCGTGCCAATCAACTTCGTAAATATTTACAGCGCCAGTGAACTCGGCGGTGAGTACGCGCCCGGTGAGCTCATGGCTCCCCACAGTTACCGGGTTCACGGTGAGGCTAATGGCTTCAGGCCGCAGGGACACGGCGGTGGTCATACCTACCGTGGCGCTGGCTGAGGCCGTATCGGCCACAATGGGCGCCTTGACTATGGTACCCTCGCCGAGGCGAACCACCACCGTGTGGCTTTCTATAGCCACGACCTCACTCGTGAAGACGTTGGAGCGGCCAATGAACCGGGCCACAAAGGCCGTGGCGGGGCGATGGTACACGTCTCGCGGGCTGGCAACCTGGTGAACTTCGCCGGCCTCTAGCACAGCAATGCGGTCGCTCATTGACATCGCTTCGGCCTGATCGTGAGTAACGTACAGGCAGGTAATTCCGGCCTCTTTCTGCGTGGCCCGAATCTCGGTGCGGGTTTCTTCGCGCAGTTTGGCGTCGAGGTTAGAGAGCGGTTCGTCGAGCAATAACACCGAGGGACGAATAACAAGCGCCCGGGCCAGGGCCACGCGCTGCTGTTGGCCCCCTGAGAGCATGTCGATACGGCGGTCACCGTAACCGTCGAGGCCTACCTGGCTGAGCGCTGTGTCAATGCGCGAGTGTTTTTGGGCCGCGGTCACCTTACGTGCGTTCAAGCCATACGACACGTTACCGGCCACGGTGAGGTGGGGAAAGAGGGCGTAGTTTTGAAATACCATGCCGGTGTTTCTTCGGTTGGGCGCGGCGTTGGTTACGTCGGTATCGTCAAAAAGGATGCGGCCACCAGTTGGCTGCACGAAACCAGCCACCATACGCAGTGTGGTCGACTTGCCGCAGCCCGAGGGGCCGAGCAGGGTGAAGAGTTCCCCTTCCGCAATGTTTAGGGTGAGTCCGGCAACCGACGGCGCTACCCCGGGGTAGGTCTTGCTGATGTTGTCGAGTAAAACGCGTGTCATTTCGGCTCCGCCGGCGTCGTTGGTGGCAGTGCGGTGGGCGAAAGTGTCGCCCACCGCTATCGGTTGTTAGTTCTGGCCCTTAATGTTGGTGGCCCAGTAGTCAATCCAGGCGGTCTCGTTTTCCGCTACGCGAGACCAGTCCACATCCATTTCCTTCAGGTTGAGGTCGGCCAGCCAGGAGGGCTCGGTGGCCAACTCAATCGAGGGAATCTGAAAGTAGGTTTCCGCCAGCGTGGTCTGGGTGGGTTCACTCAGGAGAAACTCCAGAAAGGCGTCTGCGCCAGCCGATGACGGGCCGTCGGCGATTTTGGCCACGCCGTCTACCAGCATGGGCGCGCCCGAGGTGGGAACAACAGCGGTGTATGGGGCGTTTTGCTGTTCAATCTGCAGCATCACATCCTGCAGGTTCCACGCTGTCACCGCTGCTTCTTGGCGAGTGAGGCGCAGGTACAGGTCGGTGGGGTTGGCCGCGTACACCTTGGTGTTTGCGTCGAGGGCGCGCAGCCAGTCGTAGCCGGCCTCGGGGCTGCCGGCCTCATCAAATCTCTGATCGATCATGGCGGAGTAGATGCTGCGCATGGTTCCGCTGGCGGCCACATCGCGAATAGCAATCTGGTCGTTCAGCGCCGGGGCAATGAGATCGTCCCAGTCTTTGGGAGCGTCGGCGGCGCTGAGCATGTCGTGGTTGTACACGATCACCTCGGCAAGTTTCATCTCTCCCACCCAGAGTCCGTCGGCGTCGCGAGACGCCGCGGGTACGGCATCGATCACAGACTGCGGTGCTGCCGAGAGCACCCCGTCGGAGGCCGCCTGCTGCATCTGCTGGCTGGTGCCACCCCACCAGATATCACCCTGCGGGTTGGTTTTTTCGGCTCGAATACGCTCGAGAGCTTCCTGGGCGCCCAGGGTGAGCACCTCAACGTTGCCCTCAAAATCGGGGTTAGCGGCCACAAAATCGGCCACGACCGAGTCGGCCAGGCCCTTGTCACGTGCGGTGTAAATGGTGAGCGTGTTGCCGCCCGCCGAATCACCCGAGCCGTCTTGCGGTGTGGCGCCGAGTCCACAGCCGGTGAGCCCCAGCGTAAGGGCAACACCACCGGCAAAAATGGCGGTGCGAAGTCGAGGTGAATGCATGATTATCTCCTTTGGTAAACATTCGGTGCAGAAATCAGGTGGTCGGTTAGCGCTGGAGTTCTCCGCGAGACGGTGCTGCTGACAGTGCAGAGGACAAAAGATCGGCGGCTTTGGTCAGCACCGTGGCCACGGCGCCGTGCAGCATGGACCGCTCGCCGAGGGTGGCAAATTTTACGTCGGTGGGAGAGGGCACACCGGTGAGAACGCGTTCGATGAGTAGCGTTCGCGCCGGCTCATCAAGGTGAACGGCATCTCCCGAGAAGATCACTCGTTGCGGGTTGGTCACGCACACACACACCACGGCGGCGTAGGCCCAGGCGCTGACTGCCTCGTGCAACAAGGCGACGGCGGGCGCGTCGGTGCGCGAGCAGAGGTCGGCTATAGGGTTGCCGGGGTCGAGGGCATGTCCGCGCTCACGCGCTTGCAGTTCTATTCCACCGGTGCCCCACCGGGCCTCGAACTCGCCGCGTTCGCTGCGGTGGGCCGATTCGGGGCCGTAGGGCAGAAAACCAATTTCTCCCGCCGAACGTGAGGAGCCATCGAGTACGCGAGCGCCAATAACTATCGTTGCGCCAATACCTTCTTCAATATGGATGACGGCCAGGTCGTCCACGCCGTTGCCGGCGCCAGCCTGGCGCTCGCCGAGGGCAATGAGGTTTACGTCGTTTTCTACCGTCACCGGCAGGAGCACAAGCTCGGCGAGCGCATCGGCAAGAACAATGTGGGAGACCGCGCCGAAGGCAGGTGCCAGCGTGGCTGAGCCGTCTCGCCCCACCACACCGGGGAGGGAGAGCACCACGCGCGAGGGAGGGAGCTTGGCCCGTGCGGTGAGTTCGGCGATGGCCGCCGTGGCGTCAATCAGCGGCTGCTCCGCATTAAAATCGCGTTCTACACTGTCGATGAGGGTGGCATTGAGGTCGACGAGCTGGGCCCACACCCTGTTGGCGCGCACGCCCACCACGGCAATGGTGATGGAGGTGCGGTCAAATTCAATGAGGGTGCGCGGGCGACCGCCGTTGGACTCAACCTGGCCCACAACGCGCACATAGCCGGCCTCTGAGAGGTCGTGAATAATGCCGGTGACCGTTGAGGGGCTGTAGCCGGTCAGTGCTGCTAGTTCGGTGCGCGCCAGGGGGCTTTTCGCCAGCAGGGTGGCAAAGATGGCTTCTACCCGAATCTGGCGGAGGGCGTCGCGGCCAGACGGGGCGGGAGCCTGCAGTAGAAACGACATACTTACTTTTTACAGTGAATAAAGTAAGTATGCAAGGATTTGTGCATAAATGGTTGTGCGCTAAGTGCACCTCCCAGTGAGCGCGGTCCAACAAGGTCCACCCAACAGGAGGTTCGGTCCCATGACACTTCACACCCAGCAATCGCTCTCCGGCTTCATCGCCTCAGATCCGCAGCAATCCCTGACCGAAAACGGCGACACCCGCTTCTACTCGCGCATCGGCCAGCCTCACTTCCTCCGCGAAGACAACGGCAACTTCACCGCGCTTGAGCCGACCTTCCACGACATCGTCGCCTACCGTGCCACCGCCGATCGGGCGCTCACCCTTTTTGCTAAGGGTGACAGCTTCGTCGCCGAAGGCTACGTGCGCACCTTTCAAGTCCTGCGCGACGGTGACGCCATCCTGCGCGAAGAGTTCGTCGCCAAGAATATCGGCCATGACCTCGCGCGCACTAACTATCAGGTGGACCGAGCTCATCGCTCTGCTTCGGACAGCGCACAGGCCGCGCACACGGCACTCGTCCACGAGACAGAAGCGGCTCACGCCGGATCAGGGCGGTGAAGCAGCAATGGTAGGGTCCCTGGTGGAGTGGGCATCCGGTGATCACGACAACGCTTTCGGAGCGAGCTCGTTGGACGACCTCGACGGCCCTCTCACGGCCGAGCCGCCGCATCCGATCAACTGGAATCCGCTTAGCGCTGACGACGCCGAAGCCGAATGGATCGAACTCAACCGGTGGGTGAACTGGCTGCGACGCACCTACGGTTTGCCGGCATCCGTTGCGCCGCCGTTCTGGCACCGGCACCCCGAGCTGGTCTGGGAACTCTCCGCGCTGCACCTGCACTGGCTCGGCGCCTACGATCCCGACCAGCACGGCTCTGCCCCGCTCGGCTGGCATCGCGACTTCGCGGATGCCCGCCAGCGACTTCGCGACTGGGTCGCGATCTCGGGGACGCGGCTGGGGCGCGACCGGCCGACTCGGCAGACCGCTTGGCCGGGCGAACCGTCGGTCGGCACGGTCGAAGACCTGGTCATCGGAGACCGCGACGAGGACTTCGTGCAGTTCGTCGTCGACGACGTCGCCAAGCGGCGTAAGGCTGAGGCCAGCTTCTACGCCCCCGTTGATTCCGGCTGACTTAAAGAGCTCCGACCGGCGCAGGCAGAATCGTCCACTTGGATGCTGTCGTCTGAAAAGCAGGGACGGCGTTTAGGAGGCTCACGGAGCCTACATCGGCGCGAACTGCTCGCAGCACAATTGCGAGGATGCTAAGGAGCCGCCACCCATCTGAGCATGGCGGCTCCGTCTGTCGAATCAGCCTGCGAACAGGGCTGTAATGGCCGGCACCGTCAGCACCGCAACGTAGTAGCCCATGAACTGCACACCCGTGTGCATGCTGAAAATTTTGTTCAGCAATCCACCAACGAGACCAATGGTGATCGCAACGAACAACGCAATGATCCCGCCTTCGTAGAGGCAGATCACAGCGATGAGCCCAGCGAAGGCTCCGATGATCGCTTCGTGCGAAACCTTCCGCATGATCCAGGATGCCGCGCGGTGCGCTTGCGTCATCGCGAACGGATATGTAATGACTAGTCCGATGAGAACTGCTGCTAAACCGATGACCAGGAACTGCCACGGGTCCAGCATGTCGTGCAGGTTGTTCGTCGCACCGGTCTCGGCGTTGAGGGTGAAAACCGGTGGTGCATTGAACAACGGGTTTGCCGGTCCTGCAGCCATCGGTGACAGCGGAAGACCGATCGCAATGAGCGGGATGAGGGTTTCGGCAATGTAGGTCGACTCTGTCGTTCCGTTCTTCACTGCCATCATGGTCGTGAGGCGCTGGTAGCCATTCTTGATCCGACGGCCAAACAGCTCACCCATCATCACGGTCATCGCAACGGGCGAGAACACGAACGTCGCGCTTGAAACCACGGCGGCTCCGGCAGTGCTGCCCAACTGGGCGCGATCCAGAACTCGCAACGGATTGGGCATCCGTCCCTTCCAGGTGCGCACATCCGCTGCCAGCTCAAATGTACGCGGCGCGTCCCGCTTGAGCGTCGCGCGACCGGCGGGGCTCGCTGCGAGAAAGAGGTCTGCGATCAGGGGCCCGATGGCAATGCCCAGGAAGAAGCTGATCGAAAGCCCCTTGCCGAGCGCGTCGATCGCAAAGTTCTGCAAACCGACCACGATGAGAACGAAAGGAAGAAGGGCGATCAGTGCTGCCCAACGGCCCTTCGACAGTACAGCGATGAGCCCGGCGGCCGCGAAGAACAGCCAAGGAGCAACGGCGCCGATCTGACCCGAGAACGGCGTGATCACCCAGGCGAAGAAGACGGCCATCGGGACTGCGATGACGGCTGCTACCGCGCCGCCGGAAATCGCTTTGCGCAGTGCGATGTGCGGAACTCCGAGCTCACGGAGCATTTGCGCATCGCGCAGCAGTGGCGCCGCCATGGTGTCGCCTGGTATGCCGAGGAGCGTGGTTGGAATCGCATGCGTGATGTGCTTTGCCGAGATCGCCGCCATGAAGAAGGCGAAGACACCTTCCGGCGGGACGCCAACGAGAATGACCAGCAGAGTGAGGGGCGCGATGGTGGCCGTTTCATCAGTCCCGGAAACCAGTCCGAGGAGGCCGAAGACGACCGCACCAATGACTGCCATTCCGAGCGCCCAGAGCGCTGGTTCAAGAAAGCCTTCCATTACTGAGCCTCGGCTTTGGCTGCGTTGCGCTGGTTCTTCTCGTGCTGGGCGCGGAGATCCTCATACAGACCGAGCTCCTTCACCTCGGCCAAAGCCGACGGTGAGAGCTCGTCTGGGTTGCCGAGCAAGCCCATCTCTTCTTCGATTGCATCCATCGCCGCCTCGCGGGACCCCCGGTGAGCTGTGCCGATCTGAATGATGCGCTTGGGCTTGAACAGACGAGCTGCAACCACGGCCGCGAGCACGCAGGCGCCGAGGCCGGCGACGAGGGCGTAGGAGTGCGCAAGGACGTCACCTCCGGTCAAGACATCGAATCCCCAGTCCGCCAGGAGGTAGATGGGCACGGCAATGCCGATACCCAGACCGATGGAGCCGATCAAATGCCGGCTGTCTACTGTGTCCCCCCACACCTCCAAATAGTGTTGTGCCATTGCTGTGGTTCCTTTCGTTATCGCGTCAGCGCCATTGCGACTCGAGACGTTGTGGGCTTTGCGAGAGCGTGTGACAACCATGCGCTCGTCTCAGTTAGTGCATCGAGATCGATGCCGGTTCGAATGCCGAGCCCGTTCAGCATCCAGACGAGATCATCAGTGGCGAGATTTCCGGTCGCGGACTTTGCGAAGGGGCATCCACCCACGCCGCCCGCAGCGGCGTCGAAGATGCGCACACCTTCCTCAAGTCCCGCATAGACGTTCGCGAGAGCCATGCCGTAGGTGTCGTGCAAATGTAAAGCGAGCGAGGACGTTGGTACGCCCGCCCCAACGAGCGACTTGACCAGATGCTTGACCTGCCCCGGCGTAGCCACACCGATGGTGTCGCCGAGGGAAAGGTCTTCGATACCCCATGATCGCATTGCGACGGCAAGCCGGAGTACATCTTCGATGGGAACAGATCCTTCCCAGGGATCTCCGAACACCATGGACAAGTAGCCGCGGACGCGAACACCGTCGGCCTTCGCCCGCGCGACGACATTCAGGACAGACTGCTCCATCCGCTCGCGCGACGCGCCGAGGTTCCCTTGCGAGAACGACTCGGTCACGCTGAGGAAGACCGCGATGTCGGATGCCCCAGCTTCGCGGGCAAGTTCATATCCACGAACGTTGGGCACGAGAACCGGTGTGCGAACGGGCAGATCCTTCACTCGCTCGAAGACGTCTGCCGAGTCGGCCATTTGTGGCACGCGGTCGGCGCGCACGAAACTGCCGACCTCGATGACCGACGCGCCAGCACGAACGAGGCGCTGGATGAGCTCAACCTTCGTGTCGACGTCGACAAGAGCCTTCTCGGCCTGGAGCCCATCGCGCGGGGCGACCTCCCAGATCTCGACCTCATCTGCCAGTCCCTCCTGCCGGGAAACTGTCGGCAGGCCTAACTCACGAGTGCTGGTCATTCTGAGGCACGAAGCTCAGCGAGCACCGTAACCGCGATGTCGGAGCGAACCGCACGCCGCGCGACCAAAGCAGCAGCGACAGCATCCACTTCCGCACCCACTGCGCCGGCAGCGACTGCAACGTTGCGCGCGTGCAGTCCCATGTGACCGCGCTGAATACCTTCAGCAGCGAGAGCACGAACCGCGGCAACGTTCTGCAACAACCCCACGGCGGAAATGATCTCGGCGAGTTCGCGCGCAGTGGATACTTCGGTCATTGCGACAGCAGCGCGGGCGGCGGGATGCGATTTGGTCGCTCCCCCGACGAGGCCGACCGCCATCGGAAGCTCCAGTGTGGCCACGAGGTTTCCATCGGCGTCCTGTTCAAAGCGCGACAAGGCTCGGTACTGCCCATCGCGTGCGGCGTAGGAGTGTGCTCCCGCCTCAACGGCGCGCGTGTCATTGCCGGTGGCGAGCGCGACGGCGGAGATGCCGTTCATGATCCCTTTGTTATGCGTAGCCGCACGGTACGGGTCGTCGTAGGCGAGATTGGCGCCGGTGACCATGTTCGCCACGACCTCCGATCCGCCGATCTCATCGGGGTGGATGGCTACGCGCGCACGGGTGACGCGTAGGTCAGCAAGATTGGTCAGGATGCGCAGTAGAGATCGGCCCCGTGCGATCTCCGCGAGGCGCGGCGCGATGGCCTCTGCCATCGTGTTGACGGCATTGGCGCCCATGGCGTCGCCGACATTTACGACGAGGTGTACGACGAGGTGGTCGCCGAGAATGCCGTGGATCGTGCGGACGAGGAGGTCGCGCGCGCCACCACCCACCTGCACGAGCATGGGATCTTGCTCGTTCGCGAGGGTAAGGATCTCATCCCTCGCCTCGAGAATACGTGCACGCGCACCCTGCGGGTCGGCGATGTCGAGCAGCTGCACCTGGGCTTGCATGAGCGGCTCGGTTGACGTGGTGACGATGCCGCCGAAACGCCGTGCCATCCGGGCAATGTTCGAGACCGCCGCGACGACGGAAGGCTCCTCCGTGGCCATCGGCACGAGCACGTCGCGGCCGTTGACAATGACGTTGGTCGCCACTCCGACGGGGATACCGATCTGACCGATGACGTTTTCAATCATCCGGTCTGCTTGCTCAATGCTGAGGCCATCGCCCGCCAGAGGCGTCAGGTCGATATCGCCACCGATCGCCTCGGCGACGGCGGCCCGTCGCTCGTCGACGCTGATATTGCGGAGTCCGCTGAGTCGAGATGTACTAGCCACGTTGCTGTCCTTCCGGGTGACTACTTCGTCACCGATTCAGCAAGCTAACCATCCGGCGAAAACCCCGACGAGGTCCATATCAGACACAGTGCACCCCTTGTTCATGTCCAATTCATCACCTTCAGCCGTCGTGGCTGCGGCTTAGTCAGCTTTTTGAGGCTCGCTGCGCAACCTGCCGGGCGCGCTCAATCCGCACGGCCAGCTCCAGTCGGAACCGTGCCTCGGGTTGGTCGGGGTCCTCATCGAGGAGCACGCGAAGGCGCTGCATCCGCTGCTTAACAGTGTTCAGGTGGACGTGCAGAGTGCGTGCTGCCGAGGCCAGTGACCAGCGCTCATCAAACAGCACGGCGAGCGTTTTCAGCAGGTCCGAGCCGTGCAAACTGTCCCACGCGATAACCGGCGCGAGCATGCTGTCCACGAATGCAGCGATTCGACCGCCGTCGCCTTCAAAAAGCAGACTGTACGGTGCCAGGGTTGCCGCATCGATCACGCCGGTGTTGATGCCAAGGCCGCGGGCGAGCTGGGCCGTCTGCCAGATTGCGGGAGCCGCGACAGCCGCTTCTTCCAACGACGCCCGCCCCGATGCAACCACCAACCCCGATCCAGGACCAGCGAAGTCCCCAACCTTTCGCGCCGTCGCCAGCGCCTCGGTTTCCTCAGCCTCCCCATCGGTCATCATGGGGGCTAGCACCGTGACGCCGAGGGGAGCCGGTGCCACCAGCCAGTCAGTACGAATACGCAGGCGAGCGAGGAGGCGAGGACGCGCGTCAGGATCGCACGGAAGGGCCACCATCACCCACGATCGGTCGACCGGGTAACCACGCGCGGCAGCTCGACGCAGGCCCGTAACTCGGTTTGCCGCCCCTTCCAGGACTTCCGTGGCGACCTCGCCTCGCACCCATTCCTCAGCATCGGCGAGGGCGTTCCGCCGCAGCATGACGAGCGCAGCCGTGAGCGCGGACCGCTCCACCGTGCGACGTTCGACCGGTGTGAGCGGATGCTCACCTCGCGCAATAAGCATGGATTCCGATCGCGAACTCGCGGCGATAATCGAGACGACGAGCTCGATCCCCCCGGTTGGTATGACGACGCTGCGCCCACTTACCGCTGCCTCAGCGGCCGCAGCCCGCAAAATTGGATCAGCGAACGGATCGATTTCCGCAGATCGCAACACTCCCCCATCGGAAACAAGAGTGACATCACGCCCGAGGGCCTCCGTGAGCGCGCCCACAACGGCTTCCGCATCATGACCGTCCACGACGAGTTGTGTGAGCTCTCCGTGCAAGCTCGCAGCCCACTCGGCCTCTCTCTGACGCGATGCGGCTTCAGCCGTTGCATCCGTCGCCTGCCGCAGCAGTTGCGCGAGGTGGAGAACCAGGGCCGCATGTGCAGCGAACGCGGACAGGAGCGCGATCTCGTCCGGTCGGAACGCGTGCGGTGAACGGGTGGCCGCAAAGAGCACGCCCAGAACCTTGCCCTTGACGACCAGAGGTGCACCAAGTAGCCCACGCAGCTGTTCCTCACCGACGACCTCATCGATCGTGGGGTCGTGCGGCACAGCGGTATGGGTTGAATAGTCTTCAACCCATTGCGGGTGCTGCGTTCGTACGGCCAGGCTCGCAAGTCCGATGCCTGCGGGCACCACCATTCCAAAGAATCGTGGTGAAATAGTGCCCGTCGCCGCGCGCACATACAACTCGTCTCGGACTGGTTCGTAGACAGAAAGATAGGTGACGTCGACCTTCATCAGCTCGTGAGCGCGATCTACGATCCGTTGAAGCATGAGGTCGGCGTCGGGGATGGCAAGAAGATCACGCGTTGACGACATCACACCGCGAAGTTCAGCGCTTCGCTGACGAAGGGCATCGACCCGCTGTGCGAGATCGGCCAGAGCAATCGCGGCTTCGCCATCTCCGGCCAGCACCACTCGGATCTCCTCGGGACCGACCGTGGTGCCGTCGACGACGGATCGGATGATTCGAGCGAGCTCAGATGCCATAGCCCCATTCTCTCGCGTGGCCGGTACATCGCTGACTCGCGACGGCATCCACCTCGACGTCGACCTGCCTCCTCCCGGCGCGCCAGACTGGTGCAATAGAGGGCCAACGGCGCCCTCGGGCAATGGCGATCAGCCAACCCTTCTAAAGCCCTGAAGCCTGTCGCGGACTCGCTGGTAGGCGGCAGCCCCGTCTCGGTCGGGCGCAGCCACCCGAATGACCGGTGGATGCCCATCTCTGGTGCCACCAGGTCACGAAGTGCGTCGTGGTAGGCACGCTGACGTTGCCTACCCCCATCGCCAAAGCCAACCGCGGCTTTGTACTTTCTGTACTTGTCCGACCGCTCGGCCCATGCCCGGCAAAGGGCTCGATACTCGACGAGGTCAAAGCCCAGAGGCACGTTCATCGGGTACAGCTCGAGGCTGAGCAGCCGAAAACTCGTGAAGTGCTGAGACTCGTCCACTTCGATGAACGTACCGCTCTCGGCGTGAATGAAGTCGCCCGGAAGGGAGGTAAGTCGTTTTGCGTTCTGCTCCTCATGATGCCCGCCCAGAGAAGCAAATATCGTGTCGAGGATCCCACGGACCGATGCTGCGGCATCTGGAACCCCGAGATGACCGCGCTGGTTCAACCAAGGCACGCGAGCGCGCGCTAACACGACTCCATCGGCCGCCGCCGCCAGCGCGAACGCCCTTTCACAGTCAGCTACGGGCATGAGACCCCCTCCCGTTTACGCGCATCATGGTTCACCATTTCGCTTCCTCAATGGAAACGACGATTTCGGTGCAGATCGTTCTTAGCGCGCTCGGAGTGGGATCTGATGAGTCCGGATATGGGTTGCCCGCGCTGTTTATTCGAACGGGTTTGAGGCCGCCCAGCCGGCTGAGGTCCTTGTAATGGTCGGGGATGTGAGGATCGACGTGAGCGCCCCCGTCTATGTTGGCCGCGTGTAAGACGAAATAACTACGACTGAGTTCCACTCCTCCGATCGCTCCAAGACTTCCATACCACCAACTTTCGAAACTGGTCGTGTATTTGGGCAGGCCTCGGATGGGTTCGAATCCCGGCATATTCGGAAGTGATACCCACAGGCCATCTGTGTGGGGCAAACCATCGGGCCGCACCATTTCAACTGCGGAAAGCCAGGTCATCGAATCCCGCAGGTTCATCTGAGTGAGCAGAGACGTGGACACTTCGGTTGTGTGAACAAGAGTGCGAACAGAAGTCGCTATGCGTTTCGCCTCTGAGGTAGTACCGGCATCAAACCGTGCAGCGGATGCCCGAAGCCAGTCAAGGTGTTCCGCGAGGCGCTCGTCAAGATCGCGGCGCACAGGCATACTCGAATGCTACCGCCCACGGATCCGTCGGAGATGCTACGTCCATCGCTGCCCTGGGTGCAGGAATCGGCCCGAACTGACCACGCCCGCGCGCCCTGCTAAGTGTCGGAGGCAACGTAAGAATTTTGTGTTGCCGCGCTCACTGTACTGGGCTGACACAACAGCACGATCACGATAATTGCTCCTGCGAACGGGATGAGCGCGAGAAACAGAAATCCCCAAGAATACCCCGCATCACGCAGCCGACGCGCGCCGACGGCGAGAGACGGGAGTAGTACGGCTAATCCCCACAGTGTCTGCAGCACGGCGATATCTTGTTGACCATTGATCGCGATGTCGATGCCACCGAGAACGGCGGACACGACAACATTGAACAAAGTCCACCACCAGTACTCAGAACGACTGGCAACCCCATCAAACTTCGCGTATTTGCTGAAAACGGTCGATATAGCCTGGCCGAAGGACATCATGTGTTCCTGACGTAAATTAGCATCGTGGGAGCCGGTGCGGACTCAAGTTACTAGATGAGCGTATCCACGATTGTGCGGCCTCCAGTTAGCGGTTCAACCCCAATACAGGGGACCTCGCGCATCGATGAAGACCAACAGCGATCACTTCGGAGGCACCAACCGCTGCATCACCTCCGCCGGCCTTGACTTCACTGTGCGGTCGGGCTCCGCATAGTGCGCCTTCGTCGTCGACGTCGAGGTATGCCCGAGCATGTCGGCTGCCGCCTGCATTCCAAGCTCGTTCGCGAGCAACGTCGAGCCCGTTCGTCGAAAGGAGTGCGCCGTGATGTTCAGGCCCTCGAGCGCCGCATTTCGGAGTATCTCCCGGAACGTGCGCCTGACGTTATATGGCGCGAGTGGTGTGCCCACCCTCGAGTAGAAGATCAGGTGCTCCGCATCCGCCGGATCAAGCAGTGCCAAACGCTGGCGGATAACCTCGGTCGCAAAGAACGGCATGCCAATTACCCGGTTCGACTCGTGGGTCTTGGGGTGCTCCTGACGGTGCACGCCGGCCTTATTGTGCACGACGAGCGTGCCACTGATGTTCACTTGCGGCGGGTCGGCGTCCAGGTCGACGTCGCATTGCCGAATGGCGAGCACTTCGCCGATGCGCGTGGCGGTGCCGAGCATCACCTCGATGATGTCGCGCACCTGGCCGTCAGACCGCGGCCCCATCCGGCCCACTTCCGTGCGCCATTCTCGGGCCGCGAGCCGGATGGCGGCAATCTGGTCGGTCGTGAGCGCCTTTGGCGTGTGCGGAGGGCTCTTCATGCGCGAGGTATCCTTCATCGGATTTCGCGGAATGATCTCCCGCCGCGTTACGAACGCCAGGATCATGCCGAGAATCGTTCGAGAGTGCTTTGCCCGCGTATAGGACTGCACTCGCTGCTCCCTGAGGAAGAGCTCGATACGACCGACGGTCACCTCGCGAATCGTGAAGTTCTCGAAGTAGGGCAAGATGAGCACACGCAACGCGCCTTGATACGTGTCCTTCGTGCCCTGGACACGGTCGACATCGAGCGTCACGTCCTCCATCCATGCCGCCGCGAGCAACGGAAATGGCGAGCTGGCCGTCAGGGACTCCCCGACACCACCGACGCGCATGCGCGCGGCGAGTTCGGTCTTGAGGGCCGCCTGCGCCGCGTTGCGGCTTTCACGTGTCGCCCCAACTTGCCGTGACTGACCATCCCAGTCGCGGAAGACGGTCGTCGCTCGAAATCGCGCCGGTCCGAGTTCGAGCCGAACGTGCTTATCGGCAGACGTGGACGCCCGGCCACTAGCGATCGCCCCCAGGATCGCCCAGAGCCGGTGCAGGCTCGTGCAGACTGTCGAGCCATCGCCGAACATCGGAGACACGGTAGCGGATCTCTCACCCGACTCGAATGCCGGAGGGTCCGCGACCGTCGGTGCGTAGGTCATAGATGGCCTGCACCTGCACGCCGACATATTCGGCGAGCTCGCTTGTCGTCAAAACGGGCTCGAGACCGAGCCCCAAAAGTTTTTCAGTGTCCATAACCCGTAGGTGTTCGAGGTCATCCCAGACGACTCGAACCGGGTCGTGCACCTTCTCTACGAGCACCTGAACAAGGCGGTTATTTTGCAATAAACAATGGGTAAACAATGGGTGAGTCAAGTCTTGCCCTTTCGGTAAAGACAAGAAACCCAGATCAGATCTAAATTACAGTAGGGCGGCCGGGACTTGAACCCGGGACCGACGGATCACACCAAGTGCTCGTGAGTCGCTCGCTCGGTGATAATGAACATCGATTGATCTCGACGAACTTCGGTCGGACCAGGTTTTCATCGTTGCAGATGCGCTGAAAGGTAAGGGTAAGCCTAGACCGAGTTCGTGCCATCTCGATGGAATAAACGGATATTAAAAATCCGCGCATCAAGTCTTGCTCGACGCAACTAGACCTAGCCGAAGCATGATGCTTCTCGTACACGCTCGGCGACGCACCGTCTCATGACTAGAATTTTGTCGTTGGGGAACAGTGTTCGACGACGACAACATATCTCCGCCGTCACCGGGTCGAACATGTCGGCCGTGACCACATAGCTATTTCGAGTGGTCTGCTCGTTGGCGTGGTCGAGAAGTCGCGAGGCGAGCGTGATCCCGGCTGCCCACTCTATAAGCGTCGCGGCCATCCGCCGGTAGATATGCGTCGTGTATTCATCGACGTCAACGCCGAGGCCAACAAGATGAGTGCGCTCATCCTCAACGAAGGCGCGCAGTTGCCGCTCGTAGTTGCTCACGCTCAACGAGCGGCCGGTCCTGGTGGGGAACAAGAAAGCCTCCGGGTCTGGCTCGGCAAGCGCCAGCCGCACGCGCACGGCCGATGCTGCCATGGAGGGCAGCGCGATACTCCGCCGCTGTCGAGAGCGTTCGGGAGAGTTCTTGCGGTGCGTTCCTTGGGCCTTGGTGCTGACGATTGTGCCGTTCACGATGAGGGTAGGTGGAAGCGTCGTCATATCTACGTCACAGCGGCGCAGGCCGCGGCACTCGCCAATGCGCAGCGAGGCGCCGATCATAATATCCATGCCGTCGATCAGGGCGCGGTAATTGGGTCGGGGTCCCTCCTCGCGCGTGAGCCGCCATACCTGCATGCGACCGCGGATACCGGTGATCTGCTCCGGAGTGAGGGCGGATTCCTTTTGCGGTCACATCGGCAGGCGCTGCACGTCGCGCACGGGATTCTGGGTCATGGCGTCGTCGCGCACGGCGTAGCCACACACTAGGTCAAGACCGCAGGCGCTCGACGGGCTTTCTTGATCGTTTCTTCCTCCAGGATTCGCTGGAGGATGCGATCGCAGCGACCGACGGTCAGGTGCTCGAGCCGCACTCCCCCCGCAGCGCGGCACGATGATGACGCGAGCCGTTGTCTCGTAGGATTCCTAGGTCGAATACGACAAACTGCCCGCCTTGGCGCGGGTGAGCCCTGTAAATTCCATTCTTGCTTGTACACGTGGTCGATCAGCATGCCGTAGTTCCCTCATCGCCGAGGACCGGACGACGCCACCATGCTGGGGATGCTTCTCCGACTTGATCGCTATCGCGATCGTATTCCGCGCGATGCCCAACCGCTGAGCGATCTCGCGCTGCGACACCCCCTCATTCAAATGAAGGCGACGAACCAAAGCCCACTCTTCCAACGTGATCACGCAACCATCGTGCTCTGTTAGCTCAATTCTCAACCGTCGTTCTTGGCTCAATTTTCAACCGTCGTTGACATGTTAAAATTTAGCCAGGTGCTCGGTCGGCGTCAATGACCAGATGGTGCCCGACGCTTCGACACAGGGATCCCATTTCTGTCTGATCTCCCACGAAACCAGCAGATGCCGGCGGTGGCCTTTCCTAGCGGGTCTGCGGGTCGTGCAGCTCTACAGTCGGGATGCTGGGACCTTGGCCTCTGCGGTAGATCATGACCGTGCGTCGGAAACTGATTACCGGTGTCCCGTTCTGGTTGTAGCCAGTCGTGCGAACCGTCACGATTCCGACATGGGGTCGAGATGCAGATTCACGAGTTTCAAGAACCTCGGAGCGGGAATAGACAGTGTCGCCCTCGAAGAGAGGGTTGGGCAACCGAACCTCGTCCCAACCGAGATTCGCCATTACGTTCTGCGAGATATCGCTCACGGACTGCCCGGTGACCAGCGCGAGTGTGAAGGTCGAGTTGATGAGCGGTTTGCCGAATTCGGTCTGTGCAGCGTAATGATGGTCGAAGTGCAGGGGCGCCGTGTTTTGAGTGAGGAGTGTGAACCAGGAGTTGTCCGTCTGCGTCACCGTTCGTCCAAGCGCATGCTGATATATCTCACCGACTGCAAAATCCTCAAAGAAACGTCCACGCCAACTCGGAAGTTTTGTCATTTTATCTCGCTCTCGCTCGGTGCTGCGAGTTCCAGAATCCGTCTCGCTTGACGGAGTATCGCCGCGTCCACCATCTTGCCGTCGGTTCCAACCCATGCCCCACGACCAGCGTCCGTGAAGACCTTCGCTGTATCAAGCAGTGCCCTGGCTGACGCGACCGCGTCGGCCGAGGGTGTAAACGTCTCATGAATGATCGGTAGTTGCGCGGGATGGATCGCTGCCCGACCGACGAAGCCTAATCGGCGCAATCGCTCGGTAGAGAATCGGAAGCGTTCAAGGTCTGAATAGTTTGCAGAGACCGGACCGACCGGAGCTGCCAGCCCGTTCGCCCGCGACGCGACAACAATGTTCGATCGAATTGCCGCAAGTCCGCCCTCGTCGGCACCGAGCTCCATCCCCAAATCTGCGGCAAGGTCGATTTCCCCAAGCTGCAGCATGATTACTCGCGGCGCGCCGGCAATGGGCATGATGTTGACTACGGCCTCGGCCGTTTCGATGAGCGGCATGACTGCGATTGAGCCTGGGGCGAGGCCCTGCCTGCGCTCCGCCGCGGTCAACACATCGTCGGCTGCGGCGAGGTCAGCCGACGTGGTGATTTTCGGCAACACAACTCCCCGCAAATGCCCGCGTACGAGCTGATTCAACTCTTGGAGCCCCACGCAGCCAGCATTCACCCGGACCCATCGCTCCACGGGCCGCCCTCGCCTGTCCCTGACAACCGGCTCGGATTTCAACCAGGCGAGCACCTGTGCCAAGGCGCTCGCCTTATGTGCGGGCACTACCGAGTCTTCAAGGTCTGCGATGACGGCATCTGCCCGCAGCCCTTGCGCCATGTCAAGTCGCCGACCCGCGTCGCCGGGTACGTAGAGGTAGCTCCGAAGACCTGGGCCGTTGCCGGATGGATTCATCGTCAGAAGAGCATCTGCACGAGCTGACGCGACGTTGTCAGATGATCGCGCATGGCCGCTTCGGCACGAGCAGAGTCACCACTTTCGAGCGCACTCATCAAGTCGGAATGGGAGAGCATCGCATCTTTTGATGGTGGCCGGTTCTTCCAATGCATCCGCCAGAACCGCAAGCTGTGCAGCAACAAACTGTCAGCGGCGTCTTGAAGCAACGAATTGTTCACCATGTGCACGAGCGTCTCGTGAAAGGCATGGTCATCGAGAAGGAATTGTTCGTGATCATTGATTTCGCGATCACGATCAATGGACTCAACAAGAGCGCGCAATACCGAGAGATCTTCCTCGCTGGCACGCGCGGCTGCGATGTACGCGACGCCGCACTGAATGACTTCTCGTGCCTCGAATATGTCAAGAACATCACTTAGCGTCAGCGGGGTCACGGCAGTGCCGCGGCGGGGCATGATCGTGACGAACCGGTCTTTTGCGAGCCGAGCGAGAGCCTCGCGCACCGGCACGCGGCCAAAGCCTAGTTCGCTGGCAAGGGCACTTTCATTTACGAAGGTACCGGGCGGAAGACGCAAGTCCACGATCATCTCTTGTAGCTTCGCGTAAGCCAAGTCACTGTCCCGTTGCGCTGACACCATGTTCCCTTCTCAGCCTTTGATTTTCTCCTGACGATCCCCAAACAGCTAAGGCAGGCGGACCGCAGTCCACCTCATCAGAAATAACTGAAATATGCAACTGATATACAAGATGGGTTCACTTGTGTATCTTCAGTGGCAACACATAAAAAGACCACGATTCTCCGATTCGACGTAAGGAGTCGAGCACATGACAGATGGGATCGTTTTTGCGCAGGGAGCGCGCGCCGCAACAAGCGGCGAAGGTGCTTTCCTCGGTGTGAAGGACCTCGGAGTAACTTTCGGCGGGCTCACCGCGCTTAGCGAGTACGCCCTTGAACTCGAGCAGGGGCGCCTCCTGGGAATCATCGGTCCCAACGGCGCCGGCAAGACGACTCTCTTCAACTTGCTCACCGGACTCGTGCCGCCCACCACAGGCTCCGTGGTGCTTCAGGGCCGCGACATCACGGGGGCAAAGCCGCATGTTCTCGCAGGCGCGGGCGTCGCTCGCACCTTCCAGAACATCCGAAACATTCGAGGCCTCTCGGTCATCGACAACGTGAAAGTCGCATTGGGCCTTCATGAGGCTCCGTCGCTACTCTCCACGATTTTCTACACACCTGGATACCGCGCCGGACAAGCCCGCACTGAGCGGAAGGCTCGCGACCTGCTCAAGTTGCTGAACTTGGACGACGTTCGGGATTTACCGGGCGACGGATTGCCGTACGGCGCCCAGCGTCGGCTGGAAATCGCCTGTGCCCTGGCGCTTGAGCCAAAGCTGCTGCTCCTCGACGAGCCGGCGGCCGGAATGAACCCAACGGAGACCCTTGAATTGATGGAACTCATTAAGAGAGTTCACCGCGAGTTTGCCCTCACCATCATGCTCATCGAACACAACGTGCATTTCATCATGAACACGTGTGAGCGGATTCAAGTGCTGAACTACGGTCGGCTAATTGCCGATGGTGAACCGTCATACATCCGCAAGCACCCTGCCGTAATTGAGGCCTACCTAGGAGCGGGAGCCCACGATGCTTGAAATTCGTAATCTCTCCGTTGCCTACGGCAAGATCGTCGCGGTTTCTAACCTGAGCTTGACCGTCAATGAAGGTGAGATCGTCACCGTTGTTGGAGGCAATGGTGCAGGAAAGACGACAACACTTCGAACCGTTTCTGGAGTATTGAAGCCACGGTCCGGCGAAATATTGTTCAAGGGCAAGTCGATGGTTGGGCTGTCTCCTGAAGCAATAGTCACTCGCGGCATATCGCACTCACCCGAGGGACGGATGATCTTTGGCCGCCTCACGATAACGGAAAATCTAAAACTTGGCGCCTACAACCGCAAGGATCCTTCCGGCGTAAAGAGCGACATGGAACGGATGTTCGGAATGTTCCCGGTGCTTGAACAGCGAAAGTCGCAACGGGCCGGCACCCTCAGCGGTGGTGAACAGCAGATGCTCGCAATCGCTCGTTCACTCATGAGCAGGCCGAATCTTTTGCTCCTCGACGAGCCGTCACTTGGGCTTGCTCCGCTCCTCGTCGAGAAGATCTTCGACGTCGTAGTCGAACTCCGAAACGAGGGCGTCACGATTCTTCTCGTGGAACAGAACGCGAATGAGGCCCTGCGCATTTCCGACCGCGCCTACGTGCTTGAAACTGGCACGGTCACTATCGAAGGCCCTTCGACAGAACTCATTAACAACCCAATGCTCCGTGCGGCCTACCTGGGACTGGACTAATCCGATGACGATCAACTACATCATGCAGCAGCTGGTGAACGGGCTTGCGCTCGGAAGTATCTATGCCCTCCTCGCTATCGGACTGACGATGGTTTACGGCATCCTGCGGCTCATAAACTTCGCGCATGGAGACCTCATGATGCTGGGCGCTTACGTCTCGAGCATCTTCATAAGCGCGACGATCCTGCCCATTTTGTTTGCTGTCGTCATCCCGACCCTGCTCATGGCCCTCATGGGCCTGATCGTTGAACGAACCGCCTACAGGCCGCTACGAGGCGCGCCAGAAGTCGCGATGCTCATCACCTCCCTCGGGGTAAGCCGATTACTACAAAACTCGACGGTTCTGGTACTCAGCCCTCAGCCGCGCGCCTTCAGGCTCCCCGGCGATCTAACGCAGACCATGAATGTGGGGGGTATCCGTTTCACCCAACTGGATGTGCTCACCTTCCTGCTGGTCATTGCTCTTATGGTGCTCCTGACCCTGTACATCAACCGATCGAAGACCGGCATGGCGATGCGCGCATCGAGCGAGAATCTTCGCGCCGCGCGACTCATCGGCATCAACGTCAACTGGGCGATTGGCGCAGCATTCGTTCTTGGTTCGGCTCTTGCGGGAACGGCTGGGTTCCTGTGGGCCTCACGGTACGGAATCATTGATCCCTTCATGGGCTTCCTTCCCGGCGTAAAAGCGTTCGTCGCTGCCGTCATCGGGGGAATTGGGTCGATTCGCGGTGCAGTGGCGGGTGGGGTGATCCTCGGGGTCGCCGAGATCGGGTTCGTTGGCTTTCTCCCTCCGGAGTTCTCGGGTTACCGTGACGCCTTCGTCTTCTCGCTTCTGCTGATTGTTCTGCTGGTCCGGCCGAACGGGCTGTTCGGCAAGTCCGAAGTTGAGAGGGCATAAATAATGAAGAGCTTTCTTACGCGCAAGAACGTCGTGCTGCTGGGAGGGATTGTTCTTCTCGTAGTTCTCCTCGGGGTCGCAGACGCGACGCTTAATAACTACTACTTGCGGATTCTTCAACTGATGGGGATCTACATCGTCTTAACGGCGAGCCTAAATCTCACGAACGGGTTCACGGGAGACTTTTCCCTCGGCCATGCTGCTTTCATGGCCATTGGCGGCTATGTATCTGCCCTCCTGACGATGCCGCTTGCTGCGCGAGCCCTTCAGCTCGCGGACCTGCCCGCCTGGTTTCAGGAGTTCGCAATGCCTTTCCCACTTGCGACCGTGCTCGGAGGGCTTCTTGCCGCGCTCGTTGCCCTGCCTGTTGGCCTCGTCGTGTTGCGACTTCGCGGTCACTATCTCGCGGTAATGACTCTGGGCCTACTGATTGTCGTCAAGAGCCTCGCGAGCAACTGGGAGCCGGTCACCCGCGGTGCTCGAGGACTGAGTGGTTTAGATTCGGCGACGACTCTGTGGTGGGCGTTCGGGTGGGCGGTCGTCACGGTCTTCGTCGTGTGGCGTCTGGTGCACTCCCCATTCGGTCGGTCGATGATCGCCGTGCGGGATGACTCCGTGGCCGCGGCGAGCCGCGGTATCTACGTGTTCCAGATTCGACTCATCGCCTTCATCATGAGCGCATTCTTTGGCGGCGTAGGTGGGGCGTTGCTTGCCCACCAGCTCACCGCAATTACGCCACCCACCTATTCTTTCGACCTGACTTTCTTGATTGTGATCATGCTTGTTATCGGCGGGTCGGGCAGCGTGACCGGTTCCGTTATCGGAGCCATCATCATGACTATCGTGCCTGTGATTCTGCGCGACCTTGAGCGCCGCTTTGAGCTGCCCGGCGTCTCACAAATCATTATCGCCGCTGCCCTGATCGCCTTCATGATCTTTCGCCGTCAGGGCCTCATGGGTAGCCGTGAGATGCATCCCTCGACATGGTTCATGAAGAAACCTGCCACTCCAGTTTCCGTTGACGCACCACAGCAGTAATTCCCACACTCACAACACAACGAAAGGCACGACAATGAGAAACATCCAATTATTGGCACTTGGCGTGAGCGCTGCGATGCTCCTCGCCGGCTGCTCGGCCGCCGCCGCTGACGACGAGATTGTCGTCGGCGCTGTGTACAGCATCACTGGCTCGCAAGCATCAATCGACCAGCCCGGCTACAACGGGTTCAAACTCGCTGCGAAGCAGATCAACGAAAGCGGCGGCATCAACGGTAAGCAGATTCGGGTTGCATTCTCGGATGCCGCTTCGGAGACTACGACGCTAACTAACGTCGTTTCCGAACTCATCGAGAACGACGGTGCGGTGGCACTTGGCGGAACGAACGACTCCACCTTGGCATTGGTGGCCGGGCCCATTGCCCAAGCGGCGGGTATTCCTTTTGTTGCATCCGGTGCGACCCTCCCGACGCTGCCCGAACAGGTCGGTGATTCCATGTTTATGGCCTGTTACGGTGACGACCTTCAGGCTGAAGCAATCGCAGACTATTCGACCGAAGAGTTGGGCGCACAAACCGCGTGGGCGCTCGTGGACCAGGCCTATGACTTCACCACCGCGCTAAACAAGTTCTTCCAGGAGCGCTTCACCGCCAGCGGCGGCGAGATTGTCCTTGAAGACTCGTACAAGTCGGGCGACACAGACTACTCGGCGCAGATTGCACGACTGCAAGCTTTGAAGACCCAGCCTGATGTGCTGTTCGTCGCCGCAATCCCGAACGAGGCTGGCATCATCACACAGCAAATCCGCGCTGCGGGGCTCATGCAACCCATCGTATCGGGCGACGGCTACGACACTCCGCTGGTCGCTGAAGTCGCAGGCGCCAACTCAAAGGATGTCTATTTCTCCACTCACGTTTCCCTCGAAAGTACGGATGCGGTCGTTCAGGACTTCGTGACGGCCTACACCGAGGAATATGGCACTGCTCCGGAGAATGCATTCGCCGCACTGGGTTTCGACACGATGAACCTGATCGCAGATGCACTCAAGCGCGCGACCGATGACACCGACCCGGCAGCGGTGAGGGATGCCCTCGCGAGCACCCAGAACCTGGTCGCCGTAACGGGAACAATCTCGTTCCCCGAGGGCTCACGCAAGCCGAGCAAGGCTGTCACCATCATGCGTATCGTCGACGAAGTCACAACGTTCGTCGAGACCATTCAGCCCTAGCCCTAGCCCTAGCCCAGGCTCACTGGGCGGCTCAGCGCACCCGCGCTGAGCCGCCCAGTTCACCCGTGGCGCCGCTCTGACGTCCCTTCAAATAAGGAGTAATTGCAATGATCATCGTCGATGGGAAGCAGATATACACGGAACTCAAGGAGCTCGTCGAGCCTTCGCACACCGCGCTCGTCATCGTTGATATGCAGCGGGACTTCATCGAACCAGATGGCGCTTTCGGTATCATGGGCATCGATCTGAGCATGTATCACCAGAGCCGACCCCGACTGCATGAGCTGCTGAAGAGTTCCCGGGAAAACGGCGTGCTCGTAATACACATTCAGAACACTTCGCTTCCCGGTCGAGCCAGTGACTCGCCCGCACAAATCCGGTTCAACCAGCGGATGCACTCGAGCGACATCTCCCGGGCTGAGCCACTTATCTACACCCGTCCGGGCACGCCTGGGTTCGACTTCGTCGAGGAACTCCTTCCCATCGGCGATGAACTTGTCGTGCGTAAGTACAGATCCAGCGCGTTCTGGGGCACCAACCTCGATCTCCTTCTGCGCAGCAACGGAATCGAGACGGTAATCGTCACCGGGTGCACCACAGAGGGTTGTGTGGAATCCACCGCTCGCGACGCGATGTTTGCGAACTACTACGTGGTTCTTGCCACGGACTGCGTCGCCAGCGACGACCCGGAGCAACACGACGCCTCAATGCTGCTCATGCGCCACCGTTTTGACATGGCAACGGAAGGCGAAATTCGTATGGCATGGGAAAGCACTTCGACTGCCCTCCCGATCTAGACCCCAGCAACCAAGGAGAGCAATGAAAAAGAATGTGACACGAGACGGACTACTCGTTGGCAAGGTTGCGGTTGTGACTGGCGCGGCATCTGGTATTGGCGCTGGAATTGCGCTCGCCTTCGGACGGGAAGGCGCCCACGTGGCGGTCGTCGACTTGTGCGACCAAGCTGAGGCGCAGCCAGTGCTCGATCAGTTGGCCGCGATGGGCGCAACATCCCTGTTTATTCAAACCGATGTGAGCGACGCCACGGCTGTGTCCGAACTCGCCGATGCCGTAACCAGAAACCTGGGGCGAGTAGATGTGCTCGTCAATAACGCGGGTGTTTTTACTCAAGCTCTGGTTGAGGACATGACGATTGCTGAGTGGGATTTCGTCATGGGGGTCAACCTCCGTGGCACGTTCTTGTGCACTCGGGCATTCCTCGGTGGGATGCTCGAACGCGGCGACGGCCGCATCATCAACATTGCCTCCCAACTCGGCCAGATTGGTGGCGCCGAAGTAGCTCACTATTGCGCAAGTAAAGCCGGTGTCATTGGTTTTACGAAAGCGCTCGCGCGCGAAGTCTCTTCGCGCGGAGTGCTCGTCAATGCGATTGCTCCCGGCCCGATCAACACTCCACTGCTCGACTCCGAAACGGAGTCGTGGCGCACGGCAAAGCTGGCCGAATTGCCTATAGGGCGATTCGGCGAGGTGAGCGAGGTTACGCCCACGGCAGTGCTGCTTGCTTCTGCCGGGGGCTCCTTCTACGTCGGGCAAACCCTCGGGCCTAACGGTGGGGACGTGATGCTGTGAGGATTGTCGATGTTATCTGCGTGCCTGGCCGCACTGGTTTCTACCGCGATGACCAGATGGCTATTCGCACGGGAGCAGGGCACGATGGCTTTCTTTATTCTGGATCGCCGGTCACCCCGGGATTTCGTTCTGTGCGAGAACCGGGCGAATCGGTCTCGGTAATGATTGTGCTCGCCGACGGGCAAGTCGGCGTCGGCGACTGCGCTGAAGTTCAGTATTCGGGAGCAGCGGGGCGCGAAGCGGTGTTCCACGCGGACAGTGCGAGTCGGCAGATCTCCGAACGGGTCACTCCTGCGCTTGTCGGTCGCGAGGTGCACAGCTTCCGGGAGCTTGCCGATGAGGTTGACGGCGACCCACGCGATGCAGACCGACTCTCTGCCTCCGTTCGATACGGCGTGACCCAGGCGCTGCTTCATGCCGTCTCGCTAACGCGTGGCCTGACGATGGCAGAGATCGTGCGTGACGAATACGACACGGGGATCGAGATCGTGCCCGTGCCCCTGTATGCACAAACGGGCGACGAACGTCGGATAAACGTCGACAAGATGATTCTCAAAGAAGTTGACGTCTTACCCCACGGCCTCATAAACAATGTTGAGACCAAGCTCGGCATCGACGGCGGATTGCTCAAGGACTACGTCAGCTGGCTTAGCGAGCGCATCCGGACGGTTCGGTTGAACCCTCACTACAACCCGCGGCTCCACATCGACACCTACGGCACGATCGGCATTGCCTTCTCGAACGACCTGGATCGTATTGCTGACTACTTGGGCGAGCTGGAGGAGTGTGCGTCGCCGTTCCGACTCCGAGTAGAACATCCTATCGACGCCGGCAGCCGGGATGCCCAGATCGAGATGCTCGCAGCCCTGCGTGCCCTGCTGAGGGAACGTTCAATCAGTGTTGAACTGGTCGTGGACGAGTGGTGCAATACCCTCGAGGACATTGAGGCCTTCGTCTCAGCTCGGGCCGCTGACGTGATCCATGTCAAAACTCCGGACCTTGGCGGAATCAACAACACCATCACTGCGCTACTTCTCGTCCGCGCGAGCGGTCTGGCCGCGTATTGCGGCGGCACCTGCAACGAAACCGATATTTCGGGTCGGGTGTGCGCCCACGTCGCTATGGCATGCGGGGCAGACCAGGTTCTCGCCAAACCGGGGATGGGCGTTGACGAGGGGGTCATGATTGTTGGGAACGAAATGGCGCGCACCGCGGCATTGGCCGCCGCGCGACGGAGAATCTCGGAGTTACTTCCTTCGGCGGTAGGCGAATGAGGCCGCTTGAAGATGTGCGCATTATCGCCATCGAGCAGTACGGCGCCGGGCCATTCGGCAGCCTGCACCTCGCAGACCTCGGTGCCGACGTGATCAAGATTGAAGACCCCTCTAGCGGCGGCGACGTCGGACGCTACGTGGTTCCGCTTCAAGCCGGCGAAGACAGTCTCTTTTTTGAAGCGTTCAACCGGAACAAGAGGAGCATTAGCCTCGACCTCTCCACGTCGAGCGGACGCCGTGTATTCGAAGACTTGGTTCGCAACAGTGATGCCGTTTACTCCAACCTCCGCGGCGACGTGCCGAGCAAGCTCGGAATAACGTATGACGCCCTGAAGCACCTCAACCCTAAGATTGTGTGCTGCTCCCTCAGTGGTTTTGGAATGTCCGGTCCTCGGAGCGCGCAACCCGGTTATGACTATCTCCTGCAAGGAATCGCGGGATGGATGGACCTGACAGGTGAACCAAGCGGCCCCCCCACCAAATCGGGGCTCTCGGTCGTCGACTACTCGGGTGGCCTGGTCGCGGCCATCGCTCTCCTCTCCGGCCTCCACGCGGCTCGGCGTGACGGCGTGGGCATGGACTGCGACGTGAGCCTTTTCGACACTGCAATCTCGATGCTGAGCTACCCCGCGGCGTGGGCGCTCAACAGTAACTTTCTCCCCGAGCGCACACATCACTCTGCCCATCCGTCGATCGTGCCATTCCAAGCCTTCCCATCCGAGGACGGCTGGTTAGTTGTGGCCTGTGCAAAGGAGAAGTTCTGGGCAAGATTGGCCGATGCCATCGGTCGACCAGAACTGGCCACGGACGCTAGATACAACAGCTTCGCGACAAGGCGCGCCCACCGTGAAGCGTTGACGGAGATCCTCGAGGCGGCCTTTCGATCCGACACCACTGCGTCGTGGATCGAAAAGCTGACCGTCGCCGGTGTACCGTGCGGTCCGGTCAACACGGTCCGCGAGGCCCTAGCCGATCCGCACACACTGGCGCGAAACATGCTCGTCGAAACAGAGCATCCCCGGTTTGGGACCATCACGCAGGTCGCTACCGCGGCTCGAGTCGGCTCGTTTCCGCCCGCGCGAGGCCGAGCCCCCGCACGCGATGAGGACGGCCCAGAAATTCTGAGAGGCCTGCTCGGATACCCCGAAACGAGAATTCGCTACTTGCGCGAGACTGGCGCTTTCGGCGCACACAACTCCGCCATATCCCCGGCGGTAAGAGAAACAGGAGATGACGATGTTTGACCTTACAGGGCGAGTGGCCCTAATCACTGGGGCCGCCTCAGGCATTGGGGCAGCAACCGCGAGGATATTCGCCGAGGCCGGAGCCGATGTCGCACTCGCGTTTTACCCGCCGGACGGGCACGATATCCGCCCCGTCGTCGCCGCCGTCGAGGCAGCCGGCCGCCGGGCGATTACCGCTCCCGTTGACGTTTCGTCCACTGCGGATGTCGAAGGGCTTGTGAAAGCCGCCGAAAATGAGTTCGGGGCCGTCCATATCGTGGTCGCCAACGCCGGAATAGCGCGCACCGTGCGCCTCGCCGACCTAGACGATGTGGCGTGGAACTCTGTAATGGAAGTCGATTTGCACGGGGCTTGGCGCTGCTTCAGAGCGGCCATCCCGTCCATGCAGCGCGAGAAATACGGTCGGCTGCTCGCGACCTCGTCGGTTGCGGGCACCGTCTCGGGCTGGCCCGAGCACTCCCACTATGCCGCTGCCAAGGCCGGGCTCGTCGGGCTCGTCAAGTCGCTCGCCGTGGAGTTCGGCGGCGACGGGATCACGGCCAATGCGGTCGCACCCGGGGTCATTCGCACCCCGCAGTCGCTCGACCCCGTGAACTCGCTAGGCCCCGCCGGAGTGGACGCTGCAGCCAAGAAGATTCCAGCCGGAAGAGTGGGAGTACCGGACGACATCGGATATGTCTACCGCTTTCTCGCCAGTCAAGAGGCGTCCTACGTCAACGGCCAACTTCTGGTCGTCGACGGCGGCCGCAACCTTGCCGGACTTGACTAGGCGCGACAGCGCCGCGCACCACCCCGCACACAAACACTAGAGGAGTGAGATTATGTCCCTTGATCCACAATTTTTCCGACAGGCCGACGTTGCCGACGTGCCTGGTCCATCTCGCGACCTGGTCGGATACGGCGAATTTCCGCCCCGCGTTCGTTGGGCGAACGACGCGAAGGTTGCGATCCAGATCGTCGTGAATTACGAGGAGGGTTCGGAGAAGTCGTTCGCTATGGGTGACGGCGTAAACGAGGGAATGTACGAGCTTCCGTTCGCCGTGGACGGCCAGCGCGACCTTGCGGTCGAGTCAATGTACGAATACGGGGCTCGCGCGGGGATCTGGCGACTGTTCCGAATCTTCGACGCCGCCGATATTCCGGTCACATTCTTTGCCGCTGCCGTGGCACTGGAACGCAACCCGGCGGTTGCGGAGAAGCTCGCCCGCCGTGGCGACGAAGCAGCTGGCCACGGTTATCGGTGGAGCAATCACTACGAAATGACCCGCGACGAGGAACGCGAAGCCATCAAGCGCGCGATCGCCTCAATTGAAAAGACGACGGGCAAGCGTCCGACTGGCTGGTATTGCCGAGAGATGAGTGTCAACACGCGGGATCTCGTTGTGGAGGAGGGCGGGTTCATGTATGACTCCGATACCTACAACGAAGATATCCCCTACTGGACCAAGACGAACGGCAAGAACCACTTGGTCGTTCCGTACTCGCTGGTGGTCAATGACGCACGTTACGTTATCGGAACCGGATACGCGAGCCCGGAGCACTTTTTCGAGACCGCCAAGGCGAGCCTGGACCGCCTGCGCAACGACGGCGACGACGTGGGGCGCATGATGTCCATCGGTCTGCACCCGCGTATCACCGGAAATCCTGCTCGCGCCGATGCTCTGGCTCGATTCATCGACTACGCGAAGCAGTTTGACGACGTCGCCTTTATGCGTCGCATCGACATCGCAGAGAAGTTTGCCGAGCAGGTTCCCGCACCGACTGACTGACACCTACCGGTGATAGGTAGTCTCCGCACCGTGGTCCGTTGTCGACGATGGTGATCATCGGAACACGGCAACTTTCCCAACTGGATCACTGCCGCTGCTTTTGCAGGACAATGGCCGAGGCCCCAGGAGTATTCTTGGGGCCTCGGCGCCTGCATTGTGGCCAGAATCCACTGCGTTCTTTCCGATTGAGAAATCGGCATTGGAATCTGCCGAGGCGGCAGGGAAACTCGGGGACTAGAGCTAGAGTTTCCAACGGATCAGCGCGGCCGCCTCGTCAACGGGCAGCGCTCCGTAGGTGGCCGCGTCGTGGCGCCGTACCGCAACGTAAGCGTCAAGAAGCACGGAGCCGAAGGCCTCGCGAAGGTACGTGCTTTTCTCGAGCAGATCAAGCGCCTGACCAAGATCGGCCGGGAACGCAGTAACGCCGGCCGCGGCACGCTCGGCTTCCGTGAGGAGCTCAGGGTCGACGTTGACGGGTTCAGGCAGTGGGGCTTTGGTGCGCACGCCGTCGAGTGCTGAAGCGATGACCGTCGCGACAGCGAGGTAGAGGTTCGCCGCCGGGTCGGCGCATTTGACCTCCACATTGGATTGCGTCGCCTCCAAACCGGCGTAGCCAGGCATAAGGCGCACGGCGACCTCGCGATTACCCACGCCCCAGCAGATCGCGGCGCCCGACCAGTTGTGCGGCTGCAAGCGCTCGAAACTCAGGGTGCTGCCACCGAGGAGAGCGGTGCTCTCCCGCATATGAGCGAGTACTCCGGCTATCATGTGGCCGCCCTCATCACTCATCCCCCACGACCCCGCCGGATCATGAAAGACGTTGACCCCCTCGCGCCGGGCCGAGAAGTGTATGTGGCAGCCATTCGAGCAGGTCGCTGTGCTGGCGACTGGCTGGAATGAGACGAGCAGTCCGTGGGCTGCGCTGAGGCGGGTAATGACATGGCGCGCAAGCATGTAGTCGTCAACCGCCCGCACCGGATCGCGCGGGGCGAACGACACCTCCACCTGCCCGGCCCCAAACTCCGGGTGCATCTGCTCGATTGGCACGCCCGCCTGGTCGAGTCCGCGCATGACATCGAGGTGCCATGTCTCCAGTTCGAGGAACGGGCGTGCCCCGTATCCCGGCCCGAAGTGCGCCAACACCGGTGCGTCGGCCGAGCCTGTGAACAGCGTGAACTCCATCTCGAGGCCGATCGTGAAGTGGAGTCCATCAGCCTCCGCTTCTCGGCCGAGACGCTTCAGCAGCGAGCGCGAACAGGCCGGATGCGGGCTGCCGTCAAGCGCGTGCAGATCGGAAGGTGCCCAGGCGAGCCCAGCAATCGGATCGATCAGGGCGGCGGCGCCTAGGTCGGGGATACCCCGCAGGTCGCCGACCGTCGAGTCGAGCTCGTCGGTGCGGCACACGTGATCGTCGATCGCGAGCAGCAGAGCGACGCTGAGCGAGACAGTGCTGCCGCTGCGCGCAGCGCTCTCGATCTTTCTACCGGGCACCACCTTGAGCCGCGAGACACCGGCGTTGTCGACATGAGATATCATCAGCGCGCGAACCGCGCCGAGGTCGACGGGCGAAGCCGCTGGCGGGATACTGGTCATCAAGAACTCCTTCTTAGTGTGGATCAGGTGAGCAGGGTGCGTGCGGCCGCGAAGTAGGCGAGCAGCATCACTTGGGCGACCTGCCGCACGCTCGTGTCATCGGGGGCGAACCGCGGATGATGGAGGCCCGGCGAGCCTGGATCACCGTCGCCAGCACCGGCGAAGACCATAAGAGAAGGCATGAGCGCGCTGAAGAAGGCGAAGTCGTCGGCGCCGCACGAGCGCACCGGAGCCGATTCCATGAAGTCGTTGGACCGCAGTTGAGCTGAGAGCCCCTCCGCCAGCTCGACGTTGTTGCGCAGCACGGGCTCTCCGATGCTTATAACCACCTCGGCGGTGCAGCCATAGGCCTCGGCTGTGGAGCGCACAATCGTGTTGACCAAGCCATGAATTAGGCGGGATTCGGACTGGCTGTAGCTTCGAATGGTGCCCTGCAGCGATACCTGCGAGGGCATGGCGTTGTGCGAGTCACCGCCGCTGATACGGCCGACGGTGATGACCATGGGATTCATCGGGTCAATCCGACGGGCGACGACCTGTTGCAGGCTCTGAACGATGGCGGCGGCAGCGAGCACGGTGTCGTCGCCGAGGTGCGGATACGCTCCGTGCGCCGGCCTCCCATGCACCAGAATATCGAAATTGT
Organism: Cryobacterium aureum; assembly: GCF_002954245.1. Lineage (GTDB taxonomy): Bacteria > Actinomycetota > Actinomycetes > Actinomycetales > Microbacteriaceae > Cryobacterium > Cryobacterium aureum. Next base: position 37,966 of record NZ_PPTG01000052.1, on the reverse strand, counting down.
CGGCTGCGGCGTTGATAGCGCCGGCCGCCGAGGAGATCCATCCCTCAGGGATGGCGGGCTGCAGGTGTACCCCGATCATCGCGCGAATGTCGTGTGCGAGCATCGTCGGATTGTCCACGAAATCCTTGGCACCGGAGGGGTATGTCTCCTCACGGGGCTGGAACACAGCCAGGAAGGGCACCGGGGGCCTGACCATGTCGAGCACCCGGGTGACTGCCACGAGTGCTGCCATATGAACATCGTGACCGCAGAGGTGGGCGACGTTCGCCCGCCGCGATTGCCACGGAACCTCTGAGCACTCTTGGATGGGCAGCGCATCGAGCTCGGAGCGGATCGCGATCACCGGACCTTTCGCGTCGCCGACCCGAAGCACGAAGCCCTCGTGGATGAATTGCGCACCGGGCATCCCCAGCGCGCGCAGGATCTCGTCGCGGGTGTCGAATTCGTCCCCGCCGAGCCTCGGCTCGGCATGAATGCGGTGGCGCAACTCCACAGCCTCAGGCAGGACCGTCTCAAGCATACTGATCGCCACCTGCTCAAGGGCCTCTAGCTGCTCGGCCACGAGACCGACCACGCCTTCGGTCTCGGTCTCATCAGGCAGTCGCGGATTCTCGCTCACCGGCGGCCACCGAGCCCGCGTACCTCGAGCACACTGTCATTGACCCCGCGGTTTTCCAGTCCGTAGACGCGCCTGGCGTTGCCGGACGCGACGAGCTCGACAATGCGTTCGGCTTCGTCTGCTGTCAGCCAGTCGTCGCCCAACCACTCCTCGGCGATGCGCGAGATAGCACTGCGCCACGACGTCGCGCTTACGAGGTAGTGCTCGGCCAAGCCATAGGCGTCAGAGGAGTAGAGCACCTTGTGGAAGGGAGCGATCTCAAGCGACTCTCGCACGGCGGAACCGGCGCTCGGCCCCATGTAGTGGCTCACGAGGCCTACGTCGAGGAAGACGTGGGGAAAGATGTGCGCGAGGCTCCCGGCCTCGCGGATGAATGGGTAGCAGTGAAGCAGCATCATCGAGGCACCCGAAGCACGGGTAGCGCGGAAGAAACCGGTGAGACGGGTCGGATCGGAGAGGTGCAGGTGCACGTCGCTATCGCCGAAACCCACGTGAAACTGGATGGGCTTGGCTAGGGCGACGGCCTCCCAGACGATGTGCGCCAGCAGCACCCGGTGATCGAGTCGATAACCGGCCTCGGGGTCGCTGCCGGCCAACCATTCCGCGGCGGCAGCTTCGACCTCTGCGGCAGTGAACGGCGACTCGGGAATATCGAAGCCGGTGCGGTAAGCCATCACCGATTTGAAGCCCACCGCGCCCGCGGAGGCTCGCTGCAGCGCCTCCCGGAAGTCGAGGAGAAAACCGGACGCGGTGGTGTCCGGCGCCACCTCCTCGGCGATGCGCTCGAGGCGCACGATCTCGGCCGAACCGATGCCGAGCTCGCCAGTCATCAACGACGGGGACACGACATCGGATGCTGTGAATCCGGTGTCGAGGATCAGGATGTCAGTGCCGGTGGCCGCCATCAAACGGCGGTTGACCTCAGGTGCGCCGAGCTCGGCGCGCCGCTCAAGGTAGTCCGCGATAGATGCGTGGCGAGGCAGACCGAGCAAGGGTGCGCACCGCGAGCGGATTCCCAGCCCGAACGGCGAGTCGAGGGTCTCGATGCCGTTGATGCTCAGCCAATCGGACTCAGTGGCATGCAACCGGAACTCGGCCGCCGGCAACGCGCCGAAGAGCAAACCATGGCAGTGGTGGTCGACGAGTCTGACGTCGGATGCGATCATCGGGGGGTTTCTCCAAACTGGGCGTCGGCGGTTTCGACGAGCGATCCATGCCGGTTGCGGAAGCCGAGGCTGTCCCAGGCCGCGTCATAGCGGCGCATCCGCTCCACAGGGGTGTCGCCGAGTGAGTCCGCGACACCGGCCAGAAGGGCCTCGGTGACCGCCATGGCCGGCACCATCGAATCGAGCGGATGCGGGGCATCAATCGAGCAGGTGAGCACGGCATCCGCGTGCTCAGCAAGGGGACTCATCCAACGGTCGGTGAGCAGCACGATCTTCGCCCCGCGGGCCTTCGCCCCGCGACCAAATTCGATCGTGTTCGTTTGGTACCGACGCAGGTCGACAATCACGATTACGTCGTTCACGGTGATGTCGGTGAGCAGCGTGGTGCGATCCTCGACGTTGAGGTATCTGGTGAGCGGCCGCAGCACCTCCAGTCCCAGAATGAGGGTCTTGGCGAGGATGTACGAGAACCGACCGCCGGTGGCATAGATGCGGTTCTTGGCGGAGGAGAGCATTGCGACCGCGCCATGGAAGTCGGCGGGGTTCATCGCGTCGAAGGTCTCGATGACGCCGCGGCTAAAGACTGTGCGTGCGCGCATCAACGGGTCGTCGTCCGCTCCATAGTCCGAGAGCTGCTCGATAGGGGCGAGCGAGCGTTCCTTGAGTTCCTGACGCAGCGCGTCCTGAAACGCGGCATACCCATCGAAGCCGATGCGCTCCACGAGGCGCAGAACGGTCGGAGCACTTACGCTCGCATCGGCTGCGATGCTGGCCACCGTGTCGAGAGCGGCCGCCGGATAGTTTCCCAGCAGCGCAGTGGCTACCATCCTCTCGGCACGCGGAAGTGTGCCCAAATGCGCTCTCAGAATCTGCGAAACGGTCTGCATGTAACAAACATACCGTAATGTCAAAAAACTGACGCGTAATGTAATGTAAATTACATATCCACTCCTCAACCCCGAGGTCAGTCATGCCAGAAGCAGCTTCTTTCATTCTCGCAACCACCCCGAATCTGCGAGATGAGCCCTTAGATTCGCAGGCGAGCGCGCCCTATGCCGATGCCCTCGTGGCCTACGCTGAACGGCATCGTCGGCGACTGCACCTGCCCGGCCACGGTGGCGATACGGCCGGGGTCACAGCCTTGACGGAGTTCTTCGGTGGGCGGCTGGCCGAGCTCGATCTCATGCCCATGATCCGCGGAATCGACCTTGGTCCGGCCCCCACTGCGCTCGGCCGGTCTTTGAGACTGGCAGCAAAGGCCTGGGGCGCGCGCCGCACGTGGTTCCTCACGAACGGGGCTTCCCAAGGCAATCACGTCGCCTCGATCGCTCTGCGCAGCCTCGGCACCGACCTACTGGTTCAACGTTCGGTGCACTCGTCTGTGGTCGACGCCATGGTGTTGACGGGCGCGAACGCTCGGTTCGTCCTCCCGCAGATCGACAACACTCTCGGCATCGCCCATGGGGTGACCGCTGATGACGTGCGGCAGGAACTGGTACGGATGCGCGCGGGGAATGCGGGCCCAGTGGCCATTTATGTGGTGTCACCCAGCTATTTTGGGTTCATCTCCGACATTGCCGCAATCGCAGAGGTAACGCATGCTGAGGGCATCCCGCTCGTCGTCGACGAAGCTTGGGGTTCGCACCTGAGTCTCCATGACGACCTTCCTACTAACGCGCTCGCGAATGGAGCCGACCTCGTCATCTCCTCCACTCACAAGCAGGCCGGGTCGCTGACCCAGTCAGCCATGATCCACCTCGGCTACGGGCCGTTCGCCGACCAACTCGAGCCGTTGATCGAGCGCGCCCACAGAGCGGTACAGTCGACCAGTGAGAGCGCCGTGCTCCTGGCCTCGCTTGACCTCGCTCGTCGAGCCCTTGTCACACGGCCCGCCCTAGTGCGGCGGTCGATCGACTTTGCTGATTCGCTTCGTGACCAAGTGCGCAGCCGGGGGCGATTCACGATCGCCTCCGACCGATTCCACGAGGTTCCGGGCTGGTACGCGAACGATCCACTCAAGGTCGTGATTACCACGATCGACGGGGGCATCACGGGCCACGAAGCACGTTCGATCCTCGACGAGGAGCACGACGTCCTTTTCGAACTTGCAAACGAGTCCACCCTAGTTGCGGTGATCGGAGCAGGTTCCAACCATGGTGCGGGCAATGTACTCGACCTGTTGCACGGGTTGCCTTCGGCCCACAAGCCGGGGGCCCGAGACTCACTGATTATTCCACCAGGTGGACCCCGCCGAATGAGCGTTCGCGAGGCATTCTTCGCGCCCACCGCGATCATGCCGGCGCGCTCCGCCATAGGTGCAGTGTCGGCGGATACGGTCGCCGCATACCCGCCCGGCATCCCGAACCTGCTACCCGGTGAGGAGATCACCTCGGCCGCCGTGGAGTATTTGCAGGCTGTGGCTGCCAGCCCTAGCGGATACGTGCGCGGCGCGTATGACCCCGGCGTCACCGAACTCCGTGTCGTCCGCGACTGAAACTGGCTCCTGATGTCGTTTGAAAATTCATCTACGAGAGTTTCCCTGTCTTCGGGTTTGTGTTGGCGAATATGAGTACTGGCTTTTCCACACTCCTCTTCATTTCTCCCGCTTCTTTCCGCTGTTCTGTGCATGAAGACGAGGCAGCGGGTCGACGCTGAATCGGTGCATCGCTGCTCAAGGTCCTTGAGGTGGCGACTCTCGCCCGCGCACGGCCCAGTCGTCGTTCGCGTCGCCGCCGGTGGTCGCTCTTTTCGATCGAGGTTGAAATAGGCGTCGGCCTCACGCACATTCGCCCGGCGCTCAGCCGCAGTCGTCGCGTGCAGAAGTTTCGGCGGGAGCCCGCCCCGACTCAGGCTGCGCGTCAGCCGTCGTGCCGCAGCGTTGTCCTCTAGCTCGGACTGGTAGATCTCCGGGTCGCTGCGCCGATTGCGCTGCAACTCGGCACGGCGTTCCTTGTTGCGCTCCGCCCACTGCCGGGTGATCTGCTTCGTCCGCTCCGGGTCCGCATCTCGCCTGGCCGCGGCCTGGGCGTTCACCTCTTCGCGATGGGCCTCGTAGTAGCGGTTGTAGTACTCGCGCACCTTCTCGCGATTCTCCGCCACCCACCGCTGCTAATACTCACGCCGGCGCTCCGGATGCTCCACCCGCCACCGCTTCGCCCGCTCTCTCCCCCGCGCACGCACCTCCGACTCTCGGTGCCGGCGAGCCGCGGCCCGACGCATCGAGTCCCGATTGAGCTCCCGGGCCCGGTCGAGATTTTGCGAACGCCAGAGACGATTCAGCTCGCGGATCCTGTCACGGTTCGCCGCCACATACTGGCGTCGCTTCTCCGCCGTGTCATCGACAGACGGATGCTCCGCCAGCGCCTTCCATGCTGCTCCGGCTTCCCCAGATAAGTCGTTCATGATCGCTGCTACTCGGCGGGCGGCGGGGCCAGCTCGATGGCCAAAGCAAGAAGTTCGGAGCGGTGCGTCGTCGGATTCGTAATCACGCGCCCGACAGCTACGCGGAGCCGCTCGGCATCTTCGTCTGCGATCCCGGCGACGGGCTCCAAGCAGTACGCGATGTCGTTCTGCAGGTTGGGGCCGTCATCGTCGACGGCAACCTCCGGAAAGTAGAACAGCGCAGCGAGTGCGGTCCGGCTGAGCAGGTCGTCGAACTGTTCCTGCGGGATGGTCATAGTAAAGCCTCCTGTGCGCGGACGTGTGTGAGCCAATCATGCCGCTATTAGGAGGTACGCCGACTGTGACGTGGCGTCAGCCGTGTCTCGACACGAGCACTGGCTCATCGAGGCTCTCAACGCCGTCAGCGAGCAGCGTCCGCGCCCTGCGACGGCGCGCCACGGCTTCACGAACGCGGACCGCGATCAACTTCAGCAGGCTGATGGGCCCGATCAAAACAAACTTGAGCATGTTCCAAAGGAACAGCACCACGAGAAGGTTCAGCCAGCCCGCACCACCGGCTTCAATCTGAGCTCGGCAGTAGACAGCAGCCATCGCATACGGAACGGCGAGCAGCATCGCTGGCAGGCCCCACTTCAGCCCGCGCCGTGTGTTGATCGCGTCGATCAGGATGGCGGTCGGCATGAAGCGGCGCAAGAAGAAGTAGCTGCGTGCGGTGGCGGCCAGAATGATTTCGAACATGGCGCGGCCTTTCAGATGTTCGGCAACAAGAACCTGAAGGACTGAATATCATGCCATCGCGACGGGCGATGGCGCGTAATGGAGGTTGCCTACAAACATTTTAGAACGGGATGCCGTCAAGCAAAAGTGCCGCGCGCGCTAACTCAGAGTGCATGCTTGACTGCGCTTCCCTGCCCTAGGAAGCGCCTACCCGCCCCGCGAAATTCTGGACACGATCACGGGCAAGCGAACACATCTGGTAGTGCCGTGCGCCGACTCGGACAATGCGCTGGACTTCTACCGGGCGCTGGATTTATAGGTCACGTTTTCCCAACGCCGCCCCACTCCTTGCGCCGTCGTCGCTCGAAATGCCCTGGATATTCAACGATCGAACGCTTTGACGCCGCTGGTGGGTGGGCGAGTGTCATCATTTCTGTGCGCGCCGGACGATCTGTATCGGGCCTTCATTACCCGGCTCCGGGCCCGCTACAGTAAAATTCCGCTAGAAGGCATTTCCGTCAATCTGCCGGTCTACTGCTTGGCGGGCACCGCGACCGGATTTTCCGACGTCGACATCGGAGGCAACTGGCTCCGCTCCTACCGGGCGGGCGCACTCGGCGTCGAACCGTCGGCCGAGCGAGTCGGTCTCAGGACGGTGGTCGATGTTGCCGATCGGCAGGGTGACAAACGCCGGAGACGACTGGCAAGCGATCTGCGTGTTCGTTCCTCCGAGCTAACCTACTGAGCCCTCCGGTAAGACTCGCGCCGTTGATCGTTTAGTTGGTTGCGATCCAAAGCCGCAATTCCTAACTCCGCGCGTACGGCTTCGTAAAAGGAGGTGAGGCTCGAAAAGCCAGAGTCTTGGAGCCCTCGGATACCCAATTCCATACCCGGTGGCGCTATCGCATGGCCAGCAGAGTCGATTTCCCAATCCCTGGAAGTGCTGGGCCCAAGTTCCGGGGCCATTGGCAGGCTCTGAACATAGGCGTCACTGTCGGCTCTAGCTGCTTGTGCCGCCAGCGCCGACCGTGAGGAGCTCAGTATTAGGATCGCTTCATAGAGTTCGCCTGAACCCTCCATGGCCGACCCACCAGCGGCCTTATCCGAAGCCTTGAGCGCTCCCGAAATGACAGAACCGAATTTCATGTATGCCTCCAGCCTCGGCTGATCCCAACGCGTTTGCAACTCATTTTTCCTTTTCGACCTCTCGAGCATGAGCCCGGAGATTAGCGAAATTCCCGCGCCAAGAACGGCAAAGGATATGTTCGCGATCAGTCCATCCATGTATTGCCCTCATTCGTCGTCTTCCCCACTATGCCGCATCCTCGCGGGTCGCCAACGACTCGACCCACCGCGACTAGACAACGCGCAGCTATTAGGTAACGGCCTTGTGTGCTCTATGCTGGCCACATGACGGAGCCAGCCATAATAATTGGAGTTCTTCCCGCTGACCGCGACGACCTTGCTGACTTGGCATCGTCCCTCGGTCGGGATTCAGATGTGACCGAGCAAAGGTATTTTGACGGCGCAAATTTTCTGGACTTACTCCTGCCTCTTGGCACGACTACGGCGAGTGCAACGGCGATTTGGGCCACAGTAAGGACTTGGCTAATCACACGTTCTGATCAACTAAAGAATTCGCGCGTGACCTACAACGGTCGGGATATCGTTATCGACGGTATGAATCGTCGCGACACGGTAAAAGTGATTTCAGCTTTGGACAAAACCTTCGGCTTTAATGAACCGCCCGAAAGTTGATCGCCCTCCCGATTTACGTATCAACCCGTTGGGGTAACCCGATCGGCCGTCAACTCGACGACCATGAGCTCGAGACGGTGTCCGGTCGAAACGTCAGCCTTTGGAATGCCATCCGCCATATTGCGGGCACATCAACGTCGGCACCTAGCCTTTTAGGCGTCCACAGCGCGCGCGCTCCCTGCGACGTTAGGTCGCGGTCCAAGTACCGTGATCGTTTGGGATGCCGGGCTTGGAAGTCTGCTGAACATTTTCGCGCTTCAGCTCCCTCACCCCCAGCCCCTGGCCGTTGCAGAATCACTCGTTCGCACAGTGTGCTCAGTCCGACTAAGCGTGGCCGGTCTATCTGCGGAAGCGGATCGGCAGGCGTCAAAGGCGGCGGCCTTGCTTGATCGCACTCCTGTCGACAACTCGAACGACTACTACTCCGACGCAGAAAGTGTCTTCAGCATCTGGCTGACTACTGAATTGCAAGAGCGCTTCGCTCTGGCTCACGAGCAAATGCACTTTCTGGAAACGGCCGATCATCACGCATTCGAATTAATATCTGCACGGGTCGTAGAAATATTGAAGTCGTCACAAGGAACTTCTTTTGACGAGTACTCGCCCTTTCGTAGCCCCCGTGCAGATCACTCGCTGGACAATTCCTTGATGCTATATCAGGACCATCACTTGTTCATTGATGACTGGTACCTGCATTCATGGGCCGACGGCTCTGCGAAAGCATCAACCACTGCGGAGTGGGACGAGAAGCGATCCCGACTCCTGCCGATGCTCAATAAGCCGCGTTTTGTTGAAGAGATTGTGTGTGATCTGTTTGGCGCGCTGGCCGTATGCCTGGACAGCCACAGACGGCAGAGGGGCTGGACGCTAGCCAGTGCCGCAGCCGCATGTCGCGTCGCTCTCGAATCCCTCGGAATGGTGATGAAAATTGATTCAATGATCGCCCGTTCAGAAGGACAAGAGCATGCACCGCTGCACGAAGTGGGGCTCCGGGCCGAATGCATGGAGCTCGTCCTCCCTGTCCTCGTGGAGGAGATGATCCCCGGGGTGAAAACAGACGAGCCAAACGCCGACGTACCTTCGACCACTGATCTGCGTGAGATTCTGCGCCTTGCAGGGGCGCGAGGAGCCAGCCTATACGGGTCGGCGCTGGTTTCATTGGAGTCCGATATCCAGCAGGAATCGGACGTTTTTGACTTTTCAGACCGGATCCCCCTCAACTTTGAATACAAACGCCCAAGCCCGGACTGGAAATCGTCGTGGGCGCTCGAAATTGGTGTCGTCGATACAGGGCTATCGGTCGCAGCGCTTGCGGAGGAAGGCCGCTTTGTCGAAATTGACCTGCTCGTCCAACGCCATATGCGCGGCGACTGGGGTGACGTGGATCAAGAGGAGGCGGCTGCGAATGAGCGAAATTTGTGGCGAGAATTCGAGGTCATTAGCACGTCAGAAGCCTTACGTCATCGCGGCCCAATCTTCTCTGGCTACCGGCTTGATGATAATGTCACGATTTTCATCAAGACAGAGGCAGACCGGACCCAAACTAGCGTATTTACGATCGTTGACTATTAGGGGAACGCTGAAGCCTGATCCCCGGTCGGTGAACGAGCGCGCCAAGGGCCCTAACACTATCCGTGCGAAATCAGTTTCAGCGCCGTTGCAAATTCGACACGAAGTCGACCGTCGAAGAGAAAGACGCATCTACGAAATATAGCTGGTCTTGGAAAAGTAATTCGTCTGGATTGTCTGGTGGCCATCTGTCGAATACATGGTTTGAATTACGGGCTTCAAAAGTAATAGGCACAGGGGCTTTTGGCAAACTATTCAACTGCATGGCATGCGCTAGGGACTCCAGTCTGATGATTTACAGCTCTAGGGCCGCGGCTACAACCGGGCTGGACACGTAGTCGGGGGGCGCTTGCGCGAGACGATTGATGGTTTTAAGGGCAACCCGAGCGCGCGCGGCGTCGAGTTTCTGTGCCGTCGACTCCGGTGCCGCACCGAGCGGGCGAGCGCCCGTGATGCCGTAGCGGTCTCGGTAGGCCGCGACGGCGCATCCGTTTTGGTGCCACGCGACTGCGGCCGCCCCGAGGGGCGCGGGGCCGAGCGCTCGAGTCCACGGCTCCCTCGCTAGTAGCGCCTGGTCGAGCACGGCGGCAGCTCGCGATTCGATCAGGTCGGCGCGCTCGACCAACGCCTCTTGCATGGCAGTATCCATCGGCCCGAGCGCACGCGGGATTAGCCCGGCTACGAGACGCGGCGCACGGCGCGTTCGACCTGCTCCGGAATCTCGCGATACGACCGCAGCGACCCTGGCGCGCAGCACCGCCGCGATGTTCTGGGCATCCTCGAACCCGCGGGCCGCGACTACGCGCGGCAGCAGGCTCGCAACGTCGACATAGTGCGCGTCGGCTCGCCGGAGCTCCGCGGTCAACGGCCCGAAGGCATCCGAATTGATCACGTCCAATGCCTGGCCCGGCGATAGACCGCTCGCTCGCAGGAGAGAAGCCCACCGGTCGTGCTGCGCGGCCGCCGCGAGGGTCTCGTACTCCGCCGCGAGTTGCGCCACCGAGCCCCAGGCATCCTGCTCGGCCGCTAGAGTCTCGTGTGCGGACAGCTCGGCGCCGACGTGCTGCAAAATGCCACAGAGGATGCTGCGCGCCGTCCCGTCCGCCACGTCGCCAGGCCGCGGCCCGACGTGGGCGACATCGGGCCGGTCGACGGCGACGTAGGCGGTGTTCGCCTCGCGGCCCCGCGTCATCGCGACGTACAGGTTCTCGCGGGGCATGCTCGGCGCGACGACGACGTGACCGGTGTCGGTCGTGATTCCCTGCGCCCGGTGCGAGGTGACCGCGTAGCCCAGCTCGACATGCTGAGCGACGTACGACGCGGGCAGCAGCACCGTGCTGCCCCACCGGCGACCCAGCCGCCGCACCTCGACCGAACCGTTCCGATGCACGCCGATGACATTCCACCGGTCCCCGTTCCGCACCCAACTGCGCGACGCATACAGCCGACGATCGTTACGGCGTGTGATGACCGTGTCACCGACGGCGGCGCGGGTTCCGTCGTGCAGGGCGACTTCGTGCAGCGCATCGACACGTCCCTCCAGAATCAGTTCGCTGCGAGCGCGCACGTTCAGCGCCGCGACGGCCTCGTTCGAGTCGCTGATCAGCACGGCCGACTTGCCCGAGCGGATGTCCGCCCGCCACGCCTCGTAGGCGGCATTCGCCATCGCCTCGGTGCTGCCATCGCGCAGGCGGTCGTGGGCGGAGTACCGGTCGATCACGTCGGGGTTGCCTTGGCGCAGTCCGAGGGAGGCCGTCTTCTCCCACTCGTGCACGAAACGGTGCACGTCGACGAGTTCGGGCGCATCCGCTCGATCGTGCACGAGCAGCGAGAACGCACCGCCCGCCTCGACCGACTGCAGCTGGGCGTAGTCGCCGACCAACAACACCTTCGCGCCCGCCGAAGCAGCCAGCGCGGTGACCCGATCCAGAGGCAGCGTGCCCGCCAGCGAGGCCTCGTCGATGATCACGAGCTGGCCAGCTCGAAACGACGAACTCTGGTCAATATGGGTCTGCCACCACTTAGCCAAGTTCTCGGTCGCGATACCGAGATCCGTCGCCAGTACTGTCGCCGCGGCAGCCGAGGGAGCAAGCCCGACGACTGAGCCCAAACCGCGTTCTGATTCCCAAGCCCGCCGAAGCGCGTTCATCGCCGTCGTCTTGCCCGCGCCAGCCGGCCCCACGAGCACATCGATGACACGGCCCGAACCAGCAACCGAGGAAAGCGCCGCGAGCTGGTCATCGGCAAGCCGGCCGCCACCCGGCAACCGAGAAGAAGCAGCCGACCCAAGCGCCACCCGTGGTGCGGTCAGAAGCGCAGCCCGCTCGAGCAGGCGAGTCTCCGCCTCGAGCAGCTCGGTCGACGTGAACACGACGGAGTGCTTCGGCCGAAACATCGACGTCCCATTATCCCGCTGAAACTCCACAGGGCTCACGGCGAGCTCTGGCGGCGTGAGGCGCAGGGACGCGCGCTCGGCAGCATCCACTATGAGGCCGACGACGGCTTCCCGATCGGAGGCCGACGCGAACCGGTACGGCATCGTTTGGCGCGCGGCCTCGGCGGTGAGATTCCAGTGCCGCCAGGTGGCGCGCTTCTCGCTGACGGCCGTCATCACGCTCGCCCCGAGCGCATCCACTGTCTCGCGAGGCAGATCCTCGGCACGCAGCAACACCGGCGACGACTCGGCGACCGTCAATACTTCGTTTCCGAGCACGCGTGAAGCCCGTTCCCGCCACGCCGCCGTGAGATCCGCCAGCGAGTGCACCTGCTTTGCCGGCCGGGTGGCGAGTGTGGCTTGCGCGCGCAGCTTCATGATCGTCACCGGCTTCGGACGTCGCCCGTGACTGGTTACATACTCCTCGATCAAACGGTCCGTCTCGACGTCGATGTGCCGGGACCGCGTTGAGAATTCCGCAACGAGCGCCTCCGGCACATCCGTCAGGGCCCACGCGGGGTGGCGATCACGCCCCCGCTCCCGCTGCTCCCACTGCACGCCGAGCAATCGCGTGAGCTCATCGGCGAACAGGGTCTCGTGCAGTTCCGAGAGCGCCACCACGGCCTCGTGCATCGGCCGGCCGTCGAGCGAGCGCCACTTGCCGTCGAGCACGGTCTGCACCTTGTTGCTGATCACGACGTGCGTGTGCAGGTGCGGGTCGCCGGCCCGGCTGTCGAAGTGATCGAACGCCGTCGCGATCAGTCCGGTCACATCGACCTGCGCGACGGCACCGCCCCGCGCCGTCGTGCCGGTGCGCGTCGCCGCCACCTCGCGCTCCATGTACGCCAGCACCTCCGCCACCGCCGCATGGTGGGCCTGCACGATGCGCTCCTGCGCGGCCGCGTCGGCAACACCCCAGAGGATGCTCGCCGACTTCGGAATCGAAAACGTGAAGTCGTAGCCGGCAACGGCGCGACGCCGTTTCTCGTCGGGCTGCTCCACAGCGGATGCCGCGGCCCGCTCGGTAGATCGGCCAACGTCGTCGCGTGGCCCGTCCAGGGCGCGGTCGGCGGCAGTGCGATAGACCGGGTAAGCGCGACCAAGGGGTTCGCCGGTTACCGGGTCTCGGCCCAATCCGATGAGGAGCTGCAGCTGTGCCTCGGTAACGACGTCGCCGTTAACGATGAGTCCCTCGCCGAGGCCGCGGAGTCCGCCGCTCATCCATCGGCCCGGCGGGGTACCTTCCTCGGTGTAATACCGAGTGAGCGGGGTCGACAGCAGGCGTTTGCCGTCACCGGCGGCGACGGTGCGCAGCAGGTATTTGTACCCGTCGCCGGCGCTCATCACCCGCATCGACACCGTCACTGAAGTCACCTCCGTCGTCGTGACGAAGGTGCGCAGTGACCCACAAGAGGATTAGAGAGAGGCTTCTTCGTCGCAGGAATCCGCACGGAGGTTAATGGTCTCCTTGCCAAGATAGTTCGGGGCAACGTGACCAACCATCGGCCGCGCGCAACCACTGGCGGAGGCGACAATCATCTCGGGTCCACGAGCACCGGTACGCACAGAGTGGTTGGTAGTTCGGCCGTAGTGAACTGGGCATCGGGTCTTGCGACACGATGCAACCGCGCGCTTCGCGAACCCGTTCTGGGGCATCGAGCAAGAGGCCGCAGAATTTTGCCTGCACTGTCCCCTTGGAACACGAAAGTCCTGTCAGGGACCGTCCAGCCGCAGTCTCGAAAACCGCCTCGTTTTCAGGTCGGCCGTGACAGATCTCATCCTGCGACCCTCTGATGAATCCCCGGTCAGCAGGTGTTTCCTGATGTCTCGGATACCGCTGGGTCCCCTTGAGTTGTTAGGGATGCAGGCGGTTGGCCTGATCTGATTTTAGCGAGTTCGTTGCGGAAGGTAACGGGTGATTCCAATGAGTAAACGGTGGGGGTACTGCCTGGCAAGCAAGTAGTGCACCATGACGTGGTGTAGCCCGGCGACCCGGTTCGTCGTTACTGACGAAAGTGCGTTCATCGTGTGATCCTTCGAGTCAACCTTCTACCGAATCCTCGAATTGGAGTGATCACGATGGCTGCACCTCATGTTGTCGACCCTGCCGACCTGCTTGTCGAAGCCCTCGGCGAAGCCTTCCCGGACCGCAACCCATCCTCTCTCTGAAACACGAGACCGAACTAACGAAAGCAAGACGCTACGACAGGCATCAAACCGTACTTCCGCACGATCGTGGAACTGCTCCAGGGCCGCTCGTACTCGATCGACGAATATCAGCGCGAGTACAAATGGACACTACTGCGCTGCCTTGATGATGAGCCTCAGCGCGTCGGTCGTGAGGCCATTAGGATCGATCCCCGTGATCGTCGGGATCGAGTCGATCCGACTCTGGTTAGCGTCCGTGAGCTGGAACGAAGAGACGATGATGCCGCGTGCGGCAATTCCGCCGTACTGGCGGAGGTTGTTCTCAAGCTTCTGGATCGCTTCTTGCTTCACTGGGCCGGCTTTGCACTCGACGATCCAGAGCCGTTTTCCATCGGTGAATGTGCAGTCGAACTCCTGCGCGAGCTTCTCGTGTTTCGCGCTAGTGTCCTGGCGGTGCCCGACCTCGAACCCGACGCGCACGTCCCGCACAACACCCTCTTCTACTAACGGTCGAAGCAGGGAATACACATACTCCTCAAGCCATCCTCCCGCGATGAAAGGGAAGAAATCACGCTTCGGAATTGCCAGCCGGGTGCCCTTGAGCGTCAGCGTCGGGTTGCCGCCTTGGTTGAGCGACGCCTCTCCCCCGCCCCAGGCAAAAGAGAACTCGAGGTCGTCTCGCTCGTGTCGCGGATAGTGCCGGTCGTACTTGTTCGAGAACTCAAGGAAACTTCGCTCCTTGTAGAGGGATCGAAGCGCATCGCGCCGTCGCCACAGCTCCTCAGTCGCCGGCAGTCGTCGATTCTTGATGCTGTCATTCTGCGTTGGCCAATGGCCCGCGGTCACTGCGTGATAGTCGCCAGCGCGAAGGAAGTCCTCAACGTCTGAGATGCCAACGAACGGAACCTGGGTCCCATCGCGCAGGAAAATGACGTTGTGGTTCTTGATCTCGAAGTAGAACGGATCCAGCCCGAGCGCCCAGCACGCCGACAGCGCGCCGGCGAACATGAGCTTCGTCCCGCCGGTCATGTTGACGGCAACCCTCACTCCGTCGGACATAGACGCGACCAGTGCGGTGATGGCCTTCTTCGTGTCGGCCGGCTTGAACGGGTCGGCGATCACCACCGGGTCAGGCTCGACCGCGGTCACCTTCGCAAGGCGATCGACCTCGTCGAGGTAGCCCCGCGTTGTCAGGATCACATGGCGCTTCGCGGCGAACTGGCGGAGGGCAAAGAAGATTGGCATCACTTGCTCACCGAGAAGGTGAATCACGAGGTCATAGTCTCTGGTTGTCGCCCCAATCGATCCGGCACCGCCGATAGACGGGTTCAACAGGGAGGTCGGCAATGCAATCTCCTCCGGCGGGCGCCGGGGGTCAGAACTGGAGATTACTCGAAGGCGCAGCTGCGGGTTGGACCTCGCAATCAGGGCCCACGTGTAGGCCATTACGGGCGTGCCGGGGCTTACATAGGTCGTGATCTGCTTCTCGCTCGGGTCGGACAGCGCCATACGGACGGCGGTCGACGCAGCACTGTGAATCCCGGCTGCGTCGTTGATGTGCGTCAACTCCTGCGGAACGACCCGCACGCGTACCGTGAGTCCGCCAGCAGCTAAGGACTTCGTCAGCCAAGCGGCAAACAAGTCATGCCCGGCCGGAGTGTTGCTGACTGCATCGGTAACGCACTGTGCTTCGTCGCGGGTCAATCCAGAGCTCGGCGGGGCGGCGCCTGCAGACGGCCCCGTCTTGCCAGAGTCCGTGTAGGCCAAGATGACGACGTCGGTGTAGTCGCCGGTCCTGAGCGCGCTGAGAACTGGCCCATCCGTGGCGTCAAGCGCGAGTGCGGCGCGCAAGTCGGTCATGCCGTACCAGGTCAGCAGGTAATGCTTCATCGTCAATCATCATCTCCGTCGAGAACGCCGGTCACTCGAATCGCGTTCGATCCCACGTCGCCAATCAGGAAAAGGCGGAGGGCGTAGAGCAGGTCGGGCGTAGTGTCACCTTCCGGCTTGTCGGGCAGGTCCGCGATTTCAACCCGCGACCGCGGCAGGATGCCAGATCGATCAATCAACGATGCCGCACGTTCAACCTGGTCAGCGAGTAGCGTCGTGAGCTCCTGACTCGGCTGGAATGTCATTCGCACCTCTGGCACCTCTGAATCGCGGCTCCGCAGGAGTCCGAGGAGGAGTTCGCAGTAGTGGGTCATCCGGGAGACATCCTGCTTGTCGGGTCGCTTCACCTCGTTAGTCTTCTGCATCTCAGTCAGGAGGCGCTCACCGAGCCAGGCAAGCGATGCGGCATCGAACACCCGTACAAAGTCGTGCGTACGCCAGATGGCTTGGGCGAGGATGGAAAGCGTCTGGAGATCTGCACGATTCCAGATCGCCAGGAACACCTCCTTCTGCCAGCCCTGCGTCAGGTCACCGAGCGCAAACGCATACGCCCGATCATCCAAGGTCTTGGCTGAAGCACCGCTCACCAGATCGCGACTCACGGATGTCGGCATGTCACGGTGCATACAGCAGAAGAGGAAGTGGAGTTCGCGTTGCAACTCGGTATTCGTAGCCGGAGCTCGCATTGCGAGTTCCAACCGCGGGACAAGCTCTGCCATCTGGCTACGGAAGTTGGGAGGGCAGGCATCGTCAGTGACAGACCGCGCATCGCCCCAGGTCTTGATGTAGGGGACAAAGAGACTTATGCGAACGGCACCGGGATCAACGGGTCTGAGTTGACGTGTCGATGAGCGCTGAGTCGACACATTCCGAGCATGAGACCGCCCGTCCGCTGACTCTGCGATGTCGTAGTAAAGGAAGTCTCCTCGCCGAACACTGAGAGTTGTCAGACCGTCACGAAGCGAGCTCTCGTGCACGAACAGTCCATCGACGAACGTGAAGGACTTCCCGTTCCGGTCCACTCTCCAGTCGCTTTCAACAGCGCCCGAATGTGTCCGATGTTCAACGATGGTCGGATTCTCTACGTTGTCCAGAAGTCGTTGTGTCGCGGTGACAACCCAGTCGAGATAGTCATTCCATCTGTCCTTCGCCGCGTAATAGTTGCGCTGGAGCTCCGCCCACGTCATCGGCCGCGGGTAGCCCGGCGCTGGTGCGTCAGTCATGGGCTCGTCCGACTTCGGCCGCCACTTCACGTGAATGGGCGGAAGCGAGCTATCGATGGCCTTCAGCACGAGCCGGTACGGCTCGTCGGCGCCGTAGGTGTACGTCATGGTCAAGCGGCACCGGGTGTCCGTCACCAACGGGAAGCTAGGGGAATCCAAGCGCGCCTCGAAGCCCAGATCGCTGGCGTCGCTGCCCTGGTACAGCGGGAACTGGTAATGGGTGCGTCCGGCCGGAAGCGTGAACCCTTCGACCACAGGAATCTCGACTGCGAGACCCCTGATCGGCCGGATCGTCGTGTGCTTGTTGACCAGGAAGAACGACTCATAGCGGCCACTGACATGCACCTTGATCGACAGTTCAGGGATCTGGTCGCGCCAGATCGGAATATCGCCAGCGGTGAGCTGCAATTGGTGGACCCGCATGCCGCCTACGACTGGACTGGTGATGACATGAATCAGCTCGTCAAACGGTTCGATCTGCTGGTTGGCTTGCAACGCTTTCTCAGTGACGGCGCTAGGGTGACCACTCGTCTTGGCATCTCGCCACTGCCCATCTGCACCGACATAGGCGATCGCATCTAGGGGATCGAACGCACCGGCGTCCTCGAGACTGATTGTGGGCGTTCGCTCCCAGTAGTAGCCGCGAGTTGCCGGCACCCGCTCAGCTAGTTCGCTGTCCACTCTTGCGATTAGCCTCGTTGCCGTTGTGATGCAGCCTGTCGTGTCGACAACGAGGACGGTGAAGCCCTCGCTTTTGATCTGCTTGTGCTCGACAGATTCGAACACCGCGGCCACCGATCGAGGCAGTGGCTCCGCGGCCGGGAACCGCGCATTGATATTCCGACGCAGCACCCCGAGATCAAACTCGTTCAGTCGGTCCGGGATCAGCCATGTCAACGCCGCATCCCGGAAGCGCGACCGCAGTCGCCGGGCAAATGAGTGGGCGGCGATGTCGGCGAGAGACGGGTCCAGGTCGCTGCGGAAGAACAGGTCGGGTAAAGCGACTGTGGTCGAGTCCGGGTGAAGGATTGGAAATTCCGCCTCAAAGAGGTTGATGTCGACAGCGTCGCCTTTCCGTTGCCATCGCTGCCAAACGAACGTATCTGGTAGCGCCTCCGGCGTGCCCGACTCGGTGGCGAGCCTCGGATGGACTCCAGTCAGGTCGAGGCAGACTGCCCGGTCGGTTCGCAGCGTCAGCCCGGCGCGCCGATTCGCAGTCTGCACAGATTTAACGGCAACCAGTGCAATCCACGGGGTTATGGTGAAGGCCTCATGGTCGAACAGCACAGGCATGTCGCCGAACAACGTTGTCCCGGCGGCGTACGAAGACGCCAAGCTCTGCCACTCACTAATGAGTGCAGCGCGGGCGCCTGCCTGCGCCACGTCTGCATGGAGGTCCTCGTCAAGCGTCTGCAGCCGACGCCAGGCATCCCAGACACGGCGGTAGTCCTTGTGCGAAAGGAGAGTGTTGTTCGGGGGAAGATTACCCCATCGGGAGATGGCCTTCGCTTCGTCTGTGTGGAGCCAACGATATATTACGGCGAGCAGCGGGTCCTCGCGAAGGAGATGCTTGGCTCGCAGTTCGAGCAGATCAGCGAGCCGTGTGACGTACTCCTTGAGCAGCCGGTTCTCAGGCAGATCGGTCGACTGGTACCTGCGGACAGCCTGCATGTAGGGGTTGCCCGCGAGCTTCTCGCGGATGTTGCGTCCGGGCCGACGGTTGAGGGCGATCAAGCTCGTGGCATTCAGCTCCCTGACGGCGCGGATGGGCAGCGTCGCCTGCTCGCGGTGTGGGCTCTCATTGAGCGTGTGGAAGAGTCGGCCAACGGCTACACGACCGTGTTCGACAATCCGCCACAGGCGATCGCGTATCTCGGCATCCTCTTCGGGCTTCACGAGTCGGCGGAGGACCTCGTCGAGCCCGAGGGGCAGCGCCTGCCCCGTCTTCGGATCGAACTCGGCGAACGAGTTGTACCAGTGCTGCTGCTCGATCAGTCGACGCGCAACCGCCCCAGCCTCGTTGTCCTCGCCAAACGCCTGATAGACCTCACCCAGCGTTGCCGGCATCGTCAGCCTTCAGGTAGTTCGCGGTTTGCCAAATGAACTGGCCGTAGCCGAGTTCCGTGGCCAAGAGGAAGTCTTCGTCGAGGTTGAACTCACGGCTATTGACCCCAACGGTGAGCTGGCCACGGATCTTGTCCAGGCACTCGTCCTTGCTCTTGCCGCGAGTGTCGATACCGCGGAGCTTTGGCATGACCTTCTGGACGAGTTGGTCCTCAAAGGCGATGTGCATCGCCTCGGCACGCCTCGCCGTGTCGTCGCCGGCGGCGCGCACATCCGGGTAGTTGGCCATGTAATACTCGATCGACTGCCAGACGCGGTGGCCGAGGGCGCGACCGACGACCGCGAGGGACGTGTTCATCTCTTCGATGAACGACTTGAACGGCGTCACTTCTTCGTCGGAGAAGCCACTTGCTTGTGCCTTCCAAGAATTCCAGTCGCTCTTGTGCAGGAGTGCGCCACGGTTGTTGCCGTCCAGGGCGGCGAGCTTCAGACGCCGCTTCAGCTCTGTCGGCCGGGGGAAATGGATGATGATCGACCGGTCGAGCACCTTGTCGGATAGCGACTTGGTCGTCTCATCCTGATTCATCGTGCCGGTCCACAGCACGTTCCGACCCAACGGCAACTCGTACGGCGGCATCCCCGCGCCGATCTTGACTGGCAGGCGCGGAACGTCGGAGCCCTTCATGCCTCGGCGAAATTCCAGCTTGCTCAGGAATTCGGCGAAGTAGAGCTCTGGGTGGGCGAGGTTCATCTCGTCGAGTAGGACGAGTGACACGGCATCCGCGAGGCCCGGGTACCCGCTTCCGTCGGTTGTAGCTGTCCATGGCTTCTGGCTTTGGGCAAGAAAGCGAAGCGCGGGCTGCGAATCAAACCGGTTGTCAATCGAGTTGAAGAAGCCGAGCATCGACTCCTGACTGTCCCAGTTTGGCTGCACGGCGAGCGGCTCGAAGAACAGGCCGCCGAAGTGCGAGTACAGCCGTGGCAACTCTGACTTGCCCGTACCGGACACGCCGGCGAGGACAGTGAGCGGTGACCACTCGGCCGTCTTCAGCGAAGTGTGGAATGCCTTCAAGATGCGCGGGTTGAAGTGCAGTCCGTATGCATCGGAAGCCCGGGCGATGCCCGTGAGCCAGGTCAACTCGTCGATGCCCGATGCGACTGGAGGCTGCTTGATCTCCGTTGCCGCCAGCCGCGGCAATTCGATCTCGTCGTAGCGTGCCTCGACCTCCGCCGGTCGCTCGTACGCTGCCTGAAGGCGGTTCAGCTCGGCGTCGAGCCGTTGCGCTTCGCTCTCCATGTTTCGCGCCAGGCGATCAAGCGATGCGTTCTGCGCCTTCAGCTCGCTGTTCTCGTGCTGGAATGCGGTCACTTGTGCGACGACTTGCGCATCCGCGTTGATCTTCACCTCCCGCTGCTCAGCGAGCGTCAGCACACGTCGATACTCCGCGTCGAGGCTTTCGTACCGGGTGCGCATCTCCTCCGTCGGCCGAGTCGCCAGTTCCTCCTGCAGACGCGTGATCTCATCGGTCTTGCTGTTGAGTATCTGAATAACTGCAGCTGGGTGCTGGCTGCCCAACTGCTGCTTCAATGACTCGTACGCTCCGACGAGATCAGTCTGCGACCTTATCGTCGCGCGAAGTTGGGACGTCTCAGCAGCGGAAGCCTGCAGAGCGCTCTCGAAAGACAGGCGCCGCTCGACAACAAGATCGTCGACCTCCTCCTGAAGGTTCTCGGCGCGACGCCGCGCCTGTCGCCGGGCACGCGACTCACGTTGCTCGGCCTCGGATTCCAGGCCTTCGATCTCCACGCGGCGGCCCTCGAGCGCGCTCTGCGTGGCGATTACCGCGCCCTTCTGTGTTTCGACTTCGGCCATGAGCTGCGCAAGGGAGGATTCTTGCAGTTGACGTCGGGCATCCCAAGCGGTGCGCTCTGCTTCGATCGCAGCGCGCACCCGATCGCGCTCCGCCTCCTCAGCTTCGGCAACCTCCGCGAGCCGCGTGGTGCGGGTGGTGCTCAGTTGCGTGTCGAGTGCTCGCCGCCGGTCCAGCAGCTCCGCATCCAGCTTGGCGCGCTCGTCTGCATACCCTGCGTCGCGGATGGATTCGGCGCGCCACACGGCTTGCTGTCGCTCGACGAACTCGGCCTTTCCGCGCGCGAGAGCGGCGCGATCAGCAGCGTTGGCGTTTGCGAAGCGTTCGAGGGTGTCAAGCAGCCCTTGCGCGGCGCCTGCCGCAGCTTCCGTGGCCTTCAGTCGTTCGCCGACATCGGCAATCTTCCGCTCCAGATTCGACTGGAGCTCCGCAATCGCGAAGTCGTCCGCCCGGACCGGCTTTACTCCCGTAGCCGTCGGCGCATCTGTATGGGGCCTGTCCTTGTCGATTGGTGCATCCATCTAGGCCTCCATAAGGGTTCGAATTGAGTTTATTGCTGAGGTGCGCAGCGACTTGGTCGCCGACTTGTTTAGTGGTACGGACTCATTGCCATGCCCACGATGCGAGATGACGGCACCGATGTCCGCCATCAAGGAGGGCTGGACGGCCGCCAGCTTCACCAGTTGCTCGTCGCTCAGGACAAGTAGCAGCGCAATGGCACATGCTCCCAGGGTTGACCCATTCCCGAACATGGCCTCCCGAACTCGCTCGGGGCGCACTCTTGAGAGCGCTTCCGGTATGCGACCGAAACCGGCAACCTCGGCGCGGCTCGTGGCAACGTTGCGATAGTCCTGCGCCGGCAAAGCAACGGCTTGTAGACCGCTGAGGCGATCCATCGTGACGGACTGCAGCGCCGCATATAGCCGCCCCACGAGCGGGAGCGCATCGTCGCTGTCATAATGCGCAATCCACGCTCGTTCTGCGTCGATGAGAGCGTCACGGGCACTTCCCGGGAGTCGGTTCATCAGTGCGTACCCGAGCTGTCCGATCACAGCTGTCCGAGCATCCAGGCGCCGGTCCTCAGCCGTGGCCTGGTGGCCTGTGCCGAGGGCAGGCCCGTCGAACCGGATCCCCGGAATCAACGCGGTGACCCACTCGCACATCAGCGCATCGAATCGCGACTCTCCATCCTGCCGCTCGGCTGCGCCACCATGCTCCTGCTCGTCCCGGCTCTCCCGAATCTCTTGAATCCGCAGGAGGAAACCTGGGTGCCGCTCCGCAAGCTTTCGCAACGGATGAGCCTCGTCATGCTCCGCCTGCACCAACGTAGCCGCCAGCACTGTGCTCATCTCGGCTTTGCCTGCGAGCATGTCGGCTAGGCGCCCATGTGGGATCGCGCGGAATCCGTAGGCAGGCACCTTGAGGCCAATCTGCTCAGCGGCTCGAGACAGGTGTTCGCTCCACTCGTCAGGTCGGGTGTGGCGCACCACCTCAATTGCGTTGGCGGCGTCCCGAGTGTCAGCGCAGTAGAAGAGCGCCCACTCCAATGAGGCGTAGATCTTGGCGATCGACCGGTAGCCGCGGGTGCGACCTGCGACGAGCGACGTTACCAGCCTCGGGTAGCGACTCCGGAATGGCTCGGCCTCGAAAGGCTGGCGCGTTCGATCTCTGCTGCTGCTGTCGCCTGATTCCGTCGATGTGAGCGACGTCCTCCAGTCCGTCATCCACTGCTGCAGTGACTCA
Organism: Cryobacterium aureum; assembly: GCF_002954245.1. GTDB lineage: Bacteria > Actinomycetota > Actinomycetes > Actinomycetales > Microbacteriaceae > Cryobacterium > Cryobacterium aureum. The sequence goes on along the minus strand of NZ_PPTG01000052.1, from coordinate 15,362 downwards.
TCGCCCGCCAGCCGAGCAGTCAGCACCTCTTCCAGCATGAGCGAGAAGCCGCTCCCGAAGGGATCGGCGATCCGGAAATCGGCATCACTTCGCTGGATCGCAATCGGGCACTCGAGCAGGTGACTGTCGGCATCGTCTGCGACGCGGATCTGGGAAAGCTCGGGCAGCTTCGCTCGGCCGCCGAAGGCCGCGCTCCGCTGCCTGGACTCGCGAAGAACCGCGATGACATCCTTGGGCGAAGGGTGGGCATGTGACTTGGGTCTGCCGGACGCCCTAATAACACGACCCTGGTAATATTTGAGATCTTCACGCGTCTTGAATCGGAGTGGGGAATCTTCGTCAAGGATCTGGATGTGCGGCAGGAGCCGACCGGTCAGAGCCTCCTGGAAGACGACCGCGGTCACGATCTGAACCTCCGAATCCTCCGGATTCGCCGTCGATGCTTGCTGCGGCGGTCGGTTGTCGTTGTCAATGAGTCGCCTGTCGCGCAGCCGAAGCAGCACGCTGCGGACCAGGCCCTCCGGGATGCAAGTCACCTGTGCGAGGTCGGAGAGGTTCCGTCCGGGCTCGGCCTCCAAGACGCCGAGGATGACCTGCTCGAAGGGGTTCAATGTATTGCTCCCCCGCCCGCTCATCGGCAGGGTGACCCGATAGGTGTTGACCGGCCAAGCGAGCGTCCGTGGCCGACCGAAGATTCCTACAAAGGGGTTCGGCGAGCCGAAGTCCATCAGCCTGACGGTCATACGTAGCCTCGCCCCCTGCCGAACAGCCGGGCGAAGAAACCGTGACGCTCCTCCTCGGTCGGCGGCTGATCGTTGGTCGGAGGCTGTCCCTTGGGCGGTGGCTGTTCCATGCCGACGACTAGTGGCGCAGGTGAAGTGAGGGGCGATCGCACGGTGGCAGTGTCGGCCGGCGATCGGAGCGCGGGCGAAGCCTCGCCGGCGAGACGATAGAAGTCCACGAGGCCAGGGATGTGTTCCGCAGCGAGGTCGTGTTGGACGAGCGCTGGGTCGCCCACCGCAACGAGTAGTCGCTTCTGCCGGCTCATGGACACATTCAGTCGGTTGTAGAGGCCGAGGTGGCCGAAGAGTTGACGTGCATTCACAGCGGCGTTTGCACTTCTTGGTGACCAATTCGGCGCGACTGTCCGCACAACGGACAGGAACACCACGTCAAACTCCATGCCCTGGAATGAGTCGACGGTGCCCACTCTGATGCGGTGCTTATTGTCAGCGATGTCACCGAGGAGCTCCCGGAGCTGATCGCGGATCAAGTTGGCTTGCGCCTTGTAAAACGAGATCACGCCATAGGTGAGACTCTCTCCTTCTGGCGAGCGAATCCAGTCACGGATTTGCTGAACGATTCGATCGGCCTCTGCCTGACGAATCCAACTGGTGCCGCTACGGCGGCTGGGGCCCTGGTCGCTTGTCACGGGAAGCCACATCGCTGGTCGTGCTTGCGTGTCCGGGAGGTTGTGGGCGAAGTGGCCCTCGGGCAAACCCGACCCGAAGCGCTCGGCAGGGTCGAAGCGTTCATAGAAGTTGCGACTGATGAATCCGCCAAGGACAGGGTGCATTCGGAACTGCTGGTCCAGTGTTACCCTACGCGTGATGCCATCCTGTGTCTCGAGCGCCTTCAATCGCTCTGCGAAGAGGTATTCGAACATTGATCGCTTAAGCCACTCGCTCTCTGTGGGGCCAGCCTCGCCGGACTCCATTCTGTGGGCTACCGCCTCGTCGATGAGGTGAGGAAGCTGACGGTGGTCCCCTACAAGGATGATGCGCTTACCTTGTGACATCGGGATCATCAGGTCTCGCGGCGATACGCGTGCTGCCTCGTCGATGATGACGTAGTCGTACTCGAGGTCCTGGGACTCACCGGCCGAGAGACCCTTCCGTCGCTGCATCTCATTGTTCACGGACTGTTGGACGGTCGCGGCAAACGCGTAGCTGTACTCGGCAACCGCATCGACCATGCCCCACGGGTTGTTCTCGAGTTCTGCCAGGAACTGTGCAAGCGCAGCCGACTTTCGGTCGGACGCTGCGTGCCCGTGGGTACGAAGCCGATCCAGTACTCGTCGGCCGAGACCGAGCACCTCGTCGCTATGCTTCTCCACCCGAAACTCTGGAGGAGCCTTGAGACGCTGCAGAAGCGACTTCTTCGCGCCAACGAGTTCCCCCAAGAACGGAGGAGTACCCCGTGACTGCGTCCAAAGACTCGCCTTGTCCAAGACGCCGCGCTCATCTGCGGTGAGGAGAAACTCGAGATCGACGAGCGCATCTTCGGCACGCTCGGGCCCGTCGTCTGCGAAGCTCTCGGCGCGCACTCGCAATCGGCGCGCCGCAGCGACTGGTGCCAACGCCAGCCCGGATACGGACGTCGTGTCTTCGGCTTGAAGGCGATCTAGCAGTCGAGTCGCGGTACGACTCAGCTCCTCGCCGAGGTCTGACACGTTCAGCGCAGCAATTCGGGTCACAAACGCCAGTGCAAGCCGCCGCGATGGGCCCTGCAGGTACTGCTGATAAAGGTCTCGAATATCCGCCTCGTGCTCTATGTCGGCGAACTGCGGATTCCGCTCTCGCAACTCGTTTGCGATCTGCTTGCACCAGACTTCGAGGTTGCGCTCGAACGATTCGGTGCTGTCATCCGCCCCCGTGGGCCTGCCAAACTTCGGGACGGGGATGGAATTGAGCGAAATGCGGTCGATCATGTTCTCGACCGCGTCGTGCTGGAACCCGGTCAGCAGCACGCGCCCCTTCAGTGAGCGGCCAGACTTCGACGCGTTCTCGTTGAGTCGCTCCAAGATCGCCGCGATCACGGTCGTCTTTCCGGTACCAGGTGGCCCCTGAATAAGGGCGATGTCGGGGGTGTTGAGCGCGACCTCGATCGCCTTCTCCTGCATCACCGTCGGGTCGTTCCGGAACACCTTGTCGCGCACGAAGGCAGTGAGTGGCGCAACCTTCTGCGGTGAGCGCATCGAGGTGATCTCGCCCTTCTCTTCGATAAGCAGCCCGAGCTGAGGGTTCGCGGACCGACCTTCGAGAATCGCTCTGCGGGCAGCGTGACGTCGTCGGATCTGCGCGATCTCGCCTTGGAGCGACAGCACAAGCATGCCGTCCGGTGAAAGTCGTTCGATCTGGAGTGTGAGGCGAAGTGATTCGTTGTCGAAGCGACCGACCGGAATGGTCGTTCCCGACACACGATCAGCCCTCCCCTGACGCGTCCGATCGCCGACGCCTGCACCCAATGCGATCTGCCGGGAGAACTCAGCGAAGGTGAGGGCAGTATTGCTGAGGTAGCTCGGCACGGCATCTACGAGCTCAAGTGCCTCCACGTTTCCACTACGGAGCGCGTCGAAAGCAGAGTCCGAGGCATCCGTGATCTGGATCGTGACTGTCCCATCACGATTCTCAGTCGGCGTCGTGAATCGAACCAGCCCGATTTCTCTGGCTTGATCGAGAAGAAGCGTGCCTTCAAGATCGCCGAACTCATCCCACTTGCGCATGTAGCTCGACTCGTCCAGTGTCAGGCTCGCGAGTTGAGCACGGGATCGAATCTGAATCTGGCCAGCCTCCGACCAGTTAACGAATTTCAACGTGCCCCGCGCGAGCCGGATTGTCGGGTCGACCTCTGGGCTGCGCGCCGTGATTTTCGTGGCTACATAGATTGATTGTCCATGTCCGACGGGTGTATCCGTGGCGACGCAGCGCGCATGAGTGCCGACGAGCATGAAGGAGTTTTTCGTCGTCTGGTCGACCCTGGGCGCTGACGCAAGTTCGTGCGGCAAGTGGGTTGGCTCATCCGAATTTTCCGCGGAAGACGTCTCGTACGGTCCGACCGGTCCCGCGCCTTCATCAACCTGACCTGCTGCAAGCGCGTCCCCGATTGCTGGTCCTGCCGCAAAGAAGAAGTAGTGCAGCCCGTCTACTTCGTAGACAAACTGGGTCTGAATCCAGCCGGGTACCTTGCGAGCCGACTGGCGGCCGAGACGTTGAGCTGCCCGTATGACGTATTCATCTAGACCGACTTCGACGTCACCGAGGTCATTTGGTTGGCCGGTGAAAAAGACCACGGAAAGCTCGGCGCTCCCGTCGACCCCAGGATCGGAGAGTTGGGCGAGCATCGCCCTTCCGTGGAGCAACTCGTCATTGAGCCGCTGCGCTTCGGTCTCGCTGACAGGACGAACGTGTATGTAGCTTTCGCGAAGTGCAAGTCCGAACTGGCCCTCCGCGCTCGTTGGTTCGACCGTCAGGACGGTCATGGTCCCGCTGCGCTGATCGAGCTGGTCGCTGAAATCGATGCGGTCGGTGGGCAACACCCGGACGGAAAGCCTCTGTCCCGGAAGTTCCGAGAACTTCACAGCCCTCCTCTGACAAGCTCGAAGTCCAGTCCTGCTGGCAGCGCACCCGTTCCGCGAACGTGCGTCGCAGTGCCACGATCGAAGTCAATCAATGCCTCGAAATCCGTCCTGCCGTTGAGCTCCAGCGAGAAAGGGTTGAAGAGGCGGTGTGGGAGTGGGACTTCAACCTGGCCATGTCCCTGGACCGTCATCTGCCACCGATCCGTAGTCGCAACTACAAATCCTGGTCGCTGCGCCGAGCAGAACGGGCAGGTGTCATAGGTGCGGTAGTAGCTCATTCTGCACCCGGGGCAAGTAATTGACTGGTCGTGTGCTCGCATCAGTTCAAACGCCCAAAAAGACATCGCAGGTCGCCGCCAGGGTTTGGTGCGGCCAACTGACAAAGTTTCCTGGAACAGGCGTGAAAGCTCGGCAGTGAGCACCAGTCCGCGAGGCAGCCCGCTCATCGTTATGTTCGTGTCATCGTCCTCGTCATCGACGAAAGGCAAGAACCCGGCGTACGCCTGCTCGTCGAGATCGGCCGGAGCGCCCGCGGCCACAGGCTCGGCGTCCCAGCCCCCTGCGTCGTCATCAGGGTCGAGCACCTTCTGCCCGATGAACGGATGCACGAGAGCCAGCATCTCGAAAGCCATCACAGTGAAGGCCCAAGCATCGGTACGCGGTCGTGACTGATCACGACCCTGCACTACCTCCGGTGCACCGAGACGCGGTGTGTACACGCTGTTCCCGCCGCTCAAGACTTCGCAGCGCAGATTGTCGGCGTCGATGAGCCAGACCTCAGGGTTGTAGCCCTCGTCGATGAAGCAGTTGTTGAGTGAGATGTCGCCGTAGACGAGGCCAGCCGCGTGGAGACGGCCCAGAATAGCGGCGACCTTAGAGAGGGCGATGAGGCGGTGCTTCGTCGATCCCGACTCGGCGTAGTGCATGAGCGTTGCGACGGTGTTCACGTCTTCGATACCAGCTAGCCATGCCGGGCGTGGGCTCCTCGCTATCTGCTCGCGGCGGTCGCCACTCAGGTCGAAGATGCTGAACGGACGCATATCGTTGAGAAGTTGCATTACGTATCCGGGCCCATCGCGCAGTGTTGCCAGCGGCAGTGAGATCGGGATGCGCGGCGGGATCGGCAACGTTCGGATATTCTCGAAGCGAGATTGCAGGTTCGACGCGTGGTCTGGCTCTCCGTCGGGGCCCAGCGGCTGCTTAATGGCGAGGTCGGCATCGCCCGTCCGGTAGACGACGCCCTGACCGCCGCGGGCTAGCTCCGCTCCGACCTGGTGGACATAACCGTACTGGTCGGCGAGTGCCGTACTTCGTGCGCGTTGGAACACCTCACTCATCGGGAGTCACCACATTGATCAGGCACGCGAGGGTCTTGTCGTCGCTGTGTTTCGGCACAGGCCACGTGCTGAGCATCTCCCAGGCGCGTCGCGACGCCGCCAAACTCCCGAGTCCCTCGTATGCCTTTACGAAGCCCCGCGCGAAGCCGGCCAGATCCTCCACGTCGTCGGCGACGCCGTCAGTGCACAGGAGTACAGCTGCGCACTCCGACGCGACGACACTCCGCACCCGCCAATGATTGAGTGTTGTGGTTGCTGAGAGCGCGTTCGTGAGGTTCGAGAAGCCTTCATCTTTGGAGTCGGAGAGTACGATCACCGACCCGTCCTGGAGTACAGCCACCGCGGCGCCGTCGCCGAGCATCCCAAGATGGATCTGGTCGTCGGGGGAGGTGATTGCGTACAAGCACGTTGCAGCGCAGTCTTTCTCCACAAAGGGATCGATCGCGAACAGCCATTCCTCGACGATGCCCGGCAAAAGTTCGCTCGAATGGGACTGGAGCATCGGGTGCCGGTGGTCGGTCCACAAGCGGGATGCCGAAGCCTCGACCGCTCGACAGGCAGCGCGGCTCCCCCAGTCCGAATGCGGCTTCGATCCCAGACCGTCGGCTACCGCGATCCCGTATCCCCAGGAATGCTCGAATGCGGACCACGCGTCCTGATTCGGTTTGCCCGTCGCGACGTGGGAAGGGCCCGTAACGCTGGCTCCAAAACTCTTCCAGGTGGTTGGCATCATCGCGCGAGCCACCCGTCCAGCGCTTCGAGGAGGCACTCGGCCTCGAACACCTCATCACCTATCATTTTGGGGTTGGAGTCAGCCCCAATCTTGATGAGTCGAAGCGCGTCAGGGGAGAGTCTGTCCCGCCAATGCTTGAGCTCCTCCCTTGAATCGTCGGGCCAGAAGCCATCGGTGAGCATGAGGTAGCGGTCATTGCTGTCGTGTCCAAGCAACGCCAAGAGCTCAGCGGCATCGACAGACCCTCGACACTCAAGCAACTCGCCGGGCACCTCGTCGCCAATGATCCAGCCGAGTTCAGCGGCGTGGTCCCGCCATATAATCAGGCGCAAATCGACATTAGTGGAATGACCGAGGCGGAGGTACTGTTCGACCTGTCGTACGACGCCACGCACGATGAGGCGCTTGCCGCCTTCGATCATGCTGCCTGAGGCATCGCATATGAGCCAGAGGGTCATCCCCAGTAGCTGTCTTCGTCTACAGCGGACTCGGTGGCGGTGGCTGGCGGCTGGAGGGTCGCATCTTTGGGGACCGCATTCGGGTCCAGAGACAGGCTGCGGCTGACGACCGACATCGTCACGAACCTGAAGAACTTGTGGATCTCTTCCGCATCCTTCGCCTCGAACACCTGGTGCTCGGTTCCGGCGATGAATCGCTCCAGCGTTGCACGGCCGACCCCCTCGTACGCCTCTTGCCCGATTCCCAGCGCCATACGGTCGCACTTCGCCGAGCGCCCGGTCCCGATGAAGTTGTCGAGCCGGTCCTGCCACGAGTCAGTGGGGACGCCATCCGACACGAGGACGACCAGGGGGCGGTAAGCGCGGGAAGGGGTCTGCTCCTTGTCCTCGATCAGACGCTTGGCTACATCGATTGCCTCGCCGAAAGGCGTGAGGCCGCCTGCATGGAGGTCGAGGAAGGCGATCTCCGACGCCGGCGTAGGCGACGTGGCGACTGAGGCGTCGCCGCCGAACGCGACGATCGACACCAGGAACTCATTCGCCTGGGACTCCTCCCTGGTGAAGGTGCCCAGCATGCGCCGGACAGCTCCATTCAGCGAGTCGATCTTCTTCTCGCCAGAGTTGCCCCCCTGCGTGGCGAGCGCCATGCTGCCGCTCGTATCGAGCAGCAGAATGACTGGGAGCGGTTTTGCCTTTGAGGCGGTGAACTGGGAAGCGTCGAAAAGGGCCATGGTTGTACTCCTCAAGTATCGAAATCAGTGTCGCACGTTAAGACGGACGGAAAGAGCAGGCCCGCGCTACGCGCGGATGTTGAGGACTCGGCTTACGAGCGGCGCGAGGTCGATGCCTGCCTGCTTCCACAGAATTGAGCTGGCGGCCAAGCTGCCAAGTCCAACTCCCGTGAGGAGTGCCGCGCCGGTGATTCGTAAATACTGCACTTGTCATGCTCCCTTGTGTTATTGGTGCGGGTGTTGATGGCCGGATGACCACTCAGATGGCCGGATGGCCACTCGTGCTCCCGATGGGGCAACACGATCTCGTGGCTTTGCGTTCGCTTGGCGCGGCGTTTGCAAAGCTGATCAGCTTGTCGCATCGATTGCGAAAAGTCAAACTGAACCGCGAGACGGCGTCTCCGGCTAGACCCGCACCGTGCGTGACCCCTCCAACGGCGACGCCATGGCCGAGGTCACCATGGCAAATGCGGCCGACGGCGACCACGCCGTCGCCGCGGCCCGCCGCCTTCCCGGGGTGGTCCACCTCTACTCCCTCCGAGCGCTCCGGCGTGCTCTCGAAGTTCGCGACCCTGCTCGAAGCGCGATCGGAGGAAATAGCGCAGCGGGCGTGCATCTCGAGCTCGGAGGCAAGGCGCCGTTCGTCGTCTTCGACGACGCCGACCTTGAGGCGGCGATCCACTCCTTTCCGCAACCGATCGCTGCAAACCGACAACGGCTTGGCCAGTGACATCTGCAGCGATAATGCCCGCTCCGCCTCGATCTGCAAGAGGCGTGGGATCGCAGTGGGAGAACTGTCAGCTCGTAAGCACTGTCAGCCTTTCGACTGGTCTCGGGCAGGAGCCTTCGCTGCGTCGGAGCTGGAAGCTGCTCCTGGAGGAGCGCTTGTGGGGCGAGCTTGTTGCGCTCCGGGCCGTGCGCTCTCCGAAATACGCTGAGCACGTGGAGCCCGGTGGGGCCCTGCACTCCCAAATAGCGACTCACGGGATTCATCTTTGTTCTCAGACATTTTGTGCTTCCTTGTCTTTCAGCGGTGAAGCATCGACCCATTCGACAATGCACCCGTCGGTCATCGGACTCCAAACACCTCGAGTGTTTGGCGCCTCACATTCAAACTCGCCGAACTCACCCATATTCCACGCAACAGCGATGAAGATGTCGCGACTGAAAGGGTAGGTGCTGACGAGCGAATCCGCGTTAAACCACCCACCGTAGTACCGGCCGTCTTCCGTTCGAACTCGAACGAAGCAGGGCTCATAGGCACGAAACGCCGCGTGGTCCCAGGCACGGGGGGTTGCCCGCGCACGGTTCACCTGCCTAATGCGCTTTTGCGTCTTCCCGCCACGGGCAGGGACTTTCACGATTCTGAACCGAGCAGAGGCGAAGTATCCAATTCCGGCGGGCGTCAGCAGCATCAGCACAATAAGGCCGAGGGCGAGAACACCTCCGTTCAAAGTCGACACCAGGTTCCCAGCTCTATCGAGCGCATTGCCGCCTGTCCAGCCGACCAGGCTGAGGATGACAAACAAGTAGCTGGCGTCGAAAACGAGACTTACAAACAACGCGTCGAAGAGCCTCGACGCTGCGCTGTGATCTGGCGATTGCCAGCCAACCACCATTCGTTTTGCCAAGGAGTCGGCGACACCTGGGGTCACCAAAATGATGAAGAAGGTGATCTCCGGAAGAGACCCGGGAACAGTCATCGTCTATCCATCCGTCGGTAAGACCAATTAGTCATCCGTTGTCCGTGCCTTCACGAATATAGGTGACGCCAAACGCGCGCACTTGGCGGAACTCCTGTCGACTCGTGCCGAAGTCGAACCAGCCACCATCGGCCTTCTGGAAGATGTCGAGACCACGCCCAAGGTTGATCCGCCAGCCGCCATCCGTACGGATCCAGCGGTCGTGGCCGCCCGGGTCCTTCGCCACATTTACCTTGATGCCCTGCTGCTCGGCGCCCTGCACGATGTCGTTCAGCATACGGAGCTGCTTCGGCTGATACTCAGGGTCTTCGTCGAGCACTGTAAACAGATTGAAGGTGACCTCGTCAGCGGGGTCTTTCGCGGCCGCGATGAGCGCGAGCAGCTCAACGAGGTTACGACCCTGATGCCCCAAGCGGATGTAAGGATCGTGCAACTCGATCTCGGTCGCGCCCGCCATGTACGACATAAGCAACGTCTCGTAGGAGATGCCGCGCTGATTCTCGACGAAGTCGCGCTGCCCGTGGAATAGCTTCGCCGGAGCGGATTCCGTCCCCGAGACCGCAGACACCGTCGCTGCGGAGGACGCCAAGGCGTCTGCCCCGAGGGACGTTGCTGCGGCGGGAGCGGCCACATGACCCCGGTAGTAATGCGACGGGTACTCGTCCTCTTCGAGGGTCGTCACAGCTGACCAGCCTCCACCGAGCGAGTCGTAGCCGAAATTCACCGCGGCCATCGTGGCATCCATCCGCAGGATCTGGTCCTTCACACGCTTGCGGCCTTCAATCGCGAAGCGCAGCAGTTCCTCGATCTGCTCAGCGGTGGCATCACCGTGAGGGTATATGAGCTTCATAAGTCCAGAGAAAGTCTTGTGGATGGCGTCACGGTCACGAGTCGAGATGTCCGACCCCAGCGTGAAGTAGTGCTGGTAGCGGTCCGAATAGTCGAGATTGCGCATCGACTTCAGCACTTCGGCGATGTAGTCGACGACGAACCCATACCCGTCCGAGAACATCTCATTGCGGATCGTATCGATCTCCCACCCGGGGATATAGAAGTGAAGACGGTCGAGGTATGCCGGGTCGTGGTAACTCTCGGGCAGTTCGTCGAACAGATCGGAGTGCTTGAGCATGTACGGCACAGTGTGCGACGTGTTACCGACGAACACCATTGACGCCTCCGCCCCGAGGGTCTCGACGCCACGGGAGAATGACTTGTTCGCCATGTAGTTCTTCATGATGTCGACGAGCGCCTTATCGGTGCGCTTCTTCTTGCCCGCGAACTCGTCAAATGCGACAACGTCCCAGTACCCGACGAGGCCGAGGCGACCGTTCGCGTTGTTCACAAACAGCTTCGGGACGGTCACCTCGCCGCCTGAGATTAACATCCCGTGCGGTGAGAACTCCGAGTAAATGTGTGACTTTCCGGTGCCCTGCCCTCAAGGCCGGCATTCCGCAGTATCCCCCGGAATGTGCGCCTGACGTTGTACGGCGCCAGTGGAGTATCCACCCGGGAGTAGAACAGCAGATGCTCCGTGTCCTCCGGATCCAGCAGCGCCAAGCGCTGGCGAATCACGTCGGCCGCGAACTGCGGCACGCCGATTACCCGGTTCGACTCATGTGTCTTCGGGTGCTCTTGACGGTGCACGCCGGCGCCGTTGTGCACGACGATTGTGCCGCTGATGTTCACCCGCGGCGGATCGGCGTCCATGTCGACGTCGCACTGCCGCAGCGCGAGTGCCTCGCCGATGCGAGTTGCGGTGCCGAGCATCACCTCGATGATGTCCCGCACCTGGCCGTCGGATCGTGGCCCCATTCTGCCGTCTTCCGTGCGCCATTCTCGGGCCGCGAGGCGGATCGCAGCGATTTGCTCGGTCGTGAGCGCCTTCGGGGTGTGCGGGGGCTTCTTCATGCGCGACGTCTCCTTCATGGGATTGCGCGGAATGATCTCCCGCCGCACCGCAAAGGCCAGGATCATGCCGAGCAGCGTGCGGGAGTGCTTCGCTCTCGGGTACGACTGCGCGCGCTGCTGCCTCAGGAAGAGCTCGATCCGCCCAACGGTCACTTCACGAATCGTGAAGTTCTCGAAAAAGGGCAAAACAAGCACGCGCAGTTCACGCTGGTAGGTGTCTTTTGTGCCCTGAGAGCGGTCAACGTCGAGCATCACGTCCTCCATCCAGGCCGCAGCGAGCAGCAGGAATGGTGAGCTCGCCGTGAGCAAGTCGCCGCTACCGCCGGCTCGTAGGCGGGCCGCTAGGTCCGACTTAAGGGCTGCCTGCGCGTCATTACGACTCGAGCCGGTCGCTGTCACTTTGCGCGTCTGACCGTCCCAGTCGCGGAAGCGAGTCACGGAGCGAAAAATCCCGAGACTGACCTGTTGAGTCGTAATGGCGCCAAACGTGCTGATCGGGAGCCGGGGTCGTCCGGCCATCAGCGTCTGTCCCCGTGGGCGCTGGATGGTTCGGGCTCGTGAAGCCCGTCGAGCCATCGCACCACATCGGACACGCGGAAGCGGATCTCCCGGCCCACTCGAATGCCCGAGGGACCACGTCCGTCTGTACGCAGGTCGTAGATCGCCTGCGTCTGCACGCCGAGGTACTCGGCGAGCTCGCTTGTCGTTAAAACCGGCTCCAGGCCGAGCCCGAATTGTCGTTCGCTGTCCATAACTCGTAGGTAAGCGAGGTCATTCCACATGACTCGAACCGGGTCGTGCACCTTCTCTACGAGCGGCCAGAGATGGCGGATATTTTTGAATAAAGGACCAATAAACGGATAGTGCATCAAGTCTTGCCCTTTCGGTACAGACAAGAAACCCTGATCAGATCAAATTTACAGTAGGGCGGCCGGGACTTGAACCCGGGACCGACGGATTATGAGTCCGCTGCTCTAACCAGCTGAGCTACCGCCCCAAAAAGCACAACCCAACGGTTGCACCCACAGACATGTGACTAATCGGGCGACTGCGACGAGGCCCCATTGGTGACCAGATCGCTCACCGTCTCCCCACGATACAGGCATTCGAATGTGTTCAAAGTGCGCTTGATGTCGTGCGCGGCAATGAGCTTGAGCGATTCCCGCTTAAGCTCCTCCAGGCGTTCCGGCGACGCCGTGAGCACCACGGTCAGTTTATCCGCCAGATCCTGCGCGTCACTCGGCTTGAACAGGTACCCGTTCGCCTGGTCGTGCACGAGGTGGGGCAGCGCCATGGCGTCGGCGGCGACAATCGGCAATCCGGAGGCCATCGCCTCCATCGTGGCGATACTCTGCAGCTCGGCAATGGACGGCATGGCAAACACCGTGGCACGTGAATAGGCCGCGCGCAGTTCGTCATCCGTCACATAACCGGTGAACGTGACACGCGAGCGGATACCGAGGGTGTCGGCCAGGTGTTCCAGGTTGCGCTTCTGATCGCCCCCGCCAACGATTTCAATTTGAGCGTCAAGGTCGGCTGACAGCAGCGCCGCCGCCTGTAGCAACACGTCGATCTGCTTCTCGCCGGTGACCCGACCGACAAAGAGGATGCGGTTCTCGATGCGCGGCTCAAAATTCGGGGCATAGTTGTCGGCATCGATCCCGCAGGAGATGGCGTATACCCCGGTGAGGCCGGTGTATTTCTCAAGAAACTGGGCGGCCCGACGGGTCGGGGTGGTGACGGCTGCGGCGCGTCCGAAAGTGCGTCGGGCGGCTCGCCACGCGGCCTTGATGACTCGATCCTGCAAACCGACCGGAACGAGGGAGAACTTCACCATGTTCTCCGGCATGAAGTGGTTCGTGCCGACCAAGCGGATGTTGCGCTTCGCCGCCTCGATGGACACGCCCCGCCCCACATTGATGTGCGATTGAAAGTGCACGACATCGGGATGGAAGGAGTCGAGAATGCGCCGGCTTTCACCGCGGATCAGCCAGGGCAGGGCGAATCGCAGCCAGTCGTGTGGGTACCAGCGCCAGCTGTGCAGGCGGTGCACCACCATGGGCTGGCCCTCGTGCATTTCGGTCCAGCTGCCGTGCTTGCGCGACGCTGCCGGAGCCATAATCTGCACCTCGTGGCCGCGGGCGACCAGGCCAGCGGCGAGCCGCTCGGCAAAGCGGGCCGCACCATTTACATCGGGCGCAAACGTGTCGGCAGCGATGAGCACGCGAATCCGCGGCTTCTCGGTTGGCGCACCCGCCGCGCTCTCGGGCGCATTGCCCGGGGTCGGGCTGCTCAGCAAGTCGGTCGAATCTGACAAGTGGAGTGGTCCCTACGTTGTTGGGCCGGGGATCATCGTCCGGCAGGATATCTCGGGTACGCGCGGCAGGAAATGACGCTGCGCACTCGAACCCTATTCTAAACCGTGCCTGCCGCGCGGCGCCCCGCACCGTGGCGGCCCAAATTCGCAGGCCGTCAGCGGTCAAGTTGTGGGTGGTACCGCGCCAGCAGGAAGACGCCCCAAATGGCAATCGCACCGGCAACGACGAAGGCGAGTGCTGCTGCGGGCGGGGCCTGGCTGGCTTCACCGAGCACAACGATTCCGATTCCCACCGCGACGAGCGGGTCGACGACGGTGAGCCCGGCAATGACAAGATCGGGTGGTCCAGACGCGTAGGCGTTCTGCACGAAGTAAGCCCCGAGCGCTGCCGCCAACAGCAGGCCGAGCACACAGGTCAGGGTCAGCCATTCGAAGTTGCCGTGCTGGGTGCGGTTGATCACGACTTTGGCAAGGGTGGCGACGAATCCATAGAGCACGCCGGCGCCGAGAATGTAAAAGATCGCCTGGGACCGGCGACGCAGAAACCCAAAGGCGAGCGCAAAGGCCAGCAGAACCACCGCAAGCACGATGAGGATGGTCACCAGGTTTTGGTCGGTGACCGGCTTGTCCACGGCGGTGAACGCGGCCACGGTCACGAACAGGCCGACACCGCCGACGCACATGGAGATGGCGATAATGCTCGCGCGATTGAGCTTGACCTTGCTGACCCTCGCGTTCAGCACGGCGGTGAGAACCAAGGCGACTGCCCCCAGCGGCTGCACGACGATGATGGGGGCGAAGGCGAGGCTCGTGAGCTGGAAAACGATGGCGAGGCCGAGCATGAGTGATCCGAAGACCCAGGAGGGCCTGGCCAGCAAGAGGGTGAGTTGGCGTACGGTGAGCCCGCCGGTGACCTCTTCGGTGCGCGCCTCGACTTTGGTGACGCCGCGGTGCTGAAATTGTGCGCCGAGGGAGAGAAAGACTGCACCGACCAAGGCCAGAGGAATTCCGATGGCCTGACGTGGATCGATAGCGATTTCTGTCGCCAGATCGGTTAGGTCGGAGGTCACTTGATGACCCTATCGACAAGCTTGCCGATATTCTGGAGGAATGGCCGTACGCGCGATAGTAATTTCAGGTGACCCCGTTCTCCACTCCCCCGCAGCTCCCGTCGTCGATTTCGACGATAATTTGCGTGAATTGGTGCGAGACATGTTCGAGACGATGGATGCCGCGCCGGGGGTCGGTCTCGCCGCCACGCAGGTGGGTGTTGGGCTGCGCATCTTCACCTACAGCTACCAGGACGACGACGAGGTATCGTGGCGCGGCGTTGCGATCAATCCTGAACTGTGGATCACGCCGGTGTCGGCCGAGCCCGTCGATGATGAGAATGTCGATGAAGACGAAGGGTGCCTGTCATTTCCGGGCGAGCGGTTTCCCCTGAAACGATCACAATCCGCCATTTTGCGAGCCGTCGACGCCGAACAGCAACCGTTTGAGATTCGCGCGGATGGCTGGCTCGCCCGCATCTTCCAGCACGAGTACGACCACCTCGAAGGTACGCTGTATGTCGATCGTCTCGAGCACGTCTACGCGAAAATGGCGACCAAGGTCGAACGCAAGAAGAGTTGGGGCGTGCCCGGCCTGAGCTGGACCCCCGGCGTCGACGACCTCGAGGGCTAGCTAGGTGTACTGCCCAGGGACGTTGGTTAAGCGGCTGATGGGTGGGTGGTTTCCGATGGCGGTGTGGGGCCTGTGGTGATTGTATTCGTGGATCCAGGCGGGCAGGGCGTTTCGGCGGGCAGATTCTGAATT
>NZ_PPTG01000038.1 GCF_002954245.1 Cryobacterium aureum | reverse complement strand
TCATGACCCGCATCGCCTTCGGCTTCAAATTACCGGACGCGCTCATCGCCCTCGCCATGCTCAGCCTCGGCGGGCACAAACCCGTGCTTCCCGGACGAAACTAACCCACGGAAGAGTCAGGAGAGCCCAAAAACTCGAGAGATTTCGTCGCCGTCGACGGCATCAGCTTCGAGGTTGCGCCGGGGGAGTCGTTCGGGCTGCTCGGCCCCAATGGCGCCGGTAAATCCACGACGATGCGCATGATCGGCGCGGTCTCCACCCGCACGAGCGGCGACCTTACTGTGCTCGGCCTCGACCCGAACCGGTATGGTCCCGAGATTCGCTCCCAGGTCGGTGTCGTTCCGCAGGAGAACAACCTCGACATGGAATTGAAGGTGCGGGAGAACCTGCTGGTCTACGGCCGCTACTTCGGGCTGCCACGAGCCCGGGTGGCCCGTCGGGCCGACGAACTGCTCGAGTTCGCGCAGCTCGCCGACAAGGCCTCCGCCAAGGTCGACGACCTGTCCGGCGGCATGAAACGTCGCCTCACCATTGCCAGGGCTCTCATCAACGACCCGCGCATCCTGCTGCTCGACGAACCGACCACCGGCCTCGACCCGCAGGCGCGCCACATTCTCTGGGACCGCCTGTTTCGCTTGAAAGAGCAGGGCACAACGCTGCTCCTCACCACCCACTATATGGATGAAGCCGAGCAGCTCTGCGACCGCCTCGTCGTGGTCGACA
This sequence comes from Cryobacterium aureum, assembly GCF_002954245.1. GTDB lineage: Bacteria > Actinomycetota > Actinomycetes > Actinomycetales > Microbacteriaceae > Cryobacterium > Cryobacterium aureum. Next base: position 70,448 of record NZ_PPTG01000038.1, on the reverse strand, counting down.
AGGGTCGCATCATGGCCGAGGGTTCCCCGGCCGACCTCATTCGCCGCTACTCCTCCCGCGAGGTGCTCGAGGTGCGGTTCGGGTCCACGCAGAACGCCGAGGTCGCCGGCCGCATCGAGGGCTACGGCGAGCGGGTCGACGTACTGCCCGACCGCATCCTGGTCTACAGCGACAGTGGCGAGAACGAATTGGAGCGGATGACCGCGGCCGGCCTGCACCCGATTACCAGCCTCGTGCGTCGCTCCAGCCTCGAAGACGTGTTCCTGCGGCTCACCGGCCGAAACCTGATCGAATGAGCACGCTTTCCGACAACACGAGCGACGGCATCCGCTCTGATGCGCTCGCCGCAGCCGTCGCGCAGGCGGCGCGCACCCGCCGCTACGGCTCCTGGTATGTGGCCGAACACCGGTTTCGGGTGATGCGGTCGTATGCCCAAACCGTGTTGTTCACAGCAATCGGCAGCCCGCTGGTCTACCTGTACGCGATGGGGGTGGGCCTGGCGAGCCTGGTCGACGGCAATCTGGGCGACAACGCCGTGAACGGGGTGAGCTACCTCGCATTCCTGGCCCCGGCGCTGCTCGCGAGCAGTGCGATCGCGGTGGCGTCCGAGGAGTTCACCTACCCGATCATGCTCGGCTTCAAGTGGAACCCCACCTTCTTCGGCATGAATGCGAGTTCCATCCAGCCCGGCCAGATCATCAATGGCATCGTCATCTCGGTCGCCGCGCGCATGCTGCTCACCTGCGCCATTTTCTACGTTTTTATGCTGGTCTTCGGGGCGGTACCCGGGCCGTTCGGGTTCGTCGCCGTGCTGGTGGCGCTGCTTACCGGCCTGGCCTTCGGCGCGCTCGTGATGGCTTACACGGCCACACTCAAGGACGACACCGGGCAGCTCGCCATGGTGCAGCGCTTCGTGATTTTGCCGATGACCCTGTTCTCTGGCACGTTCTTTCCGCTCGACGTGCTGCCGCCGTACCTGCAATGGATCGGCTGGATCTCGCCGCTCTGGCACGGCACCGAACTCGCTCGAGTCTTCGCCTACGGTATGCCGGAGCCGATCTGGCTGAGCCTCGTACACGTGCTCTATCTGGCTGCGCTGCTTGCCGTCGGCTGGATCTGGGCCCGTCACCTCACGGCCGAAAGGTTGAACAAGTGACCGGGCCGCAGCTGTCTCCGTCGACGATCGCGGCATCCGCTCGCCCGCCCAGGCCGTTTAGCAGTTTGTACGCCGGCAACGCGCGCAGCGTGATGGCGCGCGGCTGGCGGGCGACCCGCAGCACCAACTCCCTCGTGGTGCTGAGCGGCTTCGTCGAGCCCATCTTCTACCTGCTGTCGATGGGCCTCGGCCTCGGAGCGCTGATCGGCCAGGTGCAGACCGCTGACGGAACCCAGGTGCCCTACGCAGCGTTCATCGCCCCGGCGCTGCTGGCCGTCGCCGCGATGAACGGAGCGATCTACGACTCGACCTGGAACGTGTTCTTCAAGATGCAGTTCGCGAAGCTCTACGAGGGGATGTTGTCCACCTCGCTCGGGCCGCTCGATGTGGCGCTCGGCGAGATCTCGCTGGCCTTGGCGCGCGGCCTGCTCTACGCGACGGGATTCATGCTCGTCATGCAGGCGCTCGGCCTGAACCTGTCGTGGTGGGCGCTGCTCGCCCTGCCCGCAGTGTTGATCATCGCGTTCGGCTTTGCGAGCGTGGGTATGGCGGTCACGAGCTACATGAAGACGTTCCAGCAGATGGACTGGATCAACTTTATTTTGCTGCCGATGTTTTTGTTCTCGGCCACGTTCTACCCGCTCAGCGTCTACCCACAGGGTATTCAGTACGTGATCCAGGCGCTGCCGCTCTGGCACGGTGTCGAACTGGTGCGCGCCTTGACTACCGGCCAGGTCAACCTCGGGCTGCTCTGGCACGTGCTCTACTATGCCGTGATGATCGTGGTCGGCCTGTTCGCGACAACCCGCCGCCTGCGTGCCCTATTCCTCGACTAGCGCCTCAACGAACGCGAGAGCGGAAAAATTGTTGTTTTGAGTGGCTCGAGGCAACAATTTTCCCGCTCTCGGGAGACGGTTAGCGGTGCAGGTCGAGGTCTTTCGTTTCGCGACTCAGGATGAGCGCGACCAGGGTGATGACGCCCATCACCGAGAGGTAGATGCCGACCCAGAACGGGCTGCCCTCGCCGATCGTCCAGAGCCAGACCGCGATGAACGGGGCCACGGCCGCACCGAGGATCGAGCTCATGTTGTAGGCAAAGGCTGAGCCGGTGTAGCGCACGCTGGTCGGGAACAACTCGGGCAGCAGCGCGCCCATCGGGCCAAAGGTCATGCCCATGAGCGAGAAGCCGACGATGAGGAACAGCATGACGCTGAGGTCTCCCGCACCGAGCAGTGGCACGAAGAGGAACCCGAACACGATGATGAACACGGTGACAATAATGAGCGTCTTGCGGCGCCCGTGCTTGTCAGCCCACGGACCGGAGGCAAGGGTGAAGATTCCGAAGAACACCACTCCGAGAATCATCATGAGGATGAAGGTGTTGTAGCTGAACCCGAGTCCCGCCAGCGGGGCATCCGTTGCGGCACGGCCGTAGCTGAGCGTGAAGGTGGTCATCAGATAAAACAAGACGTAGGTCGCGAGCATGATGAACGTGCCGAGGATCAGTTCGCGCCAGTTGGACTTGAACACGGCCGCAAGCGGCAGCTTCTCCACGCGGTCTGCCTTGACGACCTTGGTGAAGACATCGCTTTCGACCAGGCGCAGACGCACCCAGAGTCCGATGATCACCATCACGGCCGAGAACAGGAATGGGATGCGCCAGGCCCACTCGAGGAATGCTTCGGACGGGCGGGTCGGGTCGGTCGACGGCAGAGCCAGGGCGAGGCCGAGGAACAGACCGTTGGCGATGATGAAGCCGAGCGGGGCGCCGACCTGCGGGAAGGTGCCGTACCAGGCGCGCTTGCCGACCGGTGCGTTCTCGGTCGCGACCAGCGCTGCGCCGCTCCACTCCCCGCCGAGGGCGAAGCCCTGGGCCAGGCGCAGGATGACGAGCATGAGCGGTGCCCACCAGCCGATCATGGCGTAGGTCGGCAGCAAGCCGATCAAAAAGGTCGCGATGCCCATCGTGAGCAGGGCGCCGACCAGGGTGGCCTTGCGTCCCTTCCGGTCACCAAAGTGGCCGAAGAACAGCGCGCCGATCGGGCGGGCGACCATGGCAGCGCCGAAGACGGCGAAAGAGGCGAGCAGCGCAGTGGTGTCGTTGCCGGTCGGAAAGAACAGGTGCGGAAAGACCAATACCGCAGCGGTCGCGTAGACGTAGAAGTCGTAGAACTCAATGGTCGTGCCGATCAGGCTCGCCATAACGACGCGGCTTTTCGGATTGAGAGGTGTGGTCGGCGTCGAAACTGACGCGGTGGTTACTGACATGAGGGTGGAACACTCCGAAAGGATGGCTGAGCGCCGACGAAACCCGCAAGTCGATCAGACTTCCCGCGGAAGCGTTTACGCACGAATGGTGGTGTGCCCGCGTGTAGAGGTCACAAAATACTTTAGCCCGCTTTCGCGCAGCTACTTCCAGAGCACCGCGATCGCTACGTTGGCCAGGGTCAGGGTGCCAATGGCCCAGAGCACCAGCGACGACACGCTCGGCTTCTTGCGGTTCACGATCACGAGCACGGTGATGACGACGAGCACGAGCAGCTTGACGCCGATCTTGGCGTTGTCGATGTGGCCGAGGGTGCCCATCTGAATGACGCCGACCAGCAGCAGACCGGTGACCAGCTGGGTTAGCGCGCCGTGGAACATCGCGGCGACGATCGTGCCCTTGCCGGCAATGATCGGCTTGATCTGCACGAGAACGCCGCCGAGCAGCGAGGCGAGGCCGACGAAGTGCAGAATGAGCAGAATGTTGCGTAGAAGGTCCATATGTTCAGCCTACGGACTCAACCGCACCACCACTTACCCGATGTGCCCGCGCAGTTCCCGCAGCAGTATCGCGGTAGCAAGGGCAGCGGATGCCGCCTCCTCGCCCTTGTCTTCTTTGGATCCGGGCAACCCGGCCCGGTCGAGCCCCTGCTGCTCGTCGTCGAGGGTCAGCACGCCGAAGCCCACGGGCTTGCCGGCGTCGAGCGCGACGCGAGTGAGGCCATCCGTTGCCGCATTCGACACGAATTCGAAGTGGGGGGTGCCGCCGCGAATGATCACGCCGAGAGCGACGACCGCGTCCGCACCATTTTCGAGCGCGACCTTGCAGGCAACGGGCAGTTCGAAGCTGCCCGGCACGCGCACGAGCGAGAATTCCGCTCCGCTCGCTTCGAGCACCCGGGTGGCGCCGGCGATGAGGCCGTCGGTGATGACATCGTGCCAAAGACCTGCGACGATGACGATGCGCAGGCCCGTTCCGTCGACGTGGATGGTGGGTCCTGGTCCGGCCATTAGGCGATTCCGTTCATGATCTCGGTGTTGGTTATGTGATGCCCCATGCGGTCCCGCTTGGTGGCCAGGTATTCCTCGTTGAACTCGCCGATCCCGACGACGAGCGGCACTCGCTCGGTCACGGCGACGCCGTGAAGCTCGAGCTGGCGCATCTTCTCCGGGTTGTTGGTGAGCAGACGCACCGAGTTTAACCCCAGATCGTGCAGGATGCTGGTGGCTGCGCCGTAATCGCGGCTGTCGACGGGTAGACCTAGAGCAACGTTTGCGTCGAGGGTATCGAGGCCGTCCTCCTGCAGCTTGTAGGCGCGCAGCTTATTGATGAGGCCGATTCCGCGCCCTTCCTGGCCGCGCAGGTACACGACCACGCCGCCTTCCTCTTGAATGATGTCGAGCGAGGCGTCGAGCTGAGGTCCGCACTCGCACTTGAGCGAGCCGAAGGCTTCACCGGTGAGGCACTCTGAGTGCACCCGTACGATGGCGCCGTTGACCGGGGTTCCCGCGACAAACGCAACGTGGTCGGCGCCGGTGGAACGGTCGCGATACGCGCGCACCCGAAAGGCACCGTGCCGGGTGGGCACCGTAGTCTCCACCTCGAAGTCCACCCGCGGCGCCTCGATGAGCGGGGCAATCGTCGGCAGAGCCTCGTCGGGATGAAACTCATTGAGATAGTCGATCAGGTCCTTGATCGTAATGACGAGCAGGCCTTCGCGCTCGCCGAGTTCAATCAACCCGGGCAGGCGCATCATCTCGCCGTCCTCGGCGACGATCTCGGCAATCGCCGCGACCGGAACCAGGCCGGCCAGTTTCATCAGGTCGACACCGGCTTCGGTGTGGCCTCCGCGCTCACGTACACCGCCGTCGCGGGCGCGCAGCGGCAGGATGTGGCCGGGGCGGTGCAGGCTCGCCGGGGCCGAGTTCGGGTCAGCGAGCACCCTCAGGGTGTGGGCGCGGTCGGCGGCACTGATGCCGGTTGAAAGGCGGTCGGCGGCGTCGACGCTCACCGTGTAGTTGGTGCCCAGCGGGTCTTCGTTGTTGAGCACCATCACCGGCAGATCCAGCTGGTCGGCGATCTCATTGGTCATCGGCGCGCAGATGAACCCGGAGGAGTACCGCACGGTCCAGGCGATCCATTCCTGCGTGGCCAGCTGTGCCGAGATGATGACGTCGCCCTCGTTTTCGCGACCCTCATCGTCAGCGACGATGACCGGTCGGCCGAGGCGCAGGGCGTCGAGTGCGGAAGGAATGTCGGCGAGGCTCATGATGCGCTCCTTGAGTGGGTTGCGGGCTGAAAAGCGGGAGAGGTGGCGGCGCTGAGCGCCAGCATCCGTTCAACGTGGCGGGCCAGAATGTCGGTCTCAATGTTGACCCGGTCGCCGTGAAGGCGCTCGCCGAGGGTGGTGGCGGCGAGGGTTTCCGGAATGAGCGACACCTCGAACCATTGGTTCGCGTCCGTGGCAGGACTGATGTTGCTCACGGTGAGGGAGACGCCGTCGATGGCGATCGAGCCCTTGCCGACGACGAGCGGCGCGAGTTCGGTGCTCAGGCTGAATCGCAGCACCCGCCAGGCCTCGCCGGGAGTGACGGAGAGCACGGTGCTGGTGCCGTCGATGTGACCCTGCACGATATGGCCGCCGAGGCGTCCGCCGACCAGGGCAGCGCGTTCGAGGTTGACCGGGGAGCCGACTCGGGCGTCAGACAGGGTCGACATCGACAGGGTCTGGGCCATCACGTCGGCGGTGAAGGTGTCAGGGGTGCGTTCGACCACGGTGAGGCAGACGCCCTGCACTGCGATGGAGTCGCCATGGCCAGCACCGTCGACCACGAGCGGGCCGCGGATGGTGAGGCGGGCGGCATCAGCTGTGGTCTCGATGCGCTCGATCTGGCCGAGCTCCTCGATGATTCCGGTGAACATGGATTCCTTAGGGTGTAAGCGGTCGGGCCACGATGAGAACATCGTCGCCGAGGCGGTCGAGGGAGTGAATCGAGAGGCGGCGCTGCTCGCCGATGGTGGCTACGCCGATGTCCGTGATGGCCAGTCGCGGGCCGCCGATCAGCGTTGGTGCGAGGTAGGCGAGGTATTCGTCGACCAGCCCGGCGGCCACGAACGCGCTGGCGACCGTCGGTCCGCCCTCGATGAACACGCTGCGCACGGCCCTTGTGTGCAGGTCGGCCAGAAGGGCAGACAGGTCGAGGCCGTCAAAAAACAGCGGCTGCTGCGGGTGCGCAAACAGGGCAGCGGATGCCGGCACCTCCCGTCGCCCGACCACCACGGGCACGGGCTGCCGGGCGAGGAGCCCGCCGTCGGCGTCGCGCGCGGTCAAGGCAGGGTCATCGGCGAGCACGGTGCCGGTGCCGACCAGGATCGTGTCGGAGGCGCTGCGACGCCGGTGAACGTCGAGGCGGGCTTCGGCGCCGGTGATCCAGCGACTGGAGCCGTCGGCGGCGGCCGCGCGACCGTCGAGGCTCGACGCCCACTTGACCGTGACGAACGGCCGGCCGAGGCGCGCGGCGGAGAGCCAGTCGCCGAGAAAGGCCTCGCCGACATCGGCGAGCAGGCCACCCTGCACGTCGATGCCGGCGGCGCGCAGTCGCTCGGCTCCGCCGCAGGAGTGCTCACCCGGGTCGGTCACCGAGTACACCACGCGGGCGACGCCGGCCTCGATCAGGGCCTGGGCACACGGACCGGTGCGGCCGACATGGTTGCAGGGCTCGAGCGTGACGACGACGGTGCTTCCGTGCGCGGCGTCGGGGGCGAGCTGTGCGAGCGCGTCGACCTCGGCGTGCCGGGTGCCGGCGCCGCGGTGCCAGCCTTCGGCGAGGATTTCGCCGGCCGGGTTCACAACGACGCAGCCGACCCGGGGATTCACTCCGGTGGCGGGGCCGTGGGCGGCGAGCTCAAGCGCGCGGCGCATGGCACTCTGCAGACCTCCGTCTACTGCCGCGTTGTTGGTCATCCCGCCCTCATCCGTGTCGGACGAGCTCCGGGGGGTGTGGGTGTGCATCATCATGCATGAAACCCGTCGGTCGACCGTAGGGGCCAACCAACTCGTGCGCCTCCCGTCCGGACTGTGACCGTCGGTGCTGGAGTTTCACCAGCTCAACCGCTGGTCCCTTGTGCAAGGGACTAACGGGTCGCGGACTTTAACCGCCGGTTCGGAATTACACCGACCCCGGAGCACGTGTACTGCAAGTTCTACTTCTAGTTATAGTGCAACAGCCTGCGCGCCGGGTTATTCCGTTCAATATCCGATCAGTTTGCCTCGACCAGGGCGCGGGCTGTGCTCTCGTCGACGAACAGGTCGGTGATGAGGTGTGCGGCCAGGGCACCGCGCAGGCTCGCGAGCTTGGAACGGCCGGCCACGACGCAGATTCGTCGCGGGGTGCGGCGGAGCACGGTGAAGTCCGGGCCGGTGGACCGTTCGTTCAGGGCGATTCCGTCGGCCGAACCGTCGGCGCGGTAGAACACTGTCGCAACGTCACCGACCACGCCGGCCGCGCTGAGGGAATCGAATTCGGCCTGCTCGAGATAGCCGCCGGCGTAGACCCGGCTCATGACACCGGAGAACGGAGAGCCCAGGCCGAACAGGGCGATATCCATGATGGCCTGCATGTCGATCAGGCGACTGATGCTGCGCTCGCGCCACAGCGCCTGCTTGGTGTCCGGGTTGTCGAAGAAGGCCGGAACCGGAAACTGCTGTACGTGCGCGCCGAAGGCTGTTCCAAAGCGCCCGAGAATCTCACTCGCGTAGCCAAGACCGGTCGTGCGCATGTTGCCTGCACCGTTGAGTTGCACGATCTGCGAGTTGTGCGTCTGTTTCGGGGTGACGTGCCGGCTGATCGCGTTCATGGTCGACCCCCAGGCGATCCCCATGGTCATGTTCGAGTCGAAGTATTGGCCGAGAATCCGTGCAACAGACAGGGCTACACGCTCGAGCCGGTCGACGTCGCTCGCGCTGTCGGGTACCGGAACAACGTGCGCGGTGATCTGAAACCGAGCCTCAATCTGCTGCTCGAGGTGACTCGGGGCATCCAACGGGGACTTGATTTGGATGTCGACCAGGCCGATCTCTCGGGCGTGGCTGAGCAGGCGGGACACCGAGGAACGGGAGGTATGCAGCTCCTGGGCGATGGCATCCATCGTGAGGTCCTGCATGTAGTACAGGTGCGCCGCGGTGAGGGCATCGCGGCTGCGGTCGGACTGCACGGGGTCGATTTCGAAGGTCACAACGGCTCCTTGCACGTATGTTCAATCCGGTTGAGAAATTGTGTCGGACTGTCAGACTGAATCTATTCACATGGCTTGTCGAGTGCAAGCCCGAGACAGAGGTGACAACAATGTCGTTCCTAAACTCACAGACCGCGATCTCCGATCGCCCCAGCGCCCAGGTGCTCATCATCGGCGCCGGCATCAACGGCATCGCGACCTTCCGCGATCTGGCCCTGCAGGGCGTCGACGTGGTCATCGTCGAAAAAAACGACTTCGTATCGGGCGCCTCATCGGCCAGCTCGCACATGATCCACGGCGGAGTGCGCTACCTCGAAAACGGGGAGTTTCGCCTGGTGAAGGAGTCGGTGACGGAGCGCAACAGCCTGCTCAAGATTGCACCGCACTATGTCAAGCCGCTGCAGACCACCATCCCCATCTTTTCCACCTTCTCCGGCGCTCTGGCCGCGCCGCTCCGGTTCCTGACCCATAAGCAGGGCACCAAGCACGTGGAGCGCGGCGCCATGCTCATCAAACTGGGCATGATGATCTACGACGCTTTCTCTCGCGACGGCGGAACCGTGCCGCGCCACGAGTTCAAGGGCCGTGCCAAGGCGCTCGCAGCCCTGCCGTTGCTCAACCCCGGGCTCAAGTACACAGCCACCTACTATGACGCCGCGATGCACGACCCGGAGCGCCTCGCCCTCGACGTGCTGCGCGACGGTCTCGACGCCGGCCCGCACGCCCGCGCCGCCAACTACGTCGAAGCCGCCGGAATGGATGAGAACGGCGTGCTCCTTCGCAACACCATCACCGGCGAAGAATTCCGATTCCACGCGGATGTCGTCGTCAACACGAGCGGGCCCTGGACCGACCTGACCAACACAGCTCTCGGTCAGCCCAGCACCTTCATGGGCGGCACCAAGGGCTCCCACGTGGTGCTCGACAACCCGGAGCTGCTCGCGGCAACCGGAGGACGTGAGATCTTCTTCGAGCACGAAGACGGCCGCATCGTGCTGATCTACCCGCTCAAGGGCCGGGTTCTGGTCGGAACCACCGACCTCGAGCACGACATGAGCAAGCCGATCCGCTGCACCGAACCTGAGATCGATTACTTCTTCGACCTGGTCGCGCACGTTTTCCCAACCGTCAAGGTCGATCGTTCGCACATCGTCTTTCGGTTCGCCGGCGTGCGCCCGCTGCCCCGCCACGACGACGAAGCCCCCGGTTTCGTCAGCCGCGACTACCGCATCGAGTCTCGACCGCTGCCCCGCGCTGGTACGGAAAACGGCACCCTGCTCAGCCTGGTCGGAGGCAAGTGGACCACCTTCCGCGCCCTCGCCGAGAACCTGAGCACCGACATCCTGAAACTGCTCCGCCTGCCGCGCGTCGTCTCGACCGAGGGGCTCGCCATCGGCGGCGGACGAGACTTTCCGGCCACGGAGGCCGCCCACCTGGTCTGGGTCACCGCCCACGGCGATGAGGTCGGCTCTGATCGCGCCGCAACTCTGCTCGCCCGGTACGGCACGCGGGCGAGCGAGGTCATCGACTTTATGGCCGACCCGAGCGGTCAAGCGGATGCCCCACTCCAGCACAACCCCGAGTACAGCCGACGCGAGATCGAGTTTCTGGCATCCACCGAGAGCGTCGTGCGCCTGGTCGACGTGTTGCTCCGCCGCACCAGCATGGCCTTCGTCGGTGCAGTGACCACCCCGCTGATCGAGGAACTCGCCCTCGTCGTTGCCCCCGTGCTCGGCTGGGACGCCGAGCGACGGGCCGAGGAGATCGCGCTGGCACGGGGCATCCTGATCGACGCACACGGGGTCGAACTCGCCCCCGTCGCCGCGGCTGGCATTCTCGTCGCCTGACCCCCGTCCAGGGCTGGCGATTGCCGACAATCTGCACGAACGTGCAGGCGAAACCGGCTCACTCCGCCCTGAGCGCCGATACGTTTTAGACACAACGCACAACAGCCGCACTCGACAACTAGGTCAAGTGCGGTGAACAGCAGCACCCCATCTGAAAGGTCAATGTGGACAATCTCGGTGTCGTCTTTATGTCAGAGGTCGTGGGAACGGCCATCCTCGTGCTCCTCGGCTGTGGCGTGGTCGCCAACGTCGCCCTCGCCAAGAACAAGGGCTTCGGCGGCGGCTTTCTCATGGTCACGATCGGCTGGGGTCTCGCGGTCTACGCCGGCGTGATCGCCGCCTACAACTCGGGTGCCCACCTGAACCCGGCCGTCACCCTGGGGCTCGTCGCCAGCGGCACCGACACCTTCGGGTCGGGCGTGCCGGTCAATGTCCTATCGACGCTGACCTACATCGGCGCCCAGATGATCGGTGCGTTCCTCGGTGCCGTCGTGGTCTGGCTCGCCTACAAGCAGCACTTCGATCAGGAACCGGAAAGCGCCAACAAGCTCGGTGTCTTCTCGACCGGGCCAGCCATCCGCTCCTACGGCTGGAACCTGGTCACCGAGATCATCGGCACCTTCGTGCTGGTCTTCGTCGTCATCGGTTTCGGCCGCAACGGCGACGCTGGCGGTCTGGCCGCCCTCGGCGCCCTGCCGGTTGCTCTGCTCGTGATCGCGATCGGTGCCTCGCTCGGTGGGCCCACCGGTTACGCCATCAACCCCGCCCGTGACCTCGGCCCGCGCATCGCGCACTTCCTGCTGCCGATCAAGGGCAAGGGCAGCAGTGACTGGTCCTACTCCTGGGTTCCGGTCGTCGGTCCGATCATCGGCGGCGTCCTCGCCGGTGCCTCGTCGGGAGTGCTGCTACCCATCCTGGGTTAAGCCATCCAACGCATTCTGCAGCATCCGCTTTAAACTTATATTTCCCACCTGGAACAACAAAGGAGTTACACATGGCCAAGTACGTTCTCGCCATCGACCAGGGAACCACGAGCTCCCGCGCGATCGTGTTCGACAAGGCCGGGTCGATCATTTCGACCGGCCAGCTCGAGCACGAACAGATTCTGCCGCAGGCCGGCTGGGTCGAGCACGACCCGAAGGAAATCTGGGACAACACCCGTGAGGCCATCGGCCAGGCGTTGTCGAAGGCCAACATCACCCGCCACGACATTGAGGCCGTCGGCATCACCAACCAGCGCGAAACCGCTGTCGTCTGGGACAAGAACACCGGCGTGCCCGTCTACAACGCCATCGTCTGGCAGGACACCCGCACCCAGGCGATCGTCGATCGTCTCGCAGCGGATGGTGGCGTCGACCGTTTCAAGGCCAAGGTCGGCCTGCCGCTGGCCACCTACTTCTCCGGCACCAAGATCGTCTGGATCCTCGAAAACGTCGAGGGCGCCCGCGCCAAAGCGGATGCCGGCGACCTCTTGTTCGGCACCACCGACTCCTGGGTGCTGTGGAACCTGACCGGCGGTACCGAGGGCGGCGTGCACGCGACCGACGTCACCAACGCGAGCCGCACGATGTTCATGGACCTCGAAACCCTGCAGTGGGACGACGAGATCCTGGACATCTTCGACGTACCCAAGTCGATGCTGCCGGAAATCAAATCCTCCTCCGAGGTCTACGGCATCGCCAGCGGGCACAGCCTGCTGCGCGAGGTGCCGATCGCCGGAATCCTGGGCGACCAGCAGGCCGCGACCTTCGGCCAGGCCGCCTTCGACCAGGGCGAGGCCAAGAACACCTATGGCACGGGTAACTTTCTGATCTTCAACACCGGCACCGAGATCATCCACTCGAAGAACGGCCTGCTCACCACTGTCGGCTACAAGCTCGGCGACGCTCCCGTGCACTATGCGCTCGAGGGATCGATCGCGGTCACCGGCTCGCTCGTGCAGTGGATGCGCGACCAGCTCGGCATCATCAAGAACGCCTCCGAGATCGAAGACCTGGCCAAGACGGTCAAGGACAACGGTGGAGCCTACTTCGTGCCGGCCTTCTCCGGCCTGTTCGCGCCGTACTGGCGCTCCGACGCCCGTGGCGCACTCGTGGGCCTCACCCGCTACGTGAACAAGGGGCACATCGCCCGTGCGGCACTCGAAGCCATCGCGTATCAGACCCGCGAGGTGCTCGACGCGGTCAACGCCGACTCCGGTGTGCCGCTGACCGAACTCAAAGTCGACGGCGGTGCCACGGCCAACGACCTGCTCATGCAGTTCCAGGCCGACATCATCGGCGTGCCGGTTGTGCGCCCGGTCGTGGCCGAGACCACGGCGCTGGGCGCCGCCTACGCGGCCGGCCTCGCGGTCGGCTTCTGGAGCGGCCTCGATGACCTGCGCTCCAACTGGCAGGAAGACTCCCGCTGGGAGCCGGCCATGGACCCGGAAGAAGCCGCCCGACTCCTGCGCAACTGGAAGAAGGCCGTCACGAAGACCCTCGACTGGGTAGACGACGACGTCCGCTAGCCCACACTGCTCCGTGCGGCCGGGCCGCTCTTTCGCGGCCGGGCCGCATCAGGTTCACATCCCGGGAGTTTTTCCGACACTGAGCACGGAGGGCAAGTCGGCGAGGGTCTCGATGCACAGAACTCCGAGGCGGGAGGCGTCGACCCGGTCAACCGCAGGGACAGCGGATACGGCGGCTCGGTTCAGCCAGATCCCGGTCAGCCCCGCAGCGGCCGCGCCCACAGCATCCGTGCGCAGTCGATCACCCACGTACACCGCTGCACCGACGGGCACATCGAACTGCGCGCAGGCGTACTCGAAGATGCGTGCATCGGGCTTGGTGAAGCCGACCGCACCCGATGCGATGACGTGGTCGAACCGATCAGCGAGGCCGACACGACGAATCTTGTCCCCCTGAAACACCGGGTCGCCGTTCGTGATGAGGCCGAAGCGAACTCCGGGAATCTGCTCGGCGAGGGCATCAAAGCAGGGAAGAGCGTCGTCGTGCAGCCGCCAGCTCGCCCGGTAGCTCTCAAAATATTGGTCGAACCAAACATCCGCCTGATCATCGGTCAGCGCGATGTCGAACCAAGCAGCAAAATCCTGGGCACGAGCGCGACGCTGGCCGGCAAAGTCCAATTCATTGGTGAGGTAGGAGTGATAATGCTTCTCTTCGAGGGCATCCCACAGCGCCGTCGACGCGCTCCGGTCCCCGGTTGCGAAGGCGCCACCGACTCGATCGAGGTGCAGCAGAATACCGTCAGCGACCGCGGCTCGGTGCGCGAACAGGGTGTCGTCGAGGTCGAACAGCACGACCCTTGGCAGCATCACAGTTCGAGGACCTCGGCGGGCCAGCCGGGTTGAGGCCTGCGGTCGTCTCCGGCGGCGAGGTGGCCCTGCCAGGAGTCGGGGTAGCTTCCGTCCCGGTAGGCGGCGACGGATGGCCCCACCCCGGAATATCGAAACCCCGACTTCCACGCCGCTCGGGCTGACGCGACGTTCCCGAGCAGGCACTCCCAGTGCAGAACGTCGATGATCCCCTGATCGAAGGCCCAATCGGCGACCAGTCGCTGCGCTTCGGGGATGAGCCCACGACCGCGGTGCGGGGCCCCCAGCCAGAATCCGATTGACCCCACCCGGTGAACGGATGCGTCCGCCGCGACGGATTCTCCCGTCAAGCGCAGCGCGATCACGCCCACAAGGTCTGCCCCAGCCGACTCGCGCAGCGCCCAGGTATATTCCCGATCCGACGCCCAACCGGCGGGAACATACTCACCGAGGAATCCCTCGGCGTGCTCACGGGCATACGGCCACGGAACGGTGAGGAAACGCTCGAAGATTGGGTCCTGACAGTAGTCAAAGACCTGGTCGGCGTCTCCGAGCGACGGCTCATCCAGCAGCACCACTGGCGATGAGAGCGAGAACGGGCGCATCAGCGGCGGGGGAGGAAGCCTACGCGGTCGTAGACGGTAGCGAGGGTCTCGTTGGCGACAGCGTCAGCCCGGGCGGCGTTCGACGCCAGCACCCGGTCGAGCTCGGCTGGGTCGCCGAGCAGTTCGGCGACGCGCGCGCGAATAGGGTCGAAGGTGCCTAAAACAACGTCGACGAGTCCCTTTTTCAGGTCGCCGTAGCCGCGACCGGCGTACTCGGTTTCGAGCGACTCGATCGTGCGCGAGGCGAGCACGGAGTAGATCGTGAGCAGGTTGGCCACGCCCGGCTTGTTCTCGCGGTCGAAGACCACGCCGCCATCGGCATCCGTCACGGCTCGCATGATCTTCTTCTTAGTGACGCCGGGCTCGTCGAGCAACCAGATGACTCCGGCGTGCGACTCGGCCGACTTCGACATTTTCGACGACGGATTCTGCAGGTCGTAGATCTTCGCGGTCTCCTTCACGATCGCCACCTCGGGAATCGTAAAGGTGTCGCCGAAGCGCGAGTTGAAGCGCAGCGCGAGGTCCCGGGTGAGTTCAACGTGCTGACGCTGGTCTTCCCCCACCGGCACCACCTCCGTTTGGTACAACAGAATGTCCGCGGCCATCAGTGTCGGGTAGGCGAACAGCCCCACGGTCGTCGCGTCGGCGCCGTGCCGCGCGGACTTGTCCTTGAACTGCGTCATCCGGCTCGCCTCACCGAACCCGGTGATGGTGTTCAGTACCCAGGCCAGCTGCGCGTGCGCGGACACGTGCGACTGCACGTACAGCGTCGACGCCGACGGGTCGATCCCGGCCGCAATGTATTGCGCCGCCGTGCCGCGGGTGTTCTCGCGCAGCTTGGCTGGCTCCTGGGCGACCGTAATGGCGTGCAGGTCCACGATAGAGAAGAACGCGTCGTGGGTCTGCTGCAGCGACTTCCAGTTGAGCAGTGCGCCAATGTAATTGCCGATCTGCAGGGACTCGGCGGAGGGCTGCATGCCCGAATACAGGCGGGGTTTGGTCATGATTTAGCTCCAGAAAGGTCATAGTCGACAACGACGGGGGAGTGGTCGCTCCATCGCTGGTCATACGCTGCAGCCCGGTCGACCGCGTAAGAAACAACGGATGCCGCCAAAACCGGGCTGGCCAGATGGTAGTCCAGTCGCCACCCGGTGTCATTGTCGAAGGCCTGCCCGCGCTGGGACCACCAGGTGTAGGGCCCCTCGACCTCACCGGCCCACTTACGCCCGACATCCACCCAGCCGATTCCGGCACCCGCGTTGTACTCAGCGTCGCCTTCGGCCCCGAGGATACGGTCGAAATACTCACGCTCTTCCGGCAGGAAGCCCGCGTGCTTCTTGTTTCCGCGCCAGTTCTTGATATCGAGCGTGCGGTGCCCCACGTTCAGGTCGCCCAGCACGAGCGCGAGCGGGCTGTGCATGCTCAACTCGGGCAGCCGAGCGAGCATGGCGTCCAGAAACTTGTACTTCTCGACCTGCTTCGGAGTGTCGGTCTCGCCGGAGTGCACGTACGTGCTCACCACGGTGATGATGTGCCCGTTGACCTCGTAGTCGGCTTCGAGCCAGCGGCCCGCGCTGTCGAATTCTTCGGCGCCGAGGGCGACACGGTGAATGGATGCCCCGGCGCGACTCGCCAGGGCAACTCCGGCGCGGCCCTTGGCCGTGGCGGCATCGTGCAGAATGTTCCAGTCCGGCCCGAGCAGTCCCTCGAGGTCTTCGGTGGAGGCTCGCACCTCCTGAATCGCGAGAATGTCAACGTCACGGGCATCTAACCAGTCGCCCATCCCCTTGCGGTACGCGGCTCGTACCCCGTTCGTGTTGATGCTCGCAATGCGAAGGGGTTTGGTGTCAGACATGGGTCAAGTCTACTTAGGGGCGTCGGCCGCATCCGCCGTGGCGTACCCCTCGACGACTGCCTCGGCCGTCTTAAGTCGGCGTCGGGCGTTCCAGCGGGCATACCACGGCGCCGCATCGAGGTCGCCCCTGGCGGCGGTGAATTCGGCCTGCGCGGTCAACCGCAAGGCATCGTGCATCCGCTGTTCCTGATTTTCGGCGGCTTCATCGGCGCTGAGCGTGTGCGGCGGAATTCCCGCGTCATTCATGCCGACCGCAATCCAGGAGGCGGCGAGGAGCGTGACACTGCTCACCAGATTGAACCAGACCAGCAGACCGATGATCACAGCGAAAGTCGCCAACAACGGGTTGCGACTGGCACCGCCGAGCAGCGCGCCACCAAGAATCTTCAGCACCCCCAGAGCGACGCCGCCCAGTACGGCTCCGGCGAACAGCCGTCGCACCGGAATGCGCACCCGTGACAGTACCCGGAACAGGCCGGCCAAGGTAATCGTGTCGATGATGAGCACCACCAAAAGACCGATGCCACGGGCCGATGCCTCGTAAAACACCGAGTCCTGCGGAATCTGGAACAGGCCGAACAGGGCACCGAGCAGCGCGGTGCTCGCGAGTGAGACCAGCGCGGAGACGACCAGGGCCAGCCCGAACAGCAGTCCCAGGCCGAGCTCGCGCAGTTTGACCCAGATGAAGAACGTGGCCTGGGGCGGCATTCCAAAGACGGTACGCACGGCCTGCGCCGTGGTCGAGAGCCACCCCAATGCCGTCAGCAGCAATCCGGCCAGAGCGATTACCCCGGTCCAGGTGAGGATGCCAGCAGTCGCGAGAACCTCAGGGTCAATAATGCCGTCGGTACCGATGAGGCCCGGAATCGACTGGTTGATAATGGCGTAGAGCGCGTTCAACAGCCCCTGGTTCGCGGTGAGAAACAGCCCAGCGATGGAGAATCCCACCCAGACTGCCGCGAAGATGGCGAAGATGGCCTGGTACGACATGCCGCCGGCGAGGATACTGCCGCCCACGCTGGTGAAGTGGGTGAACACCCGTACGGGTCGCCACGCCATGATGCGCGCCAGAAGCTCTTTCACTGGTTCAGCCTAACCGGATGCACGAACACCCCCATCGAATCGACGGGGGTGTTCGTCATGCAATCGAGCAGTTACGCCTTGCCGCGCATAATGGCCTGCTTGACCTCGGCGATGGCCTGGGTCACCTGAATACCGCGGGGGCAGGCATCCGTGCAGTTGAAGGTTGTGCGGCAACGCCACACGCCCTCCTTGTCGTTGAGAATGTCCAGGCGCACGGCCGCATTCTCATCGCGCGAGTCGAAGATGAAACGGTGCGCGTTGACGATGGCGGCCGGGCCGAAGTACTGGCCGTCGGTCCAGAAAACCGGGCAGCTCGACGTGCACGCAGCGCAGAGAATACATTTCGTAGTGTCGTCGAAGCGCGCACGCTGAGCGACCGTCTGAATGCGTTCCTTGCCCTTGACCGGGGTAACGCTGTTCATGAGGAACGGCTGCACCGCCCGGAAGGAGTCGAAGAACGGCTCCATGTCAACAATGAGGTCCTTCTCCAGCGGCAGGCCCTTGATGGCCTCCACGTAGATGGGCTTCGTGACGTCAAGGTCCTTCATGAGCGTCTTGCAGGCCAGACGGTTGCGGCCGTTGATGCGCATGGCGTCCGAGCCACAGATGCCGTGGGCGCAGGAGCGACGGAAGGTCAACGAACCGTCCTGCTCCCACTTGATCTTGTGCAGCGCGTCGAGCACGCGGTCGGTCGGGTAGAGCTGTACGTCGAAGTCCTGCCAGTGCGGCTCGTCGTCGACCTCTGGGTTGAAGCGACGAATAATGAGCGTCACCGTGAAGGACTTGATCTCTTCGGGAACAACGGGCTTGTTATCGATCGTGGTGGTACTCACTAGTACTTCCTCTCCATCGGCTGGTAGCGGGTGATGACAACCGGTTTCCAGTCGAGCTTGATGTGGTCGGCGGCATCGGCGCTCATCGCGTCGCCCTTGAGATACGCCATGGTGTGCTTGAGATAGTTCTCGTCGTCGCGCACGAGGTAGTCCTCGCGCTGGTGTCCGCCGCGGCTTTCCTTGCGGTTGCGGGCGGAATAGACGACAACCTCGGCGAGGTCGAGCAAAAAGCCCAGCTCGACGGCCTCGAGCAGGTCGGTGTTGAACCGACGCCCTTTGTCTTGCACGCCGATGTTCTTGTACCGCTGACGCAGCAGGTGGATGGTCTCTGTTACTTCGGCGAGGGACTCGTCGGTGCGGAACACCTGCGCCTTCTTGTCCATTTCTTCCTGCAGAATCTTGCGCAGCACGGCAATACGTTCGGTTCCGGTCGACGAACGGATGCCTTCCAGCAGTTCGCGCACCTCCTTGGCCGGGTCTTCCGGCAGGGGAGTGAACGAGGCCGTCTTGACGTATTCGACCGCGTTGTTGCCGGCGCGCTTGCCGAACACGTTGATGTCGAGCAGCGAGTTGGTGCCGAGGCGGTTGGAGCCGTGCACGGAGACGCAGGCGCACTCGCCGGCGGCGTACAGACCGGGAACGACCTGCTCGTTGTTGCGCCAGACTTCGGCGTTCACGTTCGTGGGGATGCCGCCCATCGCGTAGTGCGCGGTCGGCATGACCGGAACCGGCTCGGTGACCGGGTCAACGCCGAGGTAGGTGCGGGCGAACTCGGTGATGTCTGGCAGCTTGGTCTCGAGCAGTTCCTTGCCGAGGTGGGTGCAGTCGAGGTACAGGTAGTCCTTGTCCGGGCCGGCGCCGCGACCCTCAGCGACCTCCTTGAGCATGCAGCGCGAGACGATGTCGCGCGGGGCGAGGTCCTTGATGGTGGGCGCGTAGCGTTCCATGAAGCGCTCACCGGAGGCGTTTCGCAGGATGGCTCCCTCGCCGCGGGCTCCCTCGGTCAAGAGGATGCCCAGCCCGGCCAGCCCGGTCGGGTGGAACTGGAAGAATTCCATGTCCTCCAGCGGCAGTCCCTTGCGCCAGACGATTCCGACGCCGTCACCGGTGAGGGTGTGGGCGTTCGACGTGGTCTTGTAGATCTTGCCGAAACCGCCGGTGGCGAAGATGAATGCCTTGCCCTGGAACACGTGCAGCTCGCCGCTGGACAGGTCGAGGGCGACCACGGCCGATGGCTGATCGACGCCGTCGACGTTGGTCATAACGAGGTCGAGCACGTAGTACTCGTTGAAGAAGTTGATGCCGCGCTTGACGCAGTTCTGATAGAGCGTCTGCAAAATCATGTGGCCGGTGCGGTCGGCGGCGTAGCAGGAGCGACGAACCGGCGCCTTGCCGTGGTCGCGGGTGTGACCACCGAAGCGTCGCTGGTCGATCTTGCCCTCTGGCGTGCGGTTGAACGGCAGACCCATGTTCTCGAGGTCGATGACCGCGTCGATGGCTTCCTTGGCCAGAATCTCGGCGGCGTCCTGGTCGACCAGGTAGTCGCCACCCTTGATCGTGTCGAAGGTGTGCCATTCCCAGTTGTCTTCCTCGACGTTGGCGAGGGCGGCAGCCATCCCGCCCTGCGCCGCACCGGTGTGCGAACGCGTCGGGTAGAGCTTGGAGATGACCGCCGTGCTGGCGTGGGGGCCGGCTTCGATGGCGGCACGCATGCCGGCTCCACCCGCTCCCACAATTACGATGTCGTGCTGGTGGTAGTGCACGCCGTCTACGACGGTGGACTCCGTGGGTGCTGAGGTGGAAGAAGTCATATTTGTTAGTGCAGCTCCTAGAGGGACTTACAGAACGAGGCCACGAGGTCGGCGGGCGCACCGGCGGGGCAGGGATCAAAGGTGAACACCACGAGGGTGCCGAGCACGATTAGCGCAACAACGCTGACCAGGATCGCGACCTTCAAGATGCCGCGGCTGATTCGCGAGGTGGCGTAGTCGTTGACCAGGGTGCGCATGCCGTTGCCGCCGTGAATCAGCGCGAGCCAGAGCATGATGATGTCCCAGACCATCCAGAACGGGTTGGTGAGCTTGCCGGCGACGAACGCGAAGTTCAGGGCGCTGACGCCCTCGCCGATCATGAGATTGACGAACAGGTGGCCGAAGATGAGCACGACCAGCACGACGCCGGAGACACGCATGTAAATCCAGCCCCACTTTTCCCAGTTGACACCGCTCTTCTTCGTGCTGCGGCCATAAGGGCCCTTGGGGGTCCGCGGGCTGCGGGGAGCTTCGATTGTTGAAGTCATATTGTCGCCCCCTAGTGGCTGAACACGTTGATGAGGTGGCGCGGCACGAAGCCGAGCATGGTGACGACCCACAGGCCGATGACCACGTAGAACAGCACCCGCTGGTACTTGGCGTTCCAGAAGTCGATCAGGATGATGCGCAGTCCGTTGAAGGCGTGGAACACGATGGCGCCGACGAGCGCGACCTCACCGAGCCCCATGATCGGCGTCTGGTACTGCGAGATGACCGCGTTGTACGCTTCGGGGCTGACCCGCACGAGCGCCGTATCGAGAATATGAACGAGCAGAAAGAAGAAAATCGCGACGCCGGTGATGCGGTGCAATACCCACGACCACATGCCCGTGTTACCCCGATAAAGGGTGCCGGCGGGGCGACGTGACGTCGTCTTCTGCTGAGAATCTAGGGTTCCTGCCGTCTGTGGCATGAACAACCCTCCCTGGCTGAATTATGGCTCTTAAGTGAGACCGAGAATGCGCTATAAGCACATTTCATTAGTCTACAAGCGCTCCGCCTTCTTGTGCCGGTTAGGGTGACCTAACGTTGCATCGAGGGCGGGACGTGCGTGTTGGCGCGTACGGCGAGACGCTCGTCGATGGCCTGTTCGTAGTATTCGATCAGCTCGGAGCAGACCGTGGGCCAGGAGCGACCGAGCACGGCGCGGCGCCCGGCTTCGCCCATCCGCGCCCGAAGCATGGGGTCGTTGGCGAGTTGGCACACCCAGTGCTTCAGGTCGCCGTCGTCGTCCGGTCGAAATAGATACCCGTTCTCGCCGTGGGCGACGAGGTCGATTGGCCCGCCGGCGTGCGGGGCCACCACCGGCAGCCCGGCCGCGTGGGCTTCCTGCAGGGTCTGGCCGAAGGTTTCTTCCGTACCGGCGTGCACGAACACATCAAAGCTCGCGTAGGCGACGGCGAGTTCGCGGCCTGACAACCGCCCGAGCCAGGTGACCGGCATGCCCGCGAGTGCCCGCCGTATAGAGGGAACGCTCGGCCCGTCACCCACGAGAGCCAGACGGATGCCCGGCACCCCGCGCAGCGCACGCAGCCGCTCCACCTGCTTCTCCGGGGCCATGCGACCGACGTAGCCTACGATCACGTCGGGCGGGCCTTCCGTTTTGGGGGCAGGCGCGATCCGTTCCCGTAGCGCGGCGACCGCCGGATCGTTCTTCAGGTTGGGGTGAAAGCCGTTCAGGTCGACACCGCGAGTCCACATAGCCAGCCGGGGCACACCGAGGCGCAGCAGCGCGGCCATGGACGACGACGATGGAACCAGGGTGCGGGTGGCGCCATCGTGTACCCACTTCACAAATCGCCAGGCTAGCGCCGTTGCGGGGCCGAGGTGGTTTCTGTGTGCGTAGCCGGCGACATCCGTTTGGAAGATCGCGACCGAGGGAATGTCGAGCCGGTTGGCGGCGCTGATGCCCTGAGCACCGAGCAGAAACGGCGAGGCGGCGTGCAACACGTCGGGGCGAAAGTCAGCGAGCAGCTTCTGCACCTGCGGGCTGGGCATACCCACTGGAAATTCGCGGTAGTTCACTGCAGAGACCGTGTGTACCGGAAATCCGGCGTACTCGGCCGGGGCGCCGGAAGGGGCGATGACCATGGCCTCGTGTCCGGTGCCGGCCAGGTGTTCGAGCACTCTGCATACGCTCGTGGTCACCCCGCTCACGGTGGGGAGAAAACTTTCGCTGATGACTGCGATCCGCATGGTTCGAGACTAAGCAACGGCCATTGCCGCCTGGTGACGCGCGCATGAACAATCGTGGCCGACAGTGGTCGGGACCGCCCGATAGTCTGAGCCAATGATTACGTCCAGTGAGCCCATCGACCGCCTGTACAACGTGATTCCCGCTGGCGGTATCGGCTCCCGGCTGTGGCCGTTGTCGCGAGCGGATGCCCCCAAATTTCTGCACGACCTCACCGGTTCCGGCCACACCCTGCTGCGCGATACCTGGGATCGCCTCGTTCCACTGTCGGGCGAGCAGCGCATCATGGTCGTCACCGGCCGTGCCCACCGGGCTGCCGTCGAAGTGCAACTGCCCGAACTGGCTGACCCCAACGTCGTGCTCGAGAGCGAACCGCGTGACTCCACCGCCGCGATCGGACTCGCCGCCGCTATTTTGCAGCGTCGCGAGCCGGGCGTCATCATTGGGTCGTTCCCGGCCGATCACGTCATCAAGGGCGACGCCCAGTTTCGGTCGGCGGTCACCGAAGCGGTTGCCGCGGCGGATTCCGGTTACATCGTCACGATCGGCATCCAGCCGACCGAGGCCGCGATCGGCTTCGGTTATATCAAGAGCGCAGCGTCGCTAGCCATCGACGGCGCTCCGACCGCATTGGCCGTCGCCTCCTTCGTGGAGAAACCCAGCCCCTACATCGCCGAGGGTTACCTCGCCGACGGACACTACCTGTGGAACGCCGGAATCTTTATCGCCCGCGCCGACCGCCTGCTCGCCGAGATCGAAGCGGCAGAGCCGGAACTGCATGCCGGCCTGCTGGAGCTCGCTGCCGCCTGGGATACCCCGGCCCGCGGCGCCGTGGTCGACCAGGTCTGGCCGCGCCTGAAGAAAATCGCCATTGACTACTCGGTGGCTGAACCTGCCGCGGCCGCCGGCAAACTCGTCGTCATTCCCGGCCAGTTCGACTGGGATGACGTTGGCGACTTTGCGTCGATTGCCAAGCTGCACTCCGGCGGGCGCAAAGCCAACCTCGCCATCCTCGGCGAGGGGGCCCGCGTACTCGCCGACTCGTCGAGCGGTATCGTGGTCAGCCACACCGGCCGTATGATCGCGCTTATCGGCGTCGAAGACATCGTCGTGGTCGACACCCCTGATGCCCTGCTGGTCACCACGAGCGCGAACGCCCAGAAGGTCAAGGCGGTCGTCGATGCGCTGAAGCTCTCGGGTTCCAGCGACGTGCTCTAAGCCCGACCTGACTAGAATTCCAGTTCATGCTTAAGGGAGTGCTCATGCGCCGGTTGATTGCTGTTTCTGCCCTCGCGGCATCCGCTCTGCTGCTGGCGGGGTGCGCGCAGGCGCCGACACCGACCGCGACAGTGGATGCGACGGCGCCCGACTACTGCGCCCGCATGGTCACGAACTCGGGTGGCCTCGAAGACCGGTCCTTCAACCAGTCCAGCTGGGAAGGGCTGCAGGAGGCGGCGACGAAGTACAGCATTGACACCGATGCGATCGTGTCGACGTCGGAGATCGACCTGGCACCCAACGTGAGTCAGGCCGTGGCAACCGGATGCCAGTTCGTTCTCACCGTCGGCTTTGAACTCGCCGATGCCACCCTCGCGGAGGCGACCGCCAACCCCGACGTGCACTTCGCGATCGTCGACGAGGTCGTCGATGCCCCCAACGTGAAACCGATCGTGTTCGACACCGCCCAGGCCTCGTTCCTCGCCGGCTACCTCGCGGCCGGCGTCACCAAGACCGGCATCGTGGCGACCTTCGGCGGCGGCAACCAGCCACCCGTCACCCTGTTCATGGACGGTTTCGTCGACGGTGTCGCGATGTATAACGACAAGCACAAGACGCAGGTGCAGGTTCTCGGCTGGAACAAGGACGCCCAGGACGGCAGTTTCACAGGCGACTTCGAAGACGTCAACAAGGGCAAAGCCCTCGCCCAGTCGTTCATCGACCAGGGGGCCGACATCATTCTGCCGGTGGCCGGCCAGGTCGGTCAGGGCGCGGCGGCCGCAGCGATCGAAACGCCGGGCGTCTCCGTCATCTGGGTCGACAACGACGGCTACATCACCCTGCCGGCCCAGTTTCAGTCGGTCGTGCTCACGAGCGTGCTGAAGAACACGTCGGCCGCCGTCGTCGAAACCATCGGGGCCGACCTCGACGGTAGCTTCGACAACACGGCGTTCGTGGGAACCCTGAAGAACGGCGGCGTCGAGATTGCCGACTTCCACGATCAGGCCGCGCTCGTCTCGGCCGAACTCGTGGATGAACTCGACCAGATTCGATCCGCGATTATAGCCGGGATCATTTCCGTGGAAGGCCCGAGTTCACCCCAATAAGGGAGAAATTGTTTCGGCAATGTCGCGGCTTGATAACGACTCGCCCGTGCACGCACAATGCTCATCTGCGCAGCGTCACATTCGGTAACGTGGATCGCACCACGCCCGTGCGATCTCGCTGGGCAGCACCCTGGAGGTCCTCTTGACAATTTCGACCCGTAAGACCGTACTCGCCGGTCTTGCAATGTTCGGTTCCGTGGCGATGCTCGCGGCCTGTGCCCAGGCCCCCGCTACCACTGATGACACCAACTCCGCTGCCGCCAGCGACTTTCTGCCCTGCATGGTGTCCGACGCCGGTGGCTTCGATGACCAGTCGTTCAACCAGCTCGGCTTCGAGGGCCTCAACGAGGCCGCCGCTGAACTCAAAGTCACTCCGAAGACGGTCCAATCCGCTGCCGAAACCGACTACCAGTCGAACGTGCAGAACCTGGTTGACCAGGGCTGCAGCCTCATCATCACCGTCGGCTTCGACCTCGCCGCCGCCACCATTGAGTCGGCACTCGCGAACCCCGAAGTCAACTACGCCCTCATCGATAACAATGCCGACCTGGACAATGACGGCAAAATCGACGCCCCGAATATCAAGCCGCTCCTGTTCGACACCGCCCCGGCCGGCTTCATGGCCGGCTACGCCGCTGCCGGATACAGCAAGACCGGCGTCGTCGGTACCTATGGCGGACGGCAGATCCCACCGGTCACCATCTTCATGGACGGTTTCGCTGACGGCGTCGCGTACTACAACGAGCAGAACGGTACCTCCGTCAAGACCATTGGCTGGGACGTCGCCTCGCAGACCGGTTCGTTCACCGGTGGCTTCGCCGCCGGCGTTGACTCCCTCGCCAAGGCCCAGGGCCTCATCGATCAGAACGCCGACGTGCTCCTGCCCGTTGGTGGACCGATCTTTCTGAGCGCGATCGAAGCGATCAAGAGCTCGGGCAAGGACATCGCCATGGTGGGTGTTGACGCCGATCTGTACGTGACCAACCCGGCCGGCTCCAGCCTGTTCCTGACCAGCATTCTCAAGGACATCAAGGTCGCCGTGTCCACAGTGGTGACCGCCTCCGGCTCTGGAACCTTCGACCCGAGCGCCTACGTCGGGACCCTCGACAATGAGGGCGTCGGCATCGCACCGTTCCACGACTTCGAGTCCAAGGTTCCTGCGACCATAGCCGCCGACGTTGACGCGATCAAGGCCGGCATCATCGACGGTTCGATCACTGTCGAATCGCCCGCCTCGCCGAAGCAGTAATACGCTGCAGTGACCTGGGGAGGCCGGATTGTCGGCCTCCCCATTTTAATCCCCCGTGCAGCGATCCGCCGGTGCTACCCCAAGAATTCAGGATGAATGAAGCTCGAACTTCGCGGCATCACCAAGCGCTTCGGTGCGTTGGTCGCCAACAACAACATCTCCCTCACCGTCGAGCCGGGTGAAATTCACGCCCTCCTGGGCGAGAACGGTGCCGGCAAGTCCACCCTGATGAACGTGCTGTACGGCCTCTACATCGCCGAAGAGGGCGAGATTCTGCTCGACGAGGTGGTGCAGAAATTCGCCGGTCCCGGCGACGCCATGAATGCCGGTATCGGCATGGTGCACCAGCACTTCATGCTCGTTCCGGTGTTCACCGTCGCCGAGAATGTCGTGCTCGGCCACGAACAGACCACTTTCGGCGGACGCCTGGATCTCAGTGCGGCCCGGGCCAAGGTGCGGGAGATATCCGACCGGTTCGGCTTCGACATCGATCCCGACGCCCTGATCGAAGATCTGCCCGTCGGCGTGCAGCAGCGCGTGGAGATTATCAAGGCGCTGTCCCAAGACGCCAAGGTGCTGGTCTTCGACGAACCCACCGCCGTGCTCACCCCGCAGGAAACCGACGAGCTCATGATCATCATGCGCCAGCTGGCCGAGTCGGGCACGTCAATCGTGTTCATCACGCACAAGCTGAGGGAGGTGCGCGCCGTCGCCGACCGCATCACCGTCATCCGCTTAGGAACCGTTGTCGGTGAGGCCTCGCCGACCGCGACGAACGCCGAGCTGGCCTCACTCATGGTGGGACGCGCTGTTGAACTGACCGTGCACAAGAACGCGCCAGAGTTGCGCGGTACCGCACTGTCGGTGAAGAACCTGACGGTCATCGACGCCCGCAACCAGATCGTCGTGAACAACGTGAGCTTCGACGTTCAGGCCGGTGAGGTGCTCGCCATTGCCGGCGTGCAGGGCAATGGCCAAACCGAACTGACCGAGGCACTGATCGGGCTGCAGCACCACGTGACCGGGTCGATCGAACTCGACGGAAAACCGCTGCGCGGCTACAGCGTGCGGCACATCCTCGATTCCGGTGTCGGGTTCGTTCCCGAGGACCGCACTGAAGACGGCCTCATCGCGGACTTCAGCATTGCCGAGAACCTCATGCTCGACCGCAGCTCCGGCGCGCCGTTCGTGAAGGCAGGCAACCTGCAACTGGGCTTTCGGGCCAGGTTTGCCGCCGACAAGATTCACGAGTTTGACATTCGCTCGCAGGGCAGCGACATGGAAGCCGGTCGGCTTTCCGGGGGGAACCAGCAAAAGGTCGTGCTCGCACGCGAACTCAGCCGTGACCTGCGCCTGTTCGTGGCGGCGCAGCCGACCCGCGGACTCGACGTTGGCTCGATCGAATTCGTGCACACCCGCATTATTGAAACACGCGACTCCGGAATTCCGGTGATTGTGGTCTCCACCGAGCTTGACGAGGTCGTCGCTCTGGCCGACCGCATCGCGGTGATGTATCGAGGAGAAATCGTTGGAATCGTGCCCGGCACCACGCCCCGCGCCACTCTCGGCCTCATGATGGCTGGCGAACACGCTCCCGCAACGGAGGCCGCACTGTGAGCGACCTGACAGCACCGGCAGCCCCGGCTCCCGCCGCTCCGGCTTCCGGACCGGCCCAGACGGACGGGTCTGAGCGCTGGAACCAAACCCTGCGCGACATCACCGGTGGCAGCGCCATGATTTCCATCCTGGCTGTCGTGTTCGCGCTCGTGGTCGGCGCCATCCTGATCGCATTCACCAACGAACGTGTGCAGGAAACGTCCGGATACTTCTTTTCCCGGCCCGCCGACCTGCTGCAGGCCGTCGGGGATGCCGTGGCTGGCGCCTATTCCGCCCTGTTCCAGGGGGCGATCTATAACTTTCGGGCTAACGGCTTTCTGACCGCGATCCGTCCGCTGACCGAGACGCTCACCTTCGCGACGCCGCTGATCGCGGCCGGCCTCGGCGTCGGGCTCGCCTTCCGGGTGGGAATGTTCAACATCGGTGGCCGTGGGCAGATGCTCATTGCGGCCGGCGCCGCTGGCTATGTCGCCTTCGCGATCGAACTCCCGGCCGGCATCCACTTGATCGTGGCTGTACTGGCCGGGCTGCTCGGCGGTGCCATTTGGGGCGGAATCGTGGGCCTGCTCAAGGCCCGCACCGGAGCCCACGAGGTGATCGTCACGATCATGCTCAACTTCGTGGCGCTCTATCTCATTCAGTTTCTGCTCCGTACCCCGGGTGCACTACAGGCTCCGGGCAGCAACAACCCGAAGACCCCGCCGATGTTGTCGACCGCGGTCTTCCCCGACCTGTTCGGCCCCAGGTACAACCTGCACGCCGGTTTTCTCACGGTCATCGCGGCCACGATCTTCGTCTGGTGGCTGCTCAGCCGGTCCAACCTGGGGTTCCAGTTTCGCGCCGTCGGGCAGAACCCGAGCGCGGCCCGGGTGGCCGGCATTAACGTGAAGAACGTCTACATGTATGCCATGGCCATCTCGGGCGCGCTTGTGGGCTTGGCCGGTATCAACCAGGTGCTCGGCACAGTGACTACCGGGTTCGGCGCCGGCATCGACGCCGGTATCGGCTTCGACGCCATCACCGTCGCCCTGCTCGGGCGGTCCAAGCCGTGGGGCATCTTCGCCGCCGGCATCCTCTTCGGCGCGTTCAAGGCCGGTGGCTTCGCCATGCAGGCCGCCGAGGGCGTTCCGATCGACATTGTCGTGGTCGTGCAGGCCCTCATCGTGCTGTTCATCGCCGCGCCGCCGCTGGTGCGTGCCATGTTCCGCCTGCCGACACCGGGCACCACCAAAAAACCCAAAATCCGCCCCGTCAAGGTGCGCAAGACCAACGAGGTGGTGGCCAAATGAGCACTCTGACAGAGAGCAACGTTCCGGTTCCGGCCTCGGCGCCGATCGTGAAACCGACGGCGCAAATTCGCAGCTGGAAGATTCCGATCACCTTCGGCGGCTTTTCCGTGCTGTCCTTGATCCTGTTCGTGCTCTTCGGGCGTGGCCAGCGCGGCGAGCTCAGCACCTTCCGCCTGTCCGAAGCGCGCGACCTGATCCAACTGCCCGAAGTTGCCCTGCCCACCTTCGCCACCGGCGTGTTCGTCGCCATCGTGCTCGTGCTCCTGGCAGCGGCGTCGGCCTGGCTGGTCTACCGCCACCGCAAGATTCCCATCGTGCTGACCATTCTGTTCGCTCTGCTGTTCCTGGTCGGGTTTCTGGCCTGGGCGGCATCGGGTTCGACTATTCCGGTGCCCGGGCTGCTGATCGGAACGGTCACCCTGAGCGCCCCGCTCATCTTCGGTGCTCTCGGCGGTGTGATGTCTGAGCGCGCCGGCGTCGTGAACGTGGCCATCGAGGCGCAGCTCCTGGCCGGTGCCTTCAGTTCGGCGGTCGTCGCCTCTGCCACGGGCAACCCCTACCTCGGCCTGCTCGCCGCGATGGTGGCCGGAGCGCTCGTCTCGATGGTGCTCGCCGCGTTCGCGCTCAAGTATCTCGTCGACCAGGTCATCGTCGGTGTCGTGCTCAACGTGCTCGTGATCGGGCTCACCAGCTTTCTCTACTCGCAGGTTCTCGCCCCGAGCGCCAACCTCAACTCACCGGATGTTTTTCCTCGACTCAACATTCCGCTGCTCAGCGAAATCCCCATCATCGGCCCGGTACTGTTTCGCCAGACCATCATCGTCTACGTCATGTACGTTGCCGTTGCCGTGGTGTATTTCGGCTTGTTTCGCACCAAGTGGGGCCTGCGCGTGCGGGCCGTGGGGGAGCATCCGCAGGCCGCCGACACTGTCGGCATCAACGTGAACCGCACCCGTTTCGTTGCCGTCACCCTCGGCGGTGTTATCTCGGGCTTCGGCGGAGCGTACTTCACGCTCGGTGCTGTCGGTGCGTTCAACAAGGAGATGACCAACGGCATGGGCTTCATCGCCCTCGCCGCGGTGATCTTCGGCCAGTGGCATCCGATCAAGGCCACCCTCGCGGCGCTTCTGTTCGGCTTCGCCACCAACCTGCAAAACGTGCTGGGCATCATCGGCTCGCCGGTACCGAGCGAATTCATGCTCATGCTGCCCTACGTCGTCACGATCTTCGCCGTGGCCGGGTTCGTCGGCCGCTCCCGGGCCCCCGCCGCCGACGGAAAGCCGTACATCAAGTGAGTGCATTGACCATCGATTGGGCTCTGCTGCGTTCGCAGGCCCTCGACGCTATGAAAACCGCCTACGTGCCGTACTCGAAGTTTCCGGTGGGTGTCGCGGCGTTGGTCGACGACGGGCGCGTAGTTAGCGGATGCAACGTGGAGAACGCTTCCTACGGCCTCACCCTCTGCGCCGAGTGCGGTCTGGTCTCCGCGCTGCATCGCAGCGGCGGCGGCCAGCTCGTGGCGTTCACCTGCGTCGACGGCAACGGTGGCATCCTCATGCCGTGCGGTCGCTGCCGGCAGCTTCTGTATGAACACTCCGCGCCGGGCATGCTGCTTGAAACGGTCTCCGGCGTGAAGACCATCGACGAGGTGCTGCCGGATGCCTTCGGGCCCAGGCAACTCGCCGAGTACCACGCTGTACAGGAGCACACAGAATGACCACCATCGAAGCGTTTGACGCCGTCGACCTCATCCACACCAAACGTGACCGCGGGGAGCTCAGCGAAGCACAGATCAACTGGCTGATCGACGCCTACACGCGCGGTTACGTCGGCGACGAGCAGATGGCCGCCATGACCATGGCCATCTTTCTGAACGGTATGACGCGCAGCGAGATCCGCGCCCTCACCATGGCGATGCTCGAAAGCGGCGAACGCATGAGCTTTACCGGCCTTGGCAAGCCGACCGCCGACAAGCATTCCACCGGCGGTGTCGGCGACAAGATCACCCTGCCGCTGATGCCGCTCGTGGCCGTGTTCGGCGCGGCCGTGCCGCAGCTCTCGGGCCGTGGCCTCGGCCATACCGGCGGCACGCTCGACAAGCTCGAGTCGATTCCGGGCTGGCGCGCCAACCTGACCAACGACGAGATGCTCAAGCAGTTGCAGGAGATCGGCGGCGTGGTCTGCGCGGCCGGCAGCGGTCTGGCTCCGGCCGACAGCAAGCTCTACGCCCTGCGCGACATCACCGGAACGGTCGAGGCGATTCCGCTGATCGCATCGTCGATCATGTCGAAGAAGATCGCCGAGGGCACCAGCGCGCTCGTACTCGACGTAAAGTTCGGCTCCGGCGCCTTTTTGAAAGACATCGAGCGGTCGCGGGAACTGGCCCGCACCATGGTGGAGCTCGGCGAGGATGCCGGGGTGGCGACATCCGCGCTGCTGACCAATATGAACGTGCCGCTCGGATTGGCCATCGGCAACGCCAACGAGGTGCGCGAGTCGGTCGAGGTGCTCGCCGGCGGCGGGCCCGCCGATGTAGTCGAGTTGACCGTGGCGCTGGCGGAGGAGATGCTCTCCCTGGCCGGAATCACCGGCGTCGACGTGGGGGCTGCCTTGAAAGATGGTCGCGCCATGGACAAGTGGCGCGCCGTGATTCGCGCGCAGGGCGGCGACCCGGATGCCGCGTTGCCGGTGGCCCGCGAAACTCACGTCGTGCTCGCTGAGCGGAGTGGACTGTTGGTCGAACAGCAGGCCCTTTCGTTCGGCATCGGCGCCTGGCGGCTTGGCGCCGGCCGGGCGCGCAAGCAGGATCCGGTGCAGCACGCGGCCGGAATAGACCTGCACGCCAAGCCCGGCGACACCGTCGTCAAGGGCCAGCCCCTGTTCACGCTCAGCGCCGACGAGCCCGAGCGGTTCGCACGTGCCCTCGAGGCCGTCGAGGGTGCCTGGCGCATCGGCGACCCGGGTGAGCCTGTGCAAAATGGTGGACCGCTGATCGCCGAGCGGGTCGGGAGTCGCTAGGCTCAGGGTGTGGCTTTCCGGGGGTAGACGGCCCGTCGCGCCGGCACAGATTCGAGGGGGATTGATGCTGCAACCATGGCACGTCGACGATGAGCGTTTTCATTCGGGATTTGATCACCGACCGGCTCGGTCGTGAATGCCGGTGCCGCAGACCGCGCATCGGATGCTGCGTCCCTCGGCGTGCAGCGACACCCGCGTGTGGTGGTGTTCGGTGACGTCATCGACGACATCATGGTGCGACCGCACCGGAAGCCGGAGGGCGATACCAACACGGCGTCGTCGATTCGGCAGCTTCCGGGTGGCGCCGCGGCCAACGTGTCGGCCTGGTTCGGAAGCGCGGGTGTCGCGGTCGACTTCATCGGCAGGGTCGGTGCCATCGACCGTGATTACCATGCGGGCTTCCTCGCTGAGTTCGGTGTGCGCGCCCACCTCACCCCCGACGCGACCCGGCCCACGGGCACAATCATTGTCATCGTCGATGAAAATGGCTCCCGTACAGTGCTGACCGAACGCGGTGCGAACCGGGTCCTTACTCCGAATGACGTTCCCGATTCCCTACTCGACGGTGCTGCCGCACTGTACTTCACCGGGTACTCGGTGTTCTCTGGACTGCACGATCCGGAGGGCACTATCGGCTCCTTTCAAGACCTGCTGGCTCGGTGCCGCGAGCGCGGCGTGCCCGTTGTCGTCGACCCGGGGTCGGCACGCGTCCTGGCGGATTTCGGAGTCGCGCATTTCTTGCGTGCGGTGGCGGGAGCATCCGTTCTGTTGCCCAACCTTCCAGAGGGGCGCGCCCTCACAGGGCTTGACGATCCGCTCGCCGTTGCGACACGCCTGGCCGAAAGCTTTGGGGTCGTTGCCCTGACTATGGGCGCCAAGGGCTCGGTCGTGGCCGTTTCCGGCCAACCTCCGGTGATGATTCCTGTTGCGCGCGTCGAGCGGGCGGACTCGACCGGAGCCGGGGATGCGTTCGGCGCTGGCTTCGTCACAGCGTGGCTCGAGGGCGCGTCGTTGGCGTTGGCGGCGGCTGCCGGTGCCCGCCTCGCGGCGCGCGCCGTCACCATCATCGGGGGCCGCCCGACCTGAGACTTCCGCGGCGGTTCTGCTGCACAGGGTTTGGCGCGCCGTTGCACCCAATGTCTAAGCTGGAGCTATGCAAAAACGAACCCTGGGACGAACCGGCCGCACTGTTTCCGTGATCGGGCTCGGAACCTGGCAGCTCGGCGCCGACTGGGGCGCCGTGACTGACGCCGACGCGGCTGCTGTGCTGGCGGCATCCGCCGATGCCGGAATCACCTTCTTCGACACAGCGGATGTCTATGGTGACGGCCGCAGCGAACGCCTGATCGGACATTTTCTCGCGCACGACGCCCCCGGCGCAGAGATCACCGTCGCCACCAAGATGGGGCGCCGGGCTGAGCAACTGGCCGAGAACTTCGTGCTGGCCAATTTTCGTGAGTGGACCGACCGCTCGCGCACGAACTTGGGCATGGACACCCTCGACCTCGTGCAATTGCACTGCCCACCGAGCGCGGTCTTCGACTCCGGTGAAGTCTATGACGCGCTTGACACCCTCGTCGATGAGGGCGTGATCAGCCATTACGGTGTGAGCGTCGAGACCTGCGACCAGGCCCTCGCCGCGATCAGCCACCCGGGCGTAGCCACCGTGCAAATCATTCTGAACGCGTTTAGACTGAAGCCGCTCGACGTGGTGCTGCCCGCCGCGCGTGAGGCCGGGGTCGGCATCATTGCGCGGGTTCCGCTGGCCAGTGGACTGCTGACCGGCAAATATTCTCGCGAGACCGTGTTCGCCGAAAGCGACCACCGCAACTTCAACCGCGACGGCAGCCACTTCGACGTCGGCGAGACGTTCTCCGGAGTTGACTTCGAGGTGGGTCTTCAGGCCGCCACCGAATTCGCCGCTCTGGCCCCGGCCGGCCTCACGCCAGCGCAGGCGGCACTGGCCTGGGTCGCCCAGATCGATGGCGTCAGCGCCGTCATTCCGGGAGCCCGCTCGGTCGCGCAGGCGCAGGGCAACGCCGCGGCCGGTATTGCCGAACCACTCTCCAGTGCCTTCAACGAGGGCGTGCAGGATATCTACGATCGACTCCTGCGGAAGCAGATCCACCCGCGCTGGTAGCTGTGAGCTCGGCAGCGCTCAGTCGAGGTCGTCGGGGTCCTTGCCGGTGCGCTCGCCGCTGCCGAGACGGGCGATGGCCGCGAGGTCGTCGGAGTCGAGGGAGATGTCAAACACGTCGATGTTGGCGCGAATGCGCGCCGGCGTCACCGACTTGGGAATGACCACGTTGCCGAGCGCGAGGTGCCAGGCGATCACGATCTGCGCTGCCGACTTGCCGTGCTTGGCGCCGATCGCATCAAGGGTCTCGTTGCCGATCGCACGCCCGCGAGCCAACGGCGACCACGCTTCGGTCAGGATGCCGTGGGCCGCGCCATACGCGCGCACCCCGGTTTGCGGCAGCCACGGGTGCAACTCCACCTGGTTGAGCACCGGCACGACGTCGGTCTCATTTCGCAGTCGTTCGAGATGGTGCGGGTGAAAGTTGGAGACCCCGATCGAGCGGGCGCGGCCTGAGGTCCGGATAGCCTCGAGCGCCCGATAGGTTTCGACGTAGCGGTCCTGCTTCGGCGCCGGCCAGTGGATCAGATACAGGTCGACGTAGTCGAGGCCGAGCTTGGCCAGGCTCTCGTCGAAGGCTCGCAGCGTTTCGTCGTAGCCGTGGCGATCGTTCCACACCTTGGTGGTCACGAACACGTCCTCGCGGAGCACGGCTGAGCGCGCCAGACCCTGCCCGACACCGACCTCGTTCTCGTAGAGGGCTGCGGTGTCGACGTGGCGGTACCCGGCGTCGAGCGCGACCTGGACGGTGTCGGCGGCGAGGGCATCCGCTACCTTGTAGACCCCGAGACCGAACTGGGGAATCAGGCGGCCATCGTTGAGCGTGAGGGAGATCATCCCATAATGCTACGAGACCTGCACCTGGATGGGCTCGGTGTCGGGGATGGGGCTGATGTCGCGGCCACGCAGGTCGGGGTGCCAACGGCGGCCAAGCGCGGGAATGATGCAGCCGAGGGCGGCAAAACCCGCGGCGACGTAGATCGCCGAGACTGGCCCGGAATGGTCGATCGAGAAACCAGCAATGGCGGAGCCCAGGGCGGCGCCGATCAGCTGGCCGGTGCCCACCCAGCCGTAGGCCTCGGCGGTGTCGCTGAACTTGACGCTGGCCGAGACGATGCCGAACAGCACCGCGAAGGCGGGCGCGATGCCGACCCCGGCCAGAAGCAGGGCAAACGACAGCCACCAAAAGGTGAGCCACAGGCTGGCCAGGGCGAGGCCGATGGTGACGATGAGCATGCGGGCGGCGAGGGCCCACGGTCCGATCGGGGCGTGGCCGAGCGCGAGTCCGCCGATGAGTGAGCCGATCGCGAAGATGCCGAGCACCCAGCCGGCATCGGCGCTGCCGTGCCCGAACACCGCGACCACCCCGGCTTCCACGGCGGCGCAGGCCGCCACGAGCGTGAACCCGACGATGGTGCTGAGCAGCACCTCCGGCTTCTTCAGCACGACGCCGAGCTTTCGCCGGCTGCGGGGGATGCGCACGCGACCGACCTCGGGCAGCGAGACGAACCAGATTCCGCCGCCGACCAGAAAGAATGCGGCGAGCAGAATGCCCGCGGTCGTCGATACCTGCAGCGCCACGAAGGTTGCGATGACGGGCCCGAGCACCCAGATGATCTCCTGCGCCGACGCGTCGAGGGAGAACAACGGGGTGAGCTGGCGGGAGTTGACGATTTTGGGGTAGATCGTGCGCACGGCCGGCTGGATCGGCGGGGTGGACAGACCCGCGACGAATCCGATGAGCATGAGACTCGGCACCGACAAGGGAACGAGCGCCATAACGACGATCGAGACCGCGCAGATGAACATCGTGGCGATGATCACCGGGCGCATGCCGAGCCGACCCATCAGCCTGCTGGTGAGGGGCCCTGCAATCGCCTGGCCGATGCTCATCGCGCCCAGAACGAGCCCGGCCGCACCGTACGAATCAAAGATGCGCTCGATGTGAATGAGAAAGGCGAGGGAGAGCATTCCAAAAGGAAACCTGGCCGTCAACTGCGCGCCGATCAGGCGGGATACGCCCGGCGTGCGTAGAAGAGTCCAGTAACTTTTCACAATGATTTCAGTCTAGGGTCGGGCGCGTCGAAAACTGGGGCAGACGACGTGACCATGTGGGCCTGACAATCTCGACCGCACCGTCCATTGTGAGGAAAGGCATGCCATACTAAGGTAATGCTTACCTTACCGATCGTGACCGGCCCCGGCACCGCGGCGGTCGCTGACCGCCCGGCCTACCGTCCGTATCGCGCGACGGTCGTCGGTATCCGCTGGTTGAGTGAGCATTTCACCCGGGTCACCTTCTTCGGTGAACAATTTGACACCTTCGGCACGTCCGGGCTCGATCAGCGCGTCAAGATCGTGCTGCCGCTGCCCGGCCGTGGTCTTGCCAACATCGGCGCCGACGACGAGCGCACGATTGCCGACGGTACCTGGTATGCCCGCTGGCGTGCGCTGCCCGACGCCGATCGCAACCCGTTTCGCACCTACACGATTCGCGCTGTGCGCCCCGAACAGCGCGAGGTCGACGTGGACTTCGTCACGCACGGAATTCCCAACAGCCACGGCCCGCTCGGCCCGGCCGCGCGCTGGCTGCAGGCCGCCCGAATCGGCACCGACGTTGTCATCGTCGGCCCCGACGAGCGCAGCCCGGGTCGCGCTATCGGCCTCGACTGGCGCCCTGGCCAGGCGACCGAACTGCTGCTGGCCGGCGACGAGACCGCCGCCCCCGCCATCTGCAGCATCCTCGAGAGCCTGCCCGCCGGCCGCCGAGCGCGCGCCTTCATCGAAGTGCCCACCCAAGCGGATGCCCTGCCCCTCGTTCTTTCCAGTGGGTGCGAGATCACGTGGCTGGCCCGCGACCAGGCCCCGCATGGAGAACGACTGGACGAAGCCATACGCGGCTGGGTCGCACGCAACCGTCCCCTCGTCGAAACCGCGGTCGCCACGGCGCCGCAGTCGTTCGCCGACGTCGACGTGGACTGTGACCTGCTCTGGGAATCACCCAACGACGCGAGTGGCACCGGCTTCTACGCCTGGCTCGCCGGAGAATCCTGCACGATCAAGCTCCTGCGTCGCTTCCTGGTGAGGGAGACCGGTATAGACCGTTCACGGGTGGCTTTCATGGGTTACTGGCGGCTGGGCCGGTCCGAAGCTCAATGACCCTGGCTCTGGATCGACCCGCACCAGCTCGCACCCGCCCGCGCCGGGTCGTCATCGGCTTCGTCGTCGCTTTCGTACTGCTCGGCTTCAGCATCGCCGCGTCCCTCGTGGTCGGATCCCGCGAGATCGGCCTCGGCACCGTGTTCGACGCCCTGATTAGCCCCGACCGCACCCTGACCGACCACACCGTTATCCTCGATCTGCGGGTGCCGCGCACCGTCGTCGGCCTGCTCGCCGGCCTCGCCCTCGGCCTGGCCGGTGCGCTCATGCAGGGCGTCACTCGCAATCCGCTCGCCGACCCTGGCCTGCTCGGCGTCAATGCGGGCGCTTCACTGTTCGTCGTCGCCGGAATCGGCTGGTTCGGAGTGACCTCCTCACTCGGCTACGTCTGGTTCGGCTTTATTGGCGCCGCCGTGGCGGCCACCATCGTGTACCTGATCGGCTCCCTCGGTCGTGAGGGGGCGACGCCGGTCAAGCTCGCCCTCGCCGGAACCGCGCTGACCGCCGCTTTCACCTCGCTCATCACCATCGTGCTGCTCGCCGACACCGAAGCCTTCGACCGCTACCGGTTCTGGGCGGCGGGCTCCCTCGTCGCTCGCGGCCTCGACGCCGCGCTGCCGCTCGCCCCGTTCATCCTGGTCGGCGCGATCCTGGCGATTGTGGCCGCTCGCATGCTCAACGCCCTCGCTCTCGGCGACGATCTCGCCCGGGGCCTTGGCCAAAACCTGGTTGCCGCCCGCATCGTCTGCGCCGTCGCGATCGTGCTGCTCTGCGGTTCGGCGACAGCGATGGCCGGCCCGATCGTGTTTGTCGGCCTCGCCGTGCCGCACGTGGCCCGCTGGATCACCGGCCCCGACTACCGCCTCATCATCGCGTTCTCGGCGCTGTTCGGCCCGACCCTGCTCGTGGCGGCCGACGTACTCGGACGTGTCATCGCCCAGCCCGGCGAAATCGAGGCCGGCCTCGTCGTCGCCTTCCTCGGCGCGCCGGTGCTGATCGCCCTGGTACGTCGTGTGAAACTGGCCGGCCTGTGATGACAGCCCTGCAGAAAGCGGATACCGCCCCCCGCTCCGTCCCCCCTCTGGCCCGCGCGCGCGCCGGCCGCCGCAGACGCGAACGCCGCATCGTGCTCGTGCTCGTCGGTGCCCTCGTCATCGTCGCGGCGTTCAGCCTCGCCGTCGGGGCATATTCGCTCAGCGTGCCGGACCTGCTGCGCACACTCACCGGCCAGGGCAGCCAGAGCGAGAATTTCATCGTGCTCTCGCTGCGCTTGCCCCGCCTCACCCTCGCCGTGCTCGTCGGCGTGGCGTTCGCGCTCTCCGGCGCCTTGTTCCAGACCGTGCTGCGCAACCCGCTGGCGAGCCCGGACATCATCGGTGTCACCGGGGGAGCGAGTGCCGCAGCCGTCTTCGGGCTGCTCATTCTTGGTTTCGGAAGCGTTGCCACCTCCCTCGCCGCCTTCGCCGGAGCGATCATCGTCGCCTGCGCCATCTACCTGCTGGCCTGGCGCGGCGGCGTGGTCGGTTACCGTTTCGTGCTGATCGGCGTGGGCGTCGCGTTCATGGTGCAGGGCTTGCTCGGCTACCTGCTGTCCCGCGCCGACCTGAACGACGCGCAGGGCGCGCTGCTCTGGCTGGTCGGCAGTGTCAGTGGCGCGCGCTGGCAGGATATCGCCGTCGTGGCCGTCGTTCTGCTCGTGCTGTTGCCGGTTATTCGCCTGCTGAGCGGACGCCTGCGGGCCCTGCAACTCGGCGACGACCTGGCTTCGAGCCTCGGCGTCGGTGCCGAACGCACCCGGCTGCTGCTGCTCGTGATCGCGGTTGCCGTCGCCGCAACGGCCACCGCGGCGGTCGGCCCGCTCGCGTTTGTGGCCTTTGTGGCGGCTCCGATCGCCCGACGAGTGGTCGGCACCGGCGGACTCGCCCTCGTGCCGGCGGCGCTCGTGGGCTCCC
This sequence comes from Cryobacterium aureum, assembly GCF_002954245.1. GTDB lineage: Bacteria > Actinomycetota > Actinomycetes > Actinomycetales > Microbacteriaceae > Cryobacterium > Cryobacterium aureum. Next base: position 31,502 of record NZ_PPTG01000038.1, on the reverse strand, counting down.
TCATCACTGCCGTGGCCGATTTCACGGCCCAGCACCTGCTGCCCGGGCAGCTCGAACTGCCCGCCGGAATCATCACGGGCGCCATCGGCGCCCCCTACCTGCTCTGGCTGCTCGCCACCAGCAACAAAACCGGAAAGGGTGCCTGATGACCCACCAACTGCGCGCCGAAGGCATCACTCTCGGCTACGATCACACGCCCATCATCGACGGTCTCGATCTCGAGGTCATACCCGGAGCCATCACGGTCATCGTTGGCGCCAATGCCTCGGGCAAATCCACCCTGCTCAAGGGCCTCGCCCGGCTGCTGAAACCGGAGGCCGGACAGGTCACCCTGGGCGGGCGCAATATCGCCGCGCTGTCCGGCAAGAAGGTTGCGACCGTCGTGGGGTTGCTGCCGCAGCAGCCCATTGCTCCCGACGGCATCACCGTGGCCGACCTCGTCGGGCGTGGCCGCTACCCGCACCAGGGCTGGTTTCGGCAGTGGTCGAGCACCGATGACGAGATCGTCGCTGCGGCAATGGCCGCCACCAACACCCAGCAACTCGCCGCGCGCCGGCTCGAAGACCTCTCCGGCGGGCAGCGGCAGCGGGTCTGGATCGCTATGGCCCTCGCCCAGGATCCCGAGATTCTGCTGCTCGACGAACCGACCACCTTTCTCGACGTGACGCACCAGATCGAGGTGCTCGACCTGCTGCTCGAGCGCAACCGGGAGCGCGGTACGACCGTCGTAATGGTGCTGCACGACCTCAACTTGGCCGCCCGCTACGCCGACCACCTCGTCGTCATGCGTGCCGGGAGCATCGTCGCCAACGGCGCCCCCGCCGAGACGCTCACCGCCGACATCGTGCGGCACGCCTTCGACCTCGAAGCTGCGATTGTGCCAGACCCGGTCTGTGGTGCCCCGATGATTATACCGATCGGTCGGTTCCACGGGCGGGTGTCGACCGCTGAGACGCCCGAAGTTTGGCAGAGCAAGCCAGTCAGAATTTAGGGTAGGCTATCCTTATAACGTAGGTGGTTACTCCGTCTGCGCCCGACGAACTGGAGAATTTCGTGTCCCGACGCCTCACCGTCACGCTGGCCACCGCCAGCATCCTCGCTCTGACTCTGAGCGGTTGCACGGCCGCCGCCGATAAAGCGACCGACCCTGCTGCTGACGCCGCGGCATCCGGCAGCTTTCCCGTCACCATCGAGCACGCCTTCGGCGAAACCACGATCGACCAGCAGCCGACCCGCGTCGTGGCCTGGGGCTGGGGCAGCGCCGACGACGCGATCGCACTCGGCGTGATCCCGGTGGCGATTCCGTTCCAGAGCTACGGCGGCGACGAGAACGGCGTGCTGCCCTGGATCGCCGAAGCTCTCGAAGGCGAGGAGATGCCCGTCGTGCTGCCCGACAGTCAGGAGCCGCCCTACGAAGACATTGCCGCCGCCGCCCCCGACGTGATTCTCGCCGCCTACTCCGGCATCACCGAGCAGGAATACGACCTGCTGCGCAAGATCGCCCCGGTCGTGGCGTACCCGGGCGACGCCTGGGCCACCCCGTGGCGCGATCTGATCGAGATCACCGGAACCGCGCTCGGCAAGAGCGACGAGGCGAGCGCCCTGCTCGCGTCGATCGACACCGAAATCGCCGACCAGGCCGCGGCGCACCCCGAATTCGCCGGCAAGACCATCGCCCTGTCGAGCGACAGCACCGGCAGCTTCTACGTCTACAAGAAGGAAGACCCGCGCGTCGACTTCACCCTCGACCTCGGCTTTGTCAGCGCGCCCGCGGTCGACGAACTCGCGACCGACGAGGCGAGCTTCTACTACACGCTCAGCTACGAGCAACTCGACCAGCTCGACAGCGACCTGCTGGTCAACTTCGGTTCCACCCAGGAAGAGTCGGACGCGTTCCTTAATGCTAGCTACGCGCAGGCCATGCCGCAGGTGCAGGCCGGAACGGTCGCGTCCCCGGTCGGCGCGGCGTTCATCAGCTCGGTTTCCCCGCCCACCGGACTGTCACTGTCCTGGGGCCTCGACGACTACGTCGCCCTGCTCGCGGCCGCCGTCAAGTAACCATCGCAGAAAACGGATGCAGCAGGGCCAGCCGGCCTCGCTGCATCCGTTTTCTGCGTGCCCAAAATAGTCGCACCGCATGGGGTCAGGTGGCACCGGGCGATTTACCATAAAGAGATGACCAGAACTCAGCCGTTGCGGGAAGAGGTACTCGCGAGTGTCGCCGATCTGGTCGGCAACACCCCGCTGGTGAATCCGATCCTCACCGCGAACGCCGCCGCGACCGAGTCGGTGCGCGCGCACCGGGCCGAACTCAGCCAGGCCGCGATCGACGAAGCGTTGCAGGGGGTCTCCTGCCTGTCCGGGGTCGATTTCAAGGCCTGCGACCTCGACGAGCCGCTGCCCTAGCTGACGACGAACAGCAATCAGGGTACCCTCGACAACTTCGTCAAGTCGGCACCGGCCGGGTCGACGCTGCGCGAAATTCTGCAGGCCAGGGCGAATAAAGACGGGTTGGCGATCATCGGTACCGGGGAGGAGGTGGCCGAGCACCTCGGAGAGCTCGCGGATGCGGTCGGTGGCAATGGCTTTCTATTCACCGGCCAGGTTGCATCCAGCGCACGTGCACCGCACCCTCGACCCGCTCGCCCACGTCGCCTCAGCCAGCGAACGGCGCATCAGCGCGCTCTCCGAGCTCGCCCGGCCCGATCGCGCCGCCGGCACGAGTTCGATTCCCGGCTTGCTCTGGTATTCCGCCGCCGCCAATCTCGCCGAGCTTCGGCAGCTGGCCCACCCGGCGAGCGTGGCCGGTGCGGCGCTGTCTGGCGTCGAAGACCAGGCCAGCTACGCCCCGCTGCCCCTACAGCTGTTGCAACGCAGCCGCGCCCTCACCCTCGAGGTTCTCGCGATCGAGGCGCTGCACGCCGCGCAATTGCTTGACCCGGCGGGCCGGTCAGCGACCTCGCTCGTGCCAGTGCTGCACGGGTTCGTCAACGCCAACCTGCCAGCCAGCGTGCTCGTCGATCTGACGACTGCCCTTATCGGCTCCTAAAGCGGCGTGCCTAAAACGACGCGTCGCCCGATTCGTCGACCACCGCAAGCTGCTTGCGAAACTCCAGATACCCGATCGACTCCCAGTCGTCGCCCGGGTCGAACTGCGGTTCGTAGCCGAGCGCGAGGTACAGCGCCACCGCCTCCGGCTGCCGGGCTCCCGTGGTCAGCACGATGAAACGGATGCCGCGCCGCCGGGCTTCCGCCTCCAGCTCGGCCATCACCTGGCTGGCGAGCCCCCGGCGGCGGTGCGCGGAGTGCGTCCACACCCGTTTGACTTCGACGGTGCCTTCCTCCTCGGCCCGCATGAACGCTCCGCCGGCCACCGCCTGCCCGTTTTCGACCAGGAGCAGAAAAGTACCGCCGTCGACCGGCTGAAACCGCCGCGCCGGATACCGGCTGAGTTCCACCGACGACGGAATGCCGTCGTTCAGGCCGTAGCGCTCGTCGTACTCCCGTGACAGCTCGGCTACCAGCGGCGCGGCAAGCGGGTCAGTGGGGGAGGTGTACAAAATGTTTGGTCTGAGGATTGGCACCTTTCGACGATAGATCCGCGGCATCCGCTCGTCAAACCGTCTGACCCGTCCGGCGCTCGAATACAGACGGCCGCTGTTGCACTAGGCTCGTTAGGTCTTACTCGCGTGTGGATTCATCGTCGAATCCGCGCATTTTCGATCGATTCAAGAAGGAAGTGCCATGCGCGCACGCTACATCGTTCCCGCTTTCGCCGCCGCCGCCGTTCTGTTGCTCACCGGTTGTGTCGACAACTCCACTCCGGCCACGGCGCCCTCGGGCGAGGCGAGCACCATTGAAGCGGATGCCGCAGCCGTCGCGCTGCTCCCCGAGGACATCAAGAGCGCCGGCGTGCTCATCATCGGCACCGACGCGGCCTACCCGCCGAACGAGTTCAAGGACGAGGCTGGCGCACCGATCGGCTGGGGCATCGAACTCGCCGACGGCATCGCCGCCAAGCTCGGCCTCACCACCGAGTACCAGATCGCGTCCTTCGACAACATCATTCCGAGCATCACCGGCGGCACCGTCGACATTGGCGAATCCTCCTTCACCGACAACCTCGAGCGCGAGAAGCAGGTCGACTTCGTCAACTACTACAACGCCGGAATTCTCTGGGCCGCGCCGAGCGGATCCACCATCGACCCCGACAATGCCTGCGGCCTGACCGTCGCCGTGCAGGACAACACGGTGCAAGATACCGACGAGCTGCCCGCCAAGAGCGCGGCCTGTGTTGCCGCCGGTTTGGAGCCGATCGAGTCTCAGCCCTACGGTTCACAGGACGAGGCGACCAACGCGGTCATTCTCGGCAAGGCAGATGCCTTGAGCGCCGACTCCCCGGTTACCCTCTACGCCATCTCCAAGACTGACGGCAAGCTGGCCCCCGTCGGGGAAAGCTTTGACGTGGCGCCGTATGGCATCACGGTCGAAAAGGATTCAGAACTAACCAAGGCCGTGCAGGCTGCCCTGCAGTCCATGGTCGACGACGGTTCCTACGGCAAAATCCTTGACGCCTGGGGTGTCACAGACGGTGGCATCGACACCATCACCATCAACGCCGCGTCCAACGGCTAGAGCGTAGCGACTCAGATCATGACTAACACGACCGCGACCGGCGTCAAGGCGGAACCCGGAATCAAGGCGATTCGGCTGCGCCATCCGTGGCGGAATACCTTCGCGGTCGTGTTACTGCTCATTGTCGCGTTGTTCATCGCCGATGCGGCGGTGCGCCCCGCCTACGACTGGCCAGCGGTCGGCAAGTACCTGTTCGACCAGCGCATCTCGCAGGCGGCGTTCATTACCCTGCAGCTCACTGTCTACTCGATGATCATCGCCATCATTCTCGGAGTGACGCTCGCGATCATGCGGCTGTCACCGAACCCGGTGGTCAACAGCATCGCCTGGGTGTACCTCTGGGTGTTCCGCGGCACTCCCGTTTACGTTCAGTTGGTGTTCTGGGGTCTGATCGGAACGATCTACCAGTCCATCGACATCGGCCTGCCGTTCACCGAACCCTGGGTGTCCTTCCCGACCCGGGTGGCGCTGAGCGCCTTCGTCTTGGCGATCGTCGGCCTCGCGCTCAACGAAGCCGCCTACATGGCCGAAATCGTGCGCGCCGGGCTACTCTCCGTCGACAGCGGGCAAGAAGAAGCGGCGACCGCGCTCGGCATGAGCTGGTTCCAAACCATGGTGCGCGTCGTCGTTCCGCAGTCGATGCGGGTGATCATTCCGCCGGCTGGCAACGAGGTCATCTCGATGCTGAAAACGACCTCGCTGGTGACGGCGATCCCGTTCACGCTTGAGCTCTACACGCGCTCCCGCGACATCGCTGCCGTGACCTTTGACACGGTGCCGATGCTCATCGTCGCATCGATCTGGTACCTGTTCTTCACCTCCATTCTCATGGTCGGCCAATACTTTCTCGAGAAACGGTTCGCCCGCGGCATCGGCGATCGTCGTCCAGACAAGAAAGCGGATGACGCCTCAGCGTCGATCACGGGCACCATGACCGGCGTCACCCCGGTCGTCGGCAGCGGTCAACCCACGGTCGTGCTGCCGCCCACAGACCCGAACAAGAAAGACCGCTGATGGCTGCTGCGAGTGAGACCCCCATGGTGGTCGCCGACCGCGTTTCCAAGAGCTTTGGCTCCAACGAGGTGCTCAAGAGTATCTCGCTCGAGGTCAAGCGCGGCGAGGTCATGTGCCTGGTCGGGCCCAGCGGATCCGGTAAGTCCACCTTTCTGCGGTGCATCAACCACCTCGAAGTCGTTTCGGCGGGGCGCCTCAGCGTTGACGGCGAGCTCATCGGCTACCGGGAAGTCAATGACAAGCTCTACGAGATGCGCCCGAAGGAGGCCGCTCGGCAGCGCCGCGACATCGGCATGGTGTTTCAGCGCTTCAACCTGTTTCCGCATATGACCGCGCTGCAGAACGTGATGGAAGCACCCATTCGGGTCAAGGGCCTCTCCAAGGCGGGCGTCGAGGCCAATGCCCGCGCCCTGTTGGCTCGGGTTGGTCTGGCCGAACGCGCCGACTACTACCCCGCCCACCTCTCCGGTGGTCAGCAGCAACGGGTCGCGATCGCCCGTGCCCTGGCAATGGAACCCAAGCTCATGCTGTTCGACGAGCCGACCAGCGCGCTCGACCCCGAACTCGTCGGCGAGGTGCTCGACGTGATGCAGGGCCTGGCCGAAGGCGGCATGACCATGATCGTGGTCACCCACGAGATGGGATTCGCCCGCGAGGTTGCCGACTCGCTGGTCTTCATGGACGGCGGAGTCGTCGTCGAGAGTGGCGTGCCCACCGAAGTGCTCGCCAACCCGCAGCACCACCGCACCCAGGCCTTCCTCTCCAAGGTCCTCTAGCCCCGCTCTCTTCCGGACGGGGCCCGGGCCCCGTCCCCGGGCCCAGTTTATAAACTGGGCCCGGGGACATAAGGTGGGCCCGGGGCGAACTATCCGGCGAGCACCTTCTGGATACGTTGCAGCGAGACGGACTCCGCCGCCTTGAGCTCCTGCGCGAACAGGCTGATGCGCAGCTCCTCGATCATCCAGCGGGCGCGCAGAACCGGCGCCGCGGCATCCGCTGTGAGTGGCATGGTGCCGCCGGCGTTCTCGAACCGGGTGGTGGCGGCTTGGGTCTCGTTCATCCAAACCCGGTCGCGGCTCGGGTTGTCGACCAATTTCGGCACCCGAGCGCTGATGCCGCCGAGGTAGCGCGGCAGGTGGCGCAGCTGGGCGAGGCCGGTTTCGCTGACGAATCCGGGGTAGACCAGCGCGGTGAGCTGTTCGCGGGCATCGCTGATTCCGGGCAGCAGCGCCATGCTGGTTGCTGCCTTGAGCGCTTTGTCGGCGAGGCGATGAGCGGTGAGAATGCGGGCGACCAGGCCGACGGTTTCAAACATGGAATCCATCACAACGCCGGAGACCCGGTCGCGAATGGTGTCGAATTCGGCCTTCATGAACACCTGCCCATCGGGACGTACCCGAAACAATACGTCGTCGACCGCGGCGGCGAGGCAATCCTCGAACAGGGCCTGCGTCGACTTGTACGGGCTGGTCGCGAGGGAGAGCTTTTCGGCGGCGGTCAGGTGCTGCTGCACATACGCGGCCGGTGACGGCGTCGCGAGCAGCAGCAGCCGGCGCACCCCGCGGGGTAGCGCGCGGGCCTGCTCCAGCTCGGTGCTCATCATGCCAATTGAAACGGATGCCCCATCATCGACCAGCGTCGGATACCCGCGAATCGTGTTGTCACCCTGCTTGGTGTCGAGGAATCGGGGGAGTTCGCCGAAGTCCCAGGTGGTGATGGCGCCGCGCTCGATGGCGTTGCTCGGCGCGGCGGCGCTCGTCGCCTTCGCGACGCTCTCCCGCACCCGGGTACCGAGTCGGCGTTGCAGGTCGGCGAGGTCCTTGTCGGCGGCGACGGTGCGCCCACGCTCGTCGGTGACGACGAAGGTCATGCGCAGGTGCGAGGGAACCCGGCCAAGCTCGAAGTCGCGCGCGGAAACCGGCACGTAGGTGAGCTTCTGAATTAACGCCGCGAGCGTCTCGGCGAACGACGCCTCCGGCACCGGCGTCGGCAGGGTCTCGACAATGCCGGGCTCGCCGGGCAGCTCACCCAGCAGCCTGGCGGCCCAGTCGGCCGCGGGAACGACATTGCGGCGGATACTTTTCGGCAGTGACTTGATCATGGCAGTCACCAGTTCGGCGCGGAGGCCCGGTACCTGCCAGTCGAAACCGTTCGGGGAGAGGCGGGCCAGCAGCGCGAGCGGAATGCGCACGGTCACACCGTCGTCCTCTTCGCCGGGTTCGAAGCGATAGCCGAGGGTCAGACGCTGGTCGCCCTGCTGCCAGCTCGGCGGAAACAGCCCTTCGTCGATCTCGGGAGAGTCCTCGGCGACGAGCGCGTCGGCGGTCATCGTCAGCAGATCGGGGGTGTCGAACCTGGCCGTGCGCCACCAGCCCTCGAAACTCTTCGTCGATGAGACATCGGCCGGAATGCGGCGCTGATAGAAGTCGAAAACGGCCTCATCGTCGAAGAGGATGTCCCGGCGCCGGGTGCGCTCCTCCAGCTCGGCCAGTTCCTCCCGTAGCCTGGCATTGGCCCGCTCAAACGCCCACATTCCGGGGTCGCCGGTCTGGCCTGGGCGGCCGCCACGGCTCGCGCTCGAGCCAACGGCTGGGGCGCCATCGGAACGGCAAGAGCCGCGGCCGCTGGCGGCATCGCCGCCATCGACCGAGATGCTCACGCGTTCATTGCGCGATGGTCCGCGTCCGCCGCGATCCGCTTCCTTCTCGGCCGCCGACGATTGCGGTCCCGACGCCCGGTCCCACTCACCCTCTACCAGCGCGTGCCGAATGAACAGCTCGCGCGCATAGGCCGGGTCGATCCGGGAGAACTGCACCCGGCGCCGGGCCACGATCGGCACACCATACAGCGTCACCCGTTCGTAGACGACGGCGGCGCCCTGCTTCATTTCCCAGTGCGGTTCGGAGTAGCTGCGCTTGCACAGGTTACCGGCGAGCGGTTCGGCCCAGGCCGGGTCGACGACGGCGTTCATGCGGGCGAACAGCCGACTGGTTTCGACCAGTTCGGCGCTCATCACGGCGTTTGGCTGTTTCTTGGCCAGGGTTGAGCCGGGAAACAGCACGAAGCGCTGCTGCCGGGCGCCGACATAGTCTTTCTTGGCTACGTCCTTCAGCCCGATATGGGAAAGCAGTCCGGCCAGCAGCGACCGGTGCACACCGTCCGGGTTCGCACTGGGCTCACCGAGATGCAGGCCGAGCGGCTTGGCAAGCTGGCGCAACTGGCGCAGCACGTCCTGCCATTCGCGCACCCGCAGGTAGTTGAGGTATTCGTTCTTGCAGAGTCGACGAAAGGCGCTCGAGCCGAGTTCGGACTGCTGCTTCTCGAGGTAATTCCAGAGGTTGAGCAGGCTGAGAAAGTCACTCGTTGGGTCGGCGAACCTGGCGTGGAACTGGTCGGCCTGGGCGCGACGGTCGAGTGGGCGCTCTCGCGGGTCCTGAATGGTCAGCCCGGCCACGATCGCCATGACTTCCCGGCTGGTGCCCTGCGTCTTCGACTCGATCACCATGCGGCCAAAGCGTGGGTCGATCGGCAGCTGCGCGAGCTGCTGGCCGATACGGGTGAGGCGCGGGGTGGTTTTATCCATAGCTTCAATGGCGCCGAGTTCGGCGAGCAGGTCGAGGCCGTCCTTGATATTGCGGGAATCCGGCGGGGTCAAAAACGGGAACGAGGCGATGTCGCCGAGGCCGAGCGAGATCATCTGCAGAATCACCGCGGCGAGGTTGGTGCGCAGAATCTCCGGCTCGGTATATTCCGGGCGTCGCATATAGTCCTCTTCGGAATATAACCGAATGGCAATACCGTCACTGGTGCGCCCGCTTCGGCCGCTGCGCTGGTTGCCGGAGGCCTGCGAGATCGCTTCGATCGGCAGCCGCTGAACCTTGGACCGCACGCTGTAGCGGCTGATGCGCGCGGTTCCGGCATCGATGACATAGCGGATGCCCGGCACCGTCAGGCTGGTCTCGGCCACGTTGGTCGCGAGCACGATGCGCCGTTTCACCCCAGGGACGGTCGACGGCTGGAACACCCTGTGCTGGTCGGCCGATGACAGCCGGCCGTAGAGCGGCAGCACCTCAGTGGGGTTGCGATTGGCCGAGGAGGCATACTTGCCCTGTAGGGCGTCGGCGGCGTCGCGAATCTCGGTTTCGCCGGAGAGGAAGACCAACACGTCGCCGTTCGACTCACGTTCAAGTTCGTCGAGAGCCGTGGTGATGCCCTCGATATAGTCGCGGTCAACCGGGGGAGCGGCATCCGTGGTGTCGTCGTCGTCGACGCCAGGCTCCGCCACGAGCGGCCGGTAGCGAATCTCCACCGGAAAGGTGCGCCCGGAGACCTCGACGACCGGCGCCGGCACACCGTCCGCGTCGGCAAAGTGCTTCGCGAAACTCGCCGGATCAATGGTGGCCGACGTGATGATGAGCTTGAGATCGGGGCGCTTGGGCAGAAGTTGCCGCAGGTAGCCGAGCAGAAAATCAATGTTGAGGCTGCGCTCGTGCGCCTCATCGATGATGATCGTGTCGTACTTGCGCAACATGCGATCGCGGTGAATCTCATTCAACAGGATGCCGTCGGTCATCAACTTAATGCGGGTATCGGCACCGACCTTGTCGGTAAACCGCACCTGGTAGCCGACCAACTGCCCGACCTCCTGGCCGAGCTCCTCGGCGATGCGCTCGGCGATCGTGCGCGCGGCGAGCCGGCGCGGCTGGGTGTGCCCGATGTTCTTGCGCCCGAGTTCGAGGCAGATCTTGGGCAGCTGCGTGGTTTTGCCCGACCCGGTCGACCCGGCGACGATCACGACCTGGTTCTCGCGAATCGCGCGGGCGATGTCGTCCCGACGCTGGCTGACCGGCAGCTCCGGAGGGAAGGTGATGTTGAGCGTGTCCATGAGCTTTCAATATTACTTCGGTCAAATGACTGCTTTCGCGGTCAGTGAACATTGGGTGTTTGGGGGTGGAACGACCACGGCGACTAATAGGGTCGGGGTATGACGAAATCTGTTCCCACCCTCACCCTCAACGACGGCCACACGATTCCTCAGCTCGGTTTCGGTGTCTTCAAAGTCGAGCCAGACGAAACCACCCGCATCGTCACCGACGCGCTGTCGGTCGGCTACCGCCACATCGACACAGCCGCCATCTACGGAAACGAGGCTGGCGTGGGCAAGGCGCTGGCCACCTCCGGCCTCGACCGCTCCGAGCTGTTCATCACGACCAAGCTGTGGAATGACCGTCAAGGCACCGAGTCCGCCTTCGAAGCGTTCGACGAGAGCCTCGAGAAGCTCGGCCTCGACTACGTCGACCTGTACCTGATCCACTGGCCAGCTCCGGCCAACGACAAGTTCGTGGAGAGCTGGCGCGCCCTCGAGAAAATTCAGGAGTCGGGCCGTGCCCGGTCGATCGGCGTGTCCAACTTTCTGGTGCCGCACCTCGACCGCCTGCTGCACGAGACGAGCATCGTGCCCGCCGTCAACCAGATCGAGCTGCACCCGGCGCACCAGCAGCCGGAGGTCACCGCCTTCGCCCGTGAAAACGGCATCAACATTGAGGCGTGGGGCCCGCTCGGCCAGGGGAAGTACCCCCTGTTCGACGAAGAAGTAGTGACGAATGCCGCCGAGACGCACGAAAAGTCGCCCGCGCAAATCGTCATTCGCTGGCACCTGCAGATGGGCAACATCCTGTTCCCCAAGTCCAACCGGCTCGCGCGTATGGCTGAAAACTTCGACGTGTTCGACTTTGAACTCTCCCGCACCGAACTCACCATGATCTCAGCGCTCGAGCGTGCCGGGCGCGTATCGGCGCACCCCAACGAGGTGAACTAGCCCGAAGCATTCTTTTGAGTGGCCCCGCCGTCTCTGCGGGGCCACCGCTGCGTCATCGGGCTACACCGGTCCGGGCAGCGGCGTAGATTGGGATGCGCCGCGCTTTGTTGGGCGCGGGCACGTGCGAGTACGTGCCGTCTGCGCAGAAAGATCCCCATGAATCCGATCGAATGGCTCTTCGACGCCCAGTTACAGATCGGTACCCAGACCATTCTCTGGCGCGAGGTCGTCGGTAACGCCTTCGGCATAGCGAGCGCGGTCGGCGGCATGCGCCGCAAGATCTGGGCCTGGCCGGTCGGCATCGTCGGCAATGCCCTGCTGTTCACGGTGTTCCTCGGGGCAGTGTTCGGCACGCCCAACCCGGTCAACCTGCTTGGTCAGGCCGGTCGTCAGATCATGTTCATCGTTGTGTCGATCTTCGGCTGGGTGCAGTGGCAGCGCAGCCGCAATTCGGCCGTGCACGTTGCCGTGGCACCGCACTGGGCCGGCACCCGCACCCGCATCCTGCTGGGCCTTGGACTTGTCGCCGGCACGCTCGTGCTCACACCCATCTTTCGTGCACTGGGCTCGTTCGAACCGGTTTGGGCGGATGCCTGGATCTTCACCGGTTCGTTGCTCGCAACCTACGGCATGGCCAAGGGCTGGACCGAATTTTGGCTGATCTGGGTAGCCGTCGACGTGGTGGGTGTACCGCTGCTGATCAGCGCCGGCTACTACGCCTCCGCAGTGCTCTACCTGTTCTACGGCGCGTTCACCCTCGTGGGCTTCGTGGTCTGGGTGCGGGTGCAACGCCGACGAAACGCCCTGCTCGGGGCTGCCCAGCTACCGTAGCCTCGCTCACCCGGGCAACCGGGCGCACAATGGAGTATGCCCAACCGCCTCGCCGATGCCATCAGCCCCTACCTGCGCAGCCATGCCGATAACCCGGTCGATTGGTTTGGTTGGGGCGAAGAGGCCTTCGCCGCAGCGCGCGAGCGCGATGTACCCGTGCTCGTCTCGATCGGCTACTCCACCTGTCACTGGTGCCACGTCATGGCGCGGGAAAGTTTCAGCGACCCGGCCATTGCCGAGTATCTCAACGCGCACTTCGTGAGCATCAAGGTCGACCGGGAGGAGCACCCCGACGTCGACGCGAGCTACCTCGCTGCCGCGAGTGCGTTCGTCGAGGGGCTCGGCTGGCCGCTGAACGTGTTTGTCACGCCCGACGGCCAGGCCTTTCACGCCGGAACCTACTTTCCGCCGGTGGCAATGGCGGGGCATCCGTCGTTTCGTGACGTTCTGACGGCAGTGACGACGGCCTGGCAAACCCGGCGCGCCGAGGTAACGGCCGGCGCAGCGAGGGTGGCCGAGCTGCTCGCCGAATCGGGTCGCGAGCTCGCAACCGGGGTAGCGGCTGGAGTCACCGACTCCGAGCTGACCGCCCGGCCCGACACCGACGTGCTCGACCGGGCCGTCGCCGAACTGGTCGGCTATGAAGATGCCCGGTTCGGCGGATTCGGAGGCGCACCAAAGTTTCCGGTTGCCCCTGCGCTCTCTTTTCTGCTCGGGCACGACACCGCGCTTAGCGGCGACGGCCAGTCGCTCGCACTGCGCACCCTCAAGCGCATCGGTGCGTCACCACTGCGCGACCCGATCGAGGGCGGCTTCTTTCGCTACGCGGTCAACCGAGACTGGAGCGACCCGCACTACGAACGGATGCTCTACGACAATGCTCAGCTGCTCAGTCTGTACACCCGCGCTTGGATGCTCACCGGCGCACCTTGGGCTTGCCACGTCGCCGAGGGAATCGCTCATTTTCTCTGCGACGTGATGCAGCTTCCGGGAGGCGGGTTTGCCAGCGCTCAGGATTCGGAGAGCACCGTCGACGGACACCGGGTCGAGGGCGGCTACTACGCCCTCGAGCAGAGCGACCGCTCTAAGCAGACTCCGCCCGCCCTCGATACGAAGGTGCTGACCGGCTGGAACGGTCTGGCCATCCAGGCGCTGGCCCGAGCCGGTTTCGCCTTCGACCGGCCGGACCTCATCGACGCCGCCCGCCGCGCGGCCGACTACCTGCACGAGCACCACGAGCGCGCCGATGGCAGCCTCGTACGCGCCTCCGTTACCGGTCGTACCTCCCAGGCCAAAGCTACCCTGGAGGACTACGGCATGTACTCACGGGGGCTCCTCGAACTCGCACTCGTCACCGGCGACGTGACCTACGCCACCCGGGCTCGTCACCTGCTCGACAGCACAGTATCGGCAGCCACCGACACTGACACCGAAACGCCCGCTTTTTGCCCCCCGAACGGCGCGGATCCGGTGCTCAGCAGGCAAGGCCTGGTCAGCGCCGTCGACCCTTCAGAGGGTGCCTATCCCTCCGGCCTGTCCGCCAGTGCCGACGCCGCACTGCTGCTCTACCGCCTCACCGGCGATGACCGCTATCGGCGGGCCGCGCAGACCGGCCTCGGCCTGGTAGCCGATTTGGCTCCCGCTCGACCTCTCGCCTATGGCGCTGCGCTACGCCTGTTCGACGAGCTGAACGCACCGATCGAGCAACTCGTGATCGTCTCACCCGACCAGCCCGGTGACGCCGAGGTTCACGGCACGGCCGTCACCCTGCACGACCTCGCCCGACGCCACCCGGCGGGAGTGGTCGCATCCGTTTCAGAATCCCAAGCGCGGGCATTCACCGCCGGCGGATTCGACCTATTCGCGGCCCGCACGGCGCCGAGCGGTCAGCCCACCGCGTACCTCTGCCGTGACTTCGTCTGCCAGCTGCCGGTCACCGACCCGGTCCAGCTGCCGCCGATCGTTGCGACCGCGCGGCTCAGGGCTGAAATCGCCGCTGAAGCGCAACAATCGGACCGGCCGCATACGCACTAACATCGGGGTACTCGTCCGCTTCATCTTCGCCCCAGACAGGGGGCCAGCCGAAAGGATCCGTCATGGTTCCCGAAATCAACATTTGGGCCGTGCTCCTGGCCACCGCGTCAAGCATGGTCGTCGGGTCCATCTGGTACACCCGCGCCGTTTTCGGTCGCTACTGGATGAAAGCTGTCGGTCACACCGAGGAAAGCATGAAGGGCAGCGGCACCGGCGCGATCATCATCACCGTCTTCGTCAGCTTCGTCACCGCCTCCGTGCTCGCCGGAGCCGCGGCGATCGCCCAGAACTTCTACGGCGGAAACTTTCTGTTCAACACCCTCCTTACCGGAGTCATTCTCTGGGCTGGATTCACCGCGGCCCGCATGGTCACCCACGACGCGTTCGACCGCCGCCCGGCGGGCCTGACCGTGCTCAACATCGCCCACGAACTGGTCACCATTCTGCTCATGGCCCTGATCATCGGCCTGTTCGGCATCTCGGCGCTCTGACCCGACGTACCGTCGAAACGGATGCCGCAGCATCCGTTTCGCGGGCGTCGTGCGGTGGGCCGGTCGGCGCAGCAAACTACCGACATCGGGACGTACACTAAAGACAAATGCCCCCGCGTTTCACCAAACGCCAGTTGCTCCTCGAGAACCTCGTCACTTCTCAAGAAGTTCATCACTGAGAAACACCCTGAAGTATCCACGCCGACACAGCCGGCCGCACTCCTCGATTTCAGCCTGGGCTGGACCGAGATCGAGTGCTCCACTTTTTCAAGGAGGACCATGGCGACATTCGATATTCCGGACGCACAACCGGATACTTCCGACCACGGCTTTCCCGATTCGTTCGGCGGCGACATCTTCGACACCGACGCCCATCGCCAAGACTCCGTGGGCTACGACTCGAGCGAGCCGGAACCGCCCACCAACACGGGGCTGATCCCGACGCTGTCGCTCAGCAATGAGCCCGAGCTAGTGCTGATCACACCGGATG
Organism: Cryobacterium aureum; assembly: GCF_002954245.1. Taxonomy (GTDB): domain Bacteria; phylum Actinomycetota; class Actinomycetes; order Actinomycetales; family Microbacteriaceae; genus Cryobacterium; species Cryobacterium aureum. The sequence goes on along the minus strand of NZ_PPTG01000038.1, from coordinate 16,189 downwards.
CCCGCACGCGCCGGTTCGACCGCGACGACCTCGTCGTGCGCAAGGGTGAGATCGCCCTCATCAACGGTCACTACACCCCGCACGAGTCCATGGTGAAAGACCTCGTGGCCGTGTACGACGCCTTCACCAGCGCCGGCATCGACTTTCTACTCGTCCGCGGCGACCACAACCGGCCGGTCATCGCCGTCGACCGCAAACGGCGCAAGGACATCACCAAGGTCCTGGCTGCGGCTTTCGCCAACGAGCCGTTCTACGCCAAGCCGCTCGATGGCAACGTCAGCCAACAGTTTCTGCTCGCCGACGGCGCGCTCATGACGCTGCGCAAGTCCTCCGTTTTTCGTGTCTACCGGCCGCGCATCGAACCGATCGGCCGCCTGCGCTACGGCGCCCAGACCGCGTTCCAGTTTGAACTGTGGCGTTTCGGCGAAGACGAAATCATCGCCCCGGTTGAAAACGCCCTCATGCGCACCCGGCTGCCGCGGTCCGAAGCCCGCGAAACTACGATCGATCTGTACGGGCGTACCTGGCTCACTCTGCAGAACATGTTCGATGACCTGGCCAGCGACATCTCCTTCGACATCGACCTCGTGTTCAGCTGGGTGGATGGCTCGAGCGACGAGTTTCAGCGAGAGCGCGCCAAGCGAATGAAGGCCTATGTGGTCGGCGAAGGTGACGATTCCGACGCCCGTTTTCGCCAGATCGACGAACTCAAGTACGCGCTGCGCAGCGTCTACATGTTCGCCCCGTGGATTCGACGCATCTTTATCGCCACCGATTCACCGGCACCGGAATGGCTGGCCGAGCACCCTCGGGTCACGATCATGCGCAGCGAAGACTTCTTCGTCGACACGAGCGTGCTGCCCATTCACAACTCACACGCCGTGGAGAGCCAACTGCACCACATTCCCGGCCTCGCCGAGCACTTTCTGTACTCAAACGACGATATGTTCTTCGGTCGCCCGGTTGGGCCGGAGCTGTTCTTTTCGCCGGGTGGAGTGACCAAGTTCGTCGAGGCATCCACTCGCATCGGCCTGGGCGAAAACGACCCGACCCGCAGCGGATTCGAGAACGCCGCCCGAGTGAACCGTGCTCTGCTGCGCGGTCGCTTCGGTAAGGTCACCACCCGGCACCTCGAGCACACGCCGGCCCCGATGCGCAAGAGCGTGTTGCTGGAGCTGGAACAGGAGTTTCCCGAGGATTTCAGCCGCACTGCGGCGAGCCGTTTTCGTTCGGCAACCGACATTTCGGTCACCAACTCGCTCTATCACTACTATGCGTTGATGACCGGTCGTGCCGTCGCCCAGACTCAGGCGCGCTCGATGTACATCGAGACCACGCTACGAATCGCCCTGCGGCAGATGAACCGCCTGCGCAGGCACCGCGACCAGGACATGTTCTGCCTGAATGACGGGAGCTTTCCGGAGATTTCCGACGACCAGCGACGCACGGCCGTCATTGAATTTCTCGACCTCTACTTCCCGTTTGAGGCACCGTGGGAGCGCGCCAGCCAGGTGGTTACCGCAGAACCGGGATCGGCATGGTCATCGGTGGCTCATGGGATGCCGGCACGGCGCCCGCAAGCATGATCTGCACACCCAGCTCGCGGAGTCGACCGGCGGTCTCTTCGGCATCGATGTATTCGAGGGCCGGGTAGGTCCCGATCGGCACGACCGAGTGCAGGATGGTGTCCGGGTAAACGTGTACGAGATTGAATGCCCTGGCACCATCCCAGCCGCGCGTTCCGCCGATGGGCACGGTGAGGTCTTGTGTGTAACAGGTGGCCGAGGCCACCGATACCGGGATCCCCGCGAAGGTCGCCGTCGACGAATAATGTAAGTGACCGGCCAGGATGCTGCGCACATCCGTGCCGCGGAGCACCCCTGCCAGTCCGGCTTGATCACGTAACTCGACGGCTACGGCGAGATCGAGCATGCTCGGCACCGGCGGGTGGTGCATTGCGAGGATCGTTCCGTCAGGTGCGGGAACGCGAAGCTCCTCGGCCAGCCACTCGAGCTGCTCCTCGGACACTGATCCGTAGTGGTGTCCGGGAACCGTGGTATCGAGGGCGATGATGCGAAGTCCATCCAGGTAGTACACCCGGTCGATCGGGGTCGCCGCGGGAAGTTCGCCGAGTAGATTCGTGCGAAACGCTTCACGATTGTCGTGGTTTCCCATGACCCAGATGACTCGCGCACCGAGTCGGACAGCGGCCGGTTCTACGATGTCGCGTAGGTGGTCGTAAGCCCCCGGCTCGCCTTTATCAGCGAGGTCGCCGGTGAAGATGATGGCATCAGGACGACGACCGGATTCCTCAACCTCGGCAAAGAGCTTGATCAGGTGGGCCGTGGCATCCACGCTGCCGTACAGGCGATTGCCGCCGGCAAGCAAGTGTGTGTCACTGAGATGGAGGAGAAATTGGTTCGGCCTGGGATATTCAGCCGTTCGAATGCTCACGAAACTTCCATTCGTTCGGAAGGTACGCACTCTGCACGCGCGCACCAACGGTACTGAATTCATTCCATCAGGAGTTCTTGAACATTAGGTGTACGCCACGCGTTAATCTTGGGGTGAATGGGCAGGGACGGCGTCGGCTGCGTTTGCACCGACGCTGTCGATGCGTGGCCCTAGGCTGGCGGCATGGCTCGATATGTTCGCATAAATGAATTTGGTGGACCCGAGGTACTGAGTATCGTGCACGATGAGCAACCGCAGGCTGGACGGGGGAAGGTCCGCGTGCGGGTGCACGTCGCCGGCCTGAATCCGGTCGACTACAAAATCTTTCACGGCGGCCCGGCTGCACTGCGTTACGAGGCGGTTCCGCCCTGCGGTAACGGAAACGATTTCTCCGGCCTCATCGACGAGTTGGGCGATGGTGTCACGGGTTTTCAGATCGGTGACGCCGTGTTCGGCGGCAAGCGGATGCATGCCCAGGCAGACTTCCTCGTCGTCGACGCGACGCGCATCCTCAAAAAACCGGCCGCCCTCACGTTTGAACAGGCGGGGGGTCTCGACATCGCGGGACGTGCAGCCTGGGCTAGCGTTGCGTCCCTCTGCCTGACTGCCGATGACACAGTGCTGGTCGGTGCTGCCGCCGGTGGTGTCGGCATCCTCGCCTGCCAGCTTGCCCTCCGCACCGGGGCGACCGTTGTGGGCACCGCGAGCCCGGTCAATCACGAATTTCTGCGCGGGCTGGGCGTCATGCCCATCGCCTACGGCGACGGCCTGGTCGACCGGGTGCTGGCCGCCGGCCTGACGGTGACGGCTGCCCTCGATTATAACGGCGCCGCCACGATCGACGCTGCCCTCGACCTCGGGGTGCCCGGCACGCGCATCAACACCATCGCCGCACGCGGCCATCGTTCCGGCGCCGGAGTGACCGAGGTGGGCGGTCAGGCCGCGGATATCAACGATCTCGAGGCGCTGGCCACACTGATTGCGAACGGTGAGATCGTGCTGCCGATCGATCGGGTGTTTCCGCTCGATCACGTGCAGGACGCCTACCGCTACCTCATGGCGGGCCACCTGCGCGGCAAAGTCGTGCTCGCCACCCGGTAGCGGGCGCTGAGAAACCGCGTTTTCAAGCACACTGTGGCATGCTTGACCGTGCGCATTTGGTCCCCTCTAAGCTCCCTGAAACAGGGATCGCTCGGGTACGTCGCCGGGGCCGTGCTCACGACCGTAGCCTTCATCGGTCTCTACCTGTTCTTCGTGCGCAGCCATGCCGGCCAGGAAGCCGACCAACTCGCCTATGACGGCGCCGAATTCGGCCGTCACAGCATCACCCCGTTCACCGGTCGGGTGCTCGACTCCGTGCCGGACCTCGCCGTGGCTTTTGGGGTGGTCCTGACCGCGGTCATCGCGCTCGTGCGCCGCAACTGGCGCACCCTCATAGTCGCGCTGGTCGCTGCTACGGCGGCCACTGCCTCGGCCCAACTGCTGAAGTACGGCATTCTGGCTCGCCCCGACCTCGCGGTCGAGGGGTATGCCGGAAACTCTTTCCCGTCGGGGCATACGACGGTGGCGGCGGCATCCGCTCTCGTGGTCTTTCTGGTCGCGAGCCCACGCATGCGCCCGATGGTCGCCGGGTGGGGCACCGCTTTCGCCGTGCTGGCCGGTGTGGCTACACTCGCCAACCAGTGGCATCGGCCGAGCGACGTGATTGCAGCCCTGCTCTGGGTCGCCCTCTGGGGGTGCCTCGCCGGGGCGGTGCTGGCTTGGCCGTGGGTGGGTGTCGTGCCGCAGACGGATGCTACCGCCCCCAGCTCACGATGGCCAGCCTTCACCGGCCTGCGCCGATCAACGGTTCGCCTTATCCGGTGGCTGTCGGTCGGCTGTGGCACGGTCTCCGCCGTGGCCTTTATCGCCACCCTGGTGCTGGATAGCAGCCTGTTCGAGCGCGTCGGCACGCTCGGCACGGTCGTAGCCTACCTGGGTGGGGTCGCGGCCATCGTGACCGCCGGCCTGCTGCTCGCGCTCAGCGGAACGCGGCTGTTCGCTCGACTGCCCTAGATTCGCCATAGCCCCGAGATTCGGCCGTGAAGGGGTGTACTCAATCGAAGCCACGTGCGACACTAACTCATGGCCGTCACGCTGAGAGCGCTCCAGACCGTAGTTCCCCCGACGATTTTGATCCAGGAGCAGGTGCGCGACATCTTCGCCGCCCAGCCCGGACTCAGCCGGCTCGCACAACGGCTGGTCAGTACCAGTTTCAACGTGTCGGGCATCGAGACCAGGCATACCGTGATCGCCGAGCTCACCCTCGACAACGATTCGGCCGAGCCGCAGTTCTTCGATGCAAGGCAGCAGTTGCTGCTGGTGCCGAGTACCCGGGTGCGCAACGAGCTCTACATCGAGGAGGCCACCAAACTCTTCGTCGAGGCCGGCCGCCTCGCGCTCGCCGCGTGCCCCGACATTCGCCCCGAAGATGTGACCCACGTGATCACCGTCTCCTGCACCGGGTTCTACGCCCCCGGCCCCGACTACATGCTCGTGCGAGAGCTCGGCCTGAAACCCAGCACCCAGCGCTACCACCTCGGATTCATGGGCTGCTACGCCTCCATGCCCGCGCTCCGCACCGCGAAGCAGTTCGTCGAGGCCGACCCGAATGCGGTCGTACTCGTGGTCAGCGCCGAGCTCTGCTCGCTGCACCTGCGCACCTCCAGCGACCCGGACACCATCGTCGCCTCCTCGCTGTTCTCCGACGGCGCTGCCGCCGGCATCGTCAGCTCCCGGGCGCCGCTGCCGGGCGAGAAAGCACTCGGTCTCGACCTGTTCGAAACGGTCATTACCCCGGTCGGTGAGGGCGACATGGCGTGGAAAATCGGCGATGAGGGCTTCGAGATGATTTTGAGCACCTACGTTCCGCACATCATCGACGAACACATCGTGGGCGCCCTGGCGCCCCTGTTCGCCCGCGACGCGTCGATCACCGGGCAGCTCGCGGCTCCGCTCCGAGCGGAGGCGAGCGAGTCTGGGACCACGGTGGCCGCCCCGGTTCTCACCCTCGCGCCACCGGCCACGCTGAGCTCGGTGATCGAACACTGGGCGATCCACCCGGGCGGGCGGAGCATCCTCGACAAGACCGAGGCCAAACTCGAACTCCGCCCTGACCAGTTGTTTCCCTCGAGGGAAACCCTGCGCACTAACGGCAATATGAGCAGCGCGACCATCCTCTTCGTCATGAAGGCCATTCTCGACGGCCCGGCCACCGCCGCCGAAGAACGCGTCTGCGCCATGGCGTTCGGCCCCGGTCTCACCGTGGAGTCCGGCCTCATGACCGTGATCGAGGGCTGAATGGCCCTTCCCTCACTGCGCGTGCGGGCGCACGGTGCCCGCGAGATCATGGATTCCCCGCTGTGCGACCCGGCCATGCTCACCCGCACCTACCAGGATTTTCGCGTGGTCAACGCGGTCGTGTCGGGCTGGTGGAGGATCTATCGCCGCAGCATCCGCCCGACCTTGTCCACCACCTCCGAAACGACGTTGCTCGACGTCGGCTCCGGCGGCGGCGATGTCTCACGGGCGCTCGCCCGCTGGGCGGTGCGCGACGGACTGCGGCTCACGGTGACCGGAATCGATCCGGATGCCCGTGCGCACGTTTTCGCGACCAGCCAGCCGAAGATTGCCGGCCTGTCGTTTCGGCGGGCGCTCAGCTCTGACCTCGTCGCGGAGGGCGCGCGCTTCGACTTCGTGGTCTCCAACCACGTGCTGCACCACTTGAGCGTGGACGAGTTAAAGGGGCTGCTGGTGGACTCGGAGGATCTCGCCCGCGTGCGCGTGCTGCACGCCGATTTGGAGCGATCCAACTATGCCTACCTCGGGTTTGCGGCGGCGACCTGGCCGTTCTTTCGGCACTCCTATATTCGCCCGGACGGGCTCACCTCGATTCAACGCAGCTATACGGCCGTGGAGCTGCGGGCGGCTGTGCCAGCCGGGTGGACGGTGTCGCGCGGGCTGCCGTCGCGGCTCGTGCTGGCCTGGACACCGCCGGATGCGTGACGTCGTCATTGTGGGTGGCGGCCCGGTGGGCGCTATGCTCGCCTGCGTTCTCGCCGTCGGCGGGCTCGACGTTGAGGTGCTCGAGCAGCGCGATACCCCGTCCTTCCGCTCGCGGGCGATCGGCATCCACCCGCCGTCCCTCGCCGCCCTCGCCGCCATTGGCATCGCCGACGCCCTGCTCGAGCGGGCCGTGCGCATTCGCGAGGGGGAGGTACGGTGCGATGCGCGCAGGCTTGGACGGTTGTCGTTCGAGAAGGCCGCGCCGGCGTATCCGTTCGTGGTCGCCCTGCCGCAGTACGAGACGGAGGCCCTGCTGCGCGCACGGTTCGAGCAACTCCGCCCCGGCCAATATCGGAGGGGCGTGACCGTGACCGCGGTGCAGGACGACGGCGATGCCGTCGCAGTGTCGACCGACACCGGCGCGATCGAGGCCCGCTACGTGATCGGCGCGGACGGCGCGCGCAGCCGCGTGCGCGAGCAGGCTGGTATCACCTGGCGGCAGCTCGGCCGGCGCGAAACGTATCTCATGGGCGACTTCGCCGATCCTGACTCGAGCGATACCGGCGCGGTGCTCTACTTCGAGCGCGGCGGCGTGGTCGAGTCCTTTCCGTTGCCCGGCGATCGGCGTCGGTGGGTAGCGATGACCGATTTTCTCGCAACGGATGCCGACAGTGCCGACCTGGCCGCGCTCATCCGGCACCGAACGGGAGTCAGCGTTGCCGAGCCGCTCGGGGCTGCCAGTTCCTTCGCCGTGCAGCAGCGGCTCGCGGGGAGCATGTGCGCGGGTCGAATCCTGCTGGCCGGCGATGCGGCGCATCAGATCAGCCCCATCGGCGGGCAGGGCATGAACCTCGGCTGGCTCGACGCCGTGGCCCTCGCGCCGGCGCTGCAGCGGGCGCTGCTCGAACCGGCAGCGGCGGCATCCGTTTTGGCCCACTATGACCGCACGCGCCGCAGCGCCGCCCGCCGCGCGGCCCTGCAAGCCGGATTCAACATGCAGATGGGCCGGCCAGCCCACGGCCTGCGACTCGGTGTTCGGAACGCCTTCGTGCGGACTCTCACGCTGCCGCCGGCCAACGAGCTCGTCGCCCGGGCGTTCACCATGCGGTGGCTGTGACCGCGCACATCGAGTTGAATGGATAAGTGACTTCTGCAACTCTCATTTCCTTACTGCGCACCGACCTCGCCTCCGCTCATTTCTCGGTTCCCGGCCTGACCGGGTTGTGGGGCATCGAAGCGGATGCCGCCCTCCGCCGGAACCAGCGGGTTCCGGCCCAGCGGGCGCTGGTCACGCTCGCCGCCAAACTGGGTCGGAATGAACCCGCAGCAACCCTGGCCCGGCTGTTCCTGCTCGGGGACGCGGTGCCGCGTGCCGACCTCGATGCCGCCCTGCCCACACTCGGGGCAGCCGGTGCTGAACAGCTCGGGCTCGTGGTGGCACTCGATGCGCTCGTGCGCCCACTCGTGGACCTGCGTCCGTACAGCTTCATCGACGCCTACGGCGCCGGAAGCTGGTGGATCGTGAGCGATCTGGGGGAGCTGGCGCTCGGGCATCCGCTCGGCGAAACTCATGTTCTCGGCATCGGCGGGGCCTCGCGTACCCTGAGCTCACTCATGATGCCGAGCCCGGTCGAACGGGCGCTCGACATCGGTACCGGCTGTGGAATCCAGGCGATGCACGCATCGCGGCACGCCGCGCACGTCGTCGCGACCGACATCTCGGTGCGGGCGCTGGAACTCGCCGCACTGAACGCGAAGCTCAACGAGATCGACAATATCGAGTTTCGCTTGGGCAGCCTGTTCGAGCCGGTGGCGGGGGAGCGGTTCGATCACATCATCTCGAACCCGCCGTTCGTGATAACGCCACGCGCCGAGGGAGTACCGAGCTATGAGTATCGGGACGGCGGTATGGTCGGAGACGCCCTGGTCGAGGCCGTCGTGCGCGGTGCCGCAGACCATCTCACTCCCGGCGGTGTCGCGCAGCTGCTCGGCAACTGGGAATACTCGGGGGAAACGGATGCCTTCGAACGGGTCGAACGCTGGCTCACGCCCGATGCCGGCCCGGCACTCGACGCGTGGATCATCGAACGCGAAGTGCAGTCGCCGGGCGAGTACGCCGAGACCTGGATCCGCGACGGTGGCACCCGCCCCGGAGCCGACTTCGACCGGCTGTACGACGCCTGGCTGAACGACTTCGAGGCGCGAGGCGTGCGCCGGATCGGGTTCGGCTACCTGCTGCTGCGCATGCTGCCCGAGGGAGTGCCAGCCCCGACCCTGCTCCGCCTCGAACGGATGCCCGATACCCTCGGCCACAACCCGGCCGGCCTCGGCGCGCACCTGGTCGAGTGCCTCGCCGCCCACGACTGGCAAGTTCAAGCGGATGACGCGCGCCTGTTGCGCACGCAGCTCACCCTGGCCTCCGACGTCACCGAGGAACGCCACTACTGGCCCGGTCAGCAGGATCCGACCGTGATGACTCTGCACCAGGGCAGCGGATTCGGCCGTTCGGTGCCGCTCGACACGGCCCTGGCCGGGCTGGTCGGTGCCTGCGACGGCGACCTCGCGGTCGGCGCCATCATCGGCGCTCTCGCCCAGCTCCTGGACGCCGACGAGCAGGCGCTGAGTGCCGAACTCCTGCCCAGGGTGCGTGAGCTACTCGTCGACGGTTTTCTGTCGTTGCCACAGCCCGTCTAACGCGTCAGGCCCAAAATTCGTCCGGGTCTGTGCATAACTCCTGCAATTTGAAGCCGCGGCAGAAAAGTTGGGCGGAATTCCGGGTCACCGCAGGGCATCCGCTTCTCGCCGATCACAATTTGCCGGAGTTATGCACGGGGTGCGGGAGCGCTAACCTGACGCCATGACTCCTGCACCCGCGCTCCCAGCCGCCCTCGACCTCGGCGGACGCACCGCGCTCGTCACCGGGGCGGGCAGCGCCACCGGCATCGGCTTCGCAGCAGCACGGATGCTCGGTGAACTTGGCGCCCGGGTGATTCTCACCGGCACGACGGCGCGGGTACACGACCGAGCAGCCGAACTCACCGCCGACGGCCGGGGCGCCGTCGGAATCGTCTGCACCCTCGACTCGGCCGTGGGCGCCGCAAAACTTCAGGCGGCCCTCACGGCGGGCACGCTCGAACCGACGATCCTCGTGAACAACGCCGGTATGGTCGCCGTCGGCGACGCCGAGATGGGCCACGGCGACATTCTCACCAGCCCCGACGACTGGGCCCACGGGCTCGCCATCAACCTGTCGACGGCATTTCACGCTACGCGCGCCGTGATCGGGTTCATGCGCGCAGCGGGCTGGGGCCGCATAGTTACGGTGTCGAGTGTGAGCGGAACGATTATGGCGAGCCGGGGCGACGTCGCCTACGCAGCGGCCAAGGCCGGCTTGGTCGGGCTGACCCGAGCCCTCGCCGTCGATGAGGCCGAGTTCGGCATCACGTCCAACGCCGTGGCTCCCGGCTGGATCGCGACCGGCTCCCAGCTCACGAGCGAGGCCCTCGAAGGTGCGCTCGTTCCGGCCGGGCGCAGCGGCACGCCGGGGGAGGTCGCATCCGTTATCGCGTTCCTCGCCTCTCCCGGCGCTTCCTATGTCACCGGGCAGGTGATCGTCGTCGACGGCGGCAACTCCGTGGCCGAGGAGCGCCGCCCGGCCTGACCTCTAGTTCTTCGGGGTGGCTCGGCGCAGGGCGAGGAAACCGCCGAAGCCGGCTGCAGCGGCAGGGACCAGCAGCCAGGCGAAGATACCCGCGATGCCCTGCGCGCCGTACCAGAGGCCGACGGCGGGCCAGTTGCTCGTGAAAGTGATGATCGTGACGGTGCCGACGATGGCCAAAGCCAGAGCGCTCCAGAATATGAGCATGCCGGGCATGCGCCAGCGCATGTAGATGGTCGCGATCGACGCGCCGATGAAGAACACCAGCAGCTGCATCACGAAGAAGGAGAACAGGTCGACCCAGAAACCGTCGATGCCGAGCCAGATCGCGTTGAACATGTAGGTGTCGATGAACCAGCCGTCGGTCAGCTGTTCGAGCTGGGTCAGCACGGCGAAAGCCAGTGCGTTCGCGGCCGAGATCAGCACGAACAGCAGCGCGGTACCGAGGTAAAAGTCCCGCCGAGTCACGCCGAAACCAAGCGCGAGCGGAAACCCGAACGAGATGGCCTGCACGCCGACTGCGATCAGGTACCCCTGCGGAGCCAGCACAGCCCAGCTGTACCGCTGACCCGCGATGGCGTCGGCGGTACCGAGGCCGCCGGTCGTGAAGCCGATGATTTGGGCCATGAAAACTGTGACCACGAAGGCCATCCCGGCGATCAGCCACGGAATGCCGATGTAAGTGCGGCGGTCGACGAGGTGCAGCCGCACCACGTTCCAGATGCGCGCCGGGGCACTACGCGGGTGTACGGATGTCGCGGTGCCGGTCAACAAAGCGGTCATGAGCGTGCGCTCCAAGCGTCGGTCGTGCTCGCAGTTTCAGAGGTGGTGCTCGTCGTACGCTGCACGATCAGCTGCTGCAGCGACACGGGGGAGAGCTCGAGCCCGGCGGTGCGGGCGGCGGCTCGTTCGGCCTCGCTGAGGCCCGTGACGGTCACCGAAGCTAGCCCGCCGATACCATCTCGAGAAATGATGTCGCGGCCGGCGACGAAAGCATCGACATCCGTCTTCTTGCCCACGACGGTACTCGCGGAGCCGCGCAACTCGTCGGCGTCCTGGTCCATGAGAATGCGACCCTCGTCGATGACGAGAACGTGTTCGAGCAGGTTGCTGACCTCGTCGATGAGGTGCGTCGACAGAATGATGGTGCGCGGATGCTCGGCATAGTCCTCGAGCAGGCGATCGTAGAAGATCTGCCGCGCGACCGCGTCGAGCCCAAGGTAAGGCTCATCGAAGAAGGTGAGCGGGGCGCGCGAGGCGAGCCCAACGATCACGCCGACCGCTGAGAGCTGCCCGCGGGAGAGCTTCTTGATCGGGCGGTTGAGGGGCAGCCGAAAATCTTGGGCCAGGCTGGCCGCGAAGTCCGCGTCCCAATTGGCGAAAAACCACGGCGCACTCGCGAGCACGTGCTCCGGCCGAAAGCTGTCCGGATACTTCTGGGTTTCCTTGATGAAACACAGCGACTGCAGCACCCGTGCATTCTCAACCGGCGAAGCTCCGAACACCTCGAGGGTGCCGCTGGTGGCGAATTGTTGCCCGGTGAGCAGTTGCATGAGGGTGGTCTTGCCCGCACCATTGCGGCCGAGCAAGCCATAGATTTTGTTGGTCTCGACCGTGAAACTCACATCGTCGATCGCGGCGAAAGCACCAAATTTCTTGGTGAGGCCGGTGACGCGCACGGCCGGTTCGGTGAGGTTCATGAGTTGCTCGCATTTCTGTCGGTCACGGATTCTGCGTTGATCATGCTGGCGACCTGCTCGGCGGTGATGCCGAGTTTGGCGGCTTCACTCAGCAGCGGGCCGACAAAGTTGGCCCGAAACTGATCGGTGCGGGCGTCGACCAGCCGTTGCCGGGCTCCGGTTGCTACGAACATCCCTATTCCTCGCCTCTTGTAAAGAATTCCGTCTTCGACCAGGCGGTTGACGCCCTTGCCGGCGGTCGCCGGGTTGATGCGGTGAAAGACCGCGAACTCGTTGGTCGAGGGCACGGGAGTCTCCTCCTCGATGACGCCATCGATGATGTCGTTCTCGATCTGCTCCGCGATCTGCACGAAGATCGGTTTGCCCGCTTCGATCAAGGACTGCCTGCTTTCAGTGGATGCTGCGCCCGCTTCGGTTCACGGGTTAGTTGGTCATGTAACTAACTAACTACCTTGAGCGGAAAATGTCAAGCTGCACGGTCTGCGGTAGTTTGGTCTCATGACTGGCGCAGTACTGAAGCACTCCGGGCGCGCGCCCGGGATCCGCCGTTCTGAAGCAGACCGATCGTGAAGCGGCGCACTTTTCTGCTCGGCACAGCGTCGGGTTTTTCCGTCTTGGCCCTCGCAGCGTGCGTGGCGCCGGCGCCGGTGCCGACGACATCCCCGTCGCCCACCACGCTCACCCCCTCGCTGGTTCCGCAGCCGCTCACGGTCTCCAGAACCAACTGGTCGACCGACCCCTTCTCCCGTGGATCATTCAGCTACGCCGCCGTCGGCGCCACTCCCGAGCACCGAGCTGCCCTCGGCCAGGCAGTCGACGCCCGAGTGTTCTTCGCCGGTGAAGCCACTGCGGCTGATGAGCCCGGTACCGTGCAGGGTGCCCGCGCCTCCGGCCTGCTGGCGGCCAGCCAGGTGCGAGACATCGCGGCTCCGGGGGAACGCATCACGATTGTCGGTGCCGGAATTGCCGGGATAACGGCGGCCAGGGAACTCGTCAACGACGGCTTCAACGTGGTCGTGATTGAGGCGCGCGACCGCATTGGTGGGCGCATCGATACCGTCAGCGCCGACTGGCCATTTCCGATCGAACGTGGTCCCTCGTTCGTGCACAACACCGCCGACAGTTTTCTGGACGACGAGCTCACCGCTCTTGGAGTGAAGCTACTACCGTTCGTGCGTACGCCCGAGGTGCGAACCCGCGCCGGGGAGGTCGTCGAGGTATCACCACTTGGCACTCAGGCCGTCGCCGGCGCCCTCAGCTGGGCGGCCAATCAGCAGCAGGATGTCTCGGTAGAACGTGCCCTGGTCGATTCGGGCGAAGCCAGCCTGTCGAAGACTCCGAACGCCGAAGGCCTCTCGGATGCCGACTGGCTCGAGTACGAGATCGCCACGAAACTCAAGGTCGAAACCGGGGCCACACCGAGCCAGCAATCGGCCTGGTACACGACCGATAGTGCGAGCGCCGACGATGACCAGATCGTGCTGGGCGGATACTCAACCCTGCTCGCCGGCGACGCGGAAGGCCTCGAGCTGCTGCTCTCGAGTGTGGTCAATCGCGTGGCCCACGACGACGATGGCGTGAGCCTGCGCCTCGGTACCGGCGAGTCGCTGTCCGCCGATCGGGTGATCGTGACCGTGCCGCTCGGTGTGCTGAAGGACGCGGCCATCGAATTCTCGCCGGCGCTTCCGTTCGCCCATCGCGGTGCCATCGGCGCGCTCGGTATGGGCGTGGTCGACAAGATCTGGTTGCGGTTTGACGCGCCGTTCTGGGAGACGTCCGCCCGTCTCTGGACCATCGTCGGTGAAGACGCCGACTTTCCGGTCTGGATCAACATGATGCCGCTGACCGGCGAGCCCGTTCTGATGGGGCTGATCGCCGCCGAAAACGCGACCCGCCTGAGCGAACTCGACGACGAGGCCTTTCTCGCGGCGGCGCTCACCGCGCTCGAGCCGTTCCTCGCCGTACCCGACCAGTAGCAGTGCAGCTAAACAGCTGAACAGTTGAACAGCTCAAGGGCGCCAGTACGGAAGTCGGTGGTGCGGCATCCGTTTCAATCGCGTAATCCCGGTGAGCAGGGCCGCGATGCTCGTGATGATCAGCACGATGATCAGGCAGTAGGACACGGTCTCGCCGGGGCCGCTCACCTGACGGGCATCGAGAAAGAAGTAGGGGTACCAGCCCACGATCGGCCCACGAATGAGGGTGAAGACCAGCCAGAACACCGGAAACACGATGGCCCAGCTGAGATATTTCCACGGCAGGCGTGCCTTGAACGGGTCGACGATCCAGTCGATGAGGGCGAAGACCGGAATCACGAAGTGCAGCAACTGGCTCGACCACGGCACTTCGATGGAATAGTTCGCGCCGGAGGACTGCCAGACGATGATGCCGTAGACCACGCCGGAGACCAGAATGTAGGTCGTCACCATGGCGCGCAACATGTCGAGCCAGGCCGGGTCGGTGGGGCGTCGCAGAGCGACGACGGCGGCCGTCAGGAAGACGAAAATCGATGCGATGGCGCTCTGCACCGTGAAATAGCTGAAGAAATTCGCCATCGCAAACGCGGCGACCCCGAGGGTGTACTGAAAATAGCCGACCAGCGCAACCAGCCCCACCGCCGTCAGGCCGAGGCGCGCCACGCCGAACGCGGTGCGCGCTCTCATTGCCGCCCTCCGGCGAGGCTCGTGCGCGCGGTCATAGGCTAACGGTACGCCAGCGCCGGGCGGCCTCCGACCTCAGTCGGTGATCTGAAACTCGCTCTCGCCGGTTGCTGCGATATCGCTCACCTCGAGGGCGGTCACGACGGCATACCGTGGGCCGGTTTCCAGCCAGAGCAACACCTGCACGAAATCGTTTGCGACGTGACCCGGCCATTCTGGCACGGGGAGTTTGCGCAATGCACCGTTCGTAAATCTGCGATCGAACCGATTTCTGGGAACGAACCGGAGGAGACAGCGTGACCTACCCTCTTATGACCGCCGCACCACGATGGTGGCGGCCACGACGGTGGTGGCCACGTCTGCACCGAATTGAGCCGGTCAGGTGGGCCCGTGTGGCGTCAGGCGCGAGCGAGCCGTCGAACCCGGGCCAGCAATAGCCCGGCCGCTAAGAGCCCGGCCGCCAGCAGCCCCATGGTGAACACGCCCTCCGAGCCCGTCGCCGCGAGCTCCGCCGAGGCCGCAGTGGTGGTGGTGGTGGTGGTGGTGGCGGTGCCGGTCGGGATGTCCGTCGGCGCCGGGATCCGTGTGAACGTAGACACCTGGATGACGTCGGTGGTGCCGTCGAAGCACTGCCAGGTGACGGTGATGGTTGTGCCATCTGCCACGATCTGCGGTGAGTACGCGCGCTGGCCGGGGGTGGAGAGTGTGGTGGGGGTGCTCCAGGTGGCTCCGACGTCGGTGGAGGATGCCGTCTGGATACCGTAGTTGGTGCCGTCGAAGCGGCGCCAGGTGACGGTGATGGTTGTTCCATCGGTCACGATCTGCGGTGAGTACGCGCGCTGGCCGGGGGTGGAGAGGGTGGTCGGGGCGCTCCAGGTGGCGCCGGCGTCGGTGGAGGATGCCGTTTGGATGACGTCGGTGGTGCCGTCGAAACGGCTCCAGGTGACGGTGATGGTCGTGCCATCAGTCACCGCCTGCAGTTCGGACGCGTCCTGGCCGGGGGTGGAGAGTGTGGTGGGGGTGCTCCAGGTGGCGCCGGCGTCGGTGGAGGATGCCGTCTGGATTCCGTAGTTGGTGCCGTCGAAGTGGTTCCAGGTGATGGTGATGGTTGTGCCATCAGTCACCACCTGCGGTGAGTACGCGTTCTGGCCGGCGACGGAGATCGTCGTCGGGAGGTCCCAGGCCTTCTCGGCGGCGCTCGCCGTCATCCCCGGCAGCACGGCCAGCGTCCCGATCAGGGCCACCGTGAGCATCGTTCGGGCCAACCGCATCATGAAAATCCTTCGTTCGTTCCGGGCGCAAAGAACGACGAGTGCCCCCCCGCTCCGAGCCCAGCTTAGCGATCGCTAGAGTTACGGGGACCTGTCCGGCGCCGATCCCCCCACTCACTGGGGGCGCGTCCCCGATGCGCAGTGACGCCAGCACGACATGAGCTAGCGTTGCCCGGCACTGACGGAACCAAACGTCGATTGCGTTGTTCCCGGTTCGCGGTGGGTGAGGCATCGCGCGCTGGCCCAGCGTAGTGAAAAGGGCTGACCCGGTATACCTAGATGAGTGAGTCCTAATGGTCGTAGGCGATGAGGGATCGTTTGTTGGGAGTTCCGAGGAGCCAGTTGTGCCAGATTCCGGCGGCGAGGGCGAGTAGGCGGCCGGCGACGCGGGAGTAGACGCCG
>NZ_PPTG01000003.1 GCF_002954245.1 Cryobacterium aureum | reverse complement strand
AACAGCACCCGGCGATCGGACAGGCACCGGCTGCGGCGCACGGTGATGCTGTCAGGGTGGAACCGTTCCCGGAGCTTGCGGGCCTTGCCGTCGAACTGCGTCGCGGTGAGGCGTTTGGCGTGCGGCAGCAACACCGCCTCCAGTTCAGCGCGGGCGGGCTGCGGCACGGAACCGAGCTGCTCGATCACCCGGCGCGCATGGCGGAGGGAAATGTCTCCGGCGCGGAGCGCGGTGAGAGTATCGGGCCGCTCGACCACCAGTTGCCGGCTCTCCTGCAGGAGCCCGGACGCGGTACCGCCCGGGATGCGCAGCGCACACGCCATCTCGGCCACGAGGCCCTGCTGCGCGGCGAAGGTCGCGTCCCAGTCATGCGCATGGCCCGGCCCAGCCAGGGGCCGGCCGGTTTCGGCGGTGTTAGTCGTGTAGTCCCACGCCTCGGTAAGAACCTCCGCCTTGCTCGCCTGCGCCCACGAGATGACCTTCTCGAAGTAAAGCACCCGGTCAACGAACTGCGCCTGATGCCGCTGGAACGGGGTCAGATCAGCCGCAGGGGCGGCGGCGGCACGGTCAGGATGGAGCTCGTCAGTGGCGCAGTCAGTGGCGCAGTCGGTGGGTATGAAATCCGCGGGGAGGTAATTGGCTGCGATGTAGTCGGCGTAGAGGATCTCCTCACGCAAGTCCTCGTCGAACAGATGCTCGGGCGGAACGGCGGCGAATACCTGGGTCAGGTCGAGGCCGGTCGGGACGGCTGGACCGTCAGCGAATGGGGAACGTTGCGCGGCGGCCGATCGTGCATCGGCTGCTTCTTCGGCCTCCCAAACCGTGCGGCATTCCTCCTGGAAGGCATCAATCCAGGCTCGGTCCTGATCGGAGAACGCCCAGCGCGTGAACTCGCTATCGGGCAGCATTGCCAGAAAACGAGCACTCACGCCCTGCTGCTGGGGGGGTGTCGCCGCTCTGGCTCATAGAACAAGTATACCAAGCTCACCCTATAAAGTCGAGGGATTCTCCGATACATGGGCTCAATTATTGGAAGCTGTATTCGAGCCTTAATGTCGAGATTTCGAGACCTGAGCGTGTGGATCGATGGCGGTTTCGATGGGTTCCACCACCGGACATGGGCGGGTTGCGCAGGCTCGCTCGCGGAGGTCAAAGGGGGTCGACGGGCTCGACCAACGGATGGGGCGACCCGCAGACTTACTCGTTAGTCGAAGCCCGCCTGGCAATTACGACCCGACGCCGAGTCCTTGCTCGGGGAACGCAGCTACGGCTTCGATTTCGACGAGAGCGCCCGCGCGGGCCGGGGTGACCGCGAGTACCGTGACCGCGGTGCGACGGTTTCCCCAGACCGTGGCAGTGGCGGCGTACGCTTCACCGGGGTCGATGCCGGCCGCGAGGTAGATCGTCAGCTTGACCACGTACTCCGGTCCGGTTCCTGCTTCGGTCAGAACAGCGAGTACGTTGCGCAAAGCCTGCTCGGTTTGCGCTCCGAACCCATCGAGCAGCGCGCCGCTGCGATCAGTGCCGTTTTGCCCGCCAACATAGAGCGTCGGCCCCGCGGGCGCGATCATGCCGTGTGCAAAGGCGGGGCTCTGAAAAAGCTCGGGCGGGTCAACTGGTGTGGGATTGATGGTCCTGATCCTTCCGAGTCAGTCGGTGCGCAGGCCGTAGGTCAGCAGAGCGTTGCCCTTGCTCGTCATCAACGATTTCTGCAGCGTCAGTCGAGTCACCGGGTCGGTCGGCTCGAACAGGTGACGGCCAACGCCTGCCACGACGGGGTGCGTCATTACGGTGAGCGAGTCGACCAGGCCGGCAAAGAGCAGCTGTCGTACGAGCGAAATTCCGCCGACCAGCGAAATCTCCCCGCCCGCCGTGTTCTTCAGGTCAGTCACGAACTCTTCGAGGTCACCGGTGATCAGCGTCGAATTCTGCCACGCCAGGTCGCCGGTCAGCGTGCGAGAGGCGACGAACTTCGGAACCGGATTGATGAAGGCGCCAAACGGGTCGTCATGCTCGGCGCTCGGCCAGTAGCTGGCCCACTGTTCGTAGCCGACCCGGCCGAGCAGCACGGTGTCGACGCGGTTCATCATCGCGGTCATTTCCTCGCCCAGCTCTTCATCGAAGCTGTCGAATTGCCAGAGGTTGGGCGACTCGACGACACCGTCGAGGGACATGAACAGGCCGGCGGTCAGTCTTCGCATCAGTGTTCTCCTTAGGTCGGTGGAATGCTAGTACCGTTTAGCGCAGCCGGTCGAGGTAGCGCAGAATGACGCCCTCGCGCAGTGCCCACGGCGACACCTCGAGTTCGGCAGCCCCGAATGCGGCCATCGCTGCGCCCAGCACGATGCCCCCGGCCACGATCTGAAAGGTACGGTCGGCGGTGATTCCGGGCAGCGCGGGGCGGGCTTCGGCGGGGATGCGCGCGAGCCGCGGCACCCAGTCATCGAGCTCGGCACGCCCCAGGCGCAGCCGGTCGGCGGCACCAACGCCATCCGAGGTGGTGCCGGCCAGGCGGGCCAGCGAACGGATCGCCTTGGACGACCCGACAATGTGGTGTGGGGCCGGAAGGTGCGCGAACGCGTCAACCGCATCGCGCAGAACGGATGCCGCGTGCTTACGCAACGCAGACACCTCCTCCGGCAGCGGAGGGTCGTGGTGCAGAAACCCGATCGTGCTGCGTCCGGCACCGAGCGGGAGCGACAGGGCGACCTCGGGAAACTCAGCTCCGCCAGCGGCGATTTCCAGTGACCCGCCGCCAATATCGAAGAGCAGGATATTGCCGGCCGACCAGCCGTACCAGCGCCGCACAGCCAGAAAGGTCAGCCGGGCTTCGTCTTCGCCCGATAACACCTGCAGGGTGACACCGGTTTCCCGCTCGACCCGGTCGAGCAGTTCGGGGCCGTTGGTCGCGTCGCGCAGAGCCGACGTCGCGAATGGCAGCAGCTCGTCGATGTTGTGCTGCTGGGCAACATCCGCTGCGTGTTGCACGGAGGTGAGAACGGCCGCGACACCCTCGTCATTGATCGCGCCGTCTGGCGTGATGTAGCGCATGAGACGCAGCACGCTCTTATCTGCGGCCATCGGCACCGGCGGAGCACCTTCGTGCGCGTCGACAACCAACAGGTGGACGGTATTCGAACCGACGTCGAGAACTCCTAGGCGCACATGTGTACGATACCGTCTCCAGCGGGCTAGCGCTGAGCGGGCGTGATGAACCGCTGCCAGGCCCAAGCGCTCGCGCACACCGCGGCGAAGGTTGCCGCCGTGATCCACAGCGCCATGCCGGTGCCCGCGCTCTGCAGCTGTTCCACCATCGGTGACAGTGCCGCGAACAGGATTCCGTACGCGACGACGGTCAGGCCGGTCCAGAGCGGCGGCGACCATGCCAGGATGCGACGACCGCTGGTGTGGCCAATCGGCACCAGAATCAGTACCGCCGAGCCGATGGCGGCGAGCACGATCGTGTTCCCCGTCTCCGCAGCGAGTGACGTGACGAAATCACTGGCAGCGGGCAACACCGAGCTGAGCGACCAGGCGAGAACGGCGACGATCGCCAGCGCGCCTACGCGCACTGCGGCGAGCTGGCCGCGCTGCGCTGTCGTGGGGCGCGCTGTCGTGGGGTGCGCGCCGGTCTGGCCTGCAGTATCCGTTGTGGCGGTGAGGGTGACGCTGCCGAGCAGGCCGAACAGCAGGGCGGGGTGCACGTCGAACACCCGGGATGCGATCGCGGCCGCCGCGATGAGCAGCAGATAACGCGGCAGAAAGGTGACAGTTCCGCGCAGCCGCAGCACGCGCGAACTCCACCACAGCGGAACCAGAACGGCCACCGCATTGACCAGTACCAGCCCGATGATCACGGCGACGAGCAGGCGCAGATAGGCCGGTTGGTCGACGATCGGACCGGACAGCATGACGAACGTCGCGGCCGCCAGGAGAGCCGCCCCGCCACGCAGCCACCGGTTGAGCTGCACGGTGGGAGCGACCTCGAATTCCTCGCGCACCCGGTTGCGTCCCGCCAGTGAGGGGAGTGCCCTAAGCGGTCGGCCGTCGCGAGAGCGGGAGATGGTGCCGGCGAGCAGCCGCAATGGAACCGCGATCAACAGCAGCGCCCCCAGTGCGAGCAGGCCGGCCTGCAACCACGGAAACGGCGAGCCGGTGCCGGTCGGGCCGATAGTCGCGGCAAACCGGGTCGGGTCATTCCACTGACCGGGAAAAGCGGATGCCGCAGCCCCCTCGTTCTCCGGCTCCGCCGTTTGCGGGTCTGGCGCGGTGGTGCCCGGCCCCGGGCTCGGCGACGGCTCGACCGGAGCGCCGGGTACGGCCGCGGCACCGTCCGGTGACGGCGAGGCCGCCGCGCTCGGGCTCGGAGTGGGCGTGACCGGTGGTACTACCGAGGCGGACTCAGACGGCGTCGGCGTGCTTTCAGCCACGTAGCTGACCGATGCGGGCGTCGAGCCCGGGCCGACGTTGCCGGCGTTGTCCTTCTGCACCGCGATGACCGAGTACGACCCGGCAGCCACTCCGCTGGCCGAGCAGGTCCAGGTTCCGCCGGTCACCGGTGCGGAGCAGACCGAGTAGGCGCCGGCGAACACCGTCACCGTGGCGCCGGTCTCTCCGGTTCCGCTGTACTGGGCGCCGGCGACGGAGACCTGCGCGCCGGCGCTCGGAGACGTCACGACCGGGGCCTCAGGTACGGTGACATCGAACACGATCGTGACCGGCGTGCTCGAATTCGACGAGGACGGTTCGCTAAAGGATGACGTTTGACTCGCCGTCACGTTCAGGCTGCCATTTCCGAGGCCCGAGAACAGGCAAGCCCAGGCCCCTGAGCTGTCGGCGGTGCTGTTGCAGGTATCACCGTTTGGCAGGGTCGCCGTCACGATGGCCTGGGGGTGACCGGTTCCGCGCACCCAGCCGTTGGATTGCGACCCGGTCAGCCCGCCGAGCACGGTGGGGGCGCCGAGCACGGCAACGGAGATCTCGTCGCTCAGGGTCGAATTGCCGGTGACCACGACCCGGAGGGTGATGGTCGGACCGTTCTGCAGGTAGAGGTTCTTGCAACTCCAGGCCGTGGATGTGTCGTCTTCCAGCGCTGCGTCACTCGGGAAGATACAGAGGGGATCCCCGCCGCGCGGCGACAGGAGCTGAATTTGTTGGCCGGCCGCTTTCGACCCTGACACGGTTGTGCGATTACTGCCAATGAATTGACCGTCATCCGGGCTCGCGATTTGCGGCCGATCGGGTGCGATGGTCGCGTTCGGGGCGGGTTCTTCGGTGGCCGCTGGGGTCGAGTCCGGCTGCACGACGGTGGGCGCCGCTGTTTCTTCGGCCTGGGCGCTCGACAGCACGGGAGCGGCGAGTGCAATGGCGCAGCCGAGCAACAGGGTGCAGATCGCCGCCACGCTACGGGAGTGTCGCGGGCGCGCTGACGCGCTCCAGACTGCGGTATGAGCCGATTCGGACACAATTCACCCCCTGCCCCAATTTGAGGGGTAGTCGGCGGCAAAGTCAACCTCCCGCGCCTGCGAAAAGAGTAACAAACCAGGGGAATTCTTCGCGGACCCCAAAACCTACCGTCAGTTGGTCACAAACGTGACACCCTCAAGAGAAGCGGATGCCCCGCGCCGCACGCCGAAATGAGTCTCGCCGCCATGAATCCCACTCCCCGCACCCCGGTAGCACCAGCCAATCGCGCCATCGCCGCCCGGGACTGGGAACACCGCGCCGGTGAGTTCGGTGATCGACTGCCCACCGGCTTCGAGGTGGCCGTGGCCAGCTCCGCCTTTCAGATCGAGGGCGCCGCCCGCGACGGCGGGCGCGGTGACAGCGTCTGGGACTCCTTCAGCCAGGTACCCGGTCGCATCCGCGACGGCTCGAACGCCTCCGTCTCGGCCGACCACGTCAAGAACTACGAGGAAGACACCGCTTTGCTGCGCGACCTCGGCGTCGATTCCTACGCGTTCTCCTTCGGCTGGACCCGGCTGCAGCCGGAGGGCCGTGGCGCACTGAACCGCAACGGACTGGCGTTCTACGATCGTTTGCTTGACGCGTTGCTGGCCGACGGCATCCGTTCGACCGCTACTCTCTCGCACTGGGATCTGCCTACCACCCTGCGCGGCGGCTGGCTGAACCGCGACACCGCCGGCCGCTTCGCCGACTACGCCCACGCGGTGGGGGAGGCGTTCGGCGACCGCATCGACGCCTGGGTGACCCTCTTCGAGCCGGCCACGGTCACCACGAAGGGTTACGCGCTCGGCACCCATGCGCCCGGTCGCACGCTGCTGTTCGACGCGTTGCCGACCGCGCACAACCAGCTGCTCGCGCACGGACTCGCCGTGCAGGCCCTGCGCGCCGCCGACGTGCGCGGTCGCATCGGTCTGGTCAACTCGCACACCCCCGTGCAGTCCGCCACCGACCGCGACCAGGACCGTTCCTATGCCGATCTCTACGACCTGCTGGCGAACCGCCTGTTCGCCGACCCCGTACTGCTCGGGCATTATCCCGCCCCGCTCGAACCGTTCGCGGTCGAACTGCGCACCCTGCTCGAGGCCGACCCGGCCGACCTCCGCACGATCCACCAGCCGCTCGACTTCTACGGACTGAGCTACACCGAGCCCGCCCGTGTTGCCGCCGGCCCGACGGTGCTGAAGGCCCCCGACGGTCGGCCGATCCCGGTCACATCCTGGCCGTTCCACCTCGAGCCGTTTCGCGAACACCCGATCACCCCGGCCGGCGTCGTCAATGCTGCCGAATATGTCGCCGTGACACTGACCGAACTCATCGCGCGCTACCCAGACCTGCCGCCGGTGTACCTCTCGCTGGCTGGCGGCGCCTTCTCCGACCAAGCGGATGCCCGGCACCAGGTGCACGACCCCGCTCGCATCGACTACCTGGCCGAGCACCTCACGGCAGCCCTCGACGCGACCGCGCCCGGAGCCCCGGCCGCCGCCATCGATCTCCGCGGCATCACCTTCTGGTCCCTGCTCGACGCCTTCGAGTGGAACGCCGGCTACACCGAGCCCACCGGCCTCGTGCACGTCGATTTCGCCGACGACCGCCGCACCCGCACCCCCAAGCTGAGCTACCGCTGGCTGCAGCACGCCCTGGCCAACCGCTAGCATGAGCCGGCGCTAACGTGACCCCTGGTAGCTAATGCCGGTAAATTTCGCGACACGCCGCGCATCTGCACAGGAAATCTCGGCGTGTCGCAAATTTACCGGCATAGCGTACCGGCGCTCGGCTACGGGGTGCGCCGCCGTAGCGTCACCGAGCCGAGCACGACCGCTCCCACGATCCAGGCGCCGATGATGAGCAGTTCCCCGCCCACATAGGCGGCATCCTTCGAGTCGGTCGCGACCGCCTGCAGTGCATCGATCGCGTGGGAAAGCGGCAACCAGTCGCTGATGATCCGCAGCAGATCGGGCAGTTGGTCGCGCGGCAGAAAAATGCCGCCGAGCAGAATCTGCGGAAACACCAGCGCCGGCATGAACTGCACCACCTGAAATTCCGTTCGGGCGAACGCGCTCGCGAGCAGCCCGAGGGTCGTGCCGAGTATCGCATCCGCTACGGCGACGGCGAGCAGCAGCCAGATCGATCCGCTGATCGTAAGCCCGCACACCCAGACTGCGAACCCCACGGCGACGGCCGATTGCGCCACCGCGAGCAGCCCGAACGCGAGCGTATAGCCCAGAATGAGGTCGCCCTTGCCGAGCGGCATCGACAGCAGGCGCTCGAGCGTGCCGGTGCGGCGCTCCCGCAGAGTGGTGATGCTGGTCACGAGAAACATCACGATGAACGGAAACAGCGCGATCATGCCGGGCCCGATCGTGGCGAATACGGGGGTGTCCGAGAAGATCCAGGCCAGCAGTCCGATCAGCAGGCTCGGCACCACGAGCAGCAGCACGATCGTGCGCGGGTCGTGCCGCACCTGGCTGAGTACCCGACCGGCGGTCGCGAGCGTGCGTTGCGGGTTCATGAGGCGATCCCGTCGCTGGTGTCGACAGACGGATGCCGCGCGATCAGCGCCAAAAACGCCCCCTCGGTATCCTCGGTGCCGGTCGAAGCCAGCAACCCCGCGGGGGTGTCGTCGGCCAGAATCTCACCGTCCCGCATGAGCAGCAGCCGGTCGCAGCGGTTGGCTTCATCCATCACGTGACTGGAGACGAGCAGGCTCGTTCCCGCGGCGGCGAGCTGGTGAAACAAGGTCCACAGTTCGACTCGCAGCAGCGGGTCGAGGCCCACAGTCGGTTCGTCGAGCACGAGCAGGTCGGGGGAGCCGAGCAGAGCGCCGGCCAGCGACACCCGGCTGCGCTGCCCGCCGGACAACGACCCGACCAGCTGGCCAGCCTGGGAGATAAGGTCCGTCAGGGCCAGCACCCGGTCGACATCACTGCGCGGAGCCCCCAGCACGGCACGAAAATACTGCAGGTTCTGCCGCACGGTCAAATCGTCGTACACGCTGGCATCCTGCGTCACGTAACCCACCCGGTGGCGAAGCGACGCCGATCCGGCCTCGACGCCCAGCACCGTCACGGTGCCGGACTGCACCACCTGCACGCCGACGATTGTTCGGAGGAGCGTGGTTTTACCGCATCCACTCGGACCGAGCAGCCCCACCACAACTCCGCGGGGAATGCTCACCGACAACCCATGCAGTACCGGATGCTTGCCGCGCCGCACATGCAGATCGATCACGTCGACCGCGGGGGCGGACTTGTTCACCATGACCGAACTCTCCGCCGCCGCACCCGCTCTGTCAAGTCCACAATGGGCGGTTCGGTTGGGCGCGAACGATGCGCATTGGGCGACCTGCGAAACTCACACATGGCTCAAATTATTGTCTACGGTCACAAGGCCGCGCTTGCCCCCCGCATCACCGCGCTGTCCGATGCGATCCACGCGGCGGCGGTGTCTGCGCTCCAGCTGCCATCGGAGAAGCGATTCCACCGGTTCATCCCACTGGATCCCGAGCAGTTCATCACGCCGTCGGATCGGTCGATTGATTACACCATCGTGGAGGTCAGCATCTTCGAGGGCCGCTCGGCGGCCACGAAGAAGGACTTCATCCGCCAACTCATCAGCAATGTCGCGGATATCGGCGTCACGCCGAACGATCTGGAAATCACGATTACCGAGACGCCGCGTGCGAACTGGGGAATTCGCGGAGTGCCCGCCGACGAACTGCTGCTGAACTATGCAGTGGAAGTCTGAGCACTCGGTCGCCTATTGTGCTCCGTGACCTGGCTCAGACTCCGTGTGGATCGCCGAGATCGTCCACGATACGGTTCAGCGAGATCAGCGTTTCTTGTAAAGACTCGACTTGTGCCGAGATTCTGGCTTGCTCACCGATGAGCCGCTCGCGCAGCAGCGGCGTTCGTGCAGCGGGGTTCGTCATGCAGGGCAGTAGATCTGCGATCGTCGAACTGCACAGGCCGGCCCGATACAGCCGCTGAATTAGACGGACACGCTCCTCGGCCTCATCGGCGTACACCCGCTGGCTGCTTCTGGTGCGATACGACGAGAGTAAATGCTGCTCTTCGTAGTATCGAAGTGACCTCGCGCTTGCTCCGGTCAGTGCAGCGAGTTCGCCAATTCGCATCGAAAGCTTGCCCCTCACATTGATGTCAGGTCTTACTGTAGCGATCATGAACACACACGCGAACGATCCAGCTGCGGTACTTCAGCTCCGCGTCATCGTCGAAGCCAACGATTTCGATGCCGCCATTGCGTTCTACCGTGACGCCCTCGGACTGCCCGAACAGGCCGCGTTCGAGGGAGAGGGTAACGCCCGTGTTTCGATTCTGGACGCCGGTCGAGCGACCCTGGAAATTTCAAACCCGGCCCAGAAGCGCATGATCGACGAGGTCGAAACCGGCGAGCGACAAGGCCCCGGTATTCGGCTCGCATTCGAGGTATCTGACGTGCGTGGGGTCACGACCCGATTGGAGGCAACAGGGGCCACCGTCATCGCAGAGCCGCGCGAGACGCCGTGGAAGTCCCTTAACTCGAGGCTCGACGCACCGGCTGGTCTGCAGATAACGGTGTTCCAAGAACTTGAGGGCACACCGGAACGCAGCCAGCGTGCCGGATTCGGTACCGCAGACTCGCGGTCGCCCGAACCTGACGCTCGTCGAGCATTCAGCTCATCGTCGCCGTGATCTCCTTGGTGGCGGAAATACGCGCGAAGCCTCCAGCCTGCAGATTCAATGCAGTCACTTTCATGAGTTCATCGGCAGTATGAGTAATCGTTCCCAGACCCGGAATAGTGGTTGCCAAGTCGAAAGTTCTCGTCGCGTCGAGTGCAACGGTGACGTCGTAGCCCAGATTCCCCGCCATTCGAGCAGTGGTTTCGACACACATGTTTGTCTGGATGCCGCAGATAACCAAGCGATTGATGTCCTGTTTCTGTAACCATTCATGGAGCCCGGGATCTCCGTAGAAAGCGGAGTTGACGTGCTTAGTGACGAGGAGGTCGGGAACTGTTTCAGAGACAAAGGACATGAGTCGGTTCCCAGGTTGGTCTGGATGAAGCGGTGAAGTTGGCGACTGAGAGTCGTGGCGCACGACGATTATGGGCAGATCGTGGGTTTTCCACTCGCTAAGAAGAACAGCAATGTTTTGTTCACAGTCGGGGTTAGATGACATGCCCCAGAACGTGGTGTCCTCGAATCCTTCCTGCACGTCGATCACAATTAGGGCTTGCCGCTCGCGGTGTTTCTGACTCATGTCTTCTATCGAAGCGGATCTTGTTCGAAGAGAACAGTGGCCGAAGCGACAGCGAACGATGAAAAAGCGCCAAGAGCACGACTTCCAAACGCCCGACAGCGCGGGATCCCTGCGCGCCCTGAGCTTGCTTGGAGTGTCATGGGAAGCGGGTGGGAGCCTCCGGGGTCGCGGATAGTATGAGGAAGTACGCACGGGGGGTCGTTTGGCCAGTTCATGTCTCCGTGCCAACGTACACATCGTGCCAATTTGCAAGGAGACGCTGCCATGGAATGGCTCATCCCGGTTTTGATCGTTGTCGCACTCGTTGCCATCGTGGGTATCTACCTGTGGTCGACCTACAACTCCCTCGTAACGCTCAACGTGCGCGTTGACGAAGCCTGGAGCGACATAACGGTAATGCTCAAGCGTCGTGCCGACCTGCTGCCCAACCTGATCGAAACGGTCAAGGGTTACGCGGCGCACGAAAAGAGTGTGTTTGAGAACGTGACCAAAGCACGGGCCGAGACGCTGTCTGCCCAAGGCCCGGCCGACGCATCCGCTGCGGAGAACCACATGCAGACCGCGCTGAAGAGCATCTTCGCCGTCGCCGAGGCGTACCCGCAGTTGCAGGCCAGCCAGAACTACCTCCAGTTGCAGGGCGCGATCGTCGACACCGAAGACAAGATCCAGGCCGCGCGTCGGTTCTACAACGGTGGCGTGCGTGAGATGAACACCAAGATCAAGGTGTTTCCGAACCACTTGTTCGCCGTCAACCTTGGTTTCACCGAACGCGAATTCTTCGAGGTGGCCGATTTCGCGAGCGTTGCGGAGCCGCCTCGCGTGCAGTTCTAAGGGAGCGCTTCGATGTACAGCGCGATAGCGAAAAACAAACGCAACACTGTTTTTATCATGATCCTCTTCTTCGTGATCATCGCCGGGCTCGGCTGGCTGGCCAACGCTGCCTATGGCGGTGGCGGGTACGGCATTCTCATTGCCACGGTCGTCATCACAGCCCTGTACGTCATCATTCAGTACTACGCGGCGGGTCGCCAAGCCATCTCCATGAGCGGCGGCATCAGGGTCAACAGCCAGTCCGATCACCCTAGGCTGTGGCGCATCGTCGAGAACCTGTCGATCACGACCGGCACCCCGATGCCAGAGGTCTACATCATCAACGACCCGGCACCGAACGCGTTCGCCACCGGCCGCGACCCGAAACACGCAATCGTCGCCGCGACCACCGGACTGCTGGACATCATGGACGATTCCGAACTGGAGGGCGTCATGGCCCACGAGATCGGCCACGTGCGCAACTACGACATTCGAGTGTCAATGGTCGTGTTCGGCCTCGTCGTGGCGATTGGGTTCATCTCCGACATGTTCCTGCGCATGGCGTTTTTCGGCCGCAGCAACAACAGCAATGGCAACCCCGTCGTCATGGTGTTCGGCCTCGTCGCCATGATCGTGGCTCCACTCATCGCGACCGTTGTGCAGCTCGCCATCTCCCGCCAGCGCGAGTACCTGGCGGATGCTACCAGCGCGTTGACGACGCGGCACCCGGACGCCCTCGCCTCGGCTCTGGCCAAACTCGGCCAGTACGGCCGCCCGATGCAGAAGCAGAACAGCTCGATGGCGCACCTCTGGATCTCCGACCCGCTGAAGAAGGGTGCCATGGGCAAGCTGTTCGCGACGCACCCGCCGATCGAAGAGCGCATCGAACGCCTCACGGCCATGGGCCGCAAGTTCTGACCCAGTTCGCAGCTGCCAGCAACCGCCTCGTGATCACGTGCGGCGGGCTCAGAACGCTAGCGCGGGATTTTCAGCCAGGTCATGCCACGCAGTTCGATGCAGAACCGATCGGGTGCCTGCACGATGGTCATGAGCACGTCGTCGCAGTTGGCACAGCGAACGACGAAAGTGTCAGGTTCGCCGTACACCATCGCACGCGCAAGAACCGCGACGTCACCGCATCCGGCACAGCGAGCGGATGCGGTGGTCGGGTCAAACGTGAACAGGTCAGACAGCGGGCCCGCGAGGGCGTTCCCGTCGATGTGCTCAACCACTACGCGCCTCCGAACCGTTCGGTCTTGACGCGGTTCGGTTCGTGTCCGAGGGCGACGAGCGCGGTAGCGACAGTCTCGACGAATCCGGTTGGACCGCACACGAACACCGTCGGTGATAGAGCGGCCGGAAAACCATGGGCCTCCAGATCTGCGGCAGTGATACGCCCGGCGGGGCGGGAACATCCGCTCGGCGCACGACGAGTGAAGATCCAGGTCACCTCGAGGTTGGCAGAGGGGGACTCGAGTTCTGCCCGGAAGAATGCGTCCAGCGGCGTGCGCACCGAGTAGAGCAGCCGGAACGGCGTTGCGCTGCCGGATGCCTCGTGCGAGCGGATCATCGCCATCAGGGGAACGATCCCCGATCCGCCGCCGATCAGCTGTACGCTCTCGGCCTGCTGCGGCGTCCAAACGAACCAGCCACCCAGGGGGCCGCGCAGCTCGAGCTCGTCGCCCTCGCGGAGCGTGTCGACCAGGTATGGCGACACCTCACCGGTGGGTAGGCGGTCGACGGCCAGCTCGATGCGGTCGCCGACACCGGCCGACGCGACGGAATACGACCGCACCGCGGTGTAGCCGTTCTGGGCGGTCAGCCGCACATCGGTGTGCTGACCCGCGATGTTGCCGCCCCACCCCGGAACGTCGATCGTGATGCTGCGGCCGGACGCGCTCTCCCGCCGGATCGAGGTCACGACGCCCACCTTCCAGTTGCCGATGCGGCCGTCCCTGGCCTCACTCGTACCCGTCACCAATAGCGCTGTTCGAGCCAGGGATCGCCATACATGTTATAGCCGTTCTGCTCCCAGAACCCGGGTTCATCCTGGCTCTGCATCTCGAGGCCGTGAATCCATTTGGCACTCTTCCAGAAATACAGGTGCGGGATGAGCAGTCTCGCCGGACCCCCATGCTCCGGATCGAGCTTGTCACCGTCAAACTCAAGGGCAATCCAAGCCTGACCACCCAGCAGGTCGGCGAGTGGCACATTTGTTGTGTAGCCACCATAGGAACGTGCCATCACGTACTTATCTGTCGTCTTCACGGTCGCGAACAGGGTATCGAGAGAGACGCCCCGCCAGCTCGTCCCGAGCTTCGACCAGCGAGTCACGCAGTGGATGTCGGTGTCGATATCCTCAATCGGCAGCGCGTGCAATTCGTCCCAGCTCCAGGTGTGCAGGGTGTCCGAGTCAGTGCGGATGCTGAACTGCCAGTCGACGGTGTCGATGTGAGGGGTAGGCCCTGCGGACAGCACTGGGAAGTCGGCAGTCAGATACTGACCGGCCGGAAGGTCTGGGTCTACTTCGCCACCGCGGCCGACGAAGCCACGAGAAATGACTGCCACAGGATGCTCCTTCGGTTCCTGTCGAGAATAGCAGAATGCTCCCGAAATCGCCTTCCGCGAGCTGTGGCCAACGGCACCGATTGACCCAGACCATTGACCTGCACTGGCCTTCGGCGGAAACGCAACGGGCCTAGTCCAGCTCTGCGGCGAGCCCAGCCGCGAGGTTGCCGCGCGGCACCACGACGATCTCGTCGAGCCCCTGCCAAGTGGCCGCCTCCCGCAGCACGACTGCGAGTCGCGCGGCGGCATCCGCTGGTGACGTCGGTTCGGCCCAGGCTGATTGCACCCGAAGCACGCCGGCCTGCCGGTCGTTCTTGAGGTCGACCCGGCCCACCACGGTATCGCCGAGCAGAATCGGCAGTGAGTAGTAGCCGAACACACGCTTCGGTTCTGGCGTGTAGATCTCGATGCGGTAGTGAAAATTGAACAGGCGCAGGGCCCGGGCGCGCTCCCAGACCACCGGGTCGAACGGCGACAGTATCGCCTGCGCGTCCATGGTGCGCGGGAGTCGGGCGTCCCGGTGCAGCCAGGCCGCCCCGACCGCACCATGCGGCCTCCAGCCCGGCACCTCGACCGGAATGAGCTCGCCGGCCTCGGCCAACTCCCCAATAGCCACCAGGGTCGGTGCTGACTTCAGCCGAAAGTAGTCGGCGAAGTCCTTCACGGTTCCGATGCCGTGGGCGCGGGCCGAGCGGCGCACCAGCTCGCGGTGGGCATCCGCTTCTAAAATCTCTCGGCCGAGCAGATCAGGCGAGAATACCTGCTGGGGCAGGGCATACACCCGCTCAAAACGGATGCGCCCAGCGCTCACCACGTCGCCCCAGCGGAACAGAACCTCGAGTCCGGTCTTGACGTCGGACCAGCCCCACCACGGGCCGCTGCGCTTGTTGGCGTCGTGCTCGATCTCGCTCGCGCGCATCGGACCGTTGGCGGCGAGTTCGGCCAGGAGCCAGTCCAGCATCGGCTGGTTGGCACTCGACCAGTGGCCAACGGTGCGCGCCGACCGGTCTCGATTCTGCTGCATGCGCCAGCGAAACAACGGCCAGACGTCGACGGGCAGAAAGGATGCCTCGTGCGCCCAGTATTCGGTGAAACGCGCCTCGCGTCCGGTCGTGAGGCGATCGAGCTGGGCCTTGTCGTAGGGACCGAGCCGGCTGAAGGCCGGCATGTAGTGGCTGCGTTCAAAGACGTTCACGGAGTCGATCTGCAGCAGCTCGAGCCGGTTCACCATAGCGGTCAGCTGGCGGATACCGACGGGAGTTGTGGGGTGGGTACCGAACCCCTGCGCGGCCAGCGCAATTCGCCGCGCCAGTGCGGGGGAAATCGTCGTGGGGGAGACCGTGTGAACCATCTTTTCGACTCTATCCGGCGTAGCGGTCTACCGGCCATTCGGGCGGCACAATCCTCTGTTACGCCGCACGGTGCGGATCGCGTCGTGAGGCCACGCGGCAGTCCTAGACTGGGCGGGTGAGTGAATCTACGGGCAATCCGGGCGCGCGCGCCCTGTTACGTCTGCGGCGCCGTCAAGGTCTTCAGCGAGCCCGTGCTGAGCGTGCTCGCGTGAGCGCCGATCAGGCCGGTTCCGAACTCCTCCTCACCCCAGTTGAGGTGGTGACCCCGGCCGTCGTGCCCAACGGGGTCGACGAGAATCTGCCGGCCGGCATCCGCTTGGCTGGAGCGTGGTCCTGGCGAATCATTGTGATCGCCGCGGCCATCGCCATTCTGATTTTTCTCATCATTCAGCTGCGCCTCATTATCATTCCGCTGCTGGTCGCGGTGCTGGTGTCCGCCCTGCTGGTTCCCCTCGTAGCTTTCCTGGTGCGGCATCGGTGGCCGAAAGGTCTGGCCGTCGCGGTGGCGATGGTCGGCACACTCGTTGTGGTGGCCGGTCTCGTCACCCTGGCGTCAACGCAAATCGCCGAGGGTACGGTCGGTCTGAGCGACCGACTGACCGCCAGTTTTGATAGCTTGAAGTCGGTCCTGGCCGCGTCTCCGCTGCAACTGTCGGATACCGAGATCACCAACTACCTGCAACAGGGTTGGAAAGCGATTCAGAACGACAGCGCCGTGTTCATTAGCGGCGCCCTCTCGGTGGGTACCACCCTCGGGCATCTGCTCACCGGTCTGCTGCTGGCGCTGTTCAGCCTGCTGTTCATTCTCATCGACGGCAAAGCCATCTGGGCTTGGATCGTGCGATTCTTTCCCCTGCGTGCCCGCGCCGCCGTTGACGGCGCCGGCGTTGCCGGCTGGACCACACTCGGTAACTTCGCCAGGGTGCAAATTCTGGTGGCCTCCATCGACGCCGTCGGCATCGGTGTCGGCGCCGCCCTGCTCGGGGTACCGATGGCCATCCCGATCGGCATCCTGGTGTTTCTCGGCTCCTT
Organism: Cryobacterium aureum; assembly: GCF_002954245.1. Taxonomy (GTDB): domain Bacteria; phylum Actinomycetota; class Actinomycetes; order Actinomycetales; family Microbacteriaceae; genus Cryobacterium; species Cryobacterium aureum. The sequence continues at coordinate 31,084 of NZ_PPTG01000003.1, read as the reverse complement.
TATTCCCATCGTCGGTGCCGTGGCGACCGGCTCTGTCGCGATTATCATTGCCCTGATCTTCAACAACTGGGCCGTCGCCCTCGGCATGCTTGGAGTGGTGCTTCTCGTACAGCAGGTCGAGGGGCACGTTCTGCAACCGCTCATTATGGGAACGGCCGTGAAGGTGCATCCGCTTGCCGTCGTTCTCGTGGTTGCTGCCGGTGCGTTACTCGCCGGAATTCCGGGTGCGCTGTTTGCCGTTCCCGTCGCCGCAGTTCTCAACGCCATGACCAGTTACATTGCGGGTGGCACCTGGCGGTCGCGTCCGCCGACGGAGGTGCCGACGACCGGATCGGTGCTGTGGCAGACCGTGCCCCAGAGCAGACCGGGCTACCGTTCGACCGGTGCACCGGAACGCACCGCACGGGTGCGGCCGCGGAGCATTCGCACCGCTCGTGACGGCTCAGCCCGCAGCACCCCCTCAGATTTGAGCGCACCCCGCGCCCCGCAGGACAGTTCGGAGAACTAAGATATGCCAGAGATCACCCTCGTCGCACCCACTCTCGCGCAGTTCGAGGCGGCGCGCACGGTTGTCGCCCAAGTCGCCGACGTGACCCCCATGGAAAGCTCGCGGTATCTCGCCGACGTGCTGGGAGCGCCGGTATACCTCAAGTGTGAGAATCTGCAACGCACCGGTTCCTACAAGATTCGCGGCGCCTACAATCGGTTGTCGAAGCTAACCGACGAGGAGAAGGCTCGCGGGGTTGTCGCGGCCTCGGCCGGCAATCACGCGCAGGGCGTGGCGTTCGCTGCCCGCGAGCTGGGTATCAAGGCCACCATCTTCATGCCGGTCGGCGTCGCGCTGCCCAAGCTGTCGGCCACGCGCGACTACGGCGCCGAGGTTATTCTGCGCGGCACGACCGTCACCGAACCGCTGCTCGCCGCGGCCGAATACGCCCGCGAGACCGGCGCGATCCTCATTCCACCGTTTGACCACGTGGATGTCGTCACCGGGCAGGGGACACTGGGCCTCGAAATTCTCGACCAGGTCCCCGACCTCGAAACGGTCATCGTTCCCATCGGCGGCGGCGGGCTCATCTCCGGGGTGGCCAGCGCGCTCAAGCAGCGCGCCGCGCGCGACGGGCGCCGCATCCGCGTCATCGGGGTGCAGGCCGAGAACGCGGCAGCCTACCCGCCCTCCCTCGAGGCGGGTGAGGCCACGATGATCAGCATCCTGCCGACCATCGCCGACGGCATCGCCGTCGCCAAACCAGGATTGCTCAACTTTGAGATCGTGCGCGACGCCGTCGACGAGATCGTCACCGTCAGCGAAGACGACACAGCCCGGGCGCTGCTCGTGTTGCTCGAGCGCGCGAAGCTCGTCGTGGAGCCGGCCGGAGCCGTGGCGGTCGCCGCCATCCTGGCCGGCAAGGTCACCCCGACCGGGCCGACAGTGGCCATCCTCTCCGGCGGCAACATCGACCCGCTGCTGATGCAGCGGGTGATCAGCCACGGCCTCGCCGCGTCGGGACGATACCTCACGCTGCGCATCATGCTGCCTGACCGCCCGGGCCAGCTGGCGCGCATCTCCGAGCTGCTCGCCGAGGCGACCGCGAACGTCATCGAGGTGCTGCACACTCGGCACGGTGCCGGCCTGCGGATCAGCGAGGTCGAGCTCGACGTCAGCGTCGAGACCAGAGGCCCTGAACATCGCCAGCACGTCGTCGACACCCTGCGCGCGGCCGGCTACGACCCGCAGATCGACTAGCAGCGCTACGAGACGGGTCAGGCTCCGGTGAAGGTCTCCACGTTGGTGACGTGCACGGTGATTTCCTTGCCGTTCGGCGTGGTGTAGCTCGTCTTTGCGCCCACCTTGAGGCCGATGATCGCGGCGCCGAGCGGGCTCTGCTCGCTGAACACGTCGAGGTCGCTGTTGGCGCCGATCTCGCGGCTGCCGATGAGAAAACGGCTCTCGTCGCCGGCGATCGTGGCAGTGATGACGGTGCCGGGAACGACGATGCCGTTGCTTTCGGGGGCATGGCCGACTTCAGCGGTGCGCAGCAGCACGGTGAGGGTGCGAATGCGCGCCTCCATCTTGCCCTGCTCTTCTTTGGCGGCGTGGTAGCCGGCGTTCTCCTTGAGGTCGCCCTCTTCGCGAGCAGATTCGATCTTCTTCGCGATGTCGCCCCGGCCGAAGTTGCTCAGTGTCGCCAGTTCCGCTGCGAGGCGGTCGTGAGCCTCCTGAGTTAGCCAGGTGACCGTTGTGTCGGTTGTCACGAGTGATCTCCTTTATTACGGTCGAGCGCAGAAAGGCGCGAAGGCCGCGCGGATATGGTCGACGCCCCGACGATTGGCGAGGCGAATACGTCAGTTTAGGTCAGCCAGCACTCGTAAATCAAACCCGTGTTGCTCAGGTCGGTGGTGCGCAAAATCTCGGTGAATGACCGGTTGTACAGCGTTGACGGCGGCAGATCGACGATCTTCCAGCCAACCACAGAATAGCTTTCGTTGAGGGCCTGCACCGCGCAACTCGCCGTACGGTTCACCGGGAGCGACACTTCGAACGTCACGCTGACCGTGTGCTCATCGATGATGGTGTGCCCGATATCGCGTGCCTCGATTTGAGTGGATGCTCCATCCAGGCCGGTCCACAGCACCCACGCTCCCAGCACCACCACAAAAATGCCGCCAAGGGCCCAGAGGATTCGACGGTCGCGAAGCCTGCGAGTGGGCGTGCGCCCGTAGCGCGACTGGATCACGGCACTCTCGATCGGCGCGGGTGCCGCCGTCTCGTCGGATTCGTCCAGGTGGTAGGGCTCGCGGCTTGGCTGAACCCCGGCAGGCGTGCTGTTTAGGGGCACTGGTGATTTCACACTTTCACGGGAGCGATTAGGCTGGTATCTAGGTTATCTGGCCTAAGGTTATCCGGCATTCCTGAGGAGTATGGTGACGCTGCGACTGATGGCTGTGCATGCCCATCCCGACGACGAGTCGAGCAAAGGCGCGGCAGCGTATGCCTACTACCGGAGCCTTGGCGTCGAGGTGATGATCGTGAGCTGCACGGGCGGCGAGCGGGGCAGCATCCTGAACCCGGCTCTGAACGGTCACGCCATGGGCGAGCGCGATATCTCGGGCCTGCGCCGCCTCGAGATGCAGGGCGCGCAGCGGGTGCTCGGGGTGCAGCACCGCTGGCTCGGCTTCGAGGATTCCGGCATGAACGAGGACAAGTCGGTGCCGCCGAACTCGTTCGCCGATATTCCGCTGGAGTTTTCGGCTGAACCGCTCGTCACGCTCGTTCGTGAGTTTCGCCCCCAGGTCCTCATCACCTACGACGAAAACGGCGGCTACCCGCACCCCGATCACATCCGCTGCCACGAGGTCTCCCTCGAAGCGTTTCGCGCGGCCGCAGACCCCGGCCGTTACCCAAATTCCGGCGAGCCGTGGCAGATCGACAAGCTCTACTACGACCGCATCTTCAACCTCGAACGCATCGACGCGATGTACCTCGCGCTCAGCGTCGCCGAGCCCGATTCTCCGCTGCTGGAACCGCTTGAGGCGGCGCGGGAGCGCATGGAGAATTATCCTAAGCTCGCCACCACCCATGTTCCGGCCGGCGACTTTCTCGACGTGCGCGATTCGGCCCTGCGCTCGCACGCGAGCCAGGTCGCCCCGGACAGCAGCTTCTTCTTCTGGCCCAACGATCTGGTACGCGAGGCCTGGCCGTACGAAGACTTCCAACTCGTCGAATCGAAAGTAGACACCGCAATGCCCGAATCTGATCTATTCGCCGGAATCCAGGACGACGAATGATCTCTCTGATCAGCGTCGTACTCGCCGTCACGCCGACCCCAGCGCCCGAAATCGACCCGAACACCGTCACCCCTGGCGTCGTCGGGTTCATCGTGGTCTTCCTGATCGGAGCGGCGACCCTGTTGCTTGGCTTCGACCTGGTGCGTCGCATCCGTCGCACCACCTATCGCGCGGAAATCTCTGCCCGGCTCGAAGCCGAAATCGCCGAGCGCGACGCCGACCAGAACACACCGAAAGCTCCGGGCGACAAGCCCGAATAATCAGCGTTACGGGTAGAGCGGATGCGTGGCGATCAGCAGAATCGCCGCAAAATGACACAGGAACGCCACGACTGTCAGGGTGTGGAAGATCTCGTGAAAGCCGAATACGCCCGGAAGCGGGTTGGGCCTCTTCAGCCCGTACACTACCGCGCCGACGGTGTAGCAGAGTCCACCGATCAGAATGAGCGTCATCATGGTGGCGTTGGCCTGAAAAAAGTCCACGATGAACAACAGCGCGCCGTAACCGAGCACCAGATAGAGCGGCACGTAGAGCCAGCGCGGCGCGTGGATCCAGAACACCCGAAAGATGATGCCGAGCCCGGCGCCGCCCCAGACCAGCCAGAGCAACAGCGTGGCCTTCTCTGGCGGTAGGGCGAGCACGGTGATCGGCGTGTACGATCCGGCGATCAGCAGAAAAATGTTGGCGTGGTCGATGCGTTTGAGAATGATACGGGTGCGCGGCTGCCAGTTGAAGCGGTGATACAGCGCCGAATTGCCAAACAGCAGCATCGAGCTCAGCACGAACACGGCCGAGCTGATCTTGGCCGCCGACCCCTCGGCCAGAACAAGCAGAACGATGCCGGCCACGATTGTGACGGGAAAAGTTCCGGCGTGAATCCAGCCGCGCCAGGTGGGTTTGACGTCCTCCGGATGGACGTCAGCCGCCTCGATCAGCGGCAGATTGGGGATATCGTGCTCGGTGGCCATGCTGCAAGGATACGACAGGGCGACCCCGGCGTGCCCCGAACGCTCGTCGGAGTGGACTAGCGTAACTGTGTGCAGAAACCCCAAGTTCCCTCAGCGCGCGGCCTCCTCTACAGGCTGTATCAGCGCCGCCTGAGGCGCGGACTGACGCCGGAGCATCTGCCCCGTCATGTGGCAATGATCATCGACGGCAACCGCCGCTGGGCCAGACAACTGGGGTTTCAGACGGCCGCACACGGTCACCGTGCCGGTGCTGCGAAGATGCGCGAATTTCTGGAATGGTGCGACGACCTCGGAGTTTCGGTCGTCACCCTGTACCTGCTCTCCTCCGATAACCTCACCCAGCGGCCCGCTGACGAACTCACGGATCTGATCGAGATCATCGCCGATCTGGCCGAAGAGCTCTCGCACTATCGCGATTGGCGGGTGCAGCAGGTGGGGTCCAAGGCCGGCCTGCCCCTTCCGCTCGTCGCCGCCCTTGACGCAGCGGATGCCCGCACCAGCGACCGTAAGGGCCTGCACGTGAATCTCGCGGTCGGCTACGGTGGGCGCACCGAGATCACCGATGCGATGCGCAGCATCGTCGCCACCCACCACGCGCACGGCGGCAGCTTGGAAGACCTCGCAGAGACCCTCACGCCCGAACTGATCGGCCAGCACCTGTATACCGGCGGTCAGCCTGACCCCGACCTCGTCATCCGCACCTCGGGCGAGCAACGACTGAGCGACTTCATGCTCTGGCAGAGCGCCCACAGCGAGTTCTACTTCGTTGAAGCTCTGGGACCCGACCTACGTCAGATTGATTTTCTGCGGGCACTTCGCGACTTTTCCCGCCGGCAGCGCCGGTTCGGCGGCTAGACCCGTTGGTGGGGTGAGACCAACGGGGGAGTCTTAGTTTGATAACCGATTGGACCCAAGCATGAATTCGCTCCTGAGCTTCACCGACGGTTTTCGTGATGAACCCGGCTACCTCAACTATGGCCGGGTTGGTCCGCTCTCCGAAGCCGTCGTCACCGAGAGCCTCGGCCAGACTGAGGTGCTATCTCGCGCGCGCTACGGCAGCCTTGACCACCTCGCCGAGCAGGATCTGCGTGCGCGCACCGCGGTTTCCGCTCTCACCGGTTTTACGCCCGAACAGATCGTGCTGCAGCCCAACACCAGCTCGGGCCTGATGCAGGCCATGTTCGGTCTGACCGGTTCAGTGCTGCTGTCGGCGGGGGATTTTCCCAGCGTGCCGTTCGCCGCAGTGCGGGCCGCTGAGGCCCTTCACGTGGTCAGCGCGCTCTGGTTGCAGACCGAGCATGGCCGCGTCACTCCGGGGCAGATCCGCGACCAGCTCACCCCGGCCGTCGCCGCCGTTGCGGTGTGCCTGGTCGATTCTCGCACGGGCTATCGTGCCGACCTCGAAGGCATCCGTCAGGTCATCGGCGATCGGCTTCTCATCGTTGACGCCATCCAGGGCTTCGGCGTCGTCGACGCCGCCTATGGGGCAGCGGATGTCGTCGCCTCCGGTGGTCAGAAATGGACGCGGGCCGGCTGGGGCACCGGCTTTCTGGCGCTCAGCGAGCGGGCCCTGGAACGCCTCGTACCGGTCTATTCCGGCTATGTCGGCACCGACACCGCCGAGCCCTGGGACGAGGTGACCCCGCCCAGCCGAGCCGCCAGTGCCTTCCGGGTGACCAACGGCGACTCCATCGCGCAGGCCCGATTCGCCGCAGCTCTCGAGCAGATCGCAGACGTCGGTGTCGACGTCATCCAGACCGCCATGAATGACAACGTTTCGCAGATCATCGAGCTCGTTGACGAATTCGTCATCGACATCGTCTCGCCTCGCGATGTAAGCGAGCGGGCGGGAATTGTCGTACTCGAACCGCCGGCTGAACTGCTCACTACCCTCGTGGCCAGCCTGCACAACCACGGCATCACCGCGACCACCCGCGGCACCACCGTGCGGCTCAGCGTGCACGCGGCCCTCGACCCCGACACGATCACCATGTTGAGGGGTGCACTCATCGCCTACACGCTCGCCGCTACCTACTAGCATCGCCGCGCGCGCGGACCCGGCGTCTGCCCCAAGGTAAGGTGAACGTCAGATTTTGGTGGGCGTGTCGGGTTCCATTTTGCGCCGGTAAGTCGTAGCGTCGCTTTCATCAGGTACGGCACCTGATCGAGACGGCCATATAAGTACGGCTCGAGAATTGCTTGATGGCCAGCTCGCCAATTTGATCCGCGTCCTTTGGACGCAGGGTGGGAGTGGCTGTGACCGCTAATCGAACCGACCTTAACGCGACTGACCGGGTGGAGACATCCGCTTCGCAAACCGAGCGCACCTTTGTGTTGGACACCTCGGTGCTTTTGTCCGATCCGAAAGCGATTTTCCGCTTTGCCGAGCACGCCGTTGTCTTGCCCGTGGTGGTGATCAGCGAACTGGAGTCCAAGCGCAACGACCCGGAGATCGGGTATTTCGCCCGGCAGGCACTGCGCAACCTCGACGAGCTGAGGCTCAAGCACGAACGCCTCGACTTTCCGATTCCAGTCGGCGAGGGCGGCAGCCTGCGAGTGGAACTGAACCACTCAAACATGTCGGTGCTGCCATCGGGCCTGCAACTGAACGACAATGATTCCCGCATTCTCGCCGTGGCCCTGAACCTGGCCAATGAGGGAATGACCGTGACCGTCGTCTCCAAGGACCTACCGCTGCGTGTGAAAGCCGCCTCGCTCGGCCTCGCGGCCGATGAATACCGGCACGAACTCGCCGTCGATTCCGGCTGGACCGGTCTGGACGAGATCACTCTCAGTGCCGAGCAGATGAGCGTGCTCTACGACAAAGAGACGCTCGACTCGCGCGCGGTGCAGGATATGCCTATCAACACCGGCCTGGTGATTCACTCCGACCGCGGGTCGGCACTGGGGCGGGTGACCAGCCGGGGCACACTCAAGCTCGTGCGCGGCGACCGGGATGTTTTCGGACTACACGGCCGCTCGGCCGAGCAACGCCTCGCCATCGACCTGCTGCTCGACCCGGAGATTGGCATCCTGTCGCTCGGCGGCCGGGCCGGAACAGGCAAATCGGCGCTCGCCCTGTGCGCGGGCCTGGAGGCTGTGCTGGAACGCCAGCAGTACCGCAAGATCATGGTGTTCCGGCCGCTGTATGCGGTCGGCGGTCAGGATCTCGGCTTTCTGCCCGGTGACCAGGGCGAGAAGATGGGGCCCTGGGCGCAGGCAGTCTTCGACACGCTCGGCGCGATCGTGTCGGAGAACGTGGTCGAGGAGGTGATGGAGCGCGGCATCCTCGAGGTGCTGCCGCTCACCCACATTCGCGGCCGGTCCTTGCACGACGCCTTCGTGATCGTCGACGAGGCGCAGTCCCTGGAACGCAACGTGCTGCTGACCGTGCTGAGCCGCATCGGTCAGAACTCCCGCGTGGTGCTCACCCACGACGTCGCTCAGCGCGACAATCTGCGGGTCGGCCGTTTCGACGGCGTGGCCAGCGTGATTGAAACGTTGAAGGGGCATCCGCTGTTCGCACACATGACGCTGACCCGGTCGGAGCGCAGCGCCATCGCAGCCCTCGTGACGGAGATGCTGGAGGGAAACGAGGTTATGTAGCTGTGCGGGGGAGCGGATGGGTGTGGTCGCGTCGTCGCAGCTGGTGACCATCGAGGCAACAGGTCATCCGCTCGCCTGGTCCATCTGGTCAGGCGAGTCAGGAGTGGGTCGCGGCGTGGACTGTGTCAGAACACCTGTGACGATGGGCAACGTGCTGCGCGGCAACCCAGTCGATTTCGTCCTCGAGCAGGTCGATTCCGGTCGCCACGGGCACGTACCCCAGCTGAGTAGCTGCAGTTGTGTCGAGCACGATCGGATGGGTCGTGAGCCAGGGGTGCCGTCCCCGCTGCGGATCCGCCGTGCGGGCGAGAAGGTCGATTGTCCCTGTCCATCCCAACCGTGCGCCGATCGCCTGAACGATCTGCTCGGCCGTGGGGGTGTCGGGATCGGCACTGTTCAGGACTCGCTGCCCGGGTTTCGCTGCCACTATGGCGATCAGGGCGGCGGTGTTTGCGGCCGCAGTGAGATGGTCGATGCTTGATCCCCGCGCCGCGAGCTCGATGATCTGCTGACCGCCCAACATCGCGTCGACGATTTGGCGCGTCCGCGAGTTGCGCGCCCAGCGCCCATGAACCTTGGACAAGCGAATGATGGTGATCGGGAGTCCGCTGTGCAAGGCTGTCAGCTCGGCGGCCACTTTTGAGGGTGCGTATCCCTCGCGGCTGAACGGATCCACGTCGTCCGCTGCCGGCGGCAATGTGGGCGTGCTCTCAACGATGGGGAGGGGGAACTGCGGCGCAACCTCACTGTTGATGTGGTTGCCGCGGGGATCGACGTAGACCGCTCTCCCCGAGATGAGAACTGAGCTCGCTGCTGATCCCATAACCGGCAACAGTGCTCGCACGTCTGCTGCCCGATACGCCAGCAGGTCCACCAGAAGGTCGACTCCCTGACCGACGAGATGTTCAATCGCAGTAACGTCGTTGCGCTCGACTGAGTGGAATTGCACGCCGGCCCGTGTGAGCTCGGGCGGCATCGATGCCGGGTCACGCCCCGTCACATCCACTGCCCATCCTTGAGCAGCCAGCGTTGCCGCCGTCGCTCCTCCGATGGCTCCGGTTCCGCCCAAAATCACAGCTCGCACTGCATCACTCCTTCGGGCGCCATCGGAGCCTCCCAAACACTACCGCGCAGCGAAACGAAAGCGGAAAATCGACCTGCACTAGTCGGCCAGGGCAGGAAGACGAATTCGAGTAGTAACGGCGAGAGCGCGACCGTCCCGGATGCACTCATTGACGCTCGAAGGCGCAACGGATGGCGTCAGCGACGTGCAGCTGTGCGTCGATGATCAGTTTTCAACCCCTGCTCTCAGCCAGACGTACGTCGATGAGACCGGAACGGTGAAGGTGCTGGCCAGCTCGGCCACCGTCGGGGGCCGCGGGAAGTCCTCCGGATCGCGATCAGAGATGTCCATATGCACAACCTGCCGACGAGAGACCATGGCCGACAGAGCATGCGCAGTTAGTATGAGCGCATGGCACATCTGGGATCCGTCCGCTGGCCGCCACGCCCGATCAGGACCGAACGCCTCGTTCTCCGGAAGTCGGAGGCTCGGGACCGCACGGCCATCATCGATCTGTTCGGCTCACCAGAAGTGTGCACCCACCTCGGCGGTCCCCAGCCGCGCGACGCGCTTGAGCTTGCAGCGCCCGAAATTCCCGGACGACGCCCGGGCTATTTCGTCGTCGAACGCGACGGCACGGCGATCGGCATCGTCACGTTCGATCGCCGCGACACGGAGCGTCCGGGGCACATTCACCCGGATTGCGGTGAGGCCGAGCTCGGCTATATGTTCTTGCCGCATGTGTGGGGATTCGGTTACGCCACCGAGGCTTGCGCCGCGGGGCTCCGCTGGTTCGCCAGCGTGCGCCCTGGTGAGCCGGTGGTGCTCTGCACCCAGATTGCCAACGACGCCTCGGTGCGCGTCGCGGCGAAGCTGGGTTTCACCGAGGCTGAACGATTCGAGGAGTTCGGTGCCGAGCAGTGGTTTGGTGTTTGGTCGCCGCGGGAGTTAGTAGTGGTAGCGGCACTGCCAGACCACGAGTCGCTCGCTGTCGAATGAGTAGATCAGACGGTTTTCCTGTGTGGTCCGCCGGGACCACGGTGAGCCCTCCAAATACTTGAGTTGCTCAGGCTTCCCTATTCCCGATGGGGGATCGCGACGTGCTTCCTTGATCAGCATGTTCAGCCGCTTGAGGATCGCCCTATCGGTTGATATCCAGTGCTGATAATCGTCCCATCCATCGTCAGTGAAGGCGAGAGTAAGCACTACGCAGGTTCGTGGTCTGTCTCGATCAGGTCGTGGGGAGTTGCGCCACCTTCCCTGACCTGTCGCGCAGACGCGGCGAGACGAGCCGCATTTTCTGGGGAACGAAGGAGATAGGCCGTTTCGCGGAGTGCGTTGTATTCGTGAGCAGACACGAGAAAGGCGGAGCCGTTCTTGGAGGTGATCTCGATTTCGCTGCGGTCAAGATTGACCTCTTCAAGGAGACGATACAAGTCCTTGCGTGCCGCAGTTGCTGTGATAGCCATGGCGTCATCCCTTTCACGTACGTTATCACGCACGCTTTAACCGCATGCGGTCGGGATCCTCTTCGCAAGAGCTCAGAGTGGCTGGTTAACGACAGCGAGTGTTGCCGATAGCGCCCGGGGCGCATCGGAAACACTCGCTGTGGGCGGTGCTGCTACTTCTTCTGCGGGGGACGCGTCATGCTCAGCACGTCGAGGGCAGTGTCGAGCTCAGCGAGGGTGAGGTCACCGCGTTCGACGTGGCCGAGTGCGATAACGGACTCACGCACGGTGAGGCCCTCGGCGACGGCCTTCTTGGCCACCTTTGCGGCGGCTTCGTAGCCGATGACGCGGTTGAGCGGGGTCACAATCGAGGGCGACTTCTCGGCCAGCGCCCGAGCATGCTCAAGGTTGGCGACGAGGCCGTCAACGGTCTTGTCGGCGAGTACGCGGGTCGCGTTGGTCAGCAGACGGATCGACTCGAGCAGGGCGGTGCCCATCACGGGAATACCGACGTTGAGTTCAAACGAACCGGAGGCACCGGACCAGGCGATGGTGGCGTCGTTGCCGATGACCCGCGAGCAGACCATGAGCACGGCCTCCGGAATGACCGGATTGACCTTACCGGGCATGATCGACGAGCCGGGCTGCAGGTCGGGGATGCTGATCTCGCCGAACCCGGTGTTGGGGCCAGAGCCCATCCAACGCAGGTCGTTGCAGATCTTGGTCAGCGAGACGGCGATGGTGCGCAGGGCTCCGGACGCGTCGACGAGACCGTCGCGGTTGGCCTGGGCCTCGAAGTGGTCGCGGGCCTCTGTAATTGGTAGTTCGGTCTCTTCGACCAGCAGTTCAATGACGAGCTGCGGGAAACCGTAGGGGGTGTTGATGCCGGTGCCGACCGCGGTGCCGCCGAGCGGAACCTCGGCGATGCGGGGCAGAGCCGTGCGGATACGCTCGATGCCGAGGCGCATCTGGCGGGCGTAGCCGCCGAATTCCTGGCCGAGGGTGACCGGGGTGGCATCCATGAGGTGGGTGCGGCCGGCCTTGACGGCCTCTTTCCACAGCTCGGCCTTGGACTCGAACGAGACGGCGAGGTGGTCGAGCGAGGGGATGAGCTCGTCGATGAGGGCGCTCGTGACGGCGATATGCACCGAGGTGGGGAACACGTCGTTGGAGGACTGGCTCGCGTTGACGTGATCGTTCGGGTGCACCGGGCGACCGAGGGCGCGGGTCGCGAGGGTCGCGATGACCTCGTTCATGTTCATGTTCGAGCTGGTGCCGCTGCCGGTCTGGTAGACGTCGATCGGAAACTCGGTGTCGAACTGGCCGGTGATGACCTCGTCGGCGGCCGCGGCGATCGCGTTGGCGATGTCGGCATCGAGCACGCCGAGCTGGGCGTTGGCGAGGGCTGCGGATTTCTTGATGCGGGCGAGGGCCGCGATCTGCGCGGACTCGAGCGTGGAACCCGAGATCGGGAAGTTCTCCACGGCTCGCTGCGTCTGGGCACCGTAGAGTGCGTCCGTCGGAACCCGGACCTCACCCATCGTGTCGTGTTCGATCCGGTAGCCGGCGTTTGCGGAGGTGTCCACCACTATGTGCATTCCCTTTCGGTGCTGTATGAGAGTCGTGCTGTGCGCAACGGGTGCGCGGATGGTGGGGTCTAAATGACGCCCACCACGATGTTGGGGTCGGCATGTCCTTCGCTTAGAACGTAGTTCGCACCGACGATAGCCAATGTACCGGCTGCAATGGCCGTGCTGATCACCTCGGACTGCTCGAGCAGTTCGGTGACCGTGTCTTTGAGGTGTTCCCTGCCCACGAGACCGGCATCGACCAGCTGAGGGTCCAGTTGAGCGGATACCGCCTGCCCGCTCACTCGACGCACCGCCGGCACGATCTTCTCGATAATGCGCGCAATGTGCACGGGCAGAGCCGGGGCATCCGCTACTTGAGAATCGATCGCGGCACGCACGGCACCGCACTCGTCGTGGCCCAGCACGAGGATCAGCGGAACGTGCAGCACGGCCACCGCATATTCCAGGGAACCGAGCACGGATGAGGAGATGACCTGCCCGGCGTTGCGCACGACGAACAGGTCACCCAGGCCCTGGTCGAAGATGATCTCAGCGGCGAGGCGGGAGTCGCTGCAGCCGAACAGGGCGGCGTGCGGCGTCTGCTGTCCGACGAGCTCGGCCCGCCGGTCAACGTCTTCGCGGTGCCGCGGGGTGCCGGCAACAAAGCGCACATTGCCCTCGCGCAGTTCGTTCCAGGCCTGGGCGGGAGACGGGAAAGCCGTCGACGTCCGGTTCATTCGGATCCATTCTGTGCAATGTTGGCGGTCAGGGCGGTGGCCAGCGTCTCGAAGTCGCCGGTGGGAGCCGTGCCGATCAGCAGATACGTGCTGGTGCCGGCGGTGGTCACGAGGGCGTAGTCGAAATTGCCCCGATCGGCGGACGGGGCGCTGTTGCGGTAGACGTCCCAGACGACTCCCGAGATATTGACGGTGTCAACGACGGGGGAATCAGGCAGCTTCTGGGCCAGCCAAGTCGGGTTGGCGTCGAATGCCTGGTTGAAACCGATGAATTGACTGTCGGGCGTGAGCAGCCCGATGTACCAGAACGGAACCTGGCCGTTGCTGCCCGCCCGCCACTCGGCGTCATTCGCGCTCCAGTCGGCCGGCAGCTCGGGACTGGCCAGGGCATGGTCGACAACGGGCTGGGTCTGGGCGGCAATGGTCGCGTAGTCGACGTCGCGAGTGATCGGATTGTCGTTGCGCGGCACGAGCAGCACGAGCACGAGCACGGCGCCCACGGTCACGAGCAGCGACAGTACGAGATTGTTGACCGTCTTGTGCGACCGGTACTTGCGCGAATTCTCGGCGAGCCGGTCGGCGGTCTCCTGGGGAGTCTCCGGTCGGCCGAGTTCGGCGACGACGCGTGGCTGCTTGGGCGCGCGGCTCATCGGGTGGGGCTGGCCGCTTCGTCCGTGGGTGCCGTCGCGGCCAGCCGAGCAGCGTCGAGGCGCGCCTTGGCGCCGATCAGCCATTCCTCGCAGCGGCGGGCGAGTGCTTCGCCACGTTCCCAGAGCGTGAGCGACTGCTCCAGCGTGCTCGAACCCTGCTCGAGCTCGTTGACCACGCGGATGAGCTCATCGCGGGCCTGTTCGTAGCTGAGTTCACTGATGTCTGCGGCGGGCGAGGTCATGGCATCCATTCTAATTATTTCGACACTGTTTATTTCGACACGGCGGGTGCAGCCTGCGAGTCGGCCGGCACGCTCGCGTTCGCGGTGCTGGAAACCGTTCCGCTGGCCAGGGTGAGCAGCAGCTCGGTTCCGGCGGGGGCGTCATCGGCGCTGCGCAGCACGTGGCCGTCCGGCAGCTGGGCGATCGCATAACCGCGGTCGAGGGTGCCCTGGGGCGACAGGGCCCGCAGCTGAGAACGCAGTTCTACCACGGTGGCTCCGGCGCGTTCTAGAATGCGCCCGGTGAGTTCGGCGCCGCGTGCGACGTAGCGGGTGAGGTCTTCGCTGCGGGAATCGATGATCCAGCGCGGGTCGACCAACGCCGGGCGGCTGCGCAGCTGTGAAATGCGGTCGATTTCCGACGAGAGGATGCCGGTGAGTCGGCTGCTGAGGCGCGCCCTGGCCTGCTGCACCCGGTTCAGTTCGTCGCTGACGTCGGGAACGACGCGCTTGGCGGCATCCGTGGGGGTGGAAGCTCGCAGGTCGGCGACGTCGTCGAGCAACGGACGGTCGGCCTCGTGCCCGATCGCGCTCACCAGTGGCGTTCGGCAGGCGGCGGCGGCGCGCACGAGGCCCTCGTCGCTGAAGGTGAGCAGGTTCTGAAAGTCGCCGCCGCCTCGGGCGACGATGATGACGTCGACCTCGGGATCGGCGTCGAGCCGTTGGATTGCGCTCGTCACCTCGCCGACGGCGCGGTCTCCCTGCACGGCGGCGTGCGCGACCCGAAAGTTGACGGCTGGCCAGCGCAGCTGTGCGTTGCGTATGACGTCTTTCTCGGCGTCGGAATCTTTGCCGGTGATCAGGCCGATGCAGTGCGGCAGAAAGGGCAGGCGTTTCTTGCGCGAGGCATCGAACAGGCCCTCGCTCGCGAGCTGTTTGCGCAGGCGTTCCAGTCGCTCGAGCAGGTCGCCGAGCCCGACGTGGCGCATTTCGAAGGCCTGCATGGTGAGGGTGCCGCCCTTGACCCAGAAGTTGGGCTTGACCAGGGCCACGACGCGGTCGCCCGCTTTGAAGTCAGCGGTGAGTTTGGCGCGCACCGAGGACCAGATGGTGAAACTCACGGTCGCGTCTTCGGAAAGGTCTTTGAGCTTGCCGTAGACGTTGCCGCCGCTGGCACCCCACTGGGTGATCTCGCCCTCGACCCAGACCATGCCGAGCCGCTCGATATAACCACGGATCTTGCCCGAAAGCAGGGCGACCGGCCACGGCGTTTCGACGGTGGCGGGGGCATCCGTCATGCGATGGTCCTGGTATTGGTGCTGATCGTGGCGCTGGCGTGGGGCACAGGCGGGTCCTCCCAGAGTTCTTCGGTCGTGCGTGCGTAGACTGAGGCAGTGAACACCAGCGCGCACACTACTAGCAAGCCTCCCGTTATCGGCCTGGGCATGCCGCGCATTCCCAGCGCTCGCAACAGGCTTAAGGATACCCCGGTGGTCGGACATAAGCGGGTGCTGCTCGCTGCCCCGCGTGGTTACTGCGCCGGAGTCGACCGCGCGGTCATCGCCGTGGAGAAAGCCCTCGAACACTACGGCGCGCCCGTGTACGTGCGCAAGCAGATCGTGCACAACATTCACGTGGTCTCCGAGCTCGAAAATCTCGGTGCCATCTTCGTCGACGAGGTCGACGAAGTGCCCCGCGGCGCGCACATCGTCTTCAGCGCCCACGGGGTGTCGCCGGCCGTCGTCAACGCCGCCGCCGCACGCGGCCTGCAAGCCATCGACGCGACCTGCCCGCTCGTGACCAAGGTGCACCGCGAAGCCGTTCGCTTTGCCCGCGACGATTTTCAGATTTTGCTGATCGGCCACGAAGGCCACGAAGAGGTTGAGGGCACCGCCGGTGAAGCCCCAGAGCACACCACGCTGGTCGGCAGCCCGGAGGAAGCCGACACCGTCGTCGTTCGCGACCCGGACCGCGTGGTCTGGCTGTCGCAGACCACGCTGAGCGTCGACGAAACCATGGAGACCGTGCGCCGGTTACGGGCGCGTTTTCCCAACCTGCAGGATCCGCCCAGCGACGACATTTGCTATGCCACTCAGAACCGTCAGGTCGCCATTAAGAAGGTGGCCCGCGACTCCGACCTGGTGATTGTGGTCGGCTCCGCCAACTCGTCAAACTCCGTGCGTCTGGTCGAGGTGGCCCTGGAATACGGCGCCAAGGCGGCGTATCGCGTCGACTTCGCGAGCGAGGTCAAACAAGAGTGGCTCGACAACGCGGCGACCGTGGGCGTGACGAGCGGGGCATCCGTTCCCGAAGAACTGGTCGACGAACTACTCGCAGCCCTCGCCGACGCCGGCTACGCCGACGTTGTGCCGGTCAAGACGGCCGAAGAAGACCTGATCTTCTCGCTGCCCAAGGAACTGCGCAAAGACCTGTCGGGCGAAACGGATGCCCGTGCCTTCGGCGGTCGCGCCGCCCCGGCCGAGTAGACGGCCGAATAACCGAAGGACGGGAGCGTGATCGCTGCCGTCCCGCGGGGTAGTACTGCGTTACTGGCGGCTCGCGAACTCGAGGAGGGTCGGGTCGGTCAGTATCGCCGCCAGGAGGAAGATGAAGACCACGACCAGCGAAATAATTCCGCCGATGATCGGAATGTAAAACGCGCGTTTCTCGCGCCTGAGCATCAAGAACGACACGCCAGTCGCTGCAATCCAGACGACGGATTCCACGACGACTCCGGCAACGACGATCGCCGAAATCGCTGGACTTGACGCGTAGGCGCCGAGGTCGAACTGAGCGTACATTTGCGCCATGAGTTGCGGCAGAGCCAGGAGGGACGAAATGAAATACGTCGTGCCGAGCAGCCCCAGTACGAGCAGGGCAATGGTCCACTGACGATCCCAGCGAGGAACGGTGCGTGGACCGGGTGTCACCGGAACGTTCGCGATGTGCGCGGGCGATGGTGCTCCCGCTCCCGCCCCAGCGGTGGGGGCGGGAGCGGGGTCAACCCGGTTTGTGTCCTGCGGAGGTTGCCAGGTCCAGCCTTCAGGGGCGAGTTCGCCGTACTGCGGGCGTGGGCGTTGGTCCTTCGCGGGAGGTGGAACGGAGTCCGGGTTCTCTGACATTGCTCTAACTGTTTGCTCTAACTGTTTGAGTGCCCGGCTGAACCGAGCTGGCGGGTGGAATCTACGACGCGGGCGGCCATGGCCGACTCGGCAACCTTGCCCCAGGCGCGCGGATCATAGACCTTCTTGTTGCCAACTTCGCCGTCGACCTTGATCACGCTGTCGTAGTTCTTGAGCATGTAGTCGGCGATCGAGCGGGTGAAGGCGTACTGAGTGTCGGTATCGATGTTCATCTTGACGACGCCGTTGGCGACGGCTTCAGCGATTTCGGCATCGGTCGAGCCTGAGCCGCCGTGAAAGACCAAGTCGAGGGGCAGTGCTGCGAGACCGAACTTAGCGGAGAGGCCGGTCTGGATCTGCTTGAGCAGTTCCGGGCGCAGCTTCACGTTGCCGGGCTTGTAGACGCCGTGCACGTTGCCGAAGGTGAGGGCGGCCATGTAGCGGCCCTGCTCGCCGAGGCCGAGGGCCTCGACCATCTTGATGGCGTCGTCGAGGGTCGTATACAGGTTCTCGTTCACGTCGGCCTGCACGCCGTCTTCCTCGCCGCCGACGGCACCGATCTCAACCTCGAGGATGGCGTTGATCGCGCGGGTGCGCTTCAGAATGTCGGTCGCGATGTCGAGGTTCTTGTCGAGGGCGATGGCTGAGCCGTCCCACATGTGCGACTGGAAAATGGGGTGACCACCATCGGCTACCGCAGACTCCGACGCTTCGATGAGCGGAATGACGAAGTCACCCAGCGCGCCCTCTGGACAATGATCGGTGTGCAACGCGACGGTGATCGGGTAGTTGTCAGCGACGGAGTGCGCAAAACGAGCGAAGGCGAGTGCGCCGGAGGCCCGGTTCTTCACGGTGTGGCCGGCGAAGTAGTCGGCACCGCCGGTCGTGACTTGAATGATGCCGTCGGATCCGGCCTCGGTGAGGCCCTGGAGAACGGCGTTGATGCTCTGCGACGATGACACGTTGAACGCCGGGTAGGCGAACCCGCCTGTCTTCGCTTTGTCGAGCATTGCGGCGTACTGGTCGGGGGTTGCGATGGGCATTGCTTCTCCTCGAAAGTGTGCGGGGGTGTGACCCGAGTCTAGCGACGCCCGCCTCGGCGTGGTCCGTGCGCGATAAGGTGACTCGGGCGGACAATCCGCGCGACCCGCCGCGCATCCGTCGTATTCGAAGTCGAACTTACGTCCGGGAGGACCTTTTGAACAGCACCGAGACCGCCACTCTGTTTCAACACCCCGACCGTAACCTCGCGATGGAGCTCGTGCGCGCCACCGAGGCCGCCGCCATCCGTGCCGTGCCCTTCATCGGCCGCGGCGACAAAAATGCCGCCGACAAGGCCGCCGTCGACGCCATGCGCGCCTTCCTCGGCACCGTCAACTTCGACGGACTCATCGTTATCGGTGAGGGCGAAAAAGACGAAGCCCCCATGCTCTTCAACGGTGAGCACGTCGGCAACGGCCGCGGCCCCGCCTGCGACATTGCCGTGGACCCGATCGACGGAACGAGCCTCACCGCCGCCGGCCGCCAAAACGCCGTCTCCGTCATCGCCGTTTCGGACCGCGGCACCATGCTCGACGCCTCGTCGATCTTCTACATGGACAAGATCGTCACCGGTGCCGCCGGTCGCGGCGTCGTCAGCCTCGACCAGTCGATCGCAGACAACCTGCGTGAGCTTGCCAAAGCACTGAAGAAACCAGTCGGAGAGCTGACGGTCGCCGTGCTCGACCGTCCCCGCCACGCCGGCCTGATCGACGCGATTCGCAGCGCCGGTGCCGGAACGCGCCTCATGCTCGACGGCGACGTGGCCGGCGGCATCAACGCGGCCCGCTACGAAACCCGCATTGACATGTGCGTCGGCATTGGGGGAAGCCCGGAAGGCATCACCACGGCCTGCGCGCTCAAGGCGCTCGGCGGCTATATGCAGGGACGCCTCGCCCCGAAGGACGACGCTGAGCGCGCTCGTGGCGTCGCGGCCGGGCTCGACATCGACAAGCTGCTCGAAGTCGACGACATGGTCAGCGGTGATAACACGTTCTTCGTGGCGACCGGTGTGACCGACGGCGGACTCGTCGATGGCGTACGTCGCAAGGGTCCGATGATCCGCACCGAAAGCATCGTGCTGCGCTCGCGGTCGGGCACCGCCCGTCGCGTCATCGCCGAGCACCTTGCCGAGAAGTGGCTGTAGCCGCTTCGATCGGCTCGCAGCTCGTAAACAAAACGGGCTACTAATCGAAACTGCACGTCTCGGGTCTGTTCGTTCAGACTCGAAGCGTGCAGTTTTTGGTTCACGGCACCCGACGCGCGACTTACACGTGGACCTCGGAATCAGATTCGTCGGCATCAGCGAGACGCCGGTTGATCACGCTGTGTCTGGTCTCATTCAATTCGGCGCCGTTCAGGTGAACGGGCAGGTCCGGTTCGTCGAAAACGGAAACGGATGCTGGTGCCTCCAGCTCGGGCGCGGTCAGCTTGCGCGGAGAATCGTGAACGATGGCCGGTTCGGTGAGCAGCCCGATCTTGGTTTGGTCGATTCCCGGAAACTGCCTGGCGGTCACGAGCACCCGGGATTCGAGTGAGTTGGCGAATTTATTGTAGCTGTCCACCGTGCGCTCGAGCGCCTTGCGCAGGGACTCGGCGTGGCCGCTCAGCGCACCGAGCCGCTGGTACAGGGCGTTGCCGAGGTCGAAGAGTTTCTGCGCCTCGTCGGTGACGGCCTGCTGCTGCCAGGTGAAGGCCACCGTCTTCAGCACCGCCCACAGGTTCACCGGTGACGCCAGGGCTACCCGCTTGCTGAACGAATAGTCGAGAATCGACGGGTCGGCTTCGAGCGCCGCGGACAGCAGCGATTCGCTCGGAATGAAGGCGATCACGAATTCCGGGCTGGCATCAAAGCCTTCCCAATAGGTCTTCTTGGCGAGCGCGTCGATGTGTGCGCGCACGGCCTTCACGTGCTTGTCGATCAGCACCTTACGGCGAGCACCCTCTTCGCCGGTAGCCGTGTAGGGAATGGTGCTCGCTTCAATGTAGTGCTCGAGCGGAACCTTGGCATCGATCGCTATGGACTTGTTGCCGGGCAGCCGCACGACCATGTCGGGTCGGCCGAGACCGGCATCCGTCGTGATGTTGGTCTGCGTGTTGAAGTCGACGTACTGGGCGAGACCGGCGGCCTCGACGACGCGCCGCAACTGGGTCTCGCCCCAGACACCGCGAGTGCTGTTGGAACGCAGGGCGCTCGCGAGCGACTCCGTGGTCACCCGCAGCTGCTGGTCCGAAATCTGCGCCTGTTTGAGCTGCTCAGACAGCGACCCGTACTGTTCGCTGCGCTGCGTCTCCAGCTCGGTGACCTTCTCCTGCATGGTGCGCAGTGTCTCGCGCACAGGGCTGAGAGCCTCGAGTACGAGGTGTTCGCGCTTCTCCCTCTCAGACTGCAGTTGTTGGTCGGAGCGTTGCCGTTCCACGGTTTCGCGCGCCGTGGCTCGGTCATGCTCGATCTGTGCCGAAAGACCGTCGACGGTGGCGAGAGCGGCCGATAGCTCACTCTGCAGGGCAGCGCGAACCGTGGCCTCACTCGCTCGTGCCTCGGCGAGGGCTACCTGGTGGCGGGCTTCGAGCACGGCAGGGCCCTCGCCCCCAGCGCCGGTCGCTCCCGCGCGGGTGCGTTGCAGCAGCACCATGGCCAACAGGGCGCCCAGCGCGGCTCCGACGACGAGACCGACGATCAAACTCAGCAGTGGATCCATGCTTTAAGTCTGGCAGTGACCACTGACATCGCTGGATGACACTCGGAACAGCCCAAATGCCTGGGGCGATCAGGCCAGCTGAGACTCGTTCTAATTGAGCGCCATTGGCCCGTGCGTCGACGCGTGCTCCTGGGTGGCCACCGGCCCGATCACGCCGACCTTCACCCGGGTCACGTGGGCGAGCTGCTCGATCGTGTCGACCTCGTGGCGCCCTGCTGCATGGATCATGATGGCCGCACACGCCTCGGCATCGGCGAGCGCGTTGTGGTGCGAGAAGTCCTCGAAGCCGGCCGCCATGGCCGCGACCGGTAGACGGTACGACTCCAGGTGATAGGTGCGGCGGGCCACCTGCAGGCTGCAGACATAGCGAAAATCCGGTACCGGCTGGCCGGTCACGAGCGACGCCGTCTTGATGACGCCGAGGTCGAAACCGGCGTTGTGGGCGACGAGATAGTCGTCGCCCACGAAGGCGACCAGCTGCGGAAGCTGCTTCGCCCAGGTGGCCGCGCCCACGACATCCGCTGCGGTGATGCCGTGGATGCGGGTGTTCCATTCGGAGAACTCGTCGTGGCCGGGCGGCGGTGCGATGAGCCAGTAGGCCGAATCGACGACGATTCCGTCACGTACTTTCACCATCCCGACGGAGCACGCTGAGGCGCCCGAGGAGTTGGCGGTTTCGAAATCGATCGCGGTGAAATTGAGCACGACTTATGCTCTCACGAGCCACCGACACGAGCCGCCGACGAAGGGCGTGGCGACGTGGCCGGTAGAATGGTCTCTCGTGGCTCTTACTATTGCAATCGTCGGACTCCCCAATGTGGGCAAGTCAACCCTGTTCAACGCCCTGACCAAGAACAACGTGCTCGCCGCGAATTACCCGTTCGCCACGATCGAGCCCAACGTTGGAATCGTGAACCTTCCCGATTCGCGCCTGGCCGACTTGGCGACAATCTATGGCAGCAAGACCCTGCTGCCGGCGCCGGTGTCATTCGTCGACATCGCCGGCATCGTGCGTGGGGCAAGCGAGGGGGAGGGACTCGGCAACAAGTTCCTCGCCAACATTCGCGAAGCGGATGCCATCGCCCAGGTAATTCGCGGATTCGCCGACCCCGACGTCGTGCACGTCGACGGCAAAGTCAACCCGGCCGGCGACATGGAGACGATCAATACCGAGCTGATCCTCGCCGACCTGCAGACCCTCGAGAAAGCCGTGCTGCGCTTCGAGAAAGAGGTCAAGGGGCGCAAGCTGCCCGCCATCGTGCTGGAGACCGCGCTCAAGGCGCAGGCCATCCTCGACGCCGGTCAGCCGCTGTCCTCGGCCTCGCTCGACATCGAGCCGATTCGTGAACTGGGCCTGCTCACGGCCAAGCCGTTCATCTACGTTTTTAACGTTGATGAGGCCGTTCTGCAAGACCAGGCCAAGCTCGACACCCTCGCCGCGCTCGTCGCTCCGGCCAACGCTGTGTTCCTCGACGCCAAGCTGGAAAGCGAACTGAGCGAACTCGACGTCGAGGACGCCGCCGAGATGCTCGCCTCGACCGGCCAGGCCGAGAGCGGCCTCGACCAGCTCGCCCGCATCGGCTTCGACACCCTCGGCCTGCAGACCTACCTCACGGCCGGTCCGAAAGAGTGCCGCGCCTGGACCATTCACAAGGGCTGGACCGCGCCGCAGGCCGCCGGAGTCATCCACACCGATTTCCAGAAGGGATTCATCAAGGCCGAGATCTTCTCCTTCGAAGACCTCATGGCCGCCGGTTCGATCGCCGAGGCTCGCTCCAAGGGCAAGGCCCGAATCGAGGGCAAAGAGTACGCTATGCAAGACGGCGACGTGGTCGAGTTCCGCTTTAACGTCTAGCGTTATTGACGCGCTGCGTTATGCACTGATCGAGCCGATCCATCCGGGAGAGATCCTGATGCAGGACTTCATCGATGGATTCGGGATCACGCAGAACAAGCTCTCGGTCAGCATTGGGGTGCCGCCGCGCCGGATCAATGAGATCGTGCACGGCAAGCGGGGTATCACGGCCGACACGGCGATCCGCCTGGCGCGATACTTCGGAACATCGGAAGAGTTCTGGATGAACCTGCAGTCCAACTATGAGCTGCGTCGCGAGCGCCGGGCGCTGCGGGACAAGGTTGCATCGATCACACCGCTGAAGGTCGCGTGACAGTTCCCTCGACTAAGGGCGGTTAGGCTTAAGCTCCTCGCGAGATTCGACAGAAGTATCAATCTAAGGAGACCATCGTGCCAGTCATCGCCATCATCGGAGCCGGACCAGGACTCGGCGCAGCAGTTGCGCGAAGGTTCGGGCGCGAAGGCTTCTCCATTGCCCTGATCGCCAGAAACCAGTCGAAACTAGACGCCATGGCAGCCGAGCTCACCGCTGCCGGCTTCACCGCGAGTGCTTACCTTGCGGATGTCCGCACGCCGGCGTCGCTCGAAGCTGCCCTGGCGAGTGCCGCAGCAGAGCTCGGGCCCATCACCGCGCTGCAATATAGCCCGCTCCCGTCGCGCGACTACCTGAAGCCGGTGCTTGAAATGACGCCCGAGCTGGCGTTAGAGGCACTGCAGTTCTCGGCCCTTGGGCTCATCCACGCGGTACGTGCGGTGCTTCCGGCGATGCAGCAGGCAGGTAGCGGCAGCATCATCATGATCAACGGCGGAACCTCGGTGAAGGCCCGCGCCGGCTTCGCCGGAACGTCGATCGCGTTTCCCGCCGAGAGCGCCTACGGCGAGATGCTCCATGATGCACTCGAGGGTGAGGGCATCCGTGTCAACCAACTGGTGATTCCTGGCGGTATCCCACAGCTGCAGCTAGTCAACGGCATTGATGGCGTCGCCGATCGCATTTGGGACCTCCACGACGTAGCCGGTCCGTTCCGCACCATGCTCATCCCACTTGAGGACGGCAGGGAGTAGCGTCGCAGCATCGCGCTTCGCGCAATGCTCGCCACCGATGACTGTGTCAGCACCGATGGCTGCGCAGGCTTGAGCCTCGATCGACACCGACGTCGGTAGATATGACTCTGCTCCTGATGTTCGCGGGTGACGAAATCTACTGGGCGGCGATTGCGTCCAACACCTGTAACCTTGGTTTCCTCAGATGATGCTCCGACTGCGGGGCGGTGAAGGTGAAGCACAGATGGCGGCAGATGGCATGTACGTAGTGATCCAGATCGTGCTCAAGGAGAAGTTTTTGGGCACTGGCTCCGGCAATCTTACGGAGCTGGAGAAGGCGATTAATTCGCAGGCCGCGCTCGGCTACCGACTGCACACCATTACCACCGCGGCGTCGGGCAGTAAGGGCTTCGGAGGCGGCGATCGTGTCCAAGCGACGATGGTGTTCGAGCGAATCGTGTGAGTCGGGCACCAGTAATCCTCTAGACCACGTCCTGCGTATTGACTCTCTGCGGCATGGTCAGCCATTTGCACCCGTGGCTGTTGCAGGACCTCAGTACGCGGTAGCGTGACGCTATCCGTTCAACGTCGAACAGCCAGGGAGCTCACAATGACTGACAATAGCTATCGTGTTATCGAAGTGGTCGGCACGTCGAAAGTTGGTTCCGACGAGGCGATCGCCAACGCGGTTCGGCGCGCCAGCGAGACGGTGGAGAACCTGGATTGGTTCGAGGTGGTCCAGATCAAAGGTCATATCGTGGACGGCGCCGTAGACCACTTCCAAGTGGACCTGAAGCTGGGATTCAGGCTCAATCCCGTGAGTTAGAGCCCTCTAATTGGCAGCGCGTTGCGTCCGTCGTTGCGACTGGGAGGTGGCCCTGGGCAGACGCGCTAGGCAATCAGGGAGTGCAGATCAACCCCGAAGAGAACGAGCGGCCACAGAACGATGGCCGCCAAACCCTCCAGAATGTTGCCGGGAATGTTCCACGCCACCAGATACCCCTGCGTGGCGGCGACCACTATTCCGATGACGAGATAGATGATCCCGATAAGACCTGTTCCGCGTCCGCGCATTGGGCCCACCGCCATTCCTGCGTATCGTCTAATTTCCCCGTGTGGGTGGTAAGCACAGCATAGTTGTGTCCAGGAATTTCGGTCCGTTTCTCGTCTAATTTCCTAGTGTGCTGCACGCGCTGTGCGGGGTCGATCGCACGGCTGGGGCTCCAAGCGTCACTGCACGCCGCGCGCCCGAAGTGGCACAATGGGCGAATGACCCTGCACCTCACCGGCGATACCGACGCCGACGCTCTCCTCAGCGAGAACCCGTTCGCCCTGCTCGTAGGCATGCTCCTCGACCAGCAGATTGCCATGGAGACTGCTTTCGCCGGCCCGGCCAAGATTCGCGACCGCATCGGTGCCCTCGATCCCGCAACGATCGCCCGCTACGACGCCGATGCTCTCGTCGACGTGTTCCGCCAGTCGCCGGCCGTGCACCGGTTTCCGGGCTCCATGGCCAAACGCGTGCAGGAGATCGCCGCAGTCATCGTGAGCAACTGGAACGGCGACACGGCGTCGATCTGGACCGCTGACAACCCGACCGGCCCCGAGATCTTGAACCGTTTGAAGGCGCTGCCCGGATTCGGCGAGCAGAAGGCGAAGATTTTTCTCGCGCTTCTCGGCAAGCGACTCGGGGTCGACGCGAACGGCTGGCGCGAGGCATCCGCTCCTTACGGTGAAAAAGGGTCTTTCCGATCGGTGGCCGACATCGTCGATCCAGAATCGCTCACCCGCGTGCGCGAGACCAAGCGAGCTGCCAAAGCGGCGGCGAAGGCTTAGCTGTGGGCCCCCATTAGCATCCGGCGGCTAACCTGTTGCTCAATCGCAGTTGGGCGCTGGGCGCTGGTCGCACACCTGTCCGCCGCCACCCCCCTCGAGCAGGAGGCGGCTACTGGCTGGCGACGCTCGGCCTGAAGGCGGCAGAACGGATGCCGGGGGCCGCGAATTCTCGCGACCGGCGGCATCCGCTACTCACCGTCGCGGTGTGACCGCAGCGTTGCGGCCACGCGGCGGCGGCGTGTAGTTGCAGGTGTCGCCGGGGTACAGCGTGGGCTTCGTCCGGGAGAACCTGGGAGAGTTCGCAGCTCACGTAGATGCCGAAGGCCGTCTCCAGAAAGAGCAGGGTGAGGCATACGCTGCACAAAGGCCATGAGGGTGGGATGGAGCGGATGCCGGCCGCCGACGCGAGGGCCTGCTCGGCCTCGGTGTCCACCTTGGCGAAGGTGATCTCGGGGTGCTTCTCCGACGCCGCGGTGAAGGTCGGGGCGAAGTTGCGGCACGGTCCGCACCATAAGGCCCAGAAGTCGACGAGCACCATGGCGTTGTTGATGATGGTCGCGTCGAACGTTATCTCGGTGATGCCTATGGTGGCCTTGGTGTGACTATATACCCTATGGGGTATATTGAAGAAGTCGTCAGGCGTGGGTGCCGCGCAGTCGCACCACCGACCACACGACCACGACGGCGACGAGCGCCATGGCGGCGAGGGCGAGCCCAGAATATCCGGCCAGTGCCAGGATTGGCCCGGCGATCGCGCCGCCGAGGGCACCGGCCGCGTTCATGGAGAGGTCGGAGAATCCCTGCAGCGAGGAGCGATCCTCAATGTCGACGGCCTCAGATACCAGTGCCGAACCGGCCACGACGGATGCCGACCAGCCCAATCCCAGAAAGATCAGGCTCACGGTCATGGTGCCCTGCGATCCGTCGCTGAGCCAGGCCACAGTGAGGGCGACTACCAGTAGCGCTTGCCCGCCGAGAATGACCGGTAGGCGACCGAGCCGGTCGGAGAGGGAGCCGAACACGGGGGAGAGGGCGTACATTCCGGCCACGTGCAGGCTGATGGTCAGCCCCACGATCGTGAGGGTCGCGCCGTGGTCGCGCAGGTGCACCGGCGCCATCGACATCAGGGCCACCATCGTGGCGTGACTGAGGGCGATGACCACGACGGCATAACGGGCCGCGGCGTTGCCGCGCAGAATGGCCAGACCGCCACTGGCCCGACGGATGCCCGCGCTGCCCGTGCGTGCGGCCAGCGCGGTCAGCAGAGGGTCGGGTCGCAGCCCGAGCGCGTAGACGAAGGCGGCGGCGACCGTGGCCGCGAGGGAAAAGGCGAAAGCACCCGTCATCACTGGCAGGCCGATCGCTGCGCCGAGCACTTCGCCCGGTCCGAACAGGTTCGGGCCGAGTACGGCGCCAATCGTGGTCGACCAGACCACGATTGACAGGTCGCGGGCCCGAAAGCTCGGGGTGGCGAGGTCGGTGGCCGCGAAGCGGGCCTGGAGGTTGGTGGCCGAGCCAGCACCGAGCAGCATGAGCGAGAGAAGCAGCAGCGGAAAGCTGTTGACGGACACCGAGGTGATGGCGAGTATCGCGCCCGTGCCGGCGGCTAGCGAGCCGGTCGCGAGCGACACGCGACGCCCGCGGGCCTGGGCCAGCCGAGCGAGCGGTATGGCCACGATCGCGGCGCCGAGGGTGCTCATAGTCGCGGCCATGCCCGACCAGGCACTCGACCCCGACAACTGGGCAGCAAGCAGCGCGCCGAGGGACAGGGTCGCGCCCATGCCGATGCCGCCCAGAATCTGGCCGGTGATGAGTACCCGCACCACGCGCTTCTGCAGTGCGGTGTGCGCAACCGGAGCGATGGGAAACTTCGTCGGTTCGGCGGGTGTCGTGTCGTTTTTCATCATGTGTGCTTTTCTGATTGCGGCCTCGCGCTGGCGTGCGCGTGATGCTGATCCACCGTCTGCAGTTCACTTTACTGAGCTGTGCACGCCTCGGTGCGCTGAATCCGTGCCGTCACTGAGACCGCGCAATAAATGGCACCATTGAGCAATGACCGGAACACTCGTGGCCAAGGGCTTGGCCGGCGGCTATGCCCACCGCACCCTTTTTGAAGCGCTCGACCTCACGGTCGCCCCCGGCGACGTCATCGGCGTGGTCGGCGCCAACGGCGCGGGCAAGTCCACCCTGTTGAACCTGTTGGCCGGGCTCACCGAACCGCAGGCCGGCACCATCACCCTGAGCCCGACGGACGCCTTCGTCGGCGCGCTCCCGCAGGAGCACGAACGAGTTCCCGGCGAGACCATCGTCGGCTATATCGCCCGGCGCACCGGCTGTGCCGAGGCGACGCGCGAAATGGATGCCGCGGCATCCGCTCTCGGAGATACGCAGCGGCGCGCTGATGGTGCCGACCCGGCCGACACCTATTCGACCGCGCTCGAGCGTTGGCTGGCCAGCGGCGCTGCCGACCTCGACGAGCGGCTGCCCCTCGTTCTCGCCGACCTCGGCCTCGCGCTCGGCACCACACTCACCGCCGACAGCCTGATGACGGCGCTCTCCGGCGGCCAGGCCGCGCGCGTCGGGCTCGCCGCTCTGCTGCTCTCCCGATTCGATATTGTGCTGCTCGATGAGCCCACCAACGACCTCGACCTCGACGGGCTGGAACGCCTCGAAGCCTTCGTCAGGGCCTTGCGCGGCGGCGTCGTGTTGGTCAGCCACGATCGCGAATTTCTCGCCCGCTGCGTGACCCGGGTGCTCGAACTCGACCTCGCCCAGGGCGCAAATCGGGTGTTCGGTGGCGGCTACGACTCCTACCTCGAGGAACGCGAAACGGCGCGCCGGCACAACCGGGAGAACTATGACGAGTTCGCTGCCAAGAAAGCCGACCTCGTTGGCCGGGCCAGAACTCAGCGGGAATGGTCGAGCCAGGGCGTGCGAAACGCCATCAAGAAGGCACCAGACAACGACAAGATCCGCCGCAAGGCCTCCGTCGAGTCAAGCGAGAAGCAGGCTCAGAAGGTGCGGCAGATGGAAAGCCGCATCGCCCGCCTCGACGAGGTCGAGGAACCCCGTAAGGAGTGGCAGCTCGAGTTCACCATCGGTTCGGCCCCGCGTTCCAGTGCGGTCGTGGCCACGCTGAGCAACGCGGAGTTTCGGCAGGGCGACTTCGTGCTCGGCCCGCTGTCGCTGCAGGTCAACGGCGGCGAACGCATCGGCATCACCGGCCCGAACGGCGCCGGTAAATCGACGCTGCTGCGCGCCCTGCTCGGCCGTCAGAAAGCGGATGCCGGCACCGCTCTCCTCGGCCCCAGCGTCATGATCGGCGAAATCGACCAGGCCCGGGCGCTGCTGACCGGTGTCCGGCCTCTCGCCGTGAGCTTCGAGTTGCTCGTTCCCGAACTTTCGCCCGCCGAGGTGCGCACGTTGCTGGCCAAGTTCGGGCTGAAAGCCGACCACGTGAACCGCCCGATCGGTGAGCTCTCGCCGGGGGAGCGCACCCGCGCCGGTCTGGCGCTGCTGCAGGCGCGCGGCGTCAACCTGCTCGTACTCGACGAACCTACCAACCACCTCGATCTCGCCGCTATCGAACAGCTCGAGCAGGCGCTTGACAGCTATGAGGGAACACTTCTGCTCGTCACCCACGACCGGCGCATGCTCGCCAACGTGCACACCGATCGGCATTGGAAGGTCGAGGCCGGGCAGGTCACCGAGCTCTGACCGGTCGGATTCCCGTGGCTGACGGCCGCCGAGATGGAGCCAAGCGCCCGGATTCGCACTGCGCGGGAGGTGCGCCAGTACGCGGGAGCTGCGCCGCTGCGCGCGAGTTGTGCCTCGCGCGCACCGGCGCAGCTCCCGCGCTTTGTGAAAGTGCCGGGAATTAGCGCGACTGGCGCTTCTTGCCAAGCTTCGGCTGGCCCTTCACCGCGGGGGCGCGGCCCTTGCCCTTGTTGGCCTTCGCCTTGCCGCCGCCGGAACCACCTGAACCGCCGCCGGATTGCCCGCCGCGACCGGCAGTCTGGGCCAGCTCGAGCCGCGCGTCGTCGAGAAAGGCAACCCCGATCTCAGTGAGGGTCGTGCTCTCGGCGGCACGATCGAACAGCGCGTAACCGAGTTCGGCTTCGACCCGCTTCACCGACGCGCTGAGGGTGTCACGGGAGACACCGAGCGACTGCGCGGCGCGGGCGAAATCGGGTGCCTCAGCGGCCGCCACGAAATGTGCCAGCAGGGTGATGTCCACGTGGAGCCTCTCGTCTGTTGCGCGGGTTGCGCGCAGCTCTTCTAGGCTACGCGCCGAAACCGGCCGACCCCACCGCCGACCCCACGGATGTCTCCATCGATTCCCCGAGAATGTCCCGATCGATTCGCCCCGGGCGAAGCCGCCTGTGCTCAGAACAGTGTCGCTGCCTATGGCCCAATCCCGAGCCCAGCGGCGGAGTCGCCGATGTCCCAACCGCTGCCCCAGGCGAGTCAGAAAACACGCGACGGGGGCTTGGCGCTGCGCCGCCGACGTGGTTCGCTGGGAGCATGACGACCCTGCCGATGTTTCCCCTGGGATCCGTGCTGTTCCCCTACATGCCGCTGCAACTGCGCGTGTTCGAGGAGCGGTACCTCGTCATGCTCGCACGCGTGCTCGATTCCCCGCCGGCCGAGTTCGGCATTGTGTTGATCGAACGCGGCCAGGAGGTCGGCGGCGGCGAACGTCGCTTCAGCATCGGCACCGTCGCCCGGGTCACCCAGCTGGAGGCGCCAGAAGGCTACCTCGGTCTGGTCGTTCAGGGTGAGCGCAGAATCGAGGTGACCGAGTGGATGCCGGAGGACCCGCATCCACTCGCCACGGTGCGTGAACTGCCCGACCTGGAATGGGACGACGCACTATTACCGCGCCGCGAACAGGCCGAACAACTCGTGCGTCGCACCCTGTCGCTCGCGAGCGAATTCAGGGACCAGGAATGGTCGCCCGACGTGGAGCTCTCCCACGACCCGACTGCCGCTGCCTGGCAGCTTGCCGCGATCGCCCCGGTCGGGCCGCTCGACCAGATCGTGCTGCTGAGATCCGACACCATGGCGGCCCTGCTCGACAACATCATCGAGCTGACCGAGGCTGCGGCCGAGTCTTTGGCATGGTGAGCGCCACCGAAGTGTGAGTTTCGCGCTGAAAAGTCGAGAAATTTGCCTGTGAAGTCTCACTGTGAGTTACGCATTTGTGTCTCAGGTCATCGTGGGCAGTTCTCGATAACGTCACAGTTCATGAATGGTGAAGAATTCGTCTCGCGTAGACATTCGGATGCTCGTCGCTCACTGGCCCTTGGACGCCCCGCGGGGCGCTGTGGCCGCGTTCCTGCGTGAGTACGACGTGTCGAGATCCTGGTTCGACAAGATCCGCAAACGTGCCAGAGTGGACGGTGATCTTTCCTCCGTCGCCGAACACTCGAAA
>NZ_PPTG01000010.1 GCF_002954245.1 Cryobacterium aureum | reverse complement strand
GTTGGATGCACTGAGTTCAGACACGGATACCTCGGGGTGTGGTCAGGCGGCCGAGGCCGACGAGAAGGAGATCAAGAATAAGAGCGAGCACAACAACACCGATGACGCCCGTCAGCACCGACTCGAGGGAATTTGCGACTCCGGTGAGCGCGGAACTGCGGTAAACGAGGGCGGCCAGCACCACGGCGATAGCTGCCGCCAGAATCAGGCCTTGCACGACGCGGCTGAAGTCCTGCCAGCTGCTGAACAGGATCTGCTCATACTGATCGTCTAGAGAATCCCACACATCAAAACCTCTTCGCTTCGATCACACATCGATTCACCCCCACCGGCACGGGCACAAATGGAGACGCCGATGCCGAACTGGATGGGAACGCGGGCTGAGAGCCGTAGGCGAGGGTGAGAGGCTAGTCTCGCACGGCAACCCCATTTGGGTGCAGCGAGACGTTACGGTTCCGTCACGTGCGCCGATTCCCCTGTGCCTTGCCCGAGCGGGACTTTCCTAGCTATCCGGATCTTATCCTTCTATGTTTGCTCAGTACAGCTGTTGATCTGGGGTTTCTCGGCGTGGGACGAGACTCATCTCAAGTGCTCGCGAGATGGGGTGCGTGCCTCATTTGGAGTGTGCTCGTTATGCTGATACCGGCATAACGAGCACGTGTGATGCACGTATGCAGCGGTCTTAGACCTTTGCCGATTATTGTCTGCGCCCGTCAACATGAGCCACGGTGCTGATATGTAGTGGGTTTTGTCAAGAGGGCGTGTGGAAGACTAAGTAGGAGTAGTTGTCGCTGCAGGGTGAGCATCGTCGAGTGAGGGACTCTAATTTTCGGTATCCGAGGTGAGGAATTGCGTGAATTTTCTCGAGTTTCTTATCAGTCGCAGTGAGGACATGCTTGAGCTCGGCCTGGAGCATGCAGCCGTGGTGGGGGTATCGGTCCTGCTGGCCACCGTCATTGGAGTGTCACTCGGAGTGATGTCGTACCGGCGAGAACGGATGCGAGAAGCGGTACTGGCAGTCTCCGGAGCATTTCTCACGGTGCCCTCTTTCGCGTTGTTCGTGTTGTTGATCGGCCCACTCGGTCTTGGCGCCATGCCGGTCGTTGTGGCGCTGACCTTGTACGGACTGCTTCCCATCGTCCGTAATACGATCACCGGCTTACGGGAAGTCGATCCGGCGATCGTAGAGTCCGCGCACGGCATGGGGATGAGCCGGACCCAGCGCCTACTGCGTATTGAACTTCCGCTTGCCTGGCCTGTCATTATCACCGGGATACGGCTCACGACCCTCGTCCTGCTGGGCATCGCGGCGATTGGCTCGATCGTGCTCGGCCCGGGTTACGGAGAGCTGATTTTCACCGGATTGGCCAGAGTGGGCACACCGGTGGCGGTCAACTTGGTTCTTGCCGGCATTCTCGGCATCGTTGTTCTTGCGGTTCTTTTCGACGTGGTCTTTTCTGCGCTGGGTAGATTCACGATATCCGAAGGTATTCGATGACAAGCACCACGAAGGGGAGACCGCTTACCGGTAGGGCGATGATCGGGCTGGAGGACCTGACCAAGCGTTGTGCCGTTCAGGCTCATACTGCCGTCGACACCCTGAACCTGGAGATCCCAGAAGGGGAAATAGTTGTGCTGGTCGAGCCTTCGGGGTGCGGCAAGACTACCACGATGAAGATGATCAACCGGATCATCGAGCCCACGTCCGGTCGTATCACCCTGGACGGAGAGGACGTCACCTCCAGCAATCCGGATCAGCTGCGCCGGCGCCGTGGCTATGTCATCCAGCAGGTGGGTTTCTTCCCGCACATGACAATCGGTGAGAACGTCGCAACGGTACCCAAATTGCTCGAGTGGGACAACAAGCGGGTCGCCGCGCAGGTGGATGAGCTTCTGGAAACGGTAAACATGCCGCCGGCCTCGTTCCGGGACCGCTACCCCGACCAACTGTCCGGTGGACAACGGCAGCGAGTCGGAGTGGCCCGTGCCCTCGGCACCGACCCGGCCGTCATGCTGATGGATGAGCCGTTCGGCGCGATCGGCGCGATCACCCGGGATCGACTGCAGAACGAGTTCCTCCACCCGCAGGAGGACGTGCGAAAAACGATCGTGTTCATCACCCACGACATCGACGAGGCAGTCAAATTGGGCGACCGCATAGCGATCCTGCAGACCGATTCCCAAATCGCCCAATACGACACCCCGGAACGGATTCTGACGACATCCGCGAACGACTTCGTCGCGGAGTTCATCGGCAAGGGCGCGTCCCTCAAACGGCTGAATCTGAGCCGCGTCGCTGACATCGAGCTTACGCAATGGCCTACGATGCAGATAGGAACCGGCCATGCGGAGGTGCTGGAGACGCTGCGTCAATCGCACCGTAACGCCCTGCTGGTACTCGACCGTGCGGGACATCCACGACGGTGGGCGGATGCCGGAGACCTGCAAGGCGCGCAGGACGGGGTGCTCGATCAGGTCGGCATTGCACCTGAGTCGGTTCTCGAATCCGATGCAACGCTGAATGACGCCCTGAACGAGTTGATCGCGGTCCGATACAGCGTGGCCGTCGTAGTCGATTCCGATGGTGTTTACCAGGGTGTCGTCGACATCGACCAGATCAACCGGTCGGTGCGCGCCCTGCGTGAATCAGCGGTAGCCGAGAGCCGCGAAAACACACAATGCGGAATTCTGCAGAGTAGGTGAGGGTTTAGAAATGTCCGCCGTTATCCGGGACCAAGACGTCGTGGCGCAGACCCCATCGCGCCGCCGCTCGTGGGCGGGTTATCTGACGATGCCTGCCTTCCTCGCGCTGGTGTGCCTCGGCCTGTACGTCTACGTCAGTTCGCAAGAGTTGGACAGCATCGAGGCCCGTTCGCTCAATGCCGAATCGCTGTCCACGGCGGTGTGGCAGCACATCCAGCTGACTGTGGTGTCCACCGTGATCGTTCTGCTCGTCGCGGTCCCTCTTGGCATCGTGCTGACCCGCCCTTTCACGCGACGAATCCGGCCTTATCTGCTGGTTGTGCTCAACCTCGGACAGGCAGTGCCGACCATCGCGATTCTGGTGCTTCTTGCCGTCGCTTTCTTTTTCCTCGGTTTCGAAGCGGCTGTCCTGGGATTGGTGCTCTACGCGGTCGTGCCTGTGCTGCTCAACACGATGGTCGGGTTGGAGCAGGTCGACGACTCCATTCTTGAGGCCGGACGCGGGATGGGAATCTCCAGGTTCGGGGTGCTGTGCCGCATCGAACTTCCGCTGTCCGTTCCGATCATCCTCGCGGGCGTGCGCACCGCGTTGGTCATCAACGTGGGCACCGCCACGCTAACGACCTACATCAACGCCGGTGGTCTCGGCGACATCATCGTCGCCGGACTCTCGACCAACCGCTTCCTGGTCCAACTGGTCGGGGCGGCCCTGACCGCCGTCCTCGCGTTATCGATCGATTACATCGCCGGCATCGCCGAGGACCTCCTTCGCCCGAAAGGGCTTCGGAATTCGGAGTAAGAAAGCTTGATAAGCGTAGAAATGAACTACATGGAAAGAGGAACCGTGAACGCAATCACGAGCAAGACAAAGAAAATCATAGCGCTGGCTGCCGGATTGACCCTGCTTCTGACGGGCTGCGCGGGTGAACCCAACGCCAACACAGACGGTGGTGACGCTGAACTTGCCGACGCTTCGCTAACGGTGGGCTCGAAGGAGTTCGTCGAGTCGATTCTGCTCGGCCAAATCACGGCCGTCGCATTAGAAAACGCGGGTGCGTCGATCGAGGACAAGACCGGTATTACCGGCAGTGCCACGGTCAGAGAAGCGCTCCAGACCGGCGAGATCGATATGTACTGGGACTACACCGGCACCGGATGGGTCAACATCCTGGGCAACACCACGGAAGAGGTGCCGGAAGACCTGTACGCGGCCGTGGCGGAAGCCGACGCGGAAAATTCGATTGCCTGGCTAGAACCGGCACCATTCGAGAACACCTACGCCATCGCCGTCCCCGAGGATTTCGCCGAGGAAAACAATATCGCCGCGATCAGCGACGCCGTTACTTTCATCCAGGAGAACCCTGACCAGGGGTCGATCTGCGCTGCGAGTGAGTTCATCAACCGAGACGACGGCCTGCCCGGCCTGCAGGAGGCATACGGTTTTGAGTTCTCCGAAGTGGTCGAGCTCGACCTGAATCTTGTCTACGCCCAGATCGGCAAGGAGTGCTTCTTCGGTGAAGTGACGTCCACCGATGCGCGGAACCTCGCAAACGACCTGACGGTACTCGAGGACGATCTGAGCTTCTTCCTCGAATACCAAGGGGCGATGACCCTGCGCCAGGAGACGCTCGATGAGTATCCGGCGATCGCGAATATCATGGCGCCGATCAGCGAGGCACTGACCGCCGACGTGATCACCGAGTTGAACGGACAGGTCGACTTAGAAGGTCAGCGGCCCAAGGATGTGGCCGAGAAGTGGTTGGAAAGCGAAGGCTTCCTCGAATAATCGAGGCCAGGCCCGCCGTACGACCCCGGCCGTCGCCCCCAGAGCGTCATTCGCCGCGCCGATGGGTCCTTCCTTTGATCACTTCTACCTGGGCGTCCACCCGCTCAACACCGTCCTTGTTCCCCATGAGCCAACCGTCGAAACCGACGAACGACGTTCCTCCCGTGCAGCTGTTCTGTTCATAGGTCAGGCGTTCTCCGCGTCGCTTTTTTGTTAGGTCTTTGCCCGCTCGAGCAGACGATCGCTTCACGGTTGCATCCGTTTCGCGACTGAGCCCGAACACCATTCTGCGCCGAGATTGGGGTCGTGACTATAGAGAATGAAAAAGCTCAATACCCTCACCACGAAGACGGTTCCAGCGGTTCCACGGAGATAGACGGCCAGGATAAGGCTCAAGCGGAGTCCGTCCCGGACGGCCCTGGAAACGATCAGCATGAGGATATTGACGAAGACACAGCTTTTGGCGGGCCCGCGGACTGAGTTCATTCAGCGCCGCGGTGATGGACACTGTGATCGTGGCGGGCAGCTAGCGAAGGATTCTGACGAGAGCCCGGCCAAGAGCGCGATTATGCGGTCCATTACTACTCAGACCTCAACTCCGATCCGATCGCGCTTTCGGGCTTTTTTTCGCCCAAGATGGGCAGCTCCAGCGGACCCAGTACATCAAATTCACCGATCAGCGACGATGCCGCGTTCGACATGTTAGTGGATGCCGACCTTTCCTTGATGGGGCTTACCTACACCCCCGTTCTCGCTTGGGGGCCGCTCCTCGCGATGGTCACCGTCGCCACTTCATTCGGAGAGGCAAGGGTGCACCCTACTCACTTAAGAGATTGACAAGCCGGGAATCCCCTGTCGACGCGTGGGCTGGTCCTCGTCCACCCAGCCAGCCAGCCAGCCAGCCAGCCGGACCTTGGTTAGCAAGAATGCTTCATTACCGGGCATGGAAGGCTGATGCAATGGAAGCCCTGAATTTGATTCGAACACTCGCCGCACGTCCGACTATGCGTTCATTCACTGATCGTCCGGTACCGTTGGAAGTGCTGACACAAATTATTGAGGTGGCCCGGTGGACTGGCTCAGCCAGAAATCGGCAGCCGTGGCGCTTTATCGCAGTCTGTGACAAAGAGCACCTCAGAAAACTCGGTGCACTGGGGGCCTACGTGCAGCACCTAGCGTCCGCGCCGTGCGCTCTCGTGCTCCTTTCGGCCGACACTGGGTTTCAGGATACGGAGTTCGATCTCGGTAAAGTCAGCCAA
Organism: Cryobacterium aureum; assembly: GCF_002954245.1. Lineage (GTDB taxonomy): Bacteria > Actinomycetota > Actinomycetes > Actinomycetales > Microbacteriaceae > Cryobacterium > Cryobacterium aureum. Next base: position 22,199 of record NZ_PPTG01000010.1, on the reverse strand, counting down.
ACGGTCATTCTTGCCGCGACTGCTTTGGGGCTCGGGAGCTGCCTGGCAACGATCTACCCGGAGGCCAATGTGACGAAGGCAGCAACTTTGCTCCGAGTGGAAAACGGATGGCGCCCACACCACGCCATATCACTCAGCTACCCGAGAGTTCCCATGACGGGCACGCGAGCAATCACCACCGGCCGACTATCCGCCTCAGAATTGTTATCCACACCCCGCCCGTAAGCCGAACCCCCTACGGGACGCGACCGACGCTAGGAGACTGTCGTCGAGCGCGCGTGCGTTCAGGAGCTAACAGGCTATTTATTTGACTCATGTCCGATTCACTGCGAGATTGTAGGGAGGTTCGGAGTGCCGCATCGATGGGGGAACGCAAAATGTTGACTACAGCATCGTCAAGCTTGGATGTCAGATCCCGACTCAATAATCAGGCGCGTCGAGGTTCAACCCTTTTACTTGCTCTTGCAGCCGTCGCGATGCTTCTCACGGGGTGCAGCACCACGGCCGCCGGCGACACGAATTCGCCGGGGAAACCTCTTCAGCTTCGGCTCGTGATCTCCTCCAGTGACGGTCCATGCACCGCGCCGGCCCTGACCTCAGACGGCGCAGCCTCCGCGTGCGACCGGGCAGGAACCACCACATACGAATTAGCACAGGTGCTGGGTGTGATCACACCAGACTCAGTAACGCTCTCCGACGATCAGGGATCGACAAACTCCGTAAACCTTGATCTCAATGACACAGATACCGATACTCTCAGCGATGCTTCTCGCGAGGCGCTGGAAAAGAATCTGGCGATCGTCCTCGACGGCCGAGTCCTCTCCGCACCGCTCGTGAAGGATGCCCTCACCAGCAGCCCGCTAACACTGGTGTTCGGGACCGTATCCGAGGCCCAGCAGGTTGCCGCAGACATGAGGACTGCAACAACTCCTTGATCTCACCCAATCGACCTCGACTCCGGGATTCGACGGCATGCAGCACACCGCTTCCAACTTCGTAGACGCACGGAGATGAGCTCGTACCACTTCAGCCGATGCCTCGACCAGCCCGTATGGGGAACCGTCAATGCGATCCCGCCAATTACCCTATGCCTCCCCTAGAATCGGTTCGTCATGATGTTCACGCGCCGTATTCTCGCTGCACTGCTCGTCGCGGTTCCGACCGTGGGCGTCGGAATCGTGGTGATGCAATGGATGCCCTTGCCGAATCCTCTGAACGTGCAGTGGTCCGGTACCGAGGTCTCGAGCACGCAACCGTTGTGGATGGTCTTCCTGCCTATCGCGGCCGTGACACTCGGTGGCTTCGCCCTGGCCATCGCCGCCGCCGTAGATCGCGACCATGAGGAGCCCTTTCGAGGAACGCTGTACATCGCGGCAGTACTGACTTCAGGCAGCGCCGGGGCGTGCTGGGCGCTGCTCGCGATGAACCTTGACTATGCCGCACCAACCGGTCCGGCCTTCCTCGGCGCGCTGGCCCTTGCGCCGGTGTACGCCCTGCTCCCGTTGGCCGTCGTCGGCATCCACGCGCGGCACCGATCAAGCATCGACCAAGACATAGCGGAGCACCTCACATAAACCGTCACTCCTAATGCGCGGGTCCCACGACTTCGATCGTAAGACGGACGCCCACCAGGGTGCCTAAACACGCGATCGCCGACTTTGGTCCGTTCCAATAAGGGAACCCTATGCGGGACGACGTGTGCCAGCGAGTCGACTGTGTGGACAGGACCAAAGCTATGCTTCCCCACGACGTCTCCTGCTTCACGGGCTTCCTCATCCGAGTTGTCGAACCGGTTGCCCGATGTGGGCAGCCGCTCCGTGACGCCGCCGGGGTGGATCATCGACACAACACGTGTCCGATACCGTGGTGATGGCCGGAGCCCAAAAGCAATAGTTGCGATTGCCTGTCTGCCCGATGACGGCAAATGGTAGCTCTGAAAATTTCATCTACCTCCCCGACGAAAGATATTCATGACTTCTAGAACACTCAGGGCCTCTTGGGCTAATAAGGGGTTACGGTGCACAGCTCACAATCAGCAAGTTCTCACTCGGGACAGGGTGCGGTTATCGTGACCAGAAAACACCAGGTGCCACTCGAGCGCCTCAACGATCCACGCGCAATGATCAATCTGTTTGTGGGGATGCAATTGGCACTGTTTGTCGGCGTCCTCATCGGAATCTGGGTCAAATCAGCCATTTCCCACGAACCGTATTTCGCGATCCTCGGGCCTTACCTTCTCTTCACTTGGCTGCCTACGGCACTCGTCCTCGCGCTCGTGGGAACCATCATGTATAGACGCGCGAAACGGAAATGCTCTTCACGAGAGAACGAATAAGGTCGAGTAGATGCAGCACCCATAACACCGTGCTGGTGGGAACCCGCGAACGGACACCCTAAGAAGAGAGCGAAACGAAAATGCTTTTGAGTCTCGTTGCTGTATTAGCCTCACTCTTTTCCTTGCTCATCGTCTCGCTCTGCGCGTTCGGAGTGATTCCGCCGAACCGAGTCATTGGAGTACGCACGAATACAACCCTCCAGTCCCGAAAAACGTGGAACACGGTCCATCGACGGGCTCTCGTCCCTCTGGCTGTCACAACGGTGGCAGTGGCCGGTTGCTGGCTTCTTTATCCGGCAGGAATTGTCGAGAGCAGCGCATCAGCTGGCTTCGGTCTAACGGTCCTAGTGGCTGGATTGCTTTGGGCGTGGACACGCGGCGTACGTGGCATCCAACATCCCGCGGATCATGCTGGATGACAGCGCCTGTCTCCCGCCAGCGGAGCGACCTGCGAGATAGTCGGTGTATGCCCGACACCGTGATCGTGTGGAACGGCAAAATAGCTATCTGATCGGTCTGCCGTGCTGATGGAAGAGAGTTCCGCAAGCTGAACCCCATACGGGACGAGGGTTCCTAAGTCGCGCGTCTTCCCTCTTTGATCATTGGGAACTTGGAGGGCGATTACTGTAGGCCCGGAGTGGATCGGCATCCGTGCAGGTGCATATCGCTTCGTCCAGGTCGGTTCACCTCGCCAAGCCACCCTTGAGCGCAGTCCTTTGCGATGGGAGATTCTCGGTCGTCGTGTAGGTGACGGGCGAGAGATTCTCGCCGAGCCGAGCCGAGCCCCGGCTCGATAGCGACTAACTCATTGGCAATCCCCTGCACCTTGCTGCCGGCGCGAGTCGCATCGAGTAGAGAGCGCCCCTTTGTTGCGAGAGCGTCGATATCGAGTCCGCGCAAAAAATAGTATTCATCAGACTTGAAATTTCGGAAGCCGTTATCAACTAGCGTTGAATTATGTATTCATACAATTTCTACGGCGTCGCCGCAATGGCCGGAATAGTCGCAGCATATATCGTCTGCTTCGTGCTTTTGGCTTTGCTTGGGCGATTGATACTCGTTGCAACCCAAGCACTCCGCGCTTATACTCTGGCCAAGAATCTGCAGATGGATCTGCTACTCGCGGACACAAATGACGAAGACCTAAAGGAGTAGGCCATCTAAAGAAGAACACCGCGGTGGCCACGTTTCGTCCCGTACAAGGGGCCGCCTTACGAAACAGAATACGTAACACGCCGAGGGTCGGCGAAGTCATCGCTGTTTCCGTCGACGGGGTGGCGGGGTTTGTTCCAGGTGTAGTCGCCATTCGGGTTGATGTGCTCCCAATATCCTTTTCAGTTCATGGGGACTAAACCACGCGACTAGCCCAGTTGCGCCCATACCGCGAGCGGAACCCTCTATGGGACGATCGAGCTTCGAGTCCTGTGGGGATGGTGGTTGGGCTTGGTGGCCGATTCAAGGTGAATCAGAGCAGCGATCATCGCACCACATGAACCATCGCCGTGCGGCGGGCCAACCACACCAATGAGAAGGCGCCCGCACCGGTGACGGCGAGAATGACTACTGCTGGATTCGCGTCCTGACCGACCGCAACGGCCCGCCCCACGACAGCACTCGCCAGCGTGGCGGCAACCGCTGTCGCGATCGCTTCGACCAAGATTGTCGCCGCAGCCACCCGCGGAACAGTGACGCCATCTACCTCCGGTGGCACATCTACGATCTTGTTGAGGGTGTCGAGATAAACCAGCCCCATACCAATGCCCGCGAGCGTCCACCCGAGAAGGACCACAGTGATGCGCGGCAGAGCGTCGTCCGTGAGAATGACGGCTCCGGTCCCCAACAGCCCCAAGCCAATCAGGGAACCCCCTACCGCTGCGCGGCAGACGTACGCTCGGGACGTCCGTGGGGGCCATCGACTCGCTGCCAAACCCGCGAGCGCCCATCCCATGCCACTGCCGGCGAGTGCCAGCGCAGCTTGTCCGGTGGTTCCCCCGAGCAGATCTTGAACGATGATCGACATGATCGCTTGGGCACCGAAATACACACCCGCCAGGAGCCCCATCGTGGCCAGTGCCGCAGGGCGGCCGGCTCGCGCGCTCAGGGTTCCCGGGGGCAGAAGCCGGCGTGCGGCAAAGATCACGGCGACGGCCCCCATGGCACCCATGGTGACAGCTACGGCGGAGGGCACTGCCTGCAGGCCCACGAAGGAGAGTAAAGCAACGCCGCCCGCGAGCATTCCGGCGGAGCCGAGCGTCAACGGCTCCTTATCGGTTCCCGGTTGCATGGTGCCCCTCAGCTGGCGAGCAGCCACGATTCGCGCCGCGATGAGGAGCGGGAGGTAGAGCACGAGCGCCCAGCGCCAACTCGCAACAGAGGTCACCCACGCGGCGTACAGAGGACCGGCGAGTGAGGCGAATACCCAGGTCACGCTGAAACCGGCGAGAACCGCGCGGCGCCACCCGGCAGGTAGAACTGACACGATTGCCGCCAAGGACACGGTCGCCAAAGCTCCAGCGCCCAGACCAGAGGCGACCCGACCGGCAACGAAGACACCGACGTTCGGAGCTACGGCACTCGACACGCTGCCGGCGACCGTGAGCCAACTCAGATGAACGAGCAGCCGATCCACCCGAAAACGCTGGAGCAAGTACGGGCCCAAGGGCATCGTTAGGAACATGGCGATCTGCGCCGAGCCCACGATCACACCATAGAAATCCTTCGCGTCGAGGTCCGAACCAATGACGGGCATCACGGTGTTCAGCAGGTAAGCCTGCATGCCCGTGACAAGCTCCAACCCCAGCAGAGCCGCGGCCAAGAGCCCAGTTCGGGTCACGCTAATCGAAGGTGATCCGCTCGTACCACCGGGAGAAATCACGCCCAAAGACCCGACCGCTCAACGACTCTGCGGATCCATACGCGCCGTGCCCGCCCCACTTCGTCCCCATAACCGCTAAGCCTTGATCCTATTGCAGTGACCGGACTCGGAACGAAGATGCTCTGCAACTCCAATCGCCCGGTCGACATCCAGGCGACCCACGCCGCCAAGTTCCATGCGCGTGGTTTCGTCCTAGACGTTGTTGCCTTCGAGGAACCCCCTGCGGGACAATCGCTCAAATCCGTTAGCCTAGCTTGAATGGCTATGCACGACGACGAGTTGCACATTGACGAGCAAGTAGCTCGCCGGCTGATATCAGACCAGTTCCCCGAATGGCGCCTTGAACCCGTCCGTCGCATCGTGACGGACGGCACGGTGAACGCCATCTTTCGAATCGGTGCCGACCTCACGGCACGATTCCCGCTGCGCTGCGCTGCGCCAGCTGATATGACCTCCGAACTCAACCGAGAAGCCTCAGCAATGCGCGAGCTGGCGACGTGTTGTCCGGTCCCGACTCCGGTGCCCATGGTCGTAGGCAATCCGGGTTACGGCTTCCCCTGCCATGGTCTGTACAGACGTGGCTACACGGGACCGTGGCAACGCCCAAAGGTTTAGCGCACTCCAACATGTTCGCCTATGACCTCACCGGCCTCGTGCATTCGCTTCGCGCCGCGGCAACCAAAGGACGCAACTTCGCGGGCCCTGGTCGCGGCGGAGATCTGAAGGACTCCGACGAGTGGATGGAACTCTGTTTCCGAGAAAGCGCCGGGTTGCTTCCCGTCGATCGGCTACGCATTCTCTGGATGGAGTTTCGGAGTTTGCCGCCTTCTGGCCGCGAGGTGATGACTCACGGCGATTTGACTCCGAGCAATCTCCTCGGCGAGGGCGACCGACTGGTTGGCGTCCTGGATGGCGGTGGGTTCGCTCCGGCCGACCCGTCACTCGATCTTGTCGCCGCGTGGCACCTGCTCGATGACGAGAGACGAGCGCTCGTCCGTAGCGAGCTGCCTTGCGATGACCTCGAATGGTGGCGTGGAGCCGCGTGGGCGTTCCAACAGGCGATGGGCCTGGTGTGGTACTACCGGGAGTCGAACCCAGGGATGAGCACTCTCGGGCAGACCACCTTGGCGCGCATCGTCAACGACCCAGAGTTTTCGGCGCCTACCTCCGGTAGCCCGGGAGCCCGTTAGCGGAACCCCTTGCGGTGCACGCGAGTGATTGCCACTCGGACCGCGCCCGTCATGGATGAATGGCGCGTTGCTATGCGTCACTTCTCCGCCCTCTTCGCTGCGGCGACGAGACGTTTCAGTGTGCCGAGGCTTCGGGTGGTCACGGGGACGCTGAGGAGTGCTTCAAGAAACCCGGTGACGTCGCCGGCCGTGTGTCGCGGTTTCCAGCAGGCGCTGGTCGCGCTGCCGCAGTCGATCCGGCGGAGCTCGACGAGCTGATCGCGGCTCCGCATCGGGAGCTCGACTGGCGGCAGGAGATCCGTGTCGAAGAGCGAGATCATCGTTCGGTAGACGTTCTCGGCCGGGTCCGCTTCTGGGGTTTCCCTAACGATGTCTTCGAGCTCGGCCACGGTGCGCATGACCATGCTGTGGGAGTATTCCCCGTCGCGGAGGCCCCGAAGCGCGTGGCTCGCGGTGGCCTTAGGGGTTGCCGAGGTGAAGAGGACTGTGCCGTTGGTCTGAAAGTTTCGCGCCACCGCTGGTCCTCCGAATGCCGCGACGAGTTCGTTGCCGGTTGGGCTGCCTCGGTGGCCGAGGTTGAGATTTCGAAAGAACGCGACTTGGGTCACGGGCTCGCCAGTTCTTCGATGACTTGGGCTGTTGCGTTGGGGTGGGTGATCATCGGCCAGTGCCCGGTGTCGAGAGTCCTAAATGTCCAGCCGGGGGTGCTGGCATTGATGTCCGCGGCGGGCGGTGCTGTGGAGAGACACTGAATGTAAGCGAGCCGCGTGGTCACTGGGTTCAGCGGTTCGGTGATTGCCGGCTGCGCGTAGGTGGCGAGGGGCTGGGAACCGAGCTGGGGTTGCATCCACTCCCAGTCGGCTTCGCTGATGCCGTGCCGCGGGTAGAGCTGATCCAGTTGCTCTCGGGTGAAGAAGGGGATCGCCGCGTTCTCGGTTAGCCCGGACATGAACTGCTCGACGTCGGGGCCCATGGCGTCGAACCAGGACCGTCCGGGTTGGGGCAGCACCGCGTCAAGAAACACCACCGTCCTGATCCTGTCCACTTCGGAAGCGAGCACGCCTGCTGCGACGTATCCGGCGAAGGAGTGCGCGACGAGGGTGATGTCGGGCTGGTCACGTGTTGCGAGGAAGCCAGAGACGTCGTCGATCCAGTCGACCAATGAGACCTCGGCCGCCGGCGTTACATCGTCGCCGGTTGCGCGAAGCTGCGGGGTGAGCGCACGGAGGCCGTGGGCGTTGAGGATCGGCGTCACGCGCTCCCAAGCCCAGGGGCCGAGTCCGCTGCCGCCGAGCAGCACGACCGTGGGTGGGTTGGTCATTGGTCCGCTCCTAAGTCGGGTCCGCGATGAATTCCGCGGGCTCTTGCGGCTGCCGAAGCCAGCGGCCCCAGGCCTCGGCATGCCGTTGGGTCGAACCTGCCGATACGCCGTTGCGCCAGATGCCGTCGCCTAGAAGCGCGAGCCAGGAGGTCGACTCCGAGCACCGAAACAGCTGAGCCGACTCTCGCCGCGCGTCTGGCAGCGCGCCAGCCAGCAGGTGGTAACATGTTGTCACTCTGACAGCCTAGAGAGGGTGACGACATGATGTCAAAGGTTGAGCGATGAGCGACGCGAACACCGTGCTCCACGCGATCTTCGATGCCAATCGCCTGTTACGCGAGGCCGGCGAGAAGCTCGCCTCGACGGCCGGACAGACGCACGCGCGACGCATGGTCCTCCAAGCCGCTGAAGACGGCGCGACTGTGCCCGACATCGCCCGCAAGCTCGGACTTCACCGGCAAGGCATCCAGAGGATCACCGACGAACTCGTTGCCGACGCGCTTGGTCACTACGTCGACAACCCCCGCCACCGTCAGTCCAAGCTCTTCATCGTCACCGATCAGGGCTCAGCAGCACTGTCAGACATCCACACCGCACACACCAGATGGGTCGATGGCATCGAGGCCGAAGTGACCGGAATCGACTGGCGCGCACTCAACAGCGCGCTCGGTGAACTCATGCGGGTGCTTCGAGACCAAGCTGAACGAAGCACAGGATCCGCCTGATCCTCGTGGAGTTATCTCTCGGCCGCGTTCATCTCGTCCAGAGGCAGTCTTTGAACGTCGCGAATCCTGCGCGCGTTCAGAACCTCTCTGTGGGAAAGGCGGCCAGCAGTCACCGCAAGGCGTCAGCGTTTCCGAAGGGGATATCGACCGGGACACGGGAACGATTCGAAACTTGTGTCCGCTCCCGTAAGGGGAACCCTTGGCGGGATCGCACAGAGTCGGGACGCTCAGAGAATTCAGGATGCGATAGTGAGGGTGATGGGGTCGGTCTCGGCAGGTCCGCCACATTGTTCAGTGCCGCCCACGCGGACCCAGTTGAGTGTCACGTCCCTCTCGGCGAGGACTTCTTTGCTTGGTGAGAGTGCGCGAATAGTGACATTTTCTGGAGTCGCCATTACTGTCGAGATTTCCCACGAGTGTTCATCGATCCCGACGGACTCGTCTGGTGATAGCTGAGTTGGGGCAGGGCCTGAACATTCGCCGTCGACGCACAACTCAACGACGCTGACGTTAGATGTTGTGCCTTCGAGCTCGACGGTGACAGTGTTGTCCCACCCGATCGTGGGGCACACGTCCGAGACTGAGCAGCCGGACACAACCGCACTCACCATGAGCGCGGCACTGAGAACGACCAATCGCCTTGTCGTATTGATCGATCGTGTGGAAGCCATGTCGTCCCCATTCATTGCTTGTGATCCGAGGATAGCTGAACCATCTTAGCCATGGCTCAGATGAACAAAGCGTCACGTAAAGGGAACGCCTTGGGGTCAACGCCTGAGAGTGAGGGGTCCGCAAGAGGGACGTCCAGCGGGCGCGTTCAAACGTGATTCAGCTCAAGTCGCTTCGCGGAGCATGTTGCCCGTAAGTGGAACCCTCAACGGGCACTACCTCGATTGGGGCGCGGTACTCAGACAACTCTTCGTGTCAAGTGCACTCTCACTTCATCGCCGAGGCCCTTTCCAATGATTTTTCGAAATGGGGCGCGAATAGGCATCATGTGTGTTCCGTTGCCGACCGGTAGCATGCTTGCTTCATACGGATGGTCGTCTACCGTTCCTATGACTTTGACAGCCTTTCCCGTGCCAAAGAACTCGGCAGAGCCGGGCATCTGCACGCAGAGCCAGCCGCTGTTAGCGTCGGAAATAATCGTCGCCGCAAAAACACAATTGATCATTTGAACTGGCTTGTTAATGTCACTCATCATCAGTTAGCTCCCGTCAGCGACGGAGCGCCTAGACCTGTGAGTTCTCGTATGTGGACTGGCCGACCAGATACTGCGAGCAGCAGCGCAATCGCGGCGCCGTGCACCTCTTTGCCACGTCCTTCGTCGAAGTCCGCATCTGTTGCGATGAGGCGCAGTCCCTCCACACGTTCCTTACCTCCACCGAGTTTGACGCTGGTCTTCACTTGATAGTGAAGTGCAGTTGCCACCTCAGCGACGGGGTACTTATGGTCGATACCGAGAGGGCGCCGTATGTCCTCACCATGCACGAATATCTCGACCAAACGAGTGGCTAAAGGTGCGGGTGCACTTGTGGTGCGGCTGCGGACACCCTGGAAGTAGGCCAATGTCTGGTTTGGATCGGTGGACCGCTCCCGCGCAATTCCCGACGCGTTGATGCGATCGAAGCTAAAGCCAGCGGCAATCAGCTTGCTGACAAACCCGATGCGAGTGGTCTTGGCGTCATTGACGAGGTGAGCCAAAACGGTGTGAATATCCCATCCGAGACACAACGATGGCGTCGTCCACTGCTGTTTTTCCAATGCCAACAGATCGTGAATCAGCGCGGCACGTTCCTGGTGCACTACTGCCCAGATCTCATTCATAGAGGCTCCTTGGTTGCTTCTACGGGTGGCGAGTCAGCTAACCGACACTACTGCGTCGATCCCAATCGGACGCGGCCCGCAAGCCGAACCCCCTGCGGGCGCTTCTCAGGTTCGCCCGCAATAATCCGAACTATGACGATCCCAGCTGTAGCCATTGTGTGCGCACTCGGAATCCTGGTGCCGGTACTGATCGGACTCTTGCCAAGTCAGCGCAAGCGTCACGACGCGCGCCGCTGATCGGTCGAGCAGAGGGCTGGCATGTCGCCGCGCAGAGAAGTACCCTCCATCGTTGCGGGCGGCACGGGGCGGTAATTGTCTGCATTTCTCCGATCCGAGGAACGACCGGCAAATCACTCGTCGTGATCAGAGGCCAGGCTCAAGCTCCAGAGAAGTACTGCGGCGGGCACCATGCTCATCGTGACCAACGCGGTGAGGGTCATGAAGATCCATGAATAACCTCCAAGAAGGTGGGTTGGTCCGGTGAGGAACTGGTCGATGACCGCCAGCACCCAAAGAATCCCGATAATCGCCAGCGCCAACTTGAAGGCCTGGCCGAACGCTCGGTTGCGCTGAGCTAATTCACGCTCATCGAGTACCGTCTGAGGCGCATTATCGAGCATATTGGTGGCACGTCGCAGAAAAATCGTTCCCGTGGCTCCACTGAAAAGGGCGAGGCCCAGAAACAGGAGACCCAGAGGGTCTTGTGCGGTGAACGCTGCCGCCACGCCTAAGCTGAAGATGATCGCGGGCGTGAAGGTAAGCGCGACCCGAGCGGTCGGCCTCCGGACCCACGCAGGGATCGGTCGCTGGCGCGAATCCTCGAGGCGGTCTTCCATCTCGACACGCAAATCAGCGGCACGTCGATTGATGCTTGAGTGAGAGTCGCTCATGAGTCAATTCCTGTCATTAGGTCGACGGTGCGGTGCGAACGGTAGAGCTGCGCGGACATCGGCGGAAACGGGTGAAGCGAGAAGATTGCCTCTACCGGGAGAGAGAAGTGCGTCGCGATCTGGAGGGCGAGCTCGACGGATGGTCTGTAATCGCCGCGTTCAAGAAAGCCGATGGTTTGATAGTTCACGCCCACAGCCTCGGCCAGTTGACGTCGCGTAATGCCGCGCTCGGCGCGCAAGATCGCCAGTCGGTTGTGCAGCCGTTTACTTGCTCCATCACTCGAATTCTTGCCTGTCACGATGATATCGTTGCGTATTCACAACGAAGAAGCAAATTCTGGCACACCATCTCTATTGCAACGGAGCAAATTCAGGGCTCGATCCCAACGGGGGAATTGCATGACAGCGCCGCATTTCGTCATCACCGAACCAAGCAAGCCCTGGTCACACCCGAGGTCGACGTTGATTCAAGGTGCTCTCAGCGTGCGGGCAGGGGGACTGCCAGTTTTGAGCTGACACGGGACAAAATCAATGACGCCAAAATATTGATCACAGCCAGCCGCCACACAGCGCCGAAAGTCACGTCCAAGAACGGTGAAGACGCGGCTGCGTCCGTATCGGGGACCTCGAAAACTATAGGTCTCGAGTGAATGGCCCCGCAGCCAAGCATGTCGGCGTTGTGTCACTCGGGAACCCTGAGCGACGCGAATTGAGTGCGAATTGCCAAGCGCCCGGATTGGCTCGCCTTATGAGTCGGTCGCGATTCGTGTCCGCGCAATTAGTTCGGCTCGGGTCTATCGATCATTCCGTCCACGCGGCGGAGGGTCTCTGCGAGTTCTTGCGGGTTGCTGATCACGATGAGGTAGCCGCGGTTGTCAGTCGTGGTGATGAGAACGCCGTCACCTCCGCGATTCATGAGCGCCAGGGTTGCGTTACCGATGAGTCGAATTCCAAGTCCGTTACGCCAGGGGCTGACTCGCTTGGTGGTGACCGAGATGATATCGCTGGCGGGAATCGTCTTTCGGTAGGCGGGGAACCACACGAGCTTGGCAGTCTGGTTGCAGATTTCGATGCGGTGGTGGCTGATGGTGGCTGCTCCGAGCATGACCGCGACGAATACGAACACGAATAGGGCGAAGCCCCACTCGCTTGATGAAATAGCGCCAATTGCGCGCTGCAGGATGAGCGTGGCTGAAAGAGCAACGATCATCACGGAAAAGATGATGATCACGGCAGGGGCGAGGAATACATTTGAGGTGCGGTAGACCTGCGTTGTTGCCGTTGTCATGCGAGGACCTTTCTTTCGTCGGCCGGACGGATGCAGCTGGCAGATATCAACGGGAGCAGGAGAAGAGCGCCTATCCTTCACCTGACCCCGAGCCTGCTGGCGGGCATTTCCCGCAATCCGAACCCCTAATGATCCCTCTCCGGCTGGAGGGGTTGTGCCCGTGCTAATCGCCGTCGGACAGAGCGCGTGCGGCGCGGCTTCCTACCGAGGCGCCGTAGAGCGTGAAGGTGATCATGCCAGCGGCACCGATGAGGATGGATGCGAGCATAATCGCCACCGGGACGGGGAGAACGGAAGGCGCGGCAGAGTCAATTGAGCACCAGCCCGCCCATTGTATTGGCCGTTTTGCTGCCACATGTGCGGCAAGCCACGCACTGTCGCTTGCCATCGTCACGGGAAGGCGTATACCAGCGAGCTGATTGCGTCCAAGACGTCCGCTGGCTGCAGCCTGCGCCATCCACAGCAGAAGGACGCCACTGCCAACCATGACCACGAATAACACCACTCTGACAATCGCCTCTTCGCCCATAGCTTCACTCTATGATCTGCGTCTTTCACTCGCCAAAAGAAAGGTGCGCCCGCAAGCCGGACCTCTAGCGCGACAGGTCTGCAACCAATCCACCCACCGGCGTTGCGGGAAGATGCTGTGTCACTTAGGAACGGCGGATTCAACCCCTTGTGGGATAGGGCGACGATTCTTGCCCGCCCAGCCTCAGGCGGGTGGGTTATTGAGATTGGAAGTGCGAGAGGATGGGGTTTGTGTCCTCTCTCGAAGCCCGCGATGTCTCCGCTTCGATCGATTCAGAAGTGCTTTTGGCGCCCGTGTCCTTCACCGTGAGTAGCGGTGAAGCCTTGGCTGTGCAGGGGCGGAATGGTTCAGGCAAGACGACCCTTCTTCGTATCCTCAGCGGCCAGCTTCGCCCGACTGGAGGTCAGGCCTTCATTGACGGTGAGTCGGTCGATGAACGCCGCCGTGCCGTGCGGCGAACCATCTCCGCCCGTATCGGCTTGCCAGCTTTTGCCCGGGAGTTGACCGCTCACGAGCATTTGCGTTTCATCGCGACAACGTGGGGACGGCTCGGATCCGCTGCCACTGATGCGGCTGACGCTACCATGGTGGCTCTTGCGATCAGTCACCTTCGGAACCGGTTCGTGAACGAGCTCTCATCGGGACAGACGCAACTGTTGTCCTTGGCCACGGCTCTCGTGCGCCCCTTCGATGTGTTGATCCTCGACGAACCGGAACAGCGCCTGGATGCGACACGACGCGCGCTGGTGTCATCCGTGATCCGCGCCGAGATCGATCGTGGCGCCACGGTCGTGATCGCGAGCCACAGTGCAGACATGGTGGAGGCTATCGCGGACCGGTCAGTGTCACTCGCAGAGTCGTGAGCACGTCCACTGACCGCCAGATCCTGGCGCACGTTCGATTGGTAACGGCATCCAGAGCTGGCCTGCCAACGGCGAGCGACGCCGTCTACACGGTCTACGTCGCGGTACTCATCGTCGCAATCGTCGCGGTGCCAGTCGTGCGTTCAATAGTCCTCGGCCTGGCGAGTCCGGAAATTCTTTCCACGATCGTCGCCCCCGATAGCTACCGGGGTGTGGGTGCAATCGCTGCGGTACTGGCAGCCTGCGCGCTCCTGATCGGGCGAACGCGGGGGCTGGCCGTACCGAGTCCGTTCCTCATTGAATTCCTCGCGGGTAGTCACCTCGCCCGCAGCGATACGCTGCGTCGTCCAATCTTGTTCAGCGTCACTGTGCTGGCCCTGGCTGCGGTCACGGTATCCGGGATTGTTGTCGGGGCGCGGTTCCTTGGCGGCCCGACAGCGGCCATTCCCGCTGCGCTCATCTTGCTCGGCTCGATCGCGTACTCGGGCGTGCTAGCCGTGCTGTGGTTGATGGGGCAGAGCTGTCCCCGCCCCACCACGATCCCACTGGCCATCGTCATCCTAGGCAGTGCGGTTGCAGCGGCAGCCGGCGCCGACATCGTCATGCTCGCGAGCCCCTGGGGATGGCTTGCCCTGTTGTGGGCATCCCTCGATCCGGCCGCGCCAGTCCTGTGGTGGCCAGCCCTCACCCTCGCCCTGTCACCATTGGTGTTTCTGGCCGCTCCTGCACTGCTGAATAACCTCCGCAGCCCTGAACTCATGGCGCAAGCCCGCCGCTGGCAGTCAATCGGCACTCTGGTGCAGACCGGCGACATTGCCGGAGCGTCGGGCGCCCTCCGTACCCCACCGGCACGAGGGAGGCGCTACCGCATCTCCTTCACCGGGCCACTGCCTATCGCGATTCTGCAGCGCGACATCGGAACCGCACGGCGGTTCCCAGTGCGGATTACTTTCGGTTCTCTGGCTCTGGTCGTAGCCGGGTGGTTGAATGCCCAAACCGATTCAGCCCAGGGCGGACTTGACTGGGTCGTGGCCTTGGCCGGGGTACTCCTCGCCTACCTCGCCGCCGGCGTTTGGTGCGACGGGCTGCGAAACGCCAACGAGAACGTGGGCCCGTCGTCGTTGTATGGCCGGAGCGCCCTGACCATGATCGGCTCCCATGCACTGCTCCCGGGCCTCGCCTGCCTCCTTCTCGGGTCCATAGGTACCATTGCAGCCGTCGCTGGCGGGGCAGCCATCGGCGTTCTACCGTGGTGGATGCTGGTGTCTGTCTTCATCGTTCTGGTGCGGATTCTGGACTGTGCCAAAGGACCGATGCCGATCGGTCTGCTCCTTCCCATCGTCACGCCAGTTGGCGACGTGTCCATCCTGAACGTGATCGCCTGGCAAGCCGACGCCCTCATCATCGTGCTCGCCACAGCGGGAGGGTTGAGCGTCCTTTTCTCAACCGCCGGACCAGAAGCAGCCGTGTGGCTCACCGCGGGCATCGGAATCGTGGCTGCCCTCGCCGGACGACGCATTCGAGCCCTCGGCGCTTGACGACCTGACAAGACCAGCCGCCCACCCGCCATTTTCCCAGACGAACAGAAACCAAACGACTGGGCTCGAGCGCCATCCGTGCCCGTAGCCGGAATCCTTTACGGATGCCTGTGTTCTTGGCGCAGGGGGAGAACCGTCGTCGGAGGAGAGGGTCAAATTTCAAGGAGTTTGAGTTCCGCAGTTGGGCATCATTGCCTCCGCGTTGGCCCCTGCGCGGAGTGATCAGGGCATTTCGGTCTGTGCCGCCAATGATGGCGACGCACGCCGAAGCAACCGACTCCTCGTGCGATCCAGTTAGACGGCCCGCATGCGTTGAGTAAACTCGGGCGCATGGCAAACTCACGGCTTCGTGATCGCGCAGTATCCCCGGCTTCCCTCGCGTTGTTGATCGGAGGGGGGCTACTCCTGGCGTCGGTCGTCATCACGGTAATCGCGCAGCCCACACTCTTCCCATACGCCGGAATGGTGGCCCCCGCTCTGTTCTCTGCCGCCCTGTTCGTGTTCGCCTTCGGTGTGCGTGGCGTGGGCAGCGTCACAGCGCGGCGCCCGGTTGGCACTATCGCTCTCGTTTTGTTGGCTGTATGGCTGCTTCTCGGGTCTGTGTTGTATGGCGTTATCGGCGATGACTTCTCGAACGCCCCGACCCTATTCCTGGCTTTCGCCTACGCGGACTCCTTGGTTCGATTCGCTCTCGCAGTGGTTGCAGTCATGCAAATTGCCCGGCTTGGAGCCGTGCCGGCTCCGTGGAACTGGGTGCCAGCCGGGATCGTGGCAGCGGTGGCCGTGACCTGGCTACTACTGCAAGTGCTGGGCGGAGGCTCGCCCACCATATACGGACCGAATCTGGTGACATGGCTCTTGATGGGACTGGACGGCCTTGCCCGGATCGGCGGAACAGTACTGCTCGGTGTAATCGCCATCGTTCTCGCCGACCGTGTCAATCGCAAGGCAACCGCCAATGTCTCTCTGGTACCCGAAACACAGATCTAAATTCGTTCCGTCCCAAGCCCCACAGTTGTGAAGCTGTCCGGTTCCCAACCGGTCTGGCAGGATTGCCATCGGTCGGTCGTTGGGGCTGGGACACGGCCAAAATTAGTGCTGTGTGGCTGAGTCGAATCAGCGTGAACGCACCGGTGGCTTACAAGTAACTGCCGGTGAGCAAGCTAGCGGCTCGGGTGAAGCACGCCGAGAGGGACGGGAATGGGACACGCGAACGGTCGGTCAGCGACTTTCATCCGTTCCCGATACGCCAACGTCATACGGGACACTCGAACTTCGAGCCTTTCGCTGACGGCCGCCGGACCAAGGCTGATTGTGTCTAATTCATTTCGTGTCGTGCTCTTGTAGGCGCGGCCGAAACCGCGACCGCTAACTCGGGGGCGTTTGCAGGACGCGTCGGCGCCTCCTGGCGACCAAAACGGTCGTAATGAGAAGGCCGCCTGAAGCAACCGGACCGACGCCGCTAACATCGTTCAAAAGGACCGCTGACCTCGTTCAATGTCTTCTTGCATCTTCGTCATCGCCTTCGCGACCTCCGGGTTGGAACCCGCCAAGTCCCGCGCGGATCTATTGAACCTTCGTCGTGACGAAAGGAAATAGAACGCCGCGAGGATAGCTAGGGCCAGAACGAGTCCCCTCCCGCGATGAGCACAATCATTAGGCCGCCTGCAATCATGGAAGATCCTTTCGCGGTTTCTTGAAAACCATCCTGACACGAAACATATAAAGAACTAATTATCGTCAGCCGTTCCCTGATTCGCGCTAGAGATCTTCCAGAGTGCTAACGCCTTGCATGAGCGGAAGCACTGAGCAGGCGTTCTATCAAACGCCAGCTCCCTTCCGTGCCGCTGAAGATGGGAAGGACCGAGAACGAACCATCGAGTACACGACGCCTTGACCAACGAACAAGGCAAAATCAAATTTCAAGTCGGCGTCCGCAAGCCGAACCCCCTGCGGGACGGCTGGGCGTAGAGGCCTTTCATGATCGTCGGTCGGGCATTTCGTTAGCATGGGCGTGTGATCATATGGCTGAATGGCACTCACGGCGTTGGAAAAACGACCACCGCCAAGCTCGTGCAGGAGCTCATCCTAGGATCGCGCGTGTTCGATGCCGAGAAAGTCGGTGAGATGTTGATGGACGTCCACCCTGGGCTGCCCGAGACAGACAACTTTCAGCACTGGCCTCCGTGGCGCCCTCTTGTGGTCGAGACGGCCCGCCACATTCTCGATTACACGGGCGGCACTCTGATAATGCCGATGACGGTCCTGGTTGAGGCATACTGGCGCGAGATCAGCGACGGATTCGCCGCCTAGGACATTCCAGTTCGACACTTCCTGCTCCACACCGACACGAAGACACTTCGTGAGCGCATCATGGGAGACACGGTGATGGGTCCGTCCGTATTCCGTTTGGCCTACCTCGTCCCGTACGATAAGGCGTTCCGTGGATGGCTAGGCGCTGAAGCCGACGTGATCGATACCACCGCATTGACGCCTTCCGAGGTGGGAACGGCCCTCGCCGATGCGATTGGAGTTTCATAATCGCGCTCGCGTACACACGCCCGGCCGCTGAAGAGACGGCGCACAGAAGAGGATGCCGTCGTCGCCGTCGAAATCGTCGTGCGGAAGCGATCGCTGCGAGCCACATCGTGAACCACTCGCTGTGTGATCGGGCAGACTGGCGAGATGACGGAGATTGTGGTGCGTGAGGCCGAATCGCTCGAGACGGAGGCAATCGCGGGGTTGCGCTGGCGGTAGGTGGTGGAGCGGGGCGGAGTTCCGGTTGTGAGTCGGGAGGACTTCGTGGCGTCCGTAGTGGCTTTCGCGTCCGTGCATGAGCAGACCCATCACCGGGTCGTGGCGGTGCGCGGCCGCGTGGTCGTCGGCATGGCATGGCTGGCGGTGCTGCCCCGGGTGCCCAGCCCGCGCGCCACCGATCGTGCTTCCGGAGACGTGCAGTGCGTGTACGTCGTCCCCGAGGAACGAAACGCCGACATCGGCGGCACGATGATGGCAGCCGTTCTGGACAAAGCTCGACAGCTGGGCCTGGAACACGTCACTGTGCACTCCAGCCCCGAGGCAATCCACCTCTACGAACGCACCGGGTTCACCGCTTCACCGCGCGTCTTGTTCGCCGATTTCGCCGGTCGGTAACGGGTTGCGACGTTCTGGGAGTCGAGCGTTAGTCGGTCGCGAGGGCAGCGAGGTCCGGGCAGGTTTTCATGATCACTGCCCCGAGCCGCAGCGGTTGACCGGGTGTCGGCGGACATGAGAAGCTGCCCATAGGCGGCCACGGAATTGCCCGCTGACGGCCAGTAAAACTGCACGTTGGTGGCCATGAGATCTGCCCACTTCCTTTTCTGAGCCCGACCGGTTAACCGGCGGGAGCCTCTCCCTGGGGTTTGATTGCGGTATCTAGACGCATCAAGCCAGTTCAGGAAGAGGCCCATTTATGAAGGTAGACGTAGAAATCATGGAAATACTCGCTGCGTATGATCTGACACGATCTTTTCGCTCTGCTGCGGAGCTGACGGGGTGCTCGCACCACACCGTCGCCCGCCATGTCGCCGCCCGAGACGCGGGCCAGCCACTGGCTGAACCGGCCTTTCGGGGCCGCGTCACGGACCCGTTCCTGCCGAAGATGGAGGAGTGGATCCAGTTGTCGCACGGGAAGCTGCGCGGTGACAAGGCCCACACCAAGTTGCTGGCCCTGGGCTACACCGGGTCCGAGCGCTCCACCCGGCGCGCCATCGCGCAGGTCCGCGCCAACTTTCGCCTCGGCAACGCGCGGGTGCACCGGCCGTGGGTGACCGAGCCGGGCCAGTGGTTGCAATACGATTTCGGTGACGGACCTCTGATCGATGGGCGCAAGACGGTGTTGTTCGTGGCGTGGCTGGCGTGGTCACGGTTTCGGATCGTCATCGTGCTGCGCGATCGGACGGCGCCGACGGTGTTCGCGGCGCTGGACCGGACACTGCGCATCATTGGTGGTGCGCCAACCTATGTCCTGACCGACAATGAGAAAACTGTCACCGTGGCGCACATCGCCGGCGTTCCGGTGCGGAACCTGCAGACGGTGGACTTCGCCCGCCACTACGGCGTGACGGTGCTCACCTGCCAGCCGGCGGACCCGGCGACGAAGGGCGGGTCGGAGTCGTCCGTGAAGCTGGCCAAGGCCGACTTCGTCCCGAAGGACACGAACCTGCGGCCCGAGTACGACTCGTTCGCGCAGATTGAAACGGCCTGTCAGGAGTTCATGGACGAGGTCAACAACCGCGAGCACCGCGCCACCCGCCGCAAGCCCGCCGCGATGCTGCTGGAGGAGACGCCGCGACTGCACCGCATCCCCGACACCGCCCACACGGTCTCGTTCGGTCTCTCGCGCAGCGTCCCGGACAACACCCCGATGGTCACGTTTGAGAACGGCCAGTATTCGGTGCCGTCGCACTTGCTCGGCGCGACGGTGTTCGTGCGCAGCCACGGCGTCGGCACTGATGAACGCATCGTCGTGATGCATCAGAGCAGCGAGGGGCCGGTGGAAGTGGCCCGGCATGCTCGGGCGCGTCCGGGCAGCCCGATGATCGACGACACGCATTTCCCCGACCATGCACCCAAGATCCCCGGCGATTACGCGATGAAAGCGCGCAGCGCCGCCGAGGCCGAGTTCTTGGCGATCGGGGCGGGAGCGCGCACCTGGCTGCTTGAAGCGGCCGCCGTTGGCACGATGCGGATGAAGCAGAAAATGGCGGAAGCGGTCGCGTTGGCCAAGATCGCCGGGCAGGCCGACGTTGACCAGGCGCTCGGCACGGCGGCCATCCACGGCCGGTTCGCCCACAAGGACCTCGCGTCCATCCTCAACGCCACCGGACTACGCACCAGCACCCACACCGCCAGCGAGACCCTGTCTCTGACCCAAGGAACCAGCGGGTGGGCGGCGATCGGCCAGCCACCCGCCGCGCCTACGGCCGAGCAGGAGGAGTGCGCATGAGTCCCGTCCCCGCGGCGGCGCCGCCGATGCCGGCGGATTTGGAAGCGTTGATGCGGCAGCTGAAGATGCCCTACGCCCGCGCGTTGGCGCCGGAGCTGCTCATCACCGCCCGCACCCAACGTTGGGAACCCGCCGAGGTCGTCAAGGCTCTCCTCATCGAGGAAGTCGCCGGCCGGTCCCGGTCCATGCTCGCCACCCGCCGGAAAGCGGCCGGATTCCCGACGGGGAAAACCTTCGACACCTGGGACCCCGCCGCCTCCTCGATCCCGCTGCCGACGCAGCAGTCGCTGCGCACCCTCGAATGGATCGGCCGGAAGGAGAACGTCGTGGTTTGCGGGCCGTCGGGCACGGGGAAAACGTTCTTCCTCGAGGCCCTCGGCCAGCAGGTCGTCGAAGCAGGGATGCGGGTGGCGTGGTTTCGCCTCGAGGACCTCGGCGCGCTGATGCGCGCCCACCGCTCCGACGACAGCGTCACCCGCGTCGTCACCCGCATCCTCCGCGCCGACCTCATCGTCATTGACGACATCGGGCTGCTCGCCGTCGGGACCGACGCGGCCGAGGGACTTTATCGCCTCGTCGACGCCGCCTATGAAAAACGATCCATCGCGGTCAGCTCAAATCTTCACCCCGCCGGATTTGACGAGCTCATGCCGAAAACCCTCGCGACGGCGACCGTTGACCGCCTCCTGCACCACGCTCACGTCTGCCAAACCTCGGGCGACTCCATCCGCCTCACGCAGGCCCTCGCCGGGAAGGGCGTGACCCCAATGAGCTAACCCTGCACCCGAACATGGCCAACGCCGCCGAACCCTGGTGGGCAGATCTGTTGGCCATGACTGGGCAGTTTTCCTGGCCACCAGCGGGCATTTCTCGTGGCCGCCAGTGGGCCGTTCCTCATGGCCCTTGACAGACTGATAAATGGTGAATGGCTGGAAGGCAGGCGAACGACGTGGGTGCAGCGGAGTGCCATCTGTTCTTGTAGCGCCGGGCTGAGCGCTCGGTCCTGCTCACATTCTCAAGCCATGCAACGACTATTATCAGAACCAGAAAAGCCCATCGTTGAGACGACCGGTTGAATCCGCCAAGCCTCAGCGGGATTCGCGTAGCTTGGAGTCCAACTTGCTCATAAGGTCATCGACGCGACTCTTTCCCGCTGGTGCGGTTGGATAACGGCTAAGAACATCAATCAGGCCTGGGGTGGCGTGGTTCTTGGCTCGCTCAACGAAGTTGTCGCCAACCTCGGGATTGTCACCCGCAACCAACTCAGCGATACGCGCCGCACTTGCGGGACCGCGCAGGATGTGACTCACCTGAGTGGCTTTCGCAATTGGGTGCAGGTAGGCGGCGGCTGCGGCGTCGCCCGCGGTGCGCGCGGCAAGCCGTCCTGATCCGGTGGCGGCTTCTTGTGCGGCGCGGTGTGCGTCTGAAGCTGTGACACGCTGCAGGTTGGTCCTTTTTGCGCCGTTGACAAACTCCCACGCAGCGTCGACGGCCGCGCGTGGCCGAGGGTCATCTGGATAGGCGGCCTCAAACACCGGAAGCACTTCCTCTGCTGCCTCCACTACAAAGCGTGCCACGACTCGCAGTTCGTCCATGGTCAACTCGAAATCGCCGGTTCCCACAGTCATGATCCAATTTTCTCATTTCTGCGAAGCCCAGAAGCGGAAGGCAAATTCAACCGGTCGTTGCAACACTCGATTTTTGTGGCTCTCATGACGTAACCGTGGGTCCGTTGGGAGCGCCTTAACGGCCGCACGCCGCTCTCCGCCTAGGTTTCTAACTGTCAAAGGTAAGAAACTCGGGAACGGAAAAAGCGGCGTGCGAACTCTAA
>NZ_PPTG01000042.1 GCF_002954245.1 Cryobacterium aureum | reverse complement strand
GATCCAAGAGCACCCACGACCACCACGCGGCACCTACATCCCCAACGGCAAACCCCGCGGGTTCCTCGCCAAACCACCCACGATGACCTGAGACATCAACTGCCCACGATGTCGTGAGACATCACAGGCTGGAAAACCGCTCAGGACTCACGGCTCGGCGGCCGAAACTCACGGCTCGGCGAGGTGCGCCGTGCCGGGGGCGGGGCATCCGTTTGGGGGGCGGGCTTGCGCGGGCACGCAGGTTTCGATGGCACACTGAACATTCGCCTTTGTAACTTGCTGGGAGCCGCTTGTGACGCTTGACCCGACTGCCGACCCGCTATCCGACCGGCTGGCCGACCCGACGGCGCGCGCCGAGGTCGCCGTGATCGGCGGCTCCGGACTCTACGAACTCATCGACCCGGCCGGCGCGGTGACGCATCAGGTGCAGACGCCCTACGGAACCACGCCGATCACGATCGGCCTGCGCGCCGACCGTCGGGTCGCTTTTCTGCCGCGGCACGGAAGCGGTCACAGCGTCGCCCCGCACCTGATCAACTACCGCGCAAATATCTGGGCGCTGGCCTCGATCGGCGTGCGGGCGATCATTTCCTCCTCGGCGGTGGGTGGAGTCACGCCGGAGTACGCGCCCGGGCTGCTCGTGGTCACCGACCAGTTCATCGACCGCACGGCCGGACGCCCCGACACTTTCTACGACCGGGAATCGGTGCAGCATCTCTCCGCCGCCGACCCGTTCGATCCGCTGTTGCGCGGGTACGCCGTGAGTGCCCTCGAGCAACTCGGCGAGAACTTCGCCCCCACCGGAACGGTCGTCGTCATTCAGGGCCCGCGGTTTTCGACCAGGGCGGAGTCGGTCTGGTTCCGGTCGATCGGCGCCCACATCGTCAATATGACCGCGTACCCCGAGATCGTGCTGGCCGGCGAACTCAACATCGGCACGGTGAACCTCTCGTTCGTGACCGACGCCGACGCCGGACTGGCTCCGGTGCTGGCGGCCGACGCTGGTGACGCCGAGACCGGTAGTGCCGACACCGCCGGTTCTGCTGTCACCTCCCCCGAAACGGATGCCGTCACCGCCTCGATCGTGTTCCGTCGCCTGCGCGACGCCCAGCCCCGTATTCTGGCCGCCATTGACGGAATCCTGCGGGCTTTGCCAGCCGACTTCGCCCCGCGTGAACTCATCGACCCGGCCCAGGTCGACGCCGTACTCGCTCGCGCCGTGGTGTCGGACCAGCCATGACCGGCGAACACCTGCTGATCACCGGGGGAGCGGGCTTCATCGGATCCGCGATCGTCGACGCCGCCCTCGCCCGCGGCTATCAGGTGCGGGTGCTCGACTCCCTGCGCGCCGACGTGCACGGGCCCGAATCCGCATCCGAATCCGTTCCGGCGGGCCTGGATGCGCGGGTGGAGTTCATTCTCGGCGACGTGACCGACCCGGTCACCGTCGCCCGCGCACTCATCGACATCGACGTGGTGTGCCATCAGGCCGCGAAGGTCGGCCTCGGCGTCGACTTCGCCGACGCCCCCGACTACGTGCACAGCAACGAGGTGGGGACCGCGGTGCTGCTGGCCGGGATGGCCGAGCGGGGCATCCGTCGTCTGGTTTTGGCATCATCCATGGTGGTCTATGGGGAGGGTAGCTATCGAGGGCCCAACGGATTCACCCGGCCCGGCCCGCGCCGCGTGAGCGACCTCGACATCGGTCGGTTCGACCCGCTCGACCCGGAGACCGGGCAGGCGCTCGAACCCGTTCTGGTGAGCGAAAACGACCCGCTCGACCCGCGCAATGTCTATGCCAGCAGCAAACTCGGTCAGGAATACCTTGCCACGTCCTGGGCGCGCTCGACCGGTGGAAGAGTCGCCGCCTTGCGCTACCACAACGTCTACGGACCGGGCATGCCCCAGAACACTCCCTACGCGGGCGTCGCCTCGCTGTTTCGCTCGGCGATCGAGCGCGGTGAGGCTCCGCGGGTCTACGAAGATGGCCAGCAGCGCCGCGACTTCGTGCACGTGCGCGACATAGCTGCAGCCAACATCGCCGCGCTGGAGTTCACAGGCCATTCCGATTCCGGAATATTCCGCCCGTTCAACGTCGGCAGCGGAATTGTGCACACTATCGGCGACATGGCGACCGCCCTTGCCGCCGCGGCGGGCGGCCGTGCCCCGATCGTCACCGGGCAATATCGGCTCGGCGACGTGCGGCACATCACAGCATCCTCGGAGCGCTTGCGCACAGAACTCGGCTGGTCGGCCCAGGTCTCCTTCGAAGACGGCATGCGCGAGTTCGCAACGGCCCCCCTGCGCGCCGCCGTGCGTCCCTGAGGCCGTCCGCGGGGCTATTCCGCCGCCACAGACACCTGTGTGAGGGGCGGCAACGGTACCTGACTTGGCGAGCCGACCGTTCAGGCCAGCGGATGCTGCGGCAACAGCATCTCAAACCGGCATCCGTTCCCCACATTGGTCACTGTCACCTGCCCAGCATGAGCCCGCACGATGCCCTCGACGATCGCCAGTCCGAACCCAGCGCCGCCGCTCTGACCGGCGCCGGTTCCCCAGGCGGACACGGTACGCGGCTCGCTCGCCCGCCAGCCGGCCTCGAACACCCGGCCGAGGTCCTGCTCGGGAATCCCGCCGGCCGCATCCACGACCGAAATCACCGCCCGGCCGTCCACGTGCCGGGTGGCCGAGACGACGATGGCGCTCCCGGACGGGGAATGCTGAATGGCGTTCATGACCAGGTTGCCGACCGCGCGGGCGAGCTCGCGGGCATCCGCTTGGAGGGTGAGGCCACGTTCACCCTCGAAGCGCAGGTCGAGCGATTTGGCCAGTGCGACCGGCGCGAGATCGGCGATGGTGTCGCTGATCAGGTCGTACAGGGCCACCCGTTCGAAGGTGAGCTGCAGGGCCCCGGCGTGGATCTTGGACAGCTCGAACAGGTCATCGACCATACCGCTGAGCCGGTCGACCTGCCCGCGAATCTGCACGTAATACCGCTGTGGGTCGGGAGCCATGCCGTCTTCCAGGGCCTCGGCCATAGCCCGAATACCGGCGAGGGGTGTGCGCAAGTCGTGCGAGATCCACGCCACGATTTCGCGGCGCGATGTCTCGACGCGCTCCTCCCGCTGGCGGGATTCGGTCAGCCGATCGGCCGTCGCGGCCAGTTCCCCGGCGAGCGAGGCGAACTCCGTCGACGTATGCCGATCCGGTGATATAACCGATTCGCCCCGACCGATGCTTGCGGCGGCGGCCCGAAAATACTTGTTGTCGCGCACCAGTGATCGTCCCAAGACTGCAGCCATGACCAGCGACACGATTCCGGCGACGACGGCCACCGAGTAGAACACGTTCAGGTCGTGCGCCGACAGGTACATGAGCGACGCCACCGCCGAGGTTCCGCTCACCACCGAGATCACGGTCGCGAACGCGACGACGACCACCTGCATCACGAGCGACCCCCGCGACAGCAGCCGCAGGGTGAGCAAGGCGAGCGCCCCCACGATGAGCGCACAGCCGAGCGCGATGCCGGCCACGGTTGCAAGCACCTCGGCGGTCATCGTGTGCCACCAGCTAAGCGGATGCCGAGGGCCGACCAATCGCTGGCACCTCGAGTTTCGGCGCCCTCAGCGCCGATGATTCGAGCGAGCCCCGGATCCCAATCAACCGTGATGGCACGCCCGCGTTGCGCGCTCATTCTGAGCCCTCCGATGCCGCATCATCGGCCGTCGAACCGGCTCCGAGTGGTACCGGATCGAACCGGTACCCGACCCCCCACACCGTATTCACGAGCAGCGGATGCGCAGGGTCGGCTTCGATCTTCTCCCGCAACCGCCGCACGTGCACGGTCACCGTGGACAGGTCCCCGAATTCCCAGCCCCAGACCGAGCGCAGCAACTCCTCGCGGGTCAGAACCCGCGACGGCCGCCAGATCAGATAGGCGAGCAGGTCGAACTCCCGCGCGGTGAGCACGAGCGGCTTGTCGCGCAGCCGAATCTCGTGTGCAGCGAGGTTGAGAGAGAACTCGCCGGCGCCCAGAATTCCCTCCGGAATGGAATCCGTGCCGCTCCGCCGCAGTACCGACTGCACCCGCAGCACCAGCTCGCGCGGCGAGAACGGCTTCACCAGGTAGTCGTCGGCGCCCGCCTCGAGACCCTCGATGCGGTGTTCCTCCTCGCCGAGGGCGGTCAGCATGATCACCGGCAGCGCGCCCCAATTCACGCGGATGCGGCGGCACACCTCGATGCCATCGAGCAGCGGAAGCATGCGGTCGAGCACCACGAGGTCGGGCTGGGCGATTTCGGCCTGGCGCAGGCCGGCGAGTCCGTCGACGGTTTCATCCACGACGAATCCGGCAGCGCGCAGGTACTGCCCGACCACCTCGGATACCGTCGGGTCGTCCTCGATCAGGAGCACGCGGCGGCCGGCGAGGGCATCCGCTCGGGGCGGCGCAAAATATTGGGAGGGGGACACCCCCTCAGACTAGGCGCGCGCTCCCCGTACCGCGCGGGGCGCGCGCATCCGTTCTGTCGTTCAGTCCCGCGGATGCCCCGCCTCGCGCTGCCCCTCCCAAGGGACGGGGCCTGGGCCCCGTCCGTGGGCCCAGTCTATAAACTGAGCCCACGGTCGAAATATGGGCCCCAGCTCTACCGACCGCCCCGCTCGATGCTCGACCCGCCACGCCCGACCCGGCCTCCGACATCCGCTCGGTGATGAAGCAGCGGCAATTCACACCGGGTCCCCAGCTTCCTTCAGAGGTTCGTAACCTGTTTCGCCTCGAAGGCACAGACACCCGGCTTAGGGTCGAGGAATGACGAACATTCGGGTCGACGTGGTGTTGCCCTGCCTCAACGAGGCACAGGCACTGCCGTGGATTCTCGAACGCCTGCCCGCCGGATACCGCGCGATCGTTGTCGACAACGGGTCGAGCGATGGCTCTGCCGACCTCGCCCGCATCCTCGGCGCGCACGTCGTGCACGAAAGCCGCCGCGGATTCGGCGCGGCCGCCCACGCTGGGCTGCTCGCCGCGACCGCCCCGATCGTGGCCTTTTGCGATGCCGACGCCTCGATGGATCCCCACGACCTGCCGCTTGTGGTCGAACCGATCAGTGCCGACGAGGCCGATCTTGTGCTCGGACGCCGCCGCCCGAGCACCCGAAACGCCTGGCCTCCGCACGCTCGTTTAGCAAATACCTATCTTTCTTGGCGACTGCGCCGAATAACAGGTGTGAACATTCATGACCTCGGCCCCATGCGAGCGGCCCGCCGCGACCAGCTCCTCGCCCTCGACCTGCAGGACCGCCGCAGCGGGTATCCGCTCGAGATGTTTCTCGGCGCTGCCGCAGCCAATTGGCGCATCCGGGAGGTCGACACCGGCTATGCGCCGCGTGTCGGTCGCAGCAAGGTAACCGGAACCGTGCGTGGGACCCTCACCGCCATCCAGGACATGTCCGGCCTGCTCCGCGCCAATAGCGCCCCCAGCGCCCAGAACGAGGTGCGCTCATGACCGCAATCGTCGTCATCGCCAAGGAGTGTCTGCCCGGCAAGGTTAAGACCCGCCTGCACCCTCCTTTCTCGCTCGCGCAGGCCGCCGATCTGGCCGCCGCCAGTCTCGCCGATACTCTCGCCGTCGCCGCTCAGCTGCCGGCGACCCGTCACATCCTGGCCTTCGATGGCGAGACGCCGCCGGCCGAGGCATCCGGTTGGGAGATCCTGCCGCAGACCGGCGGTGGCCTCGACGAACGTCTCGCCGCTATCTTCGACCATCTGGATGAGCCGACCCTGCTGCTCGGAATGGACACCCCGCAGGTCAGCATCGAACTGCTCGCCCCCGTGTTCCAAAACTGGAATGCGGATGCCTGGTTCGGCCCCGCCGACGACGGCGGTTTCTGGGCGCTCGCGCTGAAAAACCCGAGCGGTGAGCTGCTCCGCGGCATCCCGATGAGCCGCTCCGACACCGGCGCGCACCAGCTGCAACGCCTCGACGAAGCCGGCCTCAGCGTGCGCCTGCTACCTGCGCTCACCGACATCGACACCATAACGGATGCCCACACCGTCGCCTCCCTCGCCCCCCACACGCGCTTCGCGCGTGCTTTCGCGGGGGTACAGGCAGCCGTTCTGCTTCTCGGTGCCGACCTGCAGAGTGAAGAATTGCTCGCCATAAGAGGGGCACGCTCATGACTCTCGTGTCGCCGCGCCTGTGGGAGCAGCCGTCCGGCTGGGAGCTGGATGACGCTGCCAGAGACCGCGCCACGGCCGAACGTTTTCGCCGCCCGACCACGTTCGGCTCTGGCGGATCCGAACCGTATGCCCAGGCGCTGCAGAGCGATGACAACGTGCTGTATCTGCACGGCAATCGGGCCGATGCCGATCCGGGAACGCCCGCGCGCGTGTCGACGATGCATGCCGGGCGCTGGAGCGCCGGAGCCGATGCGATCGACCGTTCCCTGGTCGCCGGCGTCGCCGGACCGGTGCTCGACATCGGCTGTGGACCTGGCCGCATGATCCAGGCGGCGATTGATGAGGGACTCGACGCTCTCGGAGTCGACGTCTCGCCGACCGCCGTGCGGATCGCCCTCGCGGCCGGTCTCGCTGTGCTGCAACGCTCCGTCTTCGACTACATTCCCCTCGAGGGAACCTGGGCGACTCTGCTTCTCGTTGACGGCAACATCGGTATCGGCGGCGACCCCGACGCCCTGCTCGACCGTTGTGTGTCGCTGCTAGCCGCGGACGGCGTGCTCGTTGTCGAGGTAAACCGTGACCCCGAGCACGACCTCGCCTATGAGGGAACCCTGCACGACGCCGCCGGCCACACGAGCGACGCGTTCCCGTGGGCCGAGATCGGGGTCAGCGCCCTGCGCCGCCGCGCCGCACAGTTCGGACTCGTGCAGGTCGCCGAGTGGACCAGGGGCGGCCGTTCGTTCGCCCGCCTAGCCCGCCTGCCTGCGCCCTCCGGCCCGCACTGACGGACGGGGCCCGGGCCCCGTCCGTGGGCCCAGTCTGTAAACGTGGCCCACGGCCACAAGGTGGGCCCGGAGCGCGGGACGCCTCACTGTCTGAGTGAGGAGCGGATGCCACGTCGTCGACGCGGGCCGCATATCTGACGCGGCCCGCCTCAGAACTTCACCGCCCGGAATCGTCCGGGAACGCCGCGACCGGTCGTCGTCTACGCAGAAACGCCCACAGTGACAGCCCCACGGTCACCACTGCGAGCACGAGCCAGAAAATCCCCAGGTTCAGTCCGTAATTCAGCGGCAGCAACGTTGGGTTGGCCGGCGCGAAGTTCTTCGCCACGATCGTCGGAACCGCGATGAGCGACACGAGTGACCCGACCACGATGCCGCCCTGCACGATCGCAATGATCGTTCCGGTAGCCCGTCGGCCGACCCGCCGTAGCGCGATTCCGAGCGCGAACACGATCGGCGCCAGAATCGCATCGTGCAGCACGATCGCCGCCGCGATCCACAGCGCCGCCCCGGGAATGCGGGTCAGCCGCACCGAATCGAACATCACGAACGCGCCCCAGGCCAGCATCAGCACGCCAATACCCACCAGCACCAAGCGGATGCTGCGCATCCGTTTACCCGTCGATGCCTCGATTCCCGCTGGCGGCGGGTTTAAACCGCCCGTCCAGGACGTCATCAGATTGCCTCGATTCGGCTCAGCCATTTGGTCTGCAGCACGCCGGGGCGTCCGGGCGCGATCATGCGGGCCGGATACCCGTGCTCGAGGTCGAGCGTTTCGCCATTGAGCTCGAGCGCCACGAGCGTGAGCGGGTCGCGCACATACTCGCGCCCGATCTGGGTCTTGCTGAAACTGCCGCGTTCTTCGAGGCTGATCAGGCGAAACGAGGTGTCCGGATCGGCGCTCATCAGGTCGGCGAGGTCGCGCAGCCGCACGCCGCGCCAGTTAGCCATCTGGCTCCAACCCTCCACGCAGGCGATCGGTAACCGCACGGACGTCTGCGGCAGAGCAAGCAGCTCGTCCCGGGTGAACGAGCGTTCGGTGCCGGAAACCGTGAGGGTAAGGGTCCACGCGGGGGCCATGGCGGCATCCGCTACCTTGGCCTGTTCGCTCGTGCGGTTCACCGGTACACCCTGCTGGCCGACGCCCTTCTTTCGCGGACCGAACAGGTTCACGGCGTTCAGTGGGGTGAAGGTCTGCCCGGCGGTGAGTCCGACGACGGCCGTCGTGGCGACGCCGATCGTGGTGAGGAAGCCGCGCCGGCTGACCCGACTCGCAGGGCGTGGGGTGGCGTCGATGTAGTCGAGCAGCCGCCCGGACACGCCGCCGGGACGGGTCGCGCCCCACAGCCGTACCGCCTCCGCATCGGAACCGCGGTCACCAGACACCGCATCGATCAGGTGATCGTCGTCGGACGAGGGCGATGTGCTCCAGTACCGCGTGATCAGCGGAAGCTTGACCCCGATGTGAATGACCAGCAGCCCGATCAGCACCCAGCCGAGCGCAAAGTGCACCTGCCGAAACGGAAACGGCCACGGATACCACTGGTAGGTGTTGAGCAACCCGATCGTGATCTGCACGAGTGAGGCTCCCACGAACAGGGCGATCGACGCGCGCTCCAGAAAATGCACGAAACCGCGCACCGGGGGAAAGGCGAACAGGTCGGGAAAGACGATGTACAGCTTGGCCAGCAGCAACGGAAAACAGGCGATGCCCGTGATGATGTGCGTGCCCTGGGTGACCTGGTAGAGGAACTCCGGACGGGTAGCAAAGTGCATCCAGCCGAGCGGTTCCTGCAGAAAATGGCTGTACAGGCCGGTGCCGAAGCAGATCAGAAAAGCGGCGCCGAGTAGTCGCCCGATCACGGTTGCCATGCGCGGATTGCGCACCGGCGACGCCAGCGCTCGCTGGGCCTCGTACATCAATCGCCGCATGCTTCTATTGCACCACCTGAACGCCCGCCGTGACCCCGCTGAATCCTTACGATGTGCGGGTGAGTCGACGAACGGCCCTGACCACCGGAGGAGCATACGACAGACTGAACCGTGCGCATTACGATCATCGCGGCCCTGCTCGTGCTGAGCGCTGCCCTCACCGCGTTTAGCGTTAGAACCCTCGACCTGTTCGCACCCGACCGCGACGAGGTGCAGCTCGTGCTGGTCACGAGTGCGCTCTGGCTGGCGTTCGGTCTCGCCTGGTGGCTGCTGCGACGCGTCAACGGTCGAGCGGTGGTCGCGCTGATCCTCGTCGGCTCTGCCGTGATCGGCGGCGCAGCCATGGTCGGCCCGCCCAACACGAGCACCGACTCGGCCCGCTACGCCTGGGACGGCATCGTACAAAACAATGGCATCAGCCCCTACGCTTTCACGCCTGCGGATGTCCGCCTCGATTCCCTCCGACCCGACTGGCTCTTTCCCGCGGCCCAGACCAACGCCGCTGGCAAAGAAGTGTGCGACGGCGAACGCATCGTGCGCGCCCGCACGACGGACGGCGACCTACTCTGCTCGGCCCTGAACCGCACCGCCGTACCCACGATCTACCCGCCGGCCAGCGAGATCTTTTTCGCCGGCGTGCGCTTTCTCACCGGACCGGGGCCGGAATACTGGCCGCTGCAGCTGGCCGGGTTGCTGCTCGGCCTCGGCACGACCGTCATGCTTCTGGCAGGCATGCGCCGCCGCGGCCTCGATGAACGAAACGCAGCGCTCTGGGCCTGGTGTCCGCTCGTGGCCACCGAGGCGATCACGAACTCGCATGTGGACATGCTCGGCGTCATCTTCGTGGTCGCTGCAGTGTTCCTGGTCTCGAGCAAAAAAGTCTGGCGCGGCGGCATCATGCTCGGAATCGCGATCGGCACCAAGCTCATCCCGGTGCTCGCCGCGCCCGCCCTGCTGAAGCGGGGCGGGTGGCGCATGGTGGCGGCATCCGTTCTGAGCTTTGCGTTGCTCTACGTGCCGTATGTGCTGGCCACCGGAATCGGCGTGCTCGGCTATCTTCCGGGTTACCTCACCGAGGAGGGGTACCAGGACGGCTCACGGTTCGCGCTGGTGTCTCTGGTCGCACCGGGGGCATCCGCTGTCATCGTGGCCGGCGTAATTTTGGCGATCGTCGCCATTCTCGTCATCATCAAAACCGACCAGAACCGGCCGTGGGTCGGCCAGCTCGTCATGATCGGCGCGACGCTGCTCGTGCTCAGCCCCCGCTACCCCTGGTATGCGCTGCTTCTGCTGCCGTTCGTGGCGCTCAGCGGCCGCTGGGAATGGCTGCTGGTGCCGATGGCGCTCACCCTGCGGCTGCTCGTGCCGAACCCGCAGCTGACCCAGGCGTCTATCGCGGTCGCGGTCATCGTGATCGTGGCCGTTTCGTTGCGCCGCGCGGGCCCCGGTGCCCTCAAGCGGATGCTGCCGCCCCGCCTGACCACCCGTAGCGGCACTCGTTAGAGTTCGTGGCCCCCGAGCACCGAGTGCCCGCTGCGCTAACGAGTGCCGCGAGCAACGTGTTAACACAGAGTTCACGCACCTGACGGCTGCGAAGCGGATGCCGGTTACCTCGGCTCCTTAACGTGGGCAGATGCGCGCCTCTCGGCGTGCTTCGATCCACGAAAGAGTGCCGCATGCGCAAGATTGTGATCATCGCGGCGGCCGCCGCCCTCAGCACGGTTCTGGTCGGCGGTGCCGTGGCGGCCGCGCAGGGGGAATCGACGCCTACCGCGCAGACACCGAGCGCGACACAACTCGCCGCGTTCGACCTGCAATCCCACCGCGGTGGACGCGGCGAACACACCGAAGAGAGCCTCGTCGCCTTCGCCGCCTCGCTCCAGCTGGGCGTGAGCACCCTCGAACTCGACACCCATCTCACCCGCGATGACGCCGTCGTGGTCTGGCACGACGATGTGCTCACCGCGACCAAATGCCGCGACACGGCTGCCGCCTTCCGCGGCGACCCGCAATTTCCCTACGCCGGCAGCCGAGTGCGTGCACTCACCCTCGCCCAGATTCAGACGCTCGACTGCGGCTACCAGCAGTTGCCGGGCTATCCCGAGCAGCAAAACGTGACGGGAAACACCATCGCCGAACTCGCCGACGTGTTCGCGCTCGTCGAAGCGCACAAGGCTGACGCCGTGCAGCTCAACATCGAGACGAAGATCGAGGACCCGAGTGATCACGACGAGATGGCCGCGCTCACCCGAGCTGTCGTCGCCGAAATCGAGCCGTCGGGACGAAGCGACCGGGTGACGGTGCAGAGCTTCGACTGGGCGTCGCTCAACCTGGTGCGGCAGATCGCCCCCGAGCTGCGACTCGTGGCTCTCGCCCAGGACGAGGACTGGCTCGAAGTCGGCCGGCCCGGCGCGAGCGTGCACCTGGGCGGCATCGACATCGACGACTACGACGGATCCGTCGCCCGGGCCGCCGCCGCGCAGGGATATGACGCTCTTTCGCCGATCTTCGAGACGGTCACGCCCGAGCTCGTGGCCGAGGCGCACTCCGCCGGACTGCCCGTGATCCCGTGGACGGTCAGCGAGACCGCGCTCATGCACACCCTCATCGATCTGGGGGTCGACGGCATCATCACCGATTATCCCACCCGGCTGCGCGCCGTGCTCACCGAGCGCGGACTCAGCCTGCCGACCGCCTACCCGGCGCTGTGACCGTGCTCACGACACTCCTCTCGGTCCTTGCACGCTGGAGTCTGCGCCAGCGGCGCCGCCTGGCCAAGGTGGGCGGGCGCATCCGTCGTGCACTGCGCTATGAAGCCCACGCCTACTGGCGCTCCCGCCCGATCAACCCGCACGCCGTGCTGTACGAAGCGTTCAACGGGTCCGGCCTGCTCTGCAACCCAGAAGCCTTGTTTCGAGAATTGCAGAAAACCCCAGACCAGGCTCAGTTACGGCACATCTGGGCGCTGAAGAACCCGCGCGCTGCCCGGCGTGAATTTCGCCGCGACCGCACGGTGCGCTTCGTGAAAACCGGCTCACGGGCCTACTATCGGGCGCTCGCCACCAGCCGCTACCTGATCAGCAACGCCACCTTTCCGCCGCAATTCTCCAAACGAGTGGGCCAGATCTACCTCAACACCTGGCACGGCACTCCGCTCAAACACATGGGCTACGACATGGTCGACGGCGCGTTCGGCACCGCCAATATCGTGCGCAACTTCGTCAGCGCCGACTACCTGCTCGCCGCCAACCCGTTCATGGCCCGCCAAATGTATGAGAGGGCCTACAAGCTCGACGGCATTTTTCAGGGACGGATGCTGCTGGCCGGCTACCCGCGCATCGACCGGCAGACGCTCTGTGCGACGGATTCGCTGGGCGCCCGCATGCGGCTCGCGCAACTGAACCCCGGCGGCCGCGAGATCGTGCTCTACGCTCCCACCTGGAAGGGCGCCTCCTTCGCGCACCCTGACGACGATCTCGACGCCCTGCTCGACCGGGTTCGGCAGATCGAAGCCGGAATCGACACGAGCCGGTATGTCGTGCTGCTGAAAACCCACCAGGCCGTGCACGCGTTGGCCGCCGGCCGCGCGGACCTCGCCCGAGTGCTGGTTCCGAACGACCTGCCGACCAACGTCGTACTCGGGCTCGCCGGCATTCTGGTCACCGACTACTCGAGCATCTTCTTCGATTTTCTCGCGACCGGCCTGCCGATCGTGTTCTTCACGCCCGACCTCGCCGACTTCGAACAGAACCGGGGCCTCTACCTGGATCCGGCGGAGCTGCCCGGCCCGGTCTGTCGCACCGCTGCGGAGGTCGCCGCGGTGATCGGCCAGATCGCCGACCACGGGCGGCTGCCGGCTTTCACCGAGCGCTATCGCATCGCCCAGCACGACTATGTCGGCCAGGATGACGGCGCGGCCAGCGCCCGGGTGATCGACATCGTTTTTCGCGGCGCCGACCCCGGCTCGCTGCTGCACGAGTCGCCCGCTCCGGCCCGTACGTCGGTGCTCATCTACCTCGGCGGCATGAAGCCCAACGGCATCACCTCGGCCGCGCTCAACCTGCTGGCGGCGATTGACCATGACCGGTTCGACGTCTCGGTCGCGTTTGCGAAGAGCAGCGCGCCCGCCCGCCGCGCCAACCAGCGCCTGATCGACCCGCGGGTGCGCCAGTTCGCCCGCATCGGCGGCATGAATGGCGGATTGAAGCAGCGGCTCGCCCGCCGATACCGTTGCGCCCCTGCCACCGCTTTCACCGCCGAATTCACCCGCTGCTTCGGTGCCAGCCGCTTCGACCACGTCGTCGACTTCAGTGGCTACGGCCCGTTCTGGGCTGAATTGCTGCTGCACTCGCCGCCCGCCGTGCGCTCGATCTGGCTGCACAACGACCTCGCCGCCGACGCTCACCGCAATATTGGTGGAGCCAAGCGGATGCTGCGCGGCCTCACCGAAACCTTCGCCCGGTACGACCGTTACGACAGCCTGGTCTCCGTGTCACCGGCGCTCGCCGAGATCAACGCTGAGGCGCTCGCCGCCCACGCGCCGCGCTCGAAGTTCACCGTCGCGCACAACACCGTCGACGTCGAACGCATCCTGAACGGCGCCGCCGCCGAACCCGCTATGGAAACTGCTGACGATCTGGATACCCCGGAAACCACCACCTTCGTCACCATCGGACGCCTCTCCCCGGAAAAAAACCAGGCCCGCCTGATTCGGGCGTTCGCGCTCGTGCACGCCCGGAATCCGCTCACCCGGCTCGTCATCGTCGGCGGGGGCCCGCTGCAGGCCGAGCTCGCCGACCTGATCCGTGACCTGAACCTTGGCGCGGCGATCACGCTGACCGGAGCGCTCGTTAATCCCTACCCCGTGCTCGCAGCCGCGG
This sequence comes from Cryobacterium aureum, assembly GCF_002954245.1. Taxonomy (GTDB): domain Bacteria; phylum Actinomycetota; class Actinomycetes; order Actinomycetales; family Microbacteriaceae; genus Cryobacterium; species Cryobacterium aureum. The sequence continues at coordinate 8,811 of NZ_PPTG01000042.1, read as the reverse complement.
ATTGCTTCGTGCTGTCAAGCGACTATGAGGGCGCGCCGATGGTCATCCTGGAGGCGCTGGTACTCGGGCGTGCGGTCGTGACGGTCGCTTTCGCATCCGTTCACGATGCCCTGCCGGATGCTGCCGGTCTCGTCGTTCCGCAAACCGACGCCGGTCTCGCGGCCGGCCTCACCGCCTTTCTGTGCGGCGAGGTCGTGGCCAGCGTGTTCGACCATGAGGCTTACGCACGTCGGGCGGTCGCCGAGTTCTATCGCGCGATCGGCGTTCCCGAGGAGGCCGACGAGACCAGCGATCTCGACGCCGAACTCGCCCACCTCGAGGCGATCGAGCGTCTTTCGCAGCGCTAACCCCAGCTCCGGCCCGGGGCTCTGAGTCGAGCTCGCCGACCCGTGAGTTTCAGCCACCCACCCGTGAGTTTCCCTCGTCGACCCGTGAGTCGCGACCGAAATCGCGCGAAAATGCCTCGAAACTCACGGCTCGGTGACCGCGAAAGTCGAAAACTCACGGCTCGGTAGGCGGATGCCGCAGCGCGGCCCGCACCCACGCCCCAGCCCGCAGAGACCCCCGCACACACACAAGAGCGGGGCCGCCATCCGGCGGACCCGCTCTTGTGCACCCGAAAGTTACAGGTACGCGCTCACGTTCTCGTCGAACGAGGTCGCGATCGCAACGCTCGCGACCGCGAAGGCCTCGGCTGGGTCGGTCTGCTGCAGCATGATCTTCTCGAGCGCGGTGGTGAGCTCTTTGTCGCCGTTCGGCACGAACACGCGGCCCCAGTCCTGCGAGCGGGTGGTCTCGAGTTGGTCGACGGCGGTACGAAACTGCGGGAACTCGGCGTAGACCTTGGTCATCGTTTCGCCGTCACGCGCGGAGGTGCGCACCGGCATGTAGCCCGTGTTCGAGGAGAAATACGCGGTGTTCTCGGAATTGGTCAGAAACTTCAGGAACATGCCGGCGGCCAGCTGCTGCTCCGGCGTGCGGTCGGAGGCGATCGCGACGCCGGTTCCGCCGGTCGGGCAGGCCTGTCCTTCCGGGCCTTCCGGCAGAAATCCGGTGCCGACCTCGAAGGTTGCGGCCTTCAGAATGCCGGTGAGTGACCCGGTCGAGCCCATGATGCAGCCGGTCAGGCCGGCACCGAAGTCGGCGACCTGGTCGACGGCGGCCACGGTAGCGACCTTGCGCTCGTAGATCAGGGACTGCAGGTAGTCCGCTGCAGCGATCGCTTCCGGGGTGTCGAGCGTCATCGTCCACTCGTCGGAGTAGGCGCCGCCCTGGCCCCACAGCATGTTGCAGAACCACCACGCTGCCCAGGATGCACCCTTGCCGAGGCCGAGCGGGGTGACCCCGCCGTCGACCGCTATCTTCGGAGCCCATTCATCGAATTCGGTCCAGGTCTTGGGCGCGCGGTCGGGCAGCCCGGCCTTGGCCCAGACCGCCTTGTTGTAGTAGAACAGTGGGGTCGAGCGGGCGTAGGGGATCGCCCAGTGGTTGCCGGTGAAGGTGTAGTCGTCGTACAGAGTCGTGTTGAAGTCGGCGGTGTCGAACTCGAGGTGCTTGGCGAGGTCGTCCAGCGGCAGAATCTGGCCGTTGATCATATAGCGGAACCACCACACGTCGCTCGCCAGCACGAGGTCGGGCACACTGTTGGTTCCTGATGCCGCCTGAAACTTCTGCGCGATCTCGTCGTAGTTGGCGCCGGCCGTGACCAGGTTCACCGTGATCTCCGGGTTCTCGACATTGAAGCGCTTAATGATTTCTTCCTCGATCAGCTTCGAGGTTCCCGGGTGGTTGCTCCACCAGGTGATTTCCTTCGCCGGCACGATGCCGGTCCAGTCGGTCGCGCTGGCTTCAGCGGCTCCGGCGCCCGCTCCGAGCGAGGGCCCGCTGCACGCAGCGAGGGTGGCGGTGGCACCGAATACCGCGGCGAGCTTTAAAATCTGCCGACGGTTGATGGTGAACGTGGGTGTAGCGGTCATAGAACTCTCCTTGTAGGGGGGACACAAGCGGAAAAAAAGAGGGGCGTACATCCGTTTAAGAAGACGGATGTACGAAGCGTCAGCCGGTCACGCCGCCGGCGGTCAGCCCGGCGATGATGCGCTTCTGGAGCGCAAAAAACGCGATGAGCACGGGCACCGTGACCAGCACGGTGCCGGCCATCAGCACGCCCCAGTTGGTGACGCCGTCGTTGTTCTGCAGCAGGGTCAGGCCCACCGGCAGCGTCATCATGTCGGAGCGATCGACGACGAGCAGTGGCCAGAGGTATTCGTTCCACTCGGAGACGATCGAGATCAGGGCGACGGCGGCGATGGTGGGCGCGCTGATCGGCACGATGAATCGCCAGAGGCGGGTCCAGTGGCTCGCGCCGTCGAGGGCGGCGGCTTCGAGGATGGAGATCGGCAGGGTCAGAAAGTGCTGGCGAAACAGAAAGGTGCCAAAGGCGCTGGCCAGTCCCGGCACGATGATGCCCTGGTAGGTGTTGATCCAGCCGAGCGAGGCCACGAGGGTGAAGTTGGGAATCATCACGATCTGCTGCGGCACCAGCAGGGCGAAGATGACCAGGCCGAAGACGAACTTCTTGAACGGAAATTCCAGGAAGACGACGGCGTAGGCGGTGGTCAAGCCGAGCAGCATCTTGAGGCCGGCGCCGATCACGGTAGTGATAGTGCTGTTGAGAAAGAAGTTTCCAAACGGTACGGCGGCCAGGGCTGCCGCATAGTTCGACAGATCGTAGGCTTCGGGCAGCCACTGGATCGGCACGGTGTAGATCTCGTCGCGTTCCTTGAACCCGGCCAGGAACATCCAGGCCAGCGGCAAAATCATGATCGCGATGGCCAACACGAGGCCGAGGTAGCCACCGAGCTGCAGCGGTTTGCGGCGGCGCGATGTGGTCGCAGTCTGCGTGGCCATTAGTAGTGCACTCGTTTCTCGACGTACTTCATTTGAATGAGCGTGACCACGAGCAGCACGGCGAACAGAATCGTCGCGACGGCGGAGGAATACCCCGCCCGACCGGCCTGAAAGCCCTCTTGGTAAATCTGGTACATCATCGTGGTGGTGCCCTCAAGCGGTCCGCCCTTGGTCATCGCCTGAATGATGTCGAACGACTGCAGCGAGCTGAGCAGCGTGGTGATCGACAGAAAAAAGGTCGTCGGGCCGAGGAGCGGGAGCACGATGTTGCGAAACGCGCGCACCGGCGAAGCGCCATCGAGCGACGCGGCCTCAAGCAGGTCGCGCGGCACTGACTGTAACGCCGCCAGATAGATGAGCGCGACGTAGCCGACGTTCTTCCACAGGTAGACGATGATGACCATGACCAGAGCCCAGTGTGGGTCGTTGTACCAAGGCGGCGAGGCCACGCCGATCGCATCGAGCAGCGCCGCGGTGATCCCGAAATTGGGGTCGAAGACGAACAGCCAGAGCAGGCCGACCGCCACCCCGGAGAGCACGTAAGGCGCGACGACGATGGTGCGGGCGGCGCCGCGACCGTGCAGTTTGCGGTTGAGCAGCACCGCAAACAACAGGCCGATCACCATGCCGCCGCCGACGGTCGCGACCGTGAAGATCAGGGTGACCGTGACGACGCGAACGGTGCCGGGGTCATTGAACCAGGTCACGTAGTTGCCGAGGCCCACCGGAATCGCCGAGGCCGAGCCCAGGTTCCATTGCAACGTCGAATAGTAGAGCGACTGCAGCAACGGCTTGTAGGTGAAAACGATGAGCAGCGCCACGTTCGGTCCGGCGAACAGCAGAAACAACAGCCACGACTTCCACGGTTTCTTCTTTTTTCGCGGGGTGAACACACGAGCCGGCACGGTTGTGGCGGAGCCAGCGCCGTTCGGGGCCGCGACCGCCACCGCTGAATCGGTGCCGCGCTGCAGGTCCTCGATGGTGGTCATACGCTGAAATCTCCCTGAAAATGCCGTCGGCCAAGCAGCAGACTCTGTCAGGTTAGGGAGCGTCCGTGGCGCGGATCGGCCAATTTGTTGGTTTGCGCCCACTCTTCGTGAGTCGTTCGTCTGTGACACGTCGAAACTTCAGACGGTGTTCACCTGGAGGGTCAGAGCCGTCATCCGGCGCCGTTACGGTGTGCAGATGTCCCCTCTTGTCATCGGTCACCGCGGAGCCAGTGGCTACCGCCCCGAACACACAGCATCCGCCTACGACCTGGCCTTCGAGCTCGGTGCCGACGCCGTCGAACCCGATATCGTCGCCACCCGCGACGGAGTATTGGTGTTGCGCCACGAGAACGACATCTCGGCCACAACGGACGTCGCCTCCCGCACCGAATTCGCCGACCGCCGCACCACCAAAGAATTCGCCGGCCATACCCTCACCGGGTGGTTCACCGAGGACTTCACCTGGGCCGAACTCGCCACCCTGCGTGCCCGCGAACGCCTGGCCCACCTGCGGCCGACGAGCGCCCTGCACGACGACCAATACCCGATCATGCGGCTGAGCGACCTGTTCCACCTCATTGACGAGGCCTCGAACTCCCTTCGGCGCACCCTCGGGATGGTCGCTGAGATCAAGAACGCCGCCTATTTCGCGTCGATCGGCCTGCCGCTCGACGAGCTGTTCGCCGCCGAGGTGCGCTCGGCTGGTTGGAGTAACGACGACGAGCGCCTCATTATCGAGAGCTTCGAACCGACCGTGCTCGAGCAGCTGAAGGTGTGCGGCATCACCGCTCGAAGCGTGTTCCTGATCGCCCCGGCCGGTCAGCCGCTTGACAAGATCATCGAGCTCGGCGCCGAAGCGCCGTACTACTCCGACTACCTCACCCACAGCGGCCTCGCTGCCCTCGATGTAGCCGGCATCAGCGTTGACAAGTCCCTGATCATCCAGGCGGATGCCGCCGGCGAGCTGGTCGTCTCGTCTCTCGTCGCCGACGCCCACGCGGCCGGGCTGGACATCCTCTGCTGGACGCTTCGTCCCGAGAACGCCTTCCTCACCGCGCCGCATCGTCGCGGTGATCAGGCAGCCAACTTCGGCCACTGGCGCGGCGAGTTCGCCGCGGTTATGGGCAGCGGCATCGACGGGGTGTTTGTTGACCACCCCGACCTCGCCGTGACCGTGCGCGACGATCTGCGCAGCCGGGTGGCGATATCCGTCTGATGCGCTGAACGGATGCCGCGGCCCCGTCCCGCCAGCCAGTCGCGGCGCGCAATCCCGGCGCGGTACGAGCCCGCCGGGCGTGCACGCCGCTCGGGTACGCAAAAATCGGGACCCGCCGTGTGGCGAGTCCCGATTCGTGCTGTGCAGCGAGGTAGTTACTTGGTCGCGGCGGTGATGGTCGCGATACCAACGAGCATCTGGTCAGCGACGGCGTCGGTGCTGAACGTGGAGTTCAGCAGGCCGGCGGCTTCAGCGGAGATGTGAACCGTGGTGCCGGTGAGGATGGCGTTGTCGCCCTCCATCTTGAGCGGCTCAAGGGTTCCACCGTAGAGGTCGAACAACAGGACCTGGGTCGCGGCGGACTCACCGTTGACCGAGACGTCACCGAAGAGCTCCGAGGTGCCCGGGTCGATGGTGAAGTTGGTCAGCTCGACCACGATGTCGCCAGCGGTCAGCGAGAAGCCGGAGCCCTCGTGCTCGATGGAGCCCTGAACGAAGGGGCGGTAGTCTTCGGCCGGGTCGTAGTAGTCCACGTTGCCGCCGGTGATCGGGAAGTGCAGGCTGCCTTCTTCGAGGGTGGCCGTTCCCACGGTGCCGGCGGTGAGGCCGAGGCTCGTCAGCGCGGCACCGAAGTCAGCGTCGAGAAGCACGGCGGTGTCGACACCCGACAGGCTGGGGATCGAAGCGAGGGGCGTGGGGTCAGCGGAGGCCGAGCTGGACGAGCTTGAGCTCGAAGCGGGCGCCGGGGTCGTCGTGCTGGCATCCGACGAGCAGCCGGCGAGGCCGGCGATGAGAATTCCGGCAGACGCGAAACCGATGGTGGCCTTGGTGAATGTACGCATGGGATAAATCCTTTTCTGTAGATCGAGCAGGTGGTGTTGGGGTCTGCATGGTGTTCGGTTCCACCCCCGAAATGGTTTGGAAATCCTCCAATCCGTTACCGTTCTGTTACTCAATTCAGCAAACGTTCAGAAAAGCAGGCGCGCAAAAAACCCCGCGATCCCAGTCATAGAAAGGGATCGCGGGGTTTCGTTGAGTGGATGCCTAGAAGCGGCGGAAGCGATCCGGTGCGAGATCCCAGGGATCCTTGCCGAGCAGTTCGGCGACGCCGCGAAACACGCAGGTCTCGATCATCATGCGCTGGTGCATCTCGTCGTTCTCGTGCAGGCGTGACAGCCGCTGAATCGGCAGACGGTAGAACACCACGCGATTCGTCTCCGGCGTCACCATCCAGCGCTCGACTCCGACGCCGGGGATGACCGAGGGCGGTCCGGCGGCTACCTCGAACACGGACTTGCCCAGTTCCTCTGGCCAGACGCCACGCAAATACTCGATCACCCCGGCGATCGTCATCTCGAACAGGTCGATGCGGGTGCGCAGCGGCGGCAGAAACGGGCCGGTCGCCGAACTGCGGATACCGCGGCCGTGCCTGTCACGCCCACGGCCGCGCACGGTCGGTTCGGGGGAAGCGGAACGACGGGAGCGGGACATGCTGCCATCCTACGGCGACCCGGCAGGGGCTACCCTTATAGGCAATGACATTCCGCCCGTGTTCTCGCGTTGCCTGCCTCGAACCCTCGGTGGCCACACTCACCTTTGACTATGGGGAGTCGCTGGCTGTGCTCGGCCCGCTGTCCGGTCGCAAAGAACCGCACAGTTTCGACCTGTGTTGGCGCCACGCCGAGCGCACGAGCGCTCCCCAGGGCTGGCAGCTTATGAAGCACCGCTTCGCGAGCGACGACCCCGACATTGACAGCCCGCCGCTGCCGTAACCCGGTCTCGCCAGAGGGCGGCATCCGCTGTGCGGGTGCCCTGCCCATGCACGAGCGAAACAATGTCGGGGTCATTCAGACTGAAATGGCAAGATAGTCCCATGACTGTCGCCTCGGCCACCGCGCCCCCCACCTTCACCTATAAAATCGCCGATTTGTCGCTCGCCGAGGCGGGGCGTCACCAGTTGCGGCTGGCCGAGAACGAGATGCCGGGGCTGATGGCCCTCCGCCGCGAATTCGGCGAATCGAAGCCGCTTCTCGGCGCCCGCATCGCCGGATCCCTGCACATGACGGTGCAGACCGCCGTGCTGATCGAGACCCTGGTCGCCCTCGGCGCCCAGGTGCGCTGGGCGAGCTGCAACATTTTCTCGACGCAAGACGACGCGGCCGCCGCGATCGCTGTCGGCCCAACCGGCACAACGGATGCCCCCGCCGGCGTTCCCGTGTTCGCCTGGAAGGGCGAGACACTCGAGGACTACTGGTGGTGCACCTCGCAGATTTTCGACTGGAGCGCCGAAGCGGAAGCCGCCGGAGCTACCTGGACCGGCCCGAACATGATCCTCGACGATGGCGGCGACGCGACCATGCTCGTACACAACGGTCGCGAATTCGAATTGGCCGGTGCCGTACCAGCAGATGCCGCCGGTGACAGCCACGAATACGGCGTCATTCTCGCCGCCCTCCGCCAGTCGCTCGCCGGGTCGAGCGACCGCTGGACCCTGGTAGCCACCGACCTCATGGGCGTCACCGAAGAAACCACCACCGGGGTGCACCGGCTCTACGAACTCGCGGCGAGCAAGGAACTGCTTTTTCCGGCCATCAACGTGAACGACTCGGTCACCAAGAGCAAGTTCGACAACAAGTACGGCATTCGCCACTCGCTGCCTGACGGCCTCAACCGCGCCACCGACGTGCTGATCGGCGGCAAGGTCGTCTTCGTCGCCGGGTATGGTGACGTCGGCAAGGGCGCGGCGGAAGCTCTGCGCGGCCAGGGCGCCCGCGTCATCGTGAGCGAGATCGACCCGATCAACGCGCTACAGGCCGCGATGGACGGTTTTCAGGTCGCCCGCCTCGATTCCGTCGTCGAACAGGTCGACATCTTCGTCAGCGGAACCGGAAACTTCAACGTCATCGGTGTCGATCACATGCTGCGTATGAAGCACCTCGCCATCGTCGCCAACGTCGGTCACTTCGACAACGAGATCGACATGGCCGCGCTCGAGTCGCTGCCGGGCGCCGTCAAGGTGCAGATCAAGCCGCAGGTCGACGAATGGCGCCTGCCGAGCGGACGTAGTGTGCTCGTCTTGTCAGAGGGGCGCCTGATGAACCTCGGCAACGCCACCGGCCACCCTTCCTTCGTGATGAGTAACTCCTTCACCAACCAGGTGCTCGCGCAGATCGAGCTGTACGTCTCACCAGAGAAGTACCCGGTGGGCGTGTACGTGCTGCCCAAGCTGCTCGACGAGAAGGTGGCGCGCCTGCACCTCGAGGCCCTCGGCGTTGAGCTGACCGTGCTGACCCCCGAGCAGTCCGCCTACATCGGCGTCCCCGCCGAGGGTCCCTACAAGGTGGAGCACTACCGCTACTAAGTCCCCTATTTTCGGACGGGGCCCGGGCCCCGTCCGTGGGCCAGGTTTAGAAACTGGGCCCACGTTCATAGGGTGGGCCCAGGAGTTCGAGTGGGCGGGGGAGCGGATGCTGGCGCTGCGACACGCCCGGGTGGGGTGCGTTTTGACGGGTGGGCGTGGTGGCCGTAATGTATCTATACGTACCCCAAAGGTGCGGAAGCCGCAGTGCTTTCCGGCCTCATGTGGGACCATCTTCTGGTCGTATCGGCTATCGGTTCTTGTTTCAAGTTCTCGGTTGTTGGGCTAGGATAGTAAGCCTCCCATCGAGTGTGTGTTGCTGGTTGAGTCGTGTTTTTCCG
>NZ_PPTG01000026.1 GCF_002954245.1 Cryobacterium aureum | reverse complement strand
TGTGAGATTCGCTTGGACTTGATACATGTTTCATCCGATTTGATACATCGAATTCAGAACTGATACATCGGTATCAGATCGGGTGAAACAGCGTCAAAGCCCAAGGGTAAGTAATTGAGTCTTTGCGCACCACCCAATAGTGCAGTTCAGCACCACGGATCGTGCGAGAGCGCGCCAGTGTTGGTGTGGCTGGGATCCGCTGACGCCGTCCGTCATCGATTACCTACTGGCCAGTGCGGTGTGCTTCCTCATGCTTCAGGTGCCTGTCTCGACCCAGATCGTGTGGTGGATGATCCGGTGCATCTATGACGCTCTTGCGCGGCGCGTAATCGGTCCGCCTCCAGAGAAGGGAACAGAGAGCAACGACGTAGATAGTTTCCCCTGCCCACAGCTAATGGAGTTGCTGTTGACTGTCGCAAAGAAGATCTAGCGTCGACGCAACCTACAAGAACTGTGACTGATTTACCCGCCCTCGAATGGGTCCGCGACGCTAAGCGCCGTGTGTCGGACACATCCAGACGACGATGATGCGATCGGCGGAGAGTGGTTCGGGCTCGAGGCATGCGCCGTCGGTGGGGCGTGAGTGCGCGGGAGGGAATCCGTCCTCATCGACCTCGGGGCTCAAGCGCTTGCCAGCCAAAACTGATTGCATTGTCAATGGGGCGTCATCGGACCACGCATCTGCACGAATTGCCGCGCTCGGCTTCTGTGGTGTCGGTGGCCTACCGGGTGACCAATGCGGCGCCTTCCTCTGCTGAGTAGTGGAGACCATTCATGACGTTGAGACTGGCTCGTGTGGCCCATTGCTAGAGGTGTTCGGCCATAGGCTGACCGCATGGAGAGTCTCATTGCGACCGTTCTTGCTGCTGGCATCGGCGTCGTTGGCACCCTGCTTGTCCAGCGCATCACGCGAGGTTGGACTCGCAGAGACGAAATGCTTGCGCTGAGAAACCGATGGGCATCCGACGTGCTCACTCAACTGCGATCAGCATGGTCCGCGAGGCCTTTCGACCCAGAGAGCTTCGAGGTATTCCTCCCCGCGTCCGCACCCCATTCTTTGCGATTCATCGACCCTTCAGCAAACCGTGTAAGCACATGGCTGTCCTTCCAGCTACAAATCATGCTTTCAAAGCTTGACCCAATGCAGGATATGGCGATGAAGGGTACCCAGGCATTCTTCGTCTATGACGAGCACATGAGGCGCGTCGAGCCTCTTCTTGTCGGCTGGGCACTGGGCAAGCGCGGGTACGGCCCTAGGGCTGTCGAGCGATGGCTTTGGGCTGCGAATGACGAAGTCCACAAATCGCACGGACGCGAGTTGGACAGTAGGGAGATGCGCAAGCTAGCTCGCCGATACGCGAGGCTGGACCGGGTACGTCCCAGATGATTGCCTCCGATGACGATAGGCCTGCTCCGCCCAGGGATAGAACGGCACCGCCTAGACCGCGGGGGGACTCAGTTTCGGACTGGCGATTCCGAGCGAGTGATCCGGGAGACCACACGCCAAGCAGAAATCTTGAGGCATTGAACGGGCACCCACCTGGAGCGGCCTTTTCGGCCTGATTCAGCAGAGTTGTTTTGATCGATCATTCGCTGCCCGCCCTAGGTGGTGCAGATCCAGGTCAGGTTAGCCCGCAGTCCAGGCATCAGCCGATCCTTGCACGAGGAGAAGCCTGCCGGTCGTCCGAGTCCGCGGTCTTCGTCGTTCGCTATCGCTTCTGGGCCTTCTGCGCCTTCTCCGCAGAGAGCGCAAGAACCATCGCCTGCGCGTCCCCGTCGAGGCGATGTTCCACGAGCTTCGCCATTCTCTTGCTGCCGAACGTTTCTTTGAGAATGCTTTTCTGCTTCTTCCAGGTCTTGGTGAGGCTGTGGATTGAAGCGCCCATGCCCCCACCGTCATACCCGTCCCCAGTTGAGTTGAGGCTGAAGAACTCAAATATGTAGCCTCGGGTCTCCTGCGGTTCGGTCTCCCACTTAATGCCGGCGGCTGCCGAGGCCTCGAGCAGGTTGTCGACAGCCCTGTAATCGATATAGGCGATAGGCAACTTTTCAAGCTCAAAGTTGGACAAGAGTGCGTCCGCGTCCAGGCTCGACGAAGACCGGTTCTGACTCGCCTCGTACCAGACGAGCGCCCCGAACAGCCAGCCGAGTTCGTTCTGGTCGACGGTCTGGATAGCGTAAGCGGACCGAGTCGTGCAGTCGTCGTCATCGACGATGTTTGCGAGGAGTATCTGGACGTGTGCGTAAGCCTCGTCGTGCGTACGCGGGCCACCCGATACCACCTCATAGCCGCGCTCTCGGTCGAAGATCAGGTTGTCCTTCTGGCCTGCGTTGTCCTCGTCTACTTCGTTCATAAGCTGCGCGAATGTGTGTTCGAGGGGCACGCCGGTGCGGGTGGAGCTAAAGACGACGTATTCGAGAATCTCGCGAGCCATGTGCTGACCTCTGACTATGTGGCCGACACCCGGCTCTTCCGCACTCTATCGGGCCGCCGACACCGTCGACTAAACGAGACATTCAGGAGGTCATAGCCTGGTTCCATGCGGAAAAGACCTGCTAGCCCACGGTCGACCAGCGCTGAGACCAGCGGTTGCGTTCACGGCGCGCTGCGGAGTGCTGCTGCGGGTCAATGGTGGAGATTCAGAGTGAAACAGGGAGTTGCTCAAGGCATGCGGCATCGCCGTCTGCATGAGTCTGGCGTCGCCAGTCATCTCAGGAGTCCGAGGTCGGCATGCGAACGTCGCCCGCCCGCTAGCGTGCAAGGGTGCAGATAATAAACATGGGTGCGTACTCCGTGGACCTTGACAAGCTTGTTTCGCCCTCTGAGATGCTATCGATCATGCTTTTCACCCTCGGGAGCCAGGCGGTGATGGCAAAGAAGGCAGCCGAGACTTTCCTTGCCGGTGGCCAGGCGGAGAATGCTCAAATCATGGTTACGTCGGCCGGGACGGTTGCAGCCTTCATTTGGCCCCTCCCGAGCAGACGCAAACCCTTGGCTCTTGCTTTCCCGCGCAGAGGGGAAGACCTCCGAGACCTCCTCGGGCTTGACGATAATCGCCTGACTGCCCTCAAAGGCCTCAGGGACGGAATGATTCATCTTGACGAGCGGATCGAGGAGTCCTGGATCGTCGATCCCGGGCGCCAAATGACCATGTGGATGACGACGGAGAACCCCGTCCAGGATGGGAACTTCATGTCTTGGAACCCAGCCACTCTGGTGTTTAGCTTCCTCCAGCACGAAGTTTCAATCCCCGAGCTAATCGAAGTTCTCGATACCGTTCAGAAGCGTTCAATGAACGCATTCATGCTCATGTTGCAGGTAGAAGACGTGGAGACGTCTACAGTGTCCGGTCTCGAACCGAGTAACACCGATCTGAATGTGACAGAGATGCCATAGTCCGGCACTTCGCGCGCTTATCCGCGTTTCGCCGTGTCCGTCCGTCGTTCGGTGCTGACAATAAGCAGTTTTCGGCTTGGTGCCGTCGCCCCGGCCGGGGGAGAACTGGTTTCACTACCCTCATCTGCCGGCTCTTAGGGTACTCGGTAGCCAGCCAGGGGCGCGATGGTTGCGAGGGGCCAGGCGTGGCTCGGTTGGTAGGTTCGTGCTCCTGCGCGTTCTACGATTATCAGGCGGAGACCACAAGCAAGTTTCGCTCGATTGGGGTTCCCGCCGTCCGGTGTCCGGCCTCGCCTCGGTACCTGCGCCGAGTGCCACTTGAACGCGCCCGAAGACACGTTTTCTACGATGGAGATCCCAATGACAGACGACATTCTCGCCGTTCAATCCAAGCTTTGGGGAATCGCTGATGACTTGCGCGCCAACTCTAATCTGAGTCAGGCGAACTACAAGACACCGGTTCTCGGCGTCATCTTCTTGCGCCATGCCGAGCAGCGCTTCGCGGAGGCGGAGGCGGAGTTCGCGGGTCTGTCGACGAGTCGCCGGGTGATCGGCAAGGCTGACTACCAGTCCCGCGGGGTCCTCTATCTGCCGCCAGAAGCCCGCTACGGCTACCTCAAGTTACTCCCCGAAGGGGAGGACTTGGGCAAGGCTATGAACGACGCAATGCGCGCGGTTGAGTCCGAGAACGAAGAGCTTCGCGGCGTGCTGCCTCTCAGCTATGCCACGCTCGGCAACGTGATCCTTGTCGGCCTGCTGCGACAAGTGGATGAGCTCATGAAGGGTATCTCGGGTGATGCCTACGGCAAGGTTTACGAGTACTTTCTTGCGAAGTTCGCGATGGGCGAGGGGCAGCGCGGCGGCCAGTTCTTCACACCGACCCCCCTCGTTCGACTGATTGTCGAGATCATCGAACCGCATGCAGGCCGCATCCTCGACCCGGCGTCGGGTTCGGGCGGAATGTTCGTGCAGAGCGCCAAGTTTCTGGAACGTCACCGTCAAGCCAATAACGAAGTGCTCTCGATCTATGGGCAGGAGAAGGAGAGCGACACCGTTCGGCTCGCCAAGATGAACTTGGCTGTCAATGGTCTCGCCGGAGAGATCGCACAAGCGAACAGTTTTTACGAAGATCCCTTCGATATGGTCGGCACCTTTGATTTCGTGATGGCGAATCCGCCTTTCAACGTAAACGGCGTTGACAAGATGAAAATTGCCAATGACCCGCGCTTCCCGTTCGGCCTGCCCACCGCGGACAACGGCAATTACCTCTGGCTGCAGATGTTCTATTCGGCACTCAATGAGGAAGGTCGCGCCGGATTCGTTATGCCAAATTCAGCAGGAGACGCCAGAGGATCAGAATCCGAGTTGCGCCGCAAACTCATCCTGACGGGTGCTGTCGACGTCATTCTGAGCGTCTCCACCAACTTCTTTCTCACGGTCACGCTGCCATGCACACTTTGGTTCTTTGATCGGGCGAAGGAGAAGGACGCCCAACGGTCGAACGAGGTGCTCTTCATAGACGCCCGCCACATCTTCACGCAAGTCGATCGAGCACATCGTACTTTTAGTGAGGAGCAGCTCGAGTTCCTTGCCAACATCGTGCGTCTATACAGAGGCGAGCAGCCGGAGCTCGCGGCGGCTTCGGCTGTCGATGCCGACGGCGCGCTCATGGCCACTCATTTCCCCGGGTCCACCTACCGCGACATTCCGGGCATTTGCGCTGTTGCGACTCGAGACCAGCTGGAGGAACAAGGCTGGAGCCTAAACCCCGGCCGTTATGTCGGCACAACGGCCGTCGACGATGACGGTGTCAATCTCCAAGTGAGGCTGGAGGAACTCGCTGAGGAGTTCGCCTTTTTGTCGGCGGACGCGGCGGCGCTGACCGACGAGGTGCAACTCAACCTTGCGACTCTGCTGGACGGAATCTAGATGTTGCGCAGAGAATGGCGCCTGGCGGACCTGATGCGCATTCGTCACGGGTTTGCATTCAAAGGCGAGCACTTTGTCTCGGACGGCGACAAGGTTCTCCTTAGCCCGGGCAACTTCAGAATCGGAGGCGGGCTGAAACTCAAGGGGTCCAAGGAGAAGTACTACAACGGGGATTTCCCGGGACAGTTTGAGCTTGTCGGCGGGGACGTCATTATCGCTATGACTGATCTCACTCAAGAGGCCCCGATTCTCGGCTCGCCAGTTCGGATTCCGTCTTCCGGAAGATACCTTCACAATCAGCGACTCGGACTAGTGACAGACCTCGACACGACAGTTCTGACTAGCTCGTATCTCTTCTACGTTCTGTGCGATGACTCGATTCGCGCAAAGATACGTGCGAGCGCGACAGGTTCGACCGTGCGGCACACATCCCCCGAACGCGTGTTGAGCCTCACTGTCTCGCTCCCTCCGCTAACCGAACAGCTTAAGGTTGGTGCAGTACTGGCCGCTTTCGACGACCTGATTGAGATCAACCGCCGCCGAATCGATGTACTGGAAGAAGCAATCCACGCGGAATTCAGGGCTCGATTCGATTTCGAAGCTGGAATTGACTGGGCCGAAGCCTCCCGGGTGGTCCCTTTCACGGCGTTGGTCGACGTGAATCCTCGGGTGCCAACGCCCTCTGGGGAAGTCCGCTATCTCCCGATGAGCGCTCTCTCGACAACGGATATGACCCTTGGGGGCTTCGAGACGCGAGCGCGTGCAACGGGAGTCAAGTTCATGCGCGGGGACACCCTCATGGCGCGCATAACGCCCAGCCTGCAGAATGGAAAGACGGGTTATGTGTATGGGCTTGCGGACAACGAGGTGGCATGCGGCTCCACTGAACTCATTGTGTTGCGGGCCAGATCCGTTTCGCCGTATTTCGCCTACTGCTTGGCGAGATCGGCACGCGTACGATCGGTCGCCATTGGCAGCATGAGCGGGGCGACCGGTCGACAGCGCGTTTCTACGGCCTGTTTTGATGAGCTAAGAGTTGTTGCGCCGAGCCCGGAGGCGGAGACATCTTTTTCCGTTGCCATAGGCCCCACTTTCGACTTGATTCATTCGCTTTCAGCGACCAACGAAAATCTCCTTGGTCAACGCGATCTCCTCCTCCCTAAACTCATTTCCGGTGAGATCGACGTCAGTGGCTTTGGCATCGATTCTGCTCGCATCCAGGAACAGGAATCTGCGTGGCGGCAAGCGCGGGCGCAGGCATAGAGCTCATGTCTCGGACGTCGATGTCTGGGACTTTTCGCGACCCCGTGCGAGGCGGTCGTTGCAGAGTCGAGGATTCTTTCGCGACTAGATGGCCTGCCGTGATGTGGCTAGCCCACAACACTCGATAGTGTCTGAGATGTATCTAGTTGGAAAGTGAAATGTGTGAAGTGTAGGGGGTGGCACGCATGAAGGTTATGCACACAGGGAACGCCAACGCCTGCGGCAAGCTCCGACGATGACTGCGCAAAGATACGACGAGGACTCGCTTGTCGAGCGTCCGGCTATCACGCTTCTCGGTCGGCTCGGCTGGGAGACGATAAACGCTTACACCGAGACTTTTGGTGACGACGGCACGCTCGGTCGAGACAACCAAAGCGAGGTCGTCCTCATCGGTCGCCTGAGAGACGCACTCAAACGGATCAACCCGGATTTGGATGCCGAGGTGGGTGGGGCTGCCATCCAGCAGGCAATCGACGCCATCACTCTTGATCGCTCGGTGATGGACCGCGTCCGCGCGAATCGCGAGGTTTGGAAGCTTCTTCGCGACGGAGTGCTCACCACGGTCCGCCGAGCGAGCGGTGCAAGCGATTCGGTGACCGTGCGCCTGGTCGATTGGAACAATCCGCGAAACAACGATTTCTTGCTCGTGTCCCAACTGTGGGTGGTGGGCGAGCTCTACAAGCGCCGAGCCGATCTCGTCGGATTCGTCAACGGCATCCCGCTTCTCTTTGTCGAACTCAAAGCGAGCCATAGGGATCTAAAGCTCGCGTATAGCGACAACCTCCGCGACTACCGCGACACCATTCCGCGACTATTCGACTACAACCAATTGGTCGTTCTCTCAAACGGGCGCGAGAGCAAGCTCGGCACCGTCTCCTCCCAGTGGGATCACTTCGCTGACTGGCGCTACGTTGACAACGAAAACGAAAAGGCTGCCACGGTCTCGCTCGAGCGGATGTTGCGGGGGATCGCCACCCCCGAACGCTTGCTGGATCTGAGCGAGAACTTCATTGTCTTTCAGGAAAAGGAGCACGGACTCATCAAACTGGCGGCCAAGAACCACCAGTACCTCGGTGTCAACGCCACCATCGAGCGTCTCAACGGCATGACTGCCGCGGATGCCGGCCGCCTTGGTGTCTTTTGGCACACGCAGGGCAGCGGCAAGACCGTCTCCATGATGTTCCTGAGTCAGAAGATCCTGCGGAAGAAGCCTGGGAATTGGTCGTTCGTCGTGATCACAGACCGCGATGACCTCGACAAGCAGGCGTACAGGGAATTCCAGCAAGCCGGCATCGTTCATGAGGCGCACGTGCAGGCTACGAGCGCGGACCACCTCAAGGATCTGCTCGGCGAGGACCACCGATACGTCTTCACGCTCATCCAGAAGTTCCGCACGGAACGCGGCGGTGTCTACCCCGAGCTGTCCTCACGGGACGATGTCATTGTCATGGTCGATGAAGCGCATAGAAGCCAATACGACACGCTCGCGCTTAACATGCGCAATGCCCTTCCTAATGCTCGCTTTGTTGGATTCACCGGCACGCCGCTCATGGCCGGTGAAGAACTCACCCGAGAAGTATTCGGCGACTACGTCAGCGTTTATGACTACCATGAGTCGATTCGGGATGGCGCAACCGTGCCGCTCTACTATGAGAATCGCACACCAGAGCTTCAGCTCGCCAGCGAGAATTTCAGTGAGGAATTCCAGAGCATCCTCGACGATGCGGCGCTCGACGAAGACCAGGAGAGAGCGCTTCGACGGCACTTCGGGCGCGAGTATCACCTGATTACGCGTGATGAACGGTTGGAACGAGTCGCCGACGATCTCGTCGAACACTTCCTTGGCCGGGGCTTTTTCGGGAAGGCCATGGTAGTTAGCATCGACAAGGCTGCCGCCGTGCGCATGTACGACAAGGTGAAGAAGCGGTTCGGGGTGCGGATCGCGACGGTGACGGCCCAGTTGCGTCATCCCGAGTCCGTCTCCCAGACCGACCGCCAAGCCCTGGAATCACAGCTGCGGCTGCTCACAAGCACTGACATGGCGGTCGTTGTCTCGCAAGCCCAGAACGAAATGGCGGACATGCGAGCGCTGGGTCTCGACATCGTGTCGCACCGCAAGCGCATGGTCGACGAAGACTTGCAGTCGAAATTCAAAGACCCGGCCGACCCATTCCGCCTCGCGTTTGTGTGCGCCATGTGGTCAACCGGCTTCGATGTGCCATCGTGCTCAACGATCTACCTAGACAAGCCACTCAAGAACCACACTTTGCTGCAAACGATCACAAGGGCGAATCGTGTCTACCCAGGCAAGGAGAACGGGCTGATCGTCGACTATGTCGGCGTATTCGCTCGGCTGCGTGAGGCGCTGGCGCTCTACACCCCGAGGCGCGACAACGGCGAGGGGGTTAATCCAATCCAGGAGAAGGGAGAACTCGTCGCCCTCCTGGCCGAGGCCGAAGCCGGCGCGCTCGCTTTCTGTCGAACCATTGGGGTCGACCTTGATGCTCTCATCCTCGCGACGGGCTTTGATGTGGTGCGCGAGGCCGACAAATGTGTTGAGAGCGTCCTGGTGAATGACGCCGTCCGGTTGGAGTTCCTGACCCATGAGCGCGTCGTGAATCAGTTGTTCAAGGCTGTGCTCCCCGACACGCGAGCAACAGACTTCGGTGAAGTGCGAGCGGCGCTGCATTACCTTGCCAAAGAACTCACGAAGGATGACCCGAAAGCGGACATTAGCGATGTCGTGCAGCAAGTCGACGAGCTGCTTGATCGCTCCGTTGCTGCGAACGCCTACGTAATTCGGGCGCCGGAGGTGCATCAATCAAGGCCGATCAATCTCTCGGAGATTGATTTCGAGGCGCTGATTCAGAAATTCGCCAAGAGCAACACCAAACGCACAGAGATCGATAAGTTGCGGTCGCGTGTGCAACAGCGCATCGTCTCCCTCGCGGCCCTCAACCCAACACGCAATGACTGGCTCGATCGCTTCCAGAAGATGATCGACAAGTACAACGCGGGGTCGCTGAATATCCAACAATTCTTCGACGAGCTGGTCAGACTTTCGCATTCCATCCTCGACGAAGAGCAGCGGGCGCTTCGTGAAGGCTTGACCGAGGAGGAACTTGCAATTTATGACCTCTTGCTCAAGCCGGCACCGGACCTCACGGCTGCAGAGCATCAAGCGTTGAAGCTCGCCTCTGCTGAGCTCCTCGGGGCTCTCAAGCGTGAACGGCTGGTTGTCGACTGGCGCAAGCGTCAGCAGTCCAGAGCGGCGGTGCGAGTCGAAGTCGAGTCGCGACTCGACCGTGTTCTACCTACTTCTTTCACAGCCGACCTGTACAAAGAGAAGTGCGACGCTGTTTATCAGCATATTTTCGAGAGCTACTTTGACGACGGTTCTAGCGTTTACGCCACAGCCGCGTAAGCAGGAGATGAGAGTGTTCCCGCCGCAGGTGCGCCCAGGACGTCACGGCGGTGACAGCGCGGGTACATGAGCGCCGCTGCTCGAATCCAACCTCGTTGCTAGCGGCCCTTGTCGCACGTGTCGAGAATATCTCCCAAGAGTCGTTCTGCTTGTGCGATGTCCTCCAGGCGCATGATGGCGTCGCCCCTCAGCACCTTCGCTAATCGGTCGTATCCGATGCCGGTCATCTGTGAGTAGTCGCGCACGGTTTTGTGTATGTCCCGTAGTCGTCGGTTTATGCGCACCGCGTACGTGTGCTGCAGCTGGGCTGCCCGGCATAGGTCATCTTCAGCTTCCGTCACTGGTGTGATCCAGCCCAGGCTGGCGGCCTTTCCGAACGCGTTCGGCTCGGTGGTGTACGCCCGAGGCTTGAATCGCGGATCGCTCATGTGCTCAAATCTATAGGTCTTTTAGACAAACAGTGATATCTTAGAACGCATAAGCAGTCTAAAAGACCAACTAACTAACTTGCTAGCTAGCATGCTAGCAAGCAAACCACATCCCTTGTGGTTTGCCGCCCAAAGTAAGGAGCGCCTTGTGAAATGGCATGAGAGTTCGGAAGCAATCGGTAGAAGGAACAGATCAAGAAACTGCATCCTCGCCGTTGCATTTGGACATGACGAATTGGCGGAGGCCCGATGAGGCCCAAGGCCAGTCGAAAAGGTCCAGACGGTTTCTCAGGCGTTCAGCCGATTTCAGGCGGCGACGTCATCATGTGGACCGACGCCGACGGATGCCCGCGAGCCGCTCCGGCGAATCGCGCTGCGACGAAGTTGGGGCTTCACTTGGCGCAACTGTCGCGGCAACCAGCGAAATATCAGCATCGCCGTCACTATGAGGGGTTCTACTGGTTCTCTGGAACCGGCAGGCTCGTATGGCACGAATCAATGGCCGAATACACCGCCCTCATGTGGTGGGACCACCGCCACAGCATCCAGGCGATTGCACCACAGCCAATGTGCATCATTTTCGCCGATGGCAGCCGCCACTATCCGGACTTTTTCGCCGTGCACGCGGACGGTTCCCAGGTTCTCTACGACGTCCGGCCGTCGGAACTAATTGACGAGAAAGCGGCGGCGCAATTCCAGAAGACCGAAGACCTGTGCCGCAAGACGGGTTGGCGATACGAGGTCTTTGCAGGCGTCGAGAGGGTAGTCCGGCACAACCTCGAGTGGTTGGCGGCATATCGGAACGAGCGTTGTCACCCGGATGTGGTCCTAGCTGAACGAGTGCTCGGTTTCCTCGACCACGAACGGCCGTTCGCGGATTTACTGCTCCTCCTCGACCTCAAGGTGCCCGCGAAATACGTTCCGCAGCTCTACAACATGATGTGGAACCGGAAGATTTACTTCGACTTGTCGGAGCCGTTGTCACAATCCACCCCGATTTGGAGGGCCTGACATGCATAAGATCCGGTACTTGAAAGTCGGTGCTGAAGTACGTCTCACCAACGGCAACTTCGTTCTGGCCTCGGTGAGTGGAGCGGGCCTGAAGCTTCGCAACACCGACACGGGTGAGTACACCGTCATCCCTGTGAGTGAAATGCCTCTTGCGCTCGAGGAGCCACCGGAGCGCACTGAGGTTGATGCTCGGGACGTCGACCTGGCGACGGAAGAGGAGCGGACGTATGCTGAACTCCTCGCGGCTCACCTTGAAGAAATGACGCGAGGAACGCCTCTGCCGGGGTCCGGAGCGCAACGTCCCGAATATGAACTTCGCGATTCGACAGCTTCCGCTCGCCTTCGGACGAAGTCAAAGGAGCTGACAGCCCTTGGCATGCGGATGTCCGAGGTCACGCTCAAGCGAAAAAAGGCGTTGTACAACAAGCACGGCGTGGCCGGCCTCATCGACCGGCGGGAGCTGTTCAAGCCAATGCCACTCGCCCGTGCTGATGACCGGGTGCTTGAAGCGCTCCGGGTAGTTCTTGCGAAGGAGAAGAACAAGTCCACGGGATCCATGGAACGAATCGCTGAGAACGTGAAGGAAGAACTGCTCAAGCGATTCCCCGGTCAGGTTGTGACGGTGCCGTCGCGTACCACTCTGTGGCGGTACGTCACCTACCTAGCGAAGGGGCGATACACGCTAGGCAATGCGGCGAACCGACGTTCGAAGGCCAACGCGCCAGACCGCATGTTCGAGAGCAGACCTGCCATCATGCCTGGTCACGAAGTGCAGATTGACTCGTCCCCGTTCGACATCCTTGTGATCGATGGTACTGGCAGGCCCACGCGCGCGGTCCTCACGATCATGGTTGATAAGGCCACTCGTTCGATCATTGCGAACAGCGTCGTGCTGAAGGCATCGAAGGGTGTCGACCACGCATTGCTGCTGGCGAAGGCGGTCGTTCCACGCCCGCTGCGTCCGGGAGGAGAGCACTTCACCAAGCACGAGCTTCCGGTGATGCCGTGGGTAAAGCTCCTCGAACCCGAGGACGCGGCCCGGTATGACGCGGCGCAGGCGTTTATCGTTCCGCAGCGGATCATGGTGGACAACGGCGCAGATTACATCTCCACAGTCTTCAGGTCCGCTTGTGAGCAGTTGGGAATCAGCATCACGGAGTCGTCCACGTATAGCCCGACCGACAAGGCGATGGTTGAGCGGACGTTCCATTCGATCAAGACGCTGTTCGCGCAGCACCTTCCGGGTTACACGGGTGGCACTGTTACGAATCGTGGTGCAGACCCGTCGAAAGACGCCGATCTGCTCGACATCTACACATTGACGGAGCTGTTTGACCGGTGGGTGACCATCGTCTGGCAGAACCTTCGGCACGACGCGCTTCGCGACCCATTGGAGTCCAGCGTCCTTCACACTCCAAACTCGATGTACATGGCGATGTTCGACCTCACCGGATACGTGCCAATCCCGTTGACGGCTGACGACTACATCTCGCTCATGCCCATAGAGTTCCGAACGATCCAGGCCGACGGAATCGCGCTCGGGAGGAGGCGATACGACTCGCCCCTCCTTCACCCCTACCGTTTGATGGAATCAGGCGACGCATCGCGCAGCGGAAAGTGGGCCGTTCGGTATGACCCGTACAACCCTGGCGCCGTCTGGATCATGGATCAGGACTCGGGCGAGTGGATCGAGTGTCGTTGGATGAACGGCGACGCGTTCAAGAAGCCGTTCTCCCGTCATATCCGAAGTGAGGCCAAACGCATCGTCGAGGACATGGGAATGGCTGGAGATCAGAGCGCACTCAGGCTGACGCAGGACATTCTTGCTTCGACCAGGGCTGCCAGAGCACAGATGGAGGCCGAGGAAGAACGGAACCGTGTCGCTGCGCATCGGGACAAGCTGAGTGGGGTGCCGGCACCAACGCGGACAGCGAAGACCCGGTCTGCAAAGCAAAACGTCTCTCCAAAAGAAGCGGGGCTCGACACCGAAAACTCCTACATGGAACTCGGGTCGTTCGACATGAATGAGGGCGCTCTCTAATGCTTTTTTCCGACGCACAGAACCTCGAACTACATCAGGCGGAAGGCCTCATGAAGTTCCTCGAGCGTCAGCCAGTGAAACCGGCGTTGCCCAGCCTCGACGCATACGCGGCACTGACGCGCGCGAACCGCGAACAGTTCAACAGCCTCCGACTGGACTATCACGGATCCGATCTGATTGTAGGCACGCCGCAGGTGAAAGCAGTTGTGCGCTCTGTGCTGCAAGCCACTCTCGTGAATCGGGGTCGCGCTTTCGGCAGGTCCGGGGTGGTCATCTCCGGCGGCTCGACTATGGGCAAGACGGCTGCGGCAATCGCAGCGATGAAAACCGTCTTCAGCAAGTACAAACGCGACGTGCCTGACTTCCGTGAATTCGGCAGACTCCCAGTCGTCTATGTCGAAGTGCCTGCAGGCGCAACTCCGAGGTCGATGATGGCCCAGTTCGCGCGATTCCTCGGACTCCCGGTGGCTACCCGAGCGACCCTCGACTCGTTGCAACGCACAGTCGTGTCCGTCCTGAACGAGGTCGGAACGAAACTCATCGTGGTCGACGAACTGCATCACCTCAGCGATACAAATAAATCGAACGTTGAGAGCAGCGACTTACTCAAGAGTCTGTCCAATCAGGTGTCGGCAACTTTCGTGTACGCCGGTATCAGCCTTCACGGCGGGCGAGTCCTTGCAGGTGAACGGGGACAGCAAATCGCCGGGAGATTCACCATGCAGCGCCTGCAAAAGTACACGACCGCGAACGCGGACGAATGGAGGCTATGGAACGGCATCGTCCGTGCCTTCGAAGAGGAGTTCTGCCTGTTCAACCACAAGCCGGGCGATCTAGCCGAACATAGCGCATATCTCTATGACCGCACACAGGGAGCTATCGGGTCGCTGGTGCATTTGTTGACCTTGGCGGCGCAACTACTCGTGCTCGAAGACTTCAAACCAGAGCACGAGAGAATAACCCTCGACCTGCTTAACACCATCGAGGTGGACATCGCGGCACAGCAGGCGTCCGAGGCGATACTCACAACGGTGCCGCAGTCAAAGAGCGCAGCGAAGAAATCGAACGCGAGCGTAAAGAATGCCGCGTGAACTCGTGCAGCTGAAGCGTAGCTCGCCGAGCGCAGGGAAAATCGTGAAGCATGCCACTTGACCTGAGACTTCGGCTGGCGATACGAGTTCGCCCCCTCCACCGTGAAACAGCGGCAAGCTACCTGCAGCGGCTTGTTGAGGCGAATTTCCTGACCGAGGGGACAGTCACGTTGTTGGTAAGCGCGGTTCGCCAGAACAGCGCGGGGCTGTCCAGCCGTGAGGCGGTTGAACGTGCCGCCGAGTGGAAGGGGGGACTGGATGAGGGATTCTTCGAGCGCCACAGGACTGCGGTCCCACTGCATTCTGATGGCGACACGTGCGAACGCTGCTTCACCGGGATCGCTGACCGATACATGTGCCGGCTGTGTGCAGTGGGTGGAGACGTTCAGCAGCACCCGCACCTCGACGGCAACGTGTGTCTTCGTCACTACCTGTGGGTGGGATCAGGAACAGCGCCTGACGCCCAATACCAGATCGATTCGGCTGCTGTCGAAGCCGAAGTTCTCTTTCGAAAACTCGTCCGGAAGGGTCGAATCGACGCTCCACTGTTCGCCGCCGTTACGGAGGCCTTCGTGCTTCGCAGCGTGAGGCAAGGAAGCGCACTCGAGTTGTCCGGCTCTGATTACCGACTTCTCGTCCACGTGCTGCGAGAGGTCACGTCAGGAACTTTTGTTGACCGGTTCTTCGCACCCGACCAGACTTTCGCTCAAGCTCGAGTGACCCTCAGCGCAGCCATAACCAGCGTTGTTCGGGAGGGCGAAGGCTGGGTGGTTGATTGCCTGTGGAGCTACCTGCGCCCCATGATGCTCCGTGCGAGGGGTCGCGCCGAGACGGTCAACGGCATGAGCGCATCCGCAATCCAGCATGACGTCCGAACTAGGCGTCTAGTCGCGCATGCCTCCGTGAGGGCCTCACGAACCAGCGCCGAGCCCTTAGGGTCCTACGCCGCATTCTTCGAACACACAGAACGAAACGACCCCACACGACGCACAGCGGAGGCGGTGAGCGACATCGCTCGATTCACGTGCGACCGGGGGCATCTTCACCCAGAGGGCAAGGATAGCGCGAGTGGTGGGGTGACGAGCTGTCCATTTCGGCAGGCAGGGGTGCAGCTGCTCACGGTCCTCACGGAACTCGGTTGGGACGTTGCCAGGAACCTCCGAGTGGACATGAGCAAACTGACGCTCGGGAGCCCGCTGAAGGCCGCGTGGCGGTGTGCGTTTGGTCACAGGTTCGGGCAATCGGTGAACAACAGGGTCAAGGGCCGAGGCTGCCTCGTGTGCGCCGGACGCATGGTCGAATGGGGGAAGACCGGCCTGTTACTGACCGACACTGCACTGTCATTCGAATGGCACCATGAGCGGAACGGGACTCTTACCCCCGGGCGTGTTCTGGCTGGTGCGGGAACCTCGATTTGGTGGCTGTGCGCCAACGAGCATGTGTACCCGGCAACGCTGGATAGCCGAGCGACCGGAACGGGGTGTGCAGTGTGTGCGAATCTGAAAATCGAAGTCGGCGCGAACGATCTGGAAACCACACATCCACATGTTGCCGTGACTTGGCATCCGACGATGAACGGGGACATGACGCCGCAGCATGTCGTGGCCGGGAACAGCCGAACCAAGTTCTGGTGGCTTTGCGATGAAGGTCACCCGTACGACGCACTGATAACTAGTCGTGTGGCGGGTAAGGGCTGCCGATACTGCGCGAATCAGGACCCGCTCGTCGGCTTCAACACGTTGAGTGATATTGACCCTGAGCTGTCCAAAGAATGGCACCCCACCAAGAATGGAACGCGCACGCCCAGCACTGAGCTTGCCGGCAGCGGACGGAAGGCGTGGTGGCTCTGCGACAACTTGCACGACTTCGAACAGGTCATTGTCAAACGCCGGGCCGGTCAAAGCTGCCCATACTGCGGAAACAGTAAAGTTTGGTCCGGGTTCAACGATGCATCGACTCGCCACCCCCTGCTCATTCTCGACTGGGATTGGAGCAACAACGACGGTGTTGACCCCTCGGAAATCCTTCCCGGAAACACGAAACGGGCATGGCGGTGCAAGCAGGGCCACGGGCAGCATCAGGGTTTTCCGAACCGCATCAAGACAAATGGGTGCACGAAATGCCCGGCAGAGAAGCGGGTTGGGGTTGGCTCCATTCCAGAGTGACTGCCGGCGACCGGGGGCGTGGGAGACACACGACGAGTGCTCCAGCCCCATTGATGCTCACGCAGCTTGGATGTCAGCCCACGGTCAGGACGAGACGGCCCCGTCAGCCATCTCAGCATTCCGCGATCCACCCCGAACCTATATGCCCGCCGCATACTATATGCCCGCCGCATACTATATGGTTTCTCCCCAAACGCAGGAGCCGTCGATTCGAGGTCCCGGATCGGGAAGGAGCTGATCCGAGGTCCTTTCTCCGGAGCTCCCAGCACCGCCGGTGTCAGAGGCGGATGGTTTACTCAGATTCCACGTGCGAGGAGCATCTAGTGAAAGAAACGCGCATTGCAGCAGACCTCCGGCTAGATATCAGCATCCCCGGGCTCGTCGGGTACGACATGCATCAACTCAGCGCCACCACTCTGGTTTTCGCCGTCATCGTCGACGCCGAGATCGACCCGCGACCACACCTTCGCCTGCTACTGGCCGCCTACACGGCTGGTTGGAATCTGGCCGCGCACCATATCGCGAACCCTGGGGGGACCCGACACGCCGAGCGGGTGGTGGCTCCCGCCGGATTGCCGGAGCTGATCCGGGCCGCGTACGCGGAGGCGTACTACGTTGGATACGGCGACCGTCAACAGTTCGCCGGTTCGGAATCGCAGGACGGTGGGCCCCTGGACCCGTTCGTTTTCACTGCCACCGAGCAGGACGCGGTGGATACCGTCGTGCGTTTCTTGCGCTGATATCTATTGGCCCAGCCTGTTTCTCTCTGGACGTGCGACCCGATCCTGGGTGGTCAGGATCGGAAGTGCGCTCGCACATCGGTGGCCTGTTCGTCGGTGAGTAACCAGCGCGGCACGAGTGGGGGAAGCTTTCCATATTGCTCGCGCAGGTAAACACGGATCCGTAGCTGGGATACTCCCAGATCTTGGGACAGGTTGGCTGGTGTCACTGGCTCGCTCATGTGAACAGGCTAGTTCTTCCGAAGCGCGCTGCAACGTTCACAGGGATGATCGGGTCACCATTTGCTCGTGAACTCGTTTTGAGCCGCGGCCAGGACCAGGTCTGGTTCACTCACGCAAGTGATCGACCGGCCGGTTCTCGTTCTCGAAAGACGTCGTGGGTCCTTGCATCCACAGGATCAGGTCCTCATCGGTCCATTGGTTTTCGTGGGCAAGTTCGATGCGCGGGGCGATGACGGGGAAGACGATGCCGTGGGCCCTATCGAATTGGAACCCGGGGTACCGGTATTCCGTGCCTCGGAGCACGCCGAGGATCTAGTTCTCAGCGCGTTGGGTCGTGAATAGCGCGTGGTTTGTCGGGGTAGCTTCCAGGAATGTGGTGATCTTGTCGCTGGACAGGAGACCATACTCGGCCGCCAAACAGGCCAAGCATCTTGGGTGGCTATCAGGCTCCGGGCGAGTTGCGGCGTGAGGGGCGTCTCGACGGGCGCGGCGGGGTACTCGGATCAGCGGAGTGACGTGGACTGGCCATGCGATTCCTCCCTCAGATGGCGCAGGTTCAGAATCAGGCTAGCCCGCAGACAGGGGTCCAGTCGAGCCCACCCCGCGACGCAGCACACCATCTTTCGAGCCGGGCGGAAGCATTCCCGGTTCGGGACAGTCAGCCACTGCTCGAGCTTAAGGGGCAGGAAGAAAGTGTGCCCGGCGTCAGTGTCGGTGGCGCGCGATACCGTGGTCAGATGACACGCAATGTGCGCCCGTCCACCCGGTTCGTCCTCGTCGGCTCGTGGGAAGATTGTGCCGCCTGGGCCAGCCGTGCCCAACTGGATCTCAAGGAATGGGCCCACCTCGAGCCAGTCGGTGTCGGCCCTGCCTTGCGGGTGTTCGAACTGCGCGACGAGGTCGACCAGTTGGCTGAGCGTCTAGCAGCGAAGCGGAGGGGAAGGGTCATGGCCGTCCTCGAAGTCCACGAAGACGACACCGACCTCGCTCACCGGGTCAAAGTTCCGGGTGGCCTTGGTTTCGATGCTCAGGTCGACTGGTTTCTCGCCGATATGCTCGGTCGTGACGCCGCCGATAGTCGGGTGACTCGATCCGAGGGCGAGACGACGGACGGGCTCCGCTTCTGGAGTGGCATGATCGGCCGGCATATGTACACGATCACGGAGACTCACACCGCTGACCAATAGATGGCGAAGACCACGCGCGGGCATTGGCTGCCATGAAAAATTGCTGTCCTCGGTCGGTCTGAGATGAGATGGGATTCTCCTCTGCCAACTCGCCACAGATTTTCGGAAGGATTCAGTCATGTCGAATGCCGTCCGCCGCCCGGTACCCCTGTTCATGGACGTTGACGGTTCGCTCCTCGCCTATCCGGCAGACACGGGCGAAGCCGATCCTCGGCTTCGAACCGGCTGGCTTGACCTGGATTTCCCCGATGACATGTCGTACCCGACCAGAATCTGCTTCGACCCTGAGGTCGTGGCGGGCCTCAACAAGCTCGTCAATGAGGAACTTGTCCAGCTAATTTGGGCGAGCACATGGGATCAAGCGGCGAATCGGCTGCTTGTACCGGCCATTGGTCTGCTCGAAGCGCCGTACGACGTTGCCGAGATCGGAACTCGGTGCGGGGACCAGATGGCTGCAGGAATCTGGGTGAAGGCCCTGGCCGTAGGCCGGTGGCTGCGAGAGAACGGACTCCAAAATGCTCCCATCGTCATGGTCGACGACTTGCTGACCAACCAAGCGAGCGGGTTCATGAGTCCGCAGCGGCGGAGCATCGAGGTCGTGGGCGGGGATCAGAACTTGTTCATTGCGACGCAATCGGAGCAAGGGCTGCATGTCGCACAGGTGGCGGAGATCCGTGCTTTCGCTGAGCGGATCGCAGGGAACCGCGGCATGATCGGCCGTCACATGTAAACGATCACGGAGACTCACGTCGCTGACCGATAGATGGCGAAGACCACGCGCGGAATCAGCTGCCGCTCTGGCGGAAGACGGAATATGGGGGCTCCGGCACAATCGTCCTTCCATATCGGGTCATCAAGGAGTTTCGGAAGACGGCCCTGTTGCGCGACCGCTCTCGTCTGGGCCAAGCCCCGAAAGCACGCACGACTGTCAGCGACAATTTGATCGATTCCGGCCAGATAGCCGCGGAACCTACAGGAACCCACATCGCCACCTACCGATGCCCCACGTGCTGGTCATTCGCTTCGACAAGGCCCGCTCCTTATTCCTCGTACGTTGTCTAAGTCAGCAACACGCGACATCATTTGCCGCGAAGTCTCCTGGCGCGCCTCGGCGTGGGGGAGTGGCGCAAGGCCGGACGACGTCGTGTAGGGAGAAGGCATCGTCCTCAAGGACCTATAAGCAGGGTCTGATCGTGGCCTACTTGCATTCTTTCCCCTTGTTGGGGGGTGGTAGAGGTGCCTCGATGGTGGATGGTGCCTAAACAAGAGCGGTACGCTCACGGAATCAGGTAAATCGAGGGGGAGTTTACAGTTGCCTAAAGTTGTGCGTAAACTGTTTCATGTCGGGACACTTCACACCATCAGCTTCGCGGTTGAAGCAGATGGAGTGACATCCCCCGCTGAAGATGCGCTCAAGCTAATGCTCACTGGAATGTGGGCTGCAGATCCGGAAGCAGCAAAAGAAGGTCTTCCTTCCGATACCCAGATAGACAGGCGGGCGCAACTTGTGGCTGGAATCAAGTATTTCGCGCGACACGGCGTTCCGTCACAGCGTTCCTGTGGTGTGAATGCGCTGCAAAGCGGCATATGGGAATTCAAAGAAGGTCAGAAGCGTGTGTCCTTCTTTGACACCGATGGGCACGGGAGCTTCACAGAGAAGCGAAAATTCAAGAACCCAGCGCTCGCCGACTATCCGAACGATCCGCATTGGGATATTCCCGGGTTTGATCAAGACATTCGCTTGGGTCATTGTTTTGGAAAACCCTGGGGTCAGCGAACGACTGAACAAGAAGACTTGGACGAAACGATCCGGGTAAGAGAGGAAGACCTGTCCCATGACCGAGCAGCCTAACGTTGTGGTCGATTGGGTCGCCGAGCTTGAGGCGAATCCCAAATATCAGCTCGAAGAAGCGGCGGCGGAACTTGCGATGGAGATGTCGGAGATCCTCATTCATGCTTTTCGTGTGCGCACGGACATTGATCAGAAAGATCTCGCGGAACGCCTTGGCGTTAGCGAGGGACGAGTGTCTCAGGTTCTCCATGGCGACGGAAACGTCCATGTAGCGACGATCGCGAAGTATCTCCGGGCTCTTGGGTACGCCCTGCAGGTAATTCCGCGCCCCGTGGATCAGGAGTCGCCCTCCTTGGTGCGAAACTCTCGTCGAAAGATGGTCGCTCACATTTACAAGACCACCTTTGCTGATGGCACGGGAGTATCTGATCATTACACCTCTATCGTGGGGGCCAGCCCGGTTGCCAAGGAGGCCCTAGACCGCCCAAGGCTAGTTTCGTCACGGTCGCTTTCGGCGGTCAAGAGGGCGTACCTGGATGACTTGGTTACCGCGACCGTGAAGGAGCCGCCTGCGCGCTTGACGCGCACCCGTCAAGCGGTGGTGGCTGAATGACCGGCGAAGCGGTTGTCGTGCAGCCAATATTCATCAGTACCAACGCAGTCCTGCTCCTTGAGGCGAAGGCCAATCGCGAGCTCGCGGTTGAATTCGAGGCTCCAGGTCGTGCAGAGATCGGGTTTGCCATTGAGTCCGCTGAATATACGAACGACGAGTATTTCGTATCAACAAGTTATGAAATTTCGTTGCTCACTGGTGCCAAAAACGTTGCAGCGCGGCTTAAAAGCACGTACCTAATCGCGTTCTCGAGCACCATCGACACAGATTCGATGACGGATGCCTCCGCTCTCGCGTCCCTTCAACTTGCTGCCGCCGAAGCTCTGCACCCGTACCACCGCGAGTTGCTCATTCAGCTGTCCGAGCGCTTTGATATACCCGCCCATCGCCTTGGCGCTGCTTTTGATCGCGAAATGTTCATCGAACAGAGCCAATCGACCGTATTTGAAGAAATCGATTAACTGATCGGATCACGGCCCAACTAACGAGCCCCGCCGACGTTCTAACGAGGCTCGAGCGGAGCTCCTCTCCTCGACGTTGCGGGTCCCTTCGTTGAGGCACGGCTAGATTTTGGGGACCTGCCTACGGACATCGACCGTGCCTGGGTGCTTGAACGGCTACTGGCGCCGGAACTTCGGTGGCAGGGTGCCTCGGTCACGCGTCTTGCGGGACGCGGCTGTTGATGACGGTCGAGTCCCCGACCAGATGAGGGTCGAAGTGAGCATTGGGATTAAATGACAGAACGGATGGAACGGCGACCCGTCCGAAAGATTCAAGACTCGCGAAAGCAGTGGGGTCATCTCGATGAAATATCGACAGATCCAATGGAATCTCACA
>NZ_PPTG01000011.1 GCF_002954245.1 Cryobacterium aureum | reverse complement strand
CGTGGTGGAAGGAGCCTTGCAGGTGGCTCTCAACCACGCCAACTATGGCTCTGAACGACACGATTCATGACTCCGGGGGCTGGCCCTCAGTCGCACCGCCCCCGGCTCCCTTGGAAGCCAATATTCAAGCGTCGCCGGTTCTGTGCGGGTCCCGCAGTTTGGGCCACCTGGTGTCCTAGAAAACTAAAGGTTTACAAGACACGAGACTGACCCAGATTGAGTTGTGGAAAAAGAGCAGAAAGGCGCGGAATCGCGGGCTTTCATTTTGTCTCGGAAAGTCGTCTGGCCATTCATGGTGTCCAGTGCGAGCCCGGCACGAACATCCATAGTCCAGCCTTTTCTTTGATGCGGTGATGGCTCGAACCACGCCACGACTTATACCTCTAGGGGTATAGTGGAGATACGGATCAGTAAATGAAAGGAAACGATCAGATGATGTGGGGTAACGGAAGTATGGGATGGTCTTGGGGGTTCGGCCTGTTGGCTATTGCAGGCGTCGCCGTGCTCATCTATGTCATTGTTCGTTTTTTGTCGAACAAATCCGGAAGCGATGACACACGCTCTGCTCCGAGGCAAGCGGATTCGGCCAGTGCTAGGCGAATTCTTGAGGAGCGTTTCGCTCGGGGGGAGCTCACTGCGGAGCAGTTGCGTGATCAGCTGCGGGTGCTCGAGGAGGGCCGGTAGTGCCTGATCTCAGTCGCCGTAGCGCCCTGATTCTCGGCGGGGTCGGGATTGCAGGCACGGCTGTAGGCGGAACGGGTTTCTTCGTCAATCAACGGATCTCATCAACTACGTCACCGGCAATACCGTCCGGGAGCGACCTCGTAGAGCCCCCGGAGTTACGAAGTGTCAGCGGCACTCTCACCGTTGACCTCGAGTCTTCCCCGCAACAGGTGACCATTGCTGGACGTGATGTGCGGGCGCTGAGTTACAACGGTGGCGTGCCCGGCCCCACACTGCGCGTTCGAGCGGGAGATACCCTCAGCGTGAGCCTTCGCAATGGTCTGGCAGACCCCAGCAACCTGCACGTGCACGGACTCCACGTCTCGCCCGAGAACAATAGCGACAACATGTTCGTCACCGTCGCGGCCGGCGACTCTTTCGATTACCAGTACGAATTGCCCGCCAATCACCCGCCGGGCGTGTACTGGTATCACCCGCACCACCACGGTTTCGTGGCCGATCAGGTATTCGGCGGCCTTTACGGCGCCATCATCGTTGATGACCCCGACCCCGTCCCTGCCAGCCGGGAACGCGTCCTCGTCATTTCCGACATCACTCTCGATTCCGCGGGAACAATTCCAGCGGCCACATCGATGGAGAAAATGTTCGGACGCGAGGGAGACCTTGTCCTCGTCAACGGGCAACTTACCCCCAGCATGACTGCCCGCCCGGGCGAACGGGAACGATGGCGCATCATTAATGCCTGCGTGTCCCGTTACCTGCGGCTGCGCCTCGACGGGCAGCAGATGTCTCTTCTCGGAATCGACTCCGGGCGTTTCGAAGCCGCGCGCGACGTCGACGAGGTCGTGCTGGCCCCTGGGAACCGGGCCGACCTTCTCGTCACCGGTACAGCCGGCACCTCCGAACTGCGTGCCCACACCTACGACCGAGGCATGTCCGGCGGAATGATGATGGGAAGCGGAAGCTCCACTGCCGCCGACGACATCGCACTGGCCACATTCATCGTGACCGGTGACACTATCGCCACAGTCGCAGCCATACCCGGCCAACCCGTTCCACGTGACCTACGCACGGCTACCGTTACCGCCCGACGCGAGTTGATCTTCGCGATGGGAATGGACGGGAATAGGGGCGGCGGCATGGGCGGAGACATGGATGGCGGCATGGGCGGAGGAATGGGCGGCGGCATGATGTCAGCCACGATCAACGGTCAGGTATTCGATGCCACCCGGATCGACACGACCGTGCAATTCGACACCGTGGAGGACTGGTTGCTGACAAATACCAGCCGGCTCGATCACCCCATGCACCTGCACGTGTGGCCGATGCAGATCATCGAACAGGCAGGCCAGCCGGTCGACACCATCATGTGGCAGGACGTCGTGAATATCCCAGCACGCAGCACCGTGCGCGTACGTATCGCGTTTGACGACTTCAGCGGACGCACCGTGTACCACTGCCACATCCTCGACCACGAAGACAGCGGAATGATGGGAATCATCACCGCAAACTAACACCAACCGCAACGATCGATTCAAGAAAGTAGACCGGGAGAAAACAATGAACTATGCACACACCATCACTATCTCGCTGCCCTACGCAGAAGCCGTCACCAGGGTGCGGGAAGAACTAGCCAACCAGGGCTTCGGCGTTCTGACCGAAATCGACGTCCACGCGACCTTCGAAACGAAACTCGGCGTGGAAAGCGCGCAGTCACTTGGCGATTACCTGATCTTGGGCGCGTGCAACCCGGCCCTCGCCGAACAAGCACTCACCGCGGAGCCCGACATGGGACTGCTGCTTCCGTGCAACGTCGTCATCCGGCGCAGCCCCTCAGCGAATACGACCACGATTCAAGCTATCAACCCACAAACCATGGTCCAGCTCAGCAATTCCCCGGGGATACAGCACGTTGCTGATCAAGCCGATGAACGTCTTCTCGCCGCGCTAGCCGTTCTCCAAGGAGAAAGCAGCAGCAACTAATACGCGCTCCGGCCCGCTAGAGCACCGTGAACGCTGTGTCGCTGATTCTGTGAACAGCAACGCTCAGCGGCGCTCTTTCTGACATGAGGGCTGCGCCCATACCCGACCGCGGAACGCGGTTATCCCCACCCCGGCCGTGTTAGCCGTCAGCCGCGCCGGTGGTCCGGTTGGCGATCTGGCTGGCGCTGGCAGGCTTCAGTAGAAGGAGGTGGGTACCGCCGTTAGCGTCCGAGTAGCCGGGACCAGAAGGAGCCGGTCGCTTTTTCTTTGACGTGCCCGGCGCATTGTTGGTTGCGTGGCACGCCGCGCATTACCTGATCAATGTGCTGACCGCAGCCCGCCCACGTTGTCTTTTGGCACACTTTGCAGGTGACGGAACGACACATAATGGATCTCCATTCAATTCGGTGAACTAATAACACAATTATACCCCGGAGAGTATTCTCGCCGGGTGTTGACAGGGTGGACCGCCGGTGAGCCTGCTGCGAAGCCTTTTCGCAGGGGACGCGACGTTTAGCGGGCGGCGATACTGGCGCGCACGTCGTCCATGTCGAGGTTCTCAACACCGGCAATGAGCTCTTCCAGGCTGGCTGCGTTTAGGGCGCCCGGCTGGGAAAAGACGAGCACGGAGTCCCGAAACGCCATCAGCGTGGGGATGGAACGGATGCCCGCGGCTGCGGCCAATCCTTGTTCGGCTTCGGTATCAACTTTTCCAAAGGTAATTGCGGGGTGCTTTTCGGACGCCGCGGTGAATGTCGGGGCGAAGCTGCGGCATGGGCCGCACCATGCGGCCCAGAAATCAACCAGCACGATGGGGCTCTGGGCAATGGTCGTGTCAAAGGTGGTCTCGGTGAGAGCGGTAGTAGCCATACACAAAGACTATACCCTTAGGGGTATCTTGCATACCATGTGGGGTATGTGCGAGACTGGGGCGCATACCCACTACACGCCCCAATTCGTGTCGGCGTGGTGGGCCCCGATCTTTGGAGGCCACGATGATTTTGACCCAGTACTACCTCAACTGCCTGTCCCATGGTTCGTACCTCGTCGGTGATGAGACGAGCGGTCAAGCCGTTGTCGTAGACCCTCGGCGCGACATCGACGAATACCTCGCTGATGCCCAAGCGAACAACCTGACCATCGTCGGCGTGATCAACACGCATTTCCACGCTGACTTCGTCGCCGGTCATCTTGAGTTGGCCGCAGCCACTGGCGCCTGGATCGGCTACGGTGCCCGCGCTGAGGCGGAGTACGAGATCCGTCACCTGGCCAATGGCGAGAGAATCTCGCTCGGTGAAGTGGAATTCGAAATTCTCGACACCCCCGGGCACACCTGGGAGTCCATCAGCATCGTCGTTCGTGAACACGCCGGCGACGCC
Organism: Cryobacterium aureum; assembly: GCF_002954245.1. Classification (GTDB taxonomy): domain Bacteria; phylum Actinomycetota; class Actinomycetes; order Actinomycetales; family Microbacteriaceae; genus Cryobacterium; species Cryobacterium aureum. The sequence goes on along the minus strand of NZ_PPTG01000011.1, from coordinate 11,572 downwards.
GTGCCCCATGCCGTTCTCACCGGCGATACCCTCTTCATCGGTGACGTGGGCCGTCCCGACCTGGCCGCATCCGTCGGCGCCGATCCCGACCAACTGGCCCGCGCCCTGTACGCGTCGATCCACACGACGCTTCTCGCCTTGCCTGATGCGGTGCGTGTTTTCCCTGCGCACGGTGCTGGTTCCGCCTGCGGCAAGAACCTCTCCGACGAGCTCGAATCCACCATCGGCAATCAGCGCCTGACGAACGCGTCCGTGCAGCCCATGAGCGAAGACGACTTCGTGACGATGATCCGCAGCGGCCAGCCCGCAATCCCCGGCTACTTCGCCGTCGACGCGATGATCAACCGCAGCACACACGAAATCATCGGTTCCACCCGCGAACTAGCACCGCTCACCTTGACGGATGTTCGCACATCCGTTGAACGCGGAGCCCGCGTTCTCGACACCCGCAGCCCCGAGGACTTCGCGCTCGGGCACCTGGCCGGGTCCATTAACGTGGGACTGGACGGTCGCTTCTCCGAGACGGCCGGAATGGTCATCGAGCACGACGACAACATTGTGATCATCGCCGATTCCGGCCGCGAAGCCGAGGCCGGAATGCGGCTGACCCGCATCGGCTTCGACCGGGTCGCCGGATATCTGACAAACCCGGCGCAGGCGTTCACCGACCTCGGCCCACTGATGCAGGTCGGTGCGCGGGTCGAGCTTGAGGACTTCGAGGCTCTGCGCCGGGACACCGCCGCAACAATCCTCGACGTACGTAACCCCGGCGAGGTCGAGCAGGGCGCGATCCCGGGCTCGCTGCACATTCCCCTGGCCGAGCTGAGCGAGCGCCACGCCGAAGTGCCCGCCGGACCCGTGATCATCCACTGTGCCAGCGGCTGGCGTTCGAGCGTCGCCGCGAGTGCGCTGCGCGGCCTTGGCCATTCGGACGTGACCGACCTCATCGGCGGCTACAACGCCTGGGCCGCCCGATATGCAGTGAAAGCCTGATAGAAATAACGCCGCGGCTGAACACCTAACCACTGCTGGCTTCACGGCAGACACGATCGTCAGCGGCCTGCCTCAGTGGCAGGCCGCAAGGCTGCCCAGCATCGCTCCGCTCCCGCACCAAACTGAAACGGATCTACTATCTCTGACACCATGCGCACCGTCAGCCCTACTTTGCCACCGATTGGGGCAGACGAATTCCACCGATGGGTTCTCAATCATGACGACCTGATCATCGATGTGAGGGAGGGCTCGGAGTTTGAAACCCGGCATATCCGGGGTTCGTATCACGTGCCGCTCCACCTGCTTAAAGAACACACTGAAGAGTTTGCGGCGCAGATGGCCTCCCGGGTTGTGCTGGTGTGCCAGTCGGGTCGACGTGCGGAAGAAGCGCGAAAGGATCTTGACGCTGCTGGCCTGACCGGTGCTCGTGTGTTGACCGGTGGCGTAGCGAGCTATGCCGCGGCCGGCGGCGATATCGTCACCGGCCGCTCCACGTGGGCCATGGATCGACAGGTACGCATGACGGCCGGATCTTTGGTTTTGGCGAGCGCGCTGGCGGGAAGGTTCATCCATCCGCAGTTCCATCTTCTCGCCGGCGTCATCGGCGCCGGCCTCGCGGTGTCGGCCGCCACCAACAGTTGCACGCTGGGCCGCATTCTGTCGTGGATGCGCTGGAACCGCCCGGTTTCCGAGCCCACGAAGAGCGATGTCCTCGCGCAGCTGGCGCGGCACACATGATCCCGGCCGCGCTGCTTCTAGGAGCGATCGTCGGTGCGCTCCTTGGCCTGGTCGGTGGGGGCGGGTCAATCCTGGCAGTTCCGGCATTGGTCTACGGTGTCGGGTTACCCCTCGAGGAGGCGATACCGACGTCGCTGATCGTCGTGGGAGCGGCGTCGGCGGTCGCCGTGCTTCCGCGGCTGCGCGCCGGCGTGAACTGGCGTCTCGCCGGCATCATCGGCGCCGCCGGCATTCCCACCGCCTACCTCGGCACCCTCGTAAACCGGCTGGTCAACCCTCAGCTTCTGCTCGTCGCTTTCAGCGCGATCATGGTCATTGCCGGTGTGCGGATGTTCTTTGCCACCCCCGCCGCAACTGGCCCCTGCGCGCTGCCCGGCGGCGGGACCCGGTGGCGCATTTGCCTGCCCCGTGCGCTGGCCACGGGCACCGTGGTCGGGTTCCTGACCGGGCTGCTTGGCGTCGGCGGCGGGTTTCTGATTGTTCCGGCACTGGCTCTCGTGCTCGGGCTTCCCATGGGCGTCACGATCGGCACGTCCCTTGTGATCATTGTCATCAATTCGGTTGCCGGTTTCAGCGCCCACCTGAGCGACGTGCAGATCGACTGGGCTGTCACCGGCGCCTTTGCAGGAACGGCCATGCTGGCATCCTTGATTGCGGGCAGACTCGGCCGAGGGCTCCCCGACCGCGTCCTCAAAACGAGCTTCGCGATCCTTGTGCTCTGCATCGCTGTGTATGTCGCGGTACGCGCCCTCGTGGGCTAGCAACCGCGAGCGGGATCAGGCGAGGGAGAGAAAAAGTTTTTCAAGCTCATTGACACTGAGCTGTTTTTTTTCTCCATCGGCACCGCCGTCAATGAGACACTCTTTCATTGCCGACGAGATGATCGTGAACCCCGCCCGGTCGATGGCGCTCGAGACGGCAGCCAGCTGGGTGACTACGGCGCGACAATCGGCGCCGGACTCGACGGCTGTGATGACGGCGCCGAGTTGCCCCTGTGCACGCTTGAGTCGATTGAGGGTCTTGCGCAGGTCGTCGCTGGCGTGGGTCGCGGGTTCGGTAGTTCCCATAGAGGTGTACTCCTGTTGATAGGCGGATGCATGGCTGGTTTTGCGGGGGAGTAAGATACCCCTTAGGGTATCAGTATACTGAAATATGACAGCAAGCGTTTCACCATGAAAAGTAAATGAGGGCTATTCGCATGCGTGACCAGCGCACCAGTAGGGACGAATCATCACGGCGTGCCCCTTGGCGCGGCACGCTGGCCGGGCTCGGCGGCGACTTGCGTCGCTGGCCCTCCCGTCGCTGGTGGGTTGCCCTGGCAACAGCATTATTTACGGTGGTCTTCATTGCCATCCCGACGGACTTGATTGACACGCCATTCTTTTCGAGAGAGATCCCGCCGACCGCCTGGTCGTGGCCGGTGCTCATTCTCAGCGCGGTTTTAGCGGGCCTGGTCACCGCTACCTATGTGGCGCACCCGGAAGGCGCTTCATTCGGACGAGCGGCCGGACGGGCGGGCATGGCCGGCTGGCTCGTAACGTTTTTCGCGGTGGGATGCCCCGTCTGCAACAAATTAGTTCTCCTCGCTCTCGGGACAACCGGGGCGATGCAATTCTTCGAGCCGGTCCAGCCGTATCTGGCCGCCGCGTCGATTATTTTGCTCGGCTGGGCTCTGTATGCGCGCATGACTCGAGAAAACTCCTGTCGTCTTCCCGCTCGGGCCGATGTTGAGGCGGAAGCTGTCGAGCGTGTTCACTGACCTCAGAGCCTGGCCCGCGCGACGCTGGATGATCGTGGCCGCCGTTGCCGTAGGCGCGTTCATTGCTCTTGCCACCGGCTACGCACCTATTGCGGTCGGCGCAGGCGATGCGCTCTGGTGGGCGGTCGCGGCTACTGCCCTCGGAGCGAGTGTGATCGGCTTGATTGTTGCAAGTTATATCGGCACCCCCATCGGCGCCGACGCAACTCTCTGTGACGCGCGGTGGCCGGCTCTGGGTCTGATTGCGCTCTATTTGACTACCGAAGTTCGCTCCCTCGACCCGGTCGTGAGTGGTGCTGCTCGCCCGGTCCTGGCCGCTGCCGCCCTCGCCCTGTTGTTCTGGGCCCTGCGCGAACGGCTGGCCAGCGAACGCCGAGCCACTACCCGCAGTAAATCGTCAGAGTCCACTGAGGGTGAGGCCTGCACCACTTGCACGCCTTTGTTCCCACGATCCCGGAAAGTCACCCCCGAGCCGATCACACTGCCTCCCGCGTCACGCACCCGTCAGGACACCCAGCCATGATGAAGACACTTACCGCCATCACGATTGCCGTGGCGGCACTGCTCAGTATGGCCGCCTGCGCGAGCCCCGCGCCGGCCCCGTCCATCGCTGTCACCTCCAGTACGGTCATCATCGATGTGCGCACCGCAGAAGAGTATGTCGGTGGACACCTGCAGGACGCCATCAATATCGACGTGCAGTCCCCGGACTTCGATATGCTGATCGCGGTGTTGCCAATCGACGGGGACTACATCATCTACTGCGCCACCGGAAACCGGTCGGCTGCAGCCGTCACCCGCATGGCCGACCTCGGGTTCACCACGCTGACCGATGCAGGCGGCATCACGGACGCGTCTGCCGCCACCGGACTGGCCATCGTCGTTGACAAATAAGTTTCCTCTGTCCGCAAGTAACTTATACCCCATGGGGTATACTGGAGACTTCAGCTCGATTAGCTAAGGAGTCACTATGTGCAGTCCCATACGATGCGACAATTGCGGAAAAACCACCTGGACCGGATGCGGTATGCACGTCGATGAGGTTATGGCCGACGTCCCAACGAGTCAGCAGTGCACCTGCGCCGCCCGCTCGGATTCCTAACAGCCCTCGGGCGTCGCACAGGTCTTCGCTAACTACCAATAGATCTTGTTGATCTCGAACCTTGCGAATACGACACCCGATTACGGTTGGCTGCCGCGACCAACGGGGTTCGCTCTGCACAACAGGCTCTTGAGGCAGGGTTCGTTATTTGGTGAAGTATTACGAAGTTGCCGGCGCTTCAGCGAGCGAGGTGTGCCGAACTCCGCGCCGTCGCGCCAGCAAGCTGCGGACGGACGGAACCGTGCCAGCGGTCGTCGGCGTGGCGCACGCTCGCTGGTCGGTCGGGCGGCTCATGTCGGCCCGAATTGGTCAGAGCATCTCGCCGGCGGAATCGATGACTTGCAAGATATTCAAGACGCTGTCAACCGTACGTAAATTGAAAAGCGCCGTTCAAGCGCCCTACGACCGTCGTGTCAAATGCGAACATAGGCCCATCCCTCGAGTTGAGACTGAGCCAGGAAGACGACGGCAGCAGGAGTGCTACTCACGCCGATGCCAAGATCGTGGACGCCAAGACCAGCGGACCGGAGGCTGTTTCCACATGCCACCACCGACACGCCTGGCAAAGCGAGTGCCGTGTTGATTTCGTCATCGAGGGCGGAATTGGCCGCGAGGAACTGGACGGCTCGGCCTTGAATCACGAGGGCAATTGTGCTCGGAGTGGCGAATCCGTGATGGGCGTTGCGCACAACCTGCAAGCCAGCAGCAACGGAGGCTTCGTCCGAGCCAAGCACATGAATAAGAAGTTGCGGAACGCTCCGGGGCGCCGACCTATGAATGGCGTTCATGAATTGACCGAAAGTAGTAGCGAGATCACCAGTGCTATTCCGACACCGACGCAAGCCGCGGCGAAGACGAGTACGCGGTGGTAGTGACGTCGTTGCGTGGACCGTGGAGCTTTGCCCCACGCCGTGGAGCGGAGTTGTAACCGACGCGCTTCGGTCATGACGGGTCGGTAGGCCTCGGTATCACCAAGGTGGAGACGCCCCTCGCCGGCGTGGGCAATGCGGTCAGTCTCGTGGGCCGTTCGTGGCGGGGCGGTGGTTGCTTGGAGCATGAATGGACTCTTTTCAATCGGTTTGCCGGGAATGCTCCTTGACTCGGACGGAGAGGCGGCTACAACTGTCTTTTTTACCCTAATGTGCGTACATTTAATATGGTGCCGACACAACAGAACTTCACAAAAAACAGGCCGATCCGACGAGTCAAGGTGCGGCGACGCACGCTCCTGATGCTTTTAGGAGCAGCGGCAGTTCTCGCAGTCGTCATCGTCGGAGTGGTTGCACAACAACCCGTCCAAGAATCCACTTCGGCCCCCGCTGAACAATCCGGGGAAAATAGCGGCGAGCAGACGCTCGATCTCGCCCGACGTGTCGATGGTGAGGTGACCGCCCGCGGAGAGGTCGACGCGCCGGTCGTTTTGGTCGAATACGCCGATTTCCGGTGTCCATTTTGTGGGGTTTTCGCGCGCGATACCCTCCCCGTCCTCGTTGAGGAATATGTCGACAGCGGCCAAGTGCGCATCGAGTGGCGGGACCTGCCGGTGTTCGGTGAGGAATCCACGGCAGCGGCCGTGGCTGCCCGGGCGGCGGGCGAGCAAGGTTTCTTCTGGGAGTTTGCCGAGGTCGTCTTCGCGGGCGCCCCGGAACGCGGACATGTGGCATTGCCCCCGGAACGCCTTCTGGAAATCGCGACAGAAATTGGTGTTCCCAACCTTGAGCAGTTCGTCTCCGACCTGGATAATGCTGAACTTTTGGAAAAAGTGAACATTGATGCGGCCGAGGCTAGGTACCTCGGAATTACCAGCACGCCCATGTTCGTGGTAAATGAAACTCCGATCTCCGGCGCGATGCCGGTGCAGGTGTTCCGTGACACGATCGACAGCGAACTGGCGAAGGCCGGACGTTAGACGTGGATATTGGCTATGCCGGCGCACTGATTGGCGGGATGCTGACACTTTTGAGCCCCTGCTCGGTCATGCTCCTTCCTGCGTTCTTCGCCTACGCGTTCGCGAAGCCGTCCGAGCTTCTTGCCCGTACCGGATTGTTCTATCTGGGTCTAATTACTACGTTGGTGCCGCTGGGAGTGCTGGCTGGCACGGTCGGGGTGTTTGTCACGCAAAATCGCACGGCCTTCGTCGGGATCGCTTCATTACTCGTGGTGTTGATGGGTATCATCCAAATTTCTGGACTACGTTTTCCCGCCTTTGCCCGCGGCAGCGCGGCCGAAGGGACCTCGGCAGTATCGGTCTACCTCCTCGGCGCTGTCTACGGAGTAGCCGGGGTGTGTGCAGGCCCCATCCTCGGCTCGGTGCTTACCGTGGCCGCCCTCGGCAGTAACGCCGTCTACGGGGGAATTCTCTTAGCGATCTACGCGCTCGGCATGGCAGCGCCCCTGATCGTACTCGCCCTGTTGTGGGACCGTCTTTCACTGGGGAAGAGTCGTTGGCTGCGCCCGCGGATGCTCACCATCGGAAGATGGGAGAACTCGTGGTTGATGATCGTATCCGGGATCCTGTCAATCCTGATCGGAATTTTCCTATTCCTCACCGACGGTACCGCGAGCCTCGGCGGAGTTTTGACCATCGGAGATCAGTTCGCCACCGAGGCCTGGGTGCTCGATGTGTCCTCCCTCATGACCAATCTGGGATTCGGGATCGTCGCGATCGTCGTGCTGGGCCTCATCGCGCTGGCCTACGCGGCTCGGAACCGTCGCACGCGGCGGCAGCGTGTGCTCCAAAAGCAAGAATGAGGCGCGCTGCTGGTGCCGCAACCGCCACGCTCGCTAGCGTTGTGCTACTGGCCGCGTGTTCCGGATCCCCGTCGCAGCTCGGCGCCCATCGTGTCTCCGACATCGTAAATTTGGTTGACTTCACTGCAACTTCCGCTATGCCCGCGTTGCCTAGTGATTATCTGGCCACGGGTATCGTGCAATTCGACAGCCAACCCGCCGTGAGCGATAACGTTTTTGTGTCGACGCTATTTCCGAATAGCGAGGTTGAAGACTTGAACTTCATCGGTCTCTCGGAGGCAGGCATACGGTGGCAGATCGAAACGAACCCGTCCTGCGTGGGGTTTGTACTGACCCGCGACGGTGATCGAGAGCTCATCGTGATTCTCGATTCGGACACTACGGCAGAAGCGGGAAAGCTGGCGACGCGCACTGTCGCCACGGCATTCGAGTCCGAGTCCGGCGCGATTGCCTGGGGGCCAGTCAATGTTCCGGGACCGGCCCGAGGTTCAGGCCTGATCTTCGCGGACACGCCCAAAGGGATCGTCTCCGACGACGTCTTGCCCGCGGTCATGCTCAGCGCTCACGACGGTACTGTCAGTGCCGCCGAAGACGCGACGGGAGCGTCAACGATCGAGTACGAAAGCAATGGCACCGGCCTCATCGAGACGGCAGGCCTACTCACGGCTGTCGACACCACCACCGGAGAAATACGCTGGGACGCGAACACACTCTCACGTCCCACGGACGTCGAATCTTCCTCAGCGGTCTCCGTTGCAGACGACGTATCGCAGGAAGATATCGTCTTTCTTGACTGGGTCGATAGCGCAGGTGACTCTGTTGTGAGCGCACATAACGTCAAAACGGGAGCTATGCTCGCAGAGTTTTCCGGGCACGTGACTGGACCGTCAATCATTGACGAGTCCTCAGAAAACCTCGCCGTGTCCTCATTCCGTCCAACGGATGGGGCCACGATACTCACCGCGATTGATCCGGACTCCGGAACGCTGTGGGAGCAGGTTCTGGAGAGCGACATGACCCCGGTATCGGCCTCTGACAAAGTGATCTACCTTCGCGGCGGGATGGGCAACGTTACGATCACCTGGTCCGACGGTCACATGCAGCAGCGCGGTCAGGGACGAATTCCGATGGCTGTTCTCCCTAACGGAACCGGTCTCTTTCCCACCGGGGACCCCTACGAGTACGTCCTGGCAAGCCCTCAGTTCAAGGGCCTTAAGGCTGAGAACCGTTAACGGCTGAACCATCAACGGGGTGAGAATGATGTGGTGACCGCGAAACGGTCGCCACGGACGACAGTTTCCCGCCATTCCATCGGACGCCCCGCAGCGCGACCACACCGTTCAATGAAGAACGCGGCAGCGCCGACCGGGCATTCAAGAACTCGCGCCTGTTCGACGGTAACGGCAATCGCTGTCAGTGTTTCCTGTCCGCCGTCCAGCGTGATCCCACACCGGAGCGTCAACTCCTGATAGAGAGCAGTGTTGCTGAAATCGACTTCGAGAAGACCGGCAGCGCGATCGGCAGGCAGCCAGGCGCTGTCAACGGCAAAGACATCGTCGTCAGCGAAACGACGGCGCTCAATATTGACCAACGGGGCGTCGCCGGGTAGGTCGAGCCGGTCAGCAATCCGCGCGTCGACACGGATTTCGCACCGGATCAACTCACTGCGCTGCCTCATCCCAGAAGCCTCAACTGCCGCAAACAAGCTATACACCGGCCCAAAGCGATGTTCTTCGCCATGGTTGAGGTGCACCACCGGGCGTTTACCCCGACTTGATGACACCAGCCCCTCTCGACGCAGAGGGTTCAGCGCAAGTCGAATGGTACTGCGGCTCACCTGATATTCCGCGGTCAGTTGAATTTCACCGGGAAACATGTCCTTGAACTCGCCCGAGGCTATCCGGTCGAGAATGTCGTCATGGACGCCCAACCAGAGTGGCTGACCAGACACTCTGGCCAGTCGTGCCCGGTCTGTTCCAGCCGCAGTTGACATGTGAGTCACGCTTCTCCTCGGGCAATATGTGCGCCCAAATGCAATTATCCCTTGCGTGCACGAGGCCAGATTCCCTGACTAAGAAGCAGTCGCCGTATCAGAATGCTTTATTCGACCAATTCTGCAATAGTTGGACTTCCAAGTTTACATAATATCTATTATCGGCTCGTCAATTCTCTGCTATTGGACGGGCTATCCATACGTACATGTCGGACTCTTTACTAGCACCCTGGCGCCAGTCAGGAGCAGGTCGACACTCCTCTCGATGGTCTCTCTGATGCGATTTACGCCATGCATCTCACGTTGTGTATGTACCCGCGGCGCCCCGGACAGACCCCTTGGGGCAACCTGCAGGCGTGGCAACATTTTGGCAACGTTTGAACGAGATTGCTCCGTTTTCTAACATGGTCAAGTGATTGAAAAACCACGTAATCATACGCATCTGAGGCGAATTCCTCCGTCTCATTGGGTGCGCATTAGGTTTCAAATCCCACCGGTACAGCAGAAAAAGCGCCGAGGACTTCTCTTGCCGATGCCGCCGATCGCGTGCCACGATGGAGAGCACACGACGAGTCGTGCTGACCCGGATGCCCATAGACGAATCAGTGAAAGTCGGGTGCATCATTGATGCGAGCTTCGGCCTCGCGTCGCCTGGCCACGTCATCAACGACAAACTGAACGAAGTCCTCGTCACGATCGCCGATGACCACGTCCTCGACAGAGTCGGCCGGAGGTTCTCCTGGCCACGCGGTCTGCCGCGTAGCCCGGTCCCGCTCCAGGCGGGTCCCTGACATCGCGACCCAGTCGCGGAGCCGTTGGCGGGCCTCCGCGAAGTCTCGATGCCAGCCGAGCGGAGCGGAGCCGTGCTGGTCGGGGTCGTACGCGCCGAGCCAGTGCAGGTGCAGCGCGGAGAGCTCCCAGACGAGCTCGGGGTGCCGATGCCAGAACGGCGGCACAACGGATGCCGGCAGCCCGTAGGTGCGTCGCAGCCAGTTCACCCAGCGGTTGAGTTCGATCCATTCGGCCTCGGCGTCGACGGCACTAAGAAGGTTCCAGTTGATCGGATGCGGTGGCTCCGCCACGAGCGGCCCCTCGAAGTCGTCCAACGAGCTCGCCCCGAAGCCGTCATCGTGATCGCCGGAAGCCCCCTCGACGAGTGACTCTGACATCGCTGGTTCACCGCCTGGATCCGGCGTGTGCCGCTTCCGCCTCGTGCTCGACCTCGATGTCCGCACCGGCGCGATGGGTGCGGTCGACCTGATAGTTGGTGCGTGAGAGATCGTGGCCGATCTTCTTGGCGACGAATTCTTTGCGTTGGATGGCTTCGCCGTCGCGCTCGACCTGGAAGGTGCGCACGTACCCTTCGGCGACGAAGCTGTCGCCTTTGGCGAATCGGGCAAGAGCCCGTTCGGCAGTGGCGCGGTAGGCGACGAGGTCGTGGAACGTCGGCTCGAGCGCGGTGAAGCTGCCGCTGTATTCGTGACGGAAGTGCGGCTGGCCAACGCGCACGTAGAAGCGGGTGTCGCCGTTCTCGGTGACCGTTTGTTGAGGGTCGGATGCGATGAAACCGGACAGAGATTGCTGGGTGTGAAGTGCAATGGGACTGAACCTCCTGTGACTCGGGCGGATCATCGTGATCCGCACTCAGTAGGAGGTGCACCAGTCGCTCCATGGTATTCGCGCCCATACTCGTGGAGACCCGACCGGCAAGGCCCCACTAGACCTGAAGATTCACGTGTGCGCCCGTCAAGTTTTTGAGACAATCTGATTGATTTTTCTTCTACGCCGCAGCCATTTGGTGGTCATCGCGGTGGGCGGCCATCGCGGCGGCTGGTTGTAGTCCTCCGTTGTGTGAATGAGGGCGCCGCCGGTTGTACCAGGATTCGATGTATTCCATCACCGCGGTCCTGGCAGCGAGGTGATTCTCGAAGTCGTGCTGGTAATACATTTCGGTCTTCAGATGTGAGAAAAAACTTTCGGCCACAGCGTTGTCCCAACACACGCCCACGGCTCCCATCGACTGCGTGACCGTGTTGGCGGCGCACCATTTTTGGAACGGGCCCGACGTATATTGCGTGCCTCGGTCGCTGTTAAGCCGAATTCGGCTTAACAGCGATTATGCCGAGGATGACGTTAAGCCGAGGAACTGTTCCGACGCCAGAAGTTTATTGGGGATGGCCGCAGTTTTCTCGGTTTAGTGCAATGCCTCAACCAGCGTTACTTTCATCGTGTCCAG
>NZ_PPTG01000019.1 GCF_002954245.1 Cryobacterium aureum | reverse complement strand
CCCGTTCTGTCCGCCCCGCCTGCCCCGCCCGTTCTGCCGGCCCCGCCCGCCCCGCCGGTCGCCCCGCCGGTTACCTCGGCGCCGCCTGCGCCGCCTACGGCGCCTGCGCCCCTGGCGCCGCCGATTCTTGCAACACAACCCGTTGCTGCACCGCCCGTTGCGGCCGCCGCACCGGCCAACCCGTGGGCTCCGCCGGCACCAGTCGTTCAGGCGAGCGCCGCACCGGTCGCTGCTGCGGCACAGGAGCAAGCGATCTCCGACCTCCCGATTGCCTTGCCGGGTGAGCTTGCCGCAGTCGCCGCGGAGATCGCCGCCGGGCCATCCGTCGCCGAAGTCCCCACAGCAGTACGCGCAGCAGCTGAAGCTCACAGCGAATCCGACGACGACGATCTCGACGAAACCATGATCGTGGCACGCCGTATGAAGCCGTGGACGCTCGAAACCGAGCACGGTCTCAAAGTGTCGCTCACCAAACCGGTCGTGCTGCTCGGGCGAAACCCCGCTCGTGGTGGCGCGCACACCGACGCACAGTTGGTTCCACTGCATGACCCAGGCAAGACGGTGTCGAAGACGCACGCCCGCCTGGACTTTGTCGAGGGAGCCTGGGGTATCAGCGACCTGCACTCGACCAACGGCGTCGTGCTCATCGATGGTGGCGGCCTGGAGAACGAACTCGATGCGGGTGCGAGCGCACCCCTGACCGATCGGTTCCTGCTGGGGGAGCTTGCGGCGCGCATCTACCTGGAGGCCTGAGTTATGACCCACCTCGCCGAACAGCGAGCGACCAGTGCTGGGGTGTCGCTGCAGTGTGGCTCGCGCACCGACGTCGGCCGCAAACGGCACGAGAACGAAGACTCCCTGCTGGCGTCCCAACCCGTGTTCATCGTTGCAGACGGCATGGGCGGGCTGGAGGCCGGCCAGCGGGCCAGCACCGCTGTGATCGCCGAATTCCAGGCCTGCATCGGCCGCACCGATGTAGCGGCCGGTGACGTGGTGGGCGCGGTCGAGCGCGCCCACACCAGCGTGCGTGCCGTGTCGGATTCGACCGGGCGCGGCGCGGGCAGCACCCTCACCGGGTTGGTTCTCATCGACCACGAGGAAGCGCCGCAATGGCTCATCGTGAATGTCGGCGACTCGCGCGTCTACCGCCTCCACGGCGGCGATTTTCATCAGCTCACCGTCGATCATTCCCTCGCCCAGGAACTCATCGAGGAAGGGTCGCTGCTCAAAGCGGATGTCGCCACCTTCGCCCGCAAAAATGTCATCACCCGCGCGATGGGCGCCGACAACAGCAATGCGGACTACTGGCTGCGCCCGGTCGTAACCGGCGAACGTCTGCTCGTGTGCTCCGACGGCCTGAGCGGCGAACTCTCCGACGAGGCCATCAAAGCCGGTCTCACCCTCGGTGGCAGCACGCAGCAGACGGCCGACGCGCTGCTCGCCGGGGCCCTCGAGCACGGCGGCCGCGACAATATTTCGGTGATCGTGATCGATGTCATCGCAGGCGGAGTCAGCTCCTGGCACGGCGTCGCGATCGGCGACGACCACTCCGACACCATCGACACCCGCACCGAAGACACCCGACCGGTGCAGCGAGTGGCCCGCAATGCAGCCCGCTGACCCGCAGCTGCCAGCTGCGGAACCCGCAGTCGACGGGCCCGACGTTGAAGACACTGTCATCGTGCAACGCACGATTGACGAACACACCCGCATCGTGCAACGCGACACTGATGAACACACCCGCCGTGTGGTGCGGGGGCCCCGTGCTGCGACAAGCGATTCTGACGGTGCGCCGAACGAGACCGACCCCGCTGTTGACCCGGGTGAGGCGACCGTGCGTTCCTCCCGGGGCAGCACGGCAGCCGATACCCTCCTGAGCGGGCGGCGAGCGGCCGCTCCCGTGCACACCCCGGTCATGGATTCCCTGCAACGTCGGTACCAGCCGCCGCAGGTGCAGAGCGGTGAGAGCGTGCGCTACGCGGCGCGGCCGACACCGACCATCGTGCCGCCGCAGAAGTCACTGCCAGTAGCCGACGTCCAGCCAGACCTGGCCCGTCTCCGCCTCGCCGACGCGGCGGCCGAGATTCGCGAGCGTGCCGCGGCCACGAAACGTCGTCGTCGTCGATTGACTCTGACGTTGATCATCTCGAGCACCGTTCTGGTCGTGCTCGCAGCCACCGCGTACACCGTCTTCACCATTCTCACCTGGTAGTGGCGACCCGGCCCGCTACCGGCCACCCCATACTTCGTACCCGTCCGCCAGCACCGAATATCTAGGAGCATTCCTCTCGTGACAGATTCCACCTCCCCCCTCTCTCGGGAAGCCGCTGACCCGGCGACCCCGCAGGCCCGGCTTGCCGAGATCGCCGCCGCCCACCACGAGTTGCACCCCGTCATCGCCGGAAACCCGTCGTGCTATCCGGCCCTGATCGAGTGGATGCTCCAGCTCGGCACGATCGCGCCCGTGATCGCGGCGCCTGTTGGCGTCGCGCCTGCCACCGTTGCGGCATCCCCGGTGATGAATCCCTATGCCCAGCCGGGCCAGGCTCAATCGGGCCCGGCTCAACCGGGCCAGGCTCAACCCGGCCAGGCTCAACCCGGCCAGGCTCCCAGGCGCCCGCGCAAGAAACTGCTGATCTGGGGCTCGATCGGGGTCGTCGTGTTGCTGGTCGCCGGCGGCGGCGTGTGGGCCTACGGGGCCATCTTCTCGAAGCTGGGCGGGGCATCCTCGCCGACCGCCGCGGTCGAAAAGCTCCTCGAAGGCACCGCCGACATGGACCTGATCAGCCTGTACGGTTCGCTGTCTCCCGCGGAAATCGAGTCGTTCAAGGCGCCGATCGATCAGCTCAGCACTATTGCCATGGACGACGAGAACGGCGACCCGGTGGACATGCCGGAGCTCATCAACACGGTCGTCGACAGCCTGAACATCACCCTGACCGGGCTTGAACTCGAGGCTGAAGACATTGAAGAAGGCATCGCCGTCGTCACCATCACCGCGGGTGAGATAACCATGAACGGTGATGCTGAAACGATCACCGACGCGTACCTCGAAGTCGTCGCCCCGCAGCTGCGTCTGCAGCAGGAGTCGTGGGGCTACGACGACAGCGACACCGATTCCATGATCGCCGACCTGCGTGAGTCGTCGATCGACGAGCTGAACGACATGCTGCCGTACACGCAGACGGCCGCCGACCTGGCCGACTCGCTCGGACACGACGCCACAATCGTCACCGTTCGTGAGGGAGGCTCCTGGTATGTCAGCCCGCTGCTCACGACCGGCGAGAACATTCTGCAGAGCGGATCGTACGATTTGGCCCGGGGCAACCTGGTCGCCGCCGACGATGTGGCCTCGTTCGACACCGCCGATGCCGCGGCCGAAGGATTCGCCGAAGCCGTGATCGAGTTCGGCGAGAACGGCGACTATGGCGACCTCGCCGCCGTGCTGCCCGAGGCCGAACGTCGCTTTCTTAGCCTGTACGGTGACGTGCTCATGCCCACCGATGGTGACGGCGACTACGACAACCTGCAGATCACCGATTTCGCCGTGACCCCGCAGATTGAGGGCAACACGGCACGCCTCGATATCGACAGCATCGTCATCGAGGGTGACGGCTACAACTGGCCGTACCGTACCGAATTCACCGGGGTCTGTGTCACCACGGATTCGGATTACTCGTCATTCGACGGATGCCTCGACGACACGTCCTGGATGGAAGAGCTCGGTGCCGACAGCTGGCGGGTTCTTTCGGTGCAGGAGAAGAGCGGATGGTTCGTCAGCCCCATGCGCACCCTGGCCGACGTGACCGGCATTGCCGTCGACAACCTGGTGCGACTCAGCCAGGACGGCGAACTCGACCGGCTCTACGAGTAACACCCTCGCAGCACAGTGACAAGAAACCAGAACGAAGACAGAGGACTCAAATGACCTTCGACCCGAACGCCCCCCAACAGCCGCCGGCAGCGCCGCAGCCCGTAGCCGCCGCCGCACCGCAGCCCGGAGCCCCCGCCGCGCCGCAAAACGCCGCGCCGCAGTACGCCGCGCCGCAGTACGCAGCCCCGCAGCAGTACGCTGCGCCCGCCGCGCCGCCGCAGTATGCGCCAGTGCCGACCCGACCGAAACCGTTCGCCGGCATCCCCGCCTCCGACTGGGCGCGCGACGGCGGAGCCCTGCTGTTGCTCCTCATCTCCCTTGCCCTGCCGTGGATGTTTAGTACCGACAGCTACAGCATGAGCGAAACGATCGGAGCAACCGGCCGCATCGAGGTCATCCTGATCACGCTGCTGTCGCTGTTCTCGCTCAGCCTCACCTACCTGCTGCGTGCCGGCGTCTTCGGCCCCGGTGTTGGGCTGGCCCAGGTCTGGTTGATCCGACTGGTGGTCAACGCGCCATATGCGCTCCTTGTACTGGGTTTCATGCTCGTTGACGCCTTCTCCAAGGATCAAACGACCGGACTCGGCTACGCGGCCGCGTTTGGACTGGCCGGCGCCTTCTTCGCCGCCCAGCCCCGCGCCGCCGAACTGGTCGGCATCGTCGGCTACCACCCGATCGCGCGCCTCTGGCACCGCATCGTAATCGGCTACGGCGTCGTCGTGGCATTGACCGTGCTGGGCGGACTGGTTCTCGGACTCGTCGCGTCGACATCCGCTCAGGTCAACGCCGTGGTGCTGCTCACCGCGGTCCTGGCCGTGCTGGCCGGCGCGGCCGCCGTGCTGCTGCCGATCTATGGAATCATTCGCGGCAGCGTGATCTGGCTCACCGTCGGCCGCGCGCTCGGCGGCATCGCCGTCGCCGTCATCACGATCGACGCGTTCACCGATTTCGCTCTGTCTGTGGGCGGTGTCGAGTCGCTCAGCTGGGGCGGCTACCCGCTCATTCTGCTCGCCGCGCTGCTCGGTCTGGCCTCGGCGCCGGCGCTACGGCTGGCGATGGTGCCGATGGAACCGATCGCCAAATGGTTCGGCGTCGCCTCACTCACTCTCATTCTCATCATCAGCACCGCCGGCCTGAGCCTGCTGCTGGTCATCGCAAACCTCATTGGGAGCGGTACCACTTCCGATTCCACCGGTCTGAATATCGGTGCCACGATCGTGCTGTCCATCATCATCGTGGTGGCCATCATCGCCCGCACAACGCTGCGGTCCAACCCGGCCGGCAGCCAGTGGCTCGTGCTCGGACTAACCGGCATCGTCACCGTGCTCGGTATCGTCTTCGTCGTGCTGCGCGCACAGACCCTCAGTGACGAGAACGTGGGTGAGCTCTATTCCTGGATGTTCGATGGCGCGGCGTACAGCTCCTTCTCGCTGATCATCCTCACGACCGCGGCGACGCTGAGCCTCGCCCTGGCCTTCGGACTGCCGGCTCTGGTGTTCTACTCGCTGACCGCCCCGGCCGCCGTTCGCGGCTACTTCACCCAGTACGGACCGGTTCGGGCCCAGGCCCAGGCCACTTACACCGGTTATGCGCCAGCTGCGCCGGTGCCCCCGGTCGCGCCGCCAGCTGCGCCGGTACCCGCGGTTGCGCCGCCAGCTGCGCCGGTACCCGCGGTTGCGCCGCCAGCTGCGCCGGTACCCGCGGTTGCGCCGCCAGCTGCGCCGGTACCCCCGGTTGCGCCGCCAGCTGCGCCGGTACCCCCGGTCGCGCCGCCAGCTCCTCCGGTACCGGTTGAATTGGCAGTCGAAACGCCGGTTGAAATGCCCGTCGCAGCTCCCAGCGCGGCCAGCCTGGCGGCCGGCGACCCGGCCACGTCTGCCGCCGAGCTCTACGACCTGGCGCAGAAGCACCCGGAGGTCTGGCCGCAACTCGCGGGTAACCCGAGTGCCTACCCCGACCTGCTCACCTGGTTGGCGCAATCGCCCGACCCGCTCGTGCAGCAGGCGCTGCGCGCCCGCGGCCTCTAGCTCCACCGAACACCAGCCCACCGAACACCAGCCCAGCGCTTAACGAGCGCTGGGCCTGCGACCGCACCCCACTCACCCCCAACCCGGAGCCAGCCCGTGAATCCCACGCTTATCGCCCTGCAAAACCTCGCGGCTGACCCCCAGAGCAGCCCGGAGCGACTCGCCGAGCTTGCGCAACAGCATCCGGAGCTGCGGCAGATCATCGTCAACAACCCCGCGAGCTATCCCGGGCTTCTGCAGTGGATCGCCGACGTGACAGCGGCAGATGTCGCAGCAGCTGATCCGGCAGCAGCTGATCCGGCCGCTGCCGGCATCGATCCGGCTCTGGAGCAGGCCGTCCCGGATGCCAAATCGGTGCCGCCGGAGCGCAAGGCGCGCTGGTGGATCGCCGTGGCTGCGGCATCCGTTCTGGCACTCATGCTCGCGAGCGGCGCCGGCGGAGTCTTCGCCGGTTGGGCCGTGGCCAACCACCTCGTGGTCGCCGAGGTCTCCCGCACGAGCCCGGAGGTCATCACCGTGGCGCTGCCCGAATACCAACCGGGCGACGTGGCCATCATGCCCGATGTGCGCGGACTCGACACCGAGCGGGCCATGCAGGCCATCGTCGACGCGGGTGTGCCGGCCGAACTCATCCAGGTCGCCACCCGCCCGGCCGCCGGAGTGGTCGGCGTCATCGTGCAGCAGACGCCGGTCTTCGGCGCCGAAAACCCCACGAGCGTGACGATTCTGGAATCCACGCCCGCAATCGTGCCCGACTTTGCAGGCCGCCCGGCTGCCGAGATCATCGACGAGCTTCAGGGCATGGGCGCCCGCGTCGAGCAGACCCGCCAGTACGTTCCCGGCGCCGTCATCGGCACGGTCACCAGCATTGTTCCGGCGCCCGGCTCGGCCCTGCCCGAATCGGTCGCCATCGTGATCGCCGACAGTGCGTCACGCGTCTCGCTCGACGACATCGATCCGGCCAAGGGATCGACCAGCTTCGGCAGCACCCAGTCGGTCGGCGGCCAGGACTACGACGACGCGGTGACGATTTCGGCCGGTCCAGACACCGAGACGGTAACGTGGACGCTCGGCGGCCACGTCGCCGAGGTCACGGGCTCGCTCGGCCTCGAAGACGACCAATACAACGACGAGTCCATCACGGTCGTGGTGCTCGCCGATGGCACCGAAATCGCCCGCTACGCGCTCGCGGAGGGGCCTCCGGTCGCGTTCAGCTGGCTCGTCTCCGGCGTGACCACCCTGTCGGTGCAGGTCACGAGCGCCGAATCTGATTACGGCTCGCACCTTGTGCTCATCACCCCCGAAGTACTCGGCAGCATCGACGAACTGGGAAAACTCTAAGTGAGCGCCTCGGGGGCCGCTCCTACGCCGCGTCGTCGCGCGGCACTCATCCTGATCGCCGCCGGACTCGTCGTCACCCTGGTGCTGGCCATCGGCGTGGTTTGGTTTCTCATTGACGGTCGCAACAGCGCCGCCGCCGGCACCCTGTCCGGTCTCGAATCGGCAGGCTCCGCCGGAAGCTGGCACGCCGTCGAACCGTTCGACATCGGGTCAGAAGACCTGCTCGCCAACGCAGTGACCGAGTTTTCCATTGACCGAGCGGATGCCGCCCTCCCGAAAAACACCACCTCGGTTCTGCTGCAACTCGAGATCGTTCCCGGCGCAAAACCCGGCGCTATCGTCATCGGCACACAGCCGACCGACACCCCCACCGTGAGCTTCAGCGCGAACGCACCGGGCACAACCTCGCAGCTCGTACTGCTCGACGACACGGGCTCGTTCACCCTCACCGCCGACCAGTCGGTTGCCGTGACCCTGACCCTGTTCGCCTACCTGCAGGTGGCAGGCAAGGGCGAGCCGGCGGTCGGCCCCGGTGGCAGTGTGGCCATCGCGCCTCGCCTCGTGATTGACACGAACGCCGGCCTTGGCGGCACGCTCGCTGCCATCGACTCCCCGATAACGCTCAGCCCGCAGGGCCTCGGTGCGGTACCGACCGACGACGTGGCGGCCGTCTGGCTGCAGGTTGCCCTGCTCGGTTCCAACGCGCAGCTCAGTCTGCCCACCGAGGGCGCTGATGACGCTCCGGCGGTCGTGCACAGCAGCGGAACGTGGAGCAACGCCCTCATCCTCGTTCCGCTCGATGATCGCGGCCTGTTCCAGTGGAGCTTCAGCGGCACCGTCGACGCCGTGCGCGCGAGCGTCACCGGCTGGGTCGCCGGCCAGAGCCGGTCTCTCGACGCCGCCACGATCGTCGGCGGGCTCGTTCCCGTCGCCACGTCATCCCTCGACACGACCGCTCTCGACACCACTGCCACCGACCCGAACGGCCTCGCGCCGACCCTGCCGGCCGGCATCGCCACGGCGGCAGTCGGCTCCGCCCTCTACAGCGTCGAGGTCACCAGTGCCACGCCCGGTACCGTGAGTGCCGACGCCGGTGACAGCCTGGCCGACGACCGACGCGAGACGTCCCTGCCGGTGCGAGGGACGGCATCCACTCTGGTGATCGCCGGCCCCGGCGGCACCATCAGCCTTCCCGACGGCGCGATCGCCGACTCACTCACCCTGCTCGGCTACTTTCCCACCGCGCTGCCGGCCAACGACAACGCGCCGACGCTCACCATCACCGAACCGGCCGCAGACGGCACGGTCAATCTCGGCGACGCCGGCGGTACCTTCGTCATTCACGGAACGATCAACCAAGCGGATGCCGGCGTACAGCTCGTCGAGGTGCGCCTCGGCAATCGCTCCATCGGCAGCGCCCGCGTCGACACCACCACGACTCCGCCGCGGTGGAGCATCGAGACCTCGGCGACCCCCGGCACACACGAGGTGAGCGCCACGGTGACGGACTGGGCCGGCCAGACCGGGCAGGACGAGGTCGCGTTCACCGTGGAGGTACCGGCCGAGAGTGAGGCCGTCGCCAACAACCGCACCGTCGTGCTCGACGCGGACAGCCTCGGCGTGGCGTCGAACCTGACCGCCTCGTCGATCTCGTTTGCCGGGCTGTCCCCGGCCGTCGTCGGCGAGTTCATCGTTGCCGGAGTGTCGGAGGCGACGCCGGACGGCATCATGCGCGAGGTCATTGCGGTGGAACTCATCGACGGGCTCGTGGTCGTTTCGACCCGGCCGGCGGCGTTCGGTGACATCGTGCTGCAGGTGAATCATCGGGTCGCCGACCAGGCGCTGCTGCCCGATACGGCCCTCACTCCGCCGGCCACAGCTAGTGGCGCCGCGAGTGGTTCCACCGAGCGCAACCGCCCGGTCGTGCTGCCGGCGTCCTACAATGCCGCAGCCGTCGATCCGGCTGGCCTCCCCACGACCGACCTGGCCGAAACCAAGCGCATCGGTGTCGTCGACCTCAGTGCCACGGTCTCCGTTACCACCGAGCCCGAAGTCTCGGTGGAGTACGAGAGCAAGAGCAACGACGTCAAGATGAGCATCACCGCCTCCGCCGAGGGCGCCGACGCGAGCTTCTCGGCCGGCGACACCGAGCTGTCAGTGCCCGAGCCCGACGCCAGCCCCAGCCCCACACCGGCACCGGCGCCCAGCGCCGCACAGACTCCGAACAAACCCACCTTCAGTGGCGAAGCGAGCCTCGAGCTGGGCGTCGCCTTCGAGCTGGTCAGCTACGCCACCCTGACTATTGAGATCGCACCGTTCTGGGAATGGAAGCGCGACGTGCGCACCGTGCTCGCCGACTTCGAATCGAGTGTCAAGCAACAGCAGACCCAGACGATCGAGGTGAGTTCTTACGGCGAAATCGCCGTCGCCTACGGCTC
The DNA here is from genome assembly GCF_002954245.1 of Cryobacterium aureum. Classification (GTDB taxonomy): domain Bacteria; phylum Actinomycetota; class Actinomycetes; order Actinomycetales; family Microbacteriaceae; genus Cryobacterium; species Cryobacterium aureum. The sequence continues at coordinate 3,979 of NZ_PPTG01000019.1, read as the reverse complement.
GGGCAAGAAGCATCGCCGGGTGGGCCAGGTTGGCACGCCGCTGCAGGTGACCGCCGGCAACTTGCCCCACGTTTCGCTGGGGCGCCTGCTCGGTGTGATTCCGACTCCGGTCCCCATTCCCTGGGTGCTCACCTTCGACCTGAGCGCCGAGTTCGACTGGTCCCTGTCGCTGACCGGCACCACGACCTTCACGGCCGTTGAACGCATCACCCGCGAATTCGGTGTGCGCCTGGAGAACGGCACGCTGCGGTCGTTCAACGACACCATCACCGAAACCGCCCCCACCGTGTGGAAGAGCGAACTCGAGGTCTCGCTCGGCGCCACTCTCGCTCTGCGGGTCGACGCGATGATCTACGACATGGCCGGGGTCTACTTCGGCATCAACATCAAGCCGGCCCTCACCGTGGGCTCGGTGACCGAGGGCACGGTCGGCGAGGCTCCGGCATCCGTTGTGTTCACGAGTACGTTCGACATCGTCGTCGAGGGCGTCATTGGAGTGAAACTCGAGGTCTTCGACAAGAACCTGCTCAGTTGGGAGGCCGAACCGCTGCAGTTGTACAAGAAGGTGTTCTGGGACGAGGAGTACACCCTCGATGAGCTCGCTTACGCCCTGACCGGGGACGAGGCCTTTGCGCCCGACACCGACCCCGACACGGCCACCGGAACCGGCAACCGCCCCCTGCTCGTGGTCGTCGACCTGTCGGGTTCGATGGCCGGTGAACGCATCGAGAAGGCGCAGGATGCCCTCACCGAGCTGGTGATGAGCCAGCCGCTCGGTTCGGAAATGGGAATCTGGACCTACGGCGGCGGCTGCGACGCGCCGGGCGATTACGCCATCGAGGTTGCCCCGGTGATGGGCACCGGCGACCTCGTCTCCGAGATCGCCGGGTTTGCAGCGTCAGGCGGTACTCCCACCGCCGAAGCGCTGCTCGCAGCGACCAAACAGCTGCAGGAAGACGGCCTCAGCGGAGCCACCGTGGCCCTGGTCTCCGACGGGGAGAGCGGGTGTGGTGATCCCTGCGACGCTGCGGCGCAGATTCGCGCGCACGGATTCGACCTGCAGGTGTACACCGTCGGCTTCCAGACCTCCGACCTCGGCGAAACCGAGCTCAAGTGCATCGCCGATGAGACCAACGGCACCTACACCTCGGTCGACGACGTCGATGCGCTCGCTGACAAGCTCGCCGAACTCGGTCGAGCCAGTATCGACCTCACGGTCGCCGCCGGCGACACCATCCTGGCCAACCAGCCCCAGAACGTTGACGTCACGGTCACGAACCCCTCCGGTCGCGACGCGGCCGACGTCACCGTCGCGCTCACCTTTCCGAGCGGCGACCTGGTGCCGCTGGTCAGCCCGTCACCGCAACTGCTGTTCGGTAACCTGCCGCCCGGTGCCAGTAGCACGCAGAGCGTGCAGCTCTATAGTGCGGTGCAAGATGCGGTCGGCAGCACCGATTATCGGGTGATTGCCTGGGGACCGGAGGTCGACGCCGTCATCGTCGAGGGCAGCTATGAGACCCTGCTGCAGCGCACCGACCCCATCGAACCCGGTGCCATTTTGGCGGATGCCGCGGCGAGCGACTATCCGGCAGCTCTGGTCGGCGACGGCCTGGCCTCCGGAGGCTCCGGCACGGACTGCGAGCCTGATCAGAACAGCGCCGCCGGGTACGCCGTCGCTCTCGCCGCGTCGACCGACCCGGTCGTGCTCGCCTGCGCCGCGACCTCGGGCAACAACCTGCTCGGCTCTGAGATGCCGGGCGGCCGAGGGAACCAGCTCGAACGCCTGGCTGCCGAGCCCGCTGTGAGTGAGGTGGTCGTCTCGGTCGGCGCCGCCGACGTGGGGCTCGACGCCCTGCTTGCCCTGTGCGCGAGCTCCGGGTGCGCGCAGGGCGACGAGGCCGTGCGTACCGTGATCGGCAAGGTGCAGGAGCTTGACCTCAGCCCGGTCTACCGCAGCATCTGGGCCACCGTGAACACCGAGCAAGCCCGGGACGCTCGCGGCGGCACCCACGCACCGGTGATCGTGACGGCCTACCCGCAGCTGTTCTCGAGCGACCGCGGAATTGACTGCACCACCGAGTGGGGCCGAGCCGAAGCCCGCGTTGGGCACACCGTCATTGCCTATCTGAACGCCTCCCTCGAAACGGCGGCCCTGCGGGTGGCCGCCGACGGCTACGAGGTGTACTACGCTGCCGGGCCCGAAGATGCCCTGCAGCCCAACCACACCCTGTGCGACGACGACAGCTTCGTCACGGTGACCGACGAGGGACAGCTCGCCCCCAGCGCCGATGGCTTCGCAGCGATCGGCGACACCCTGCTGCTCTGGAGCCAGAACCGTGCGCGTGTCGAACCCTCGGCATCCGCTTTGGCCAACGCCGAACGCTACGCGGTGCCGGCGCCCGGCCTGCTCAAGAACATCGACCGTGCGGTCTCTGGCCTCGCCAACCCCACAAAACTGGCCGAGCTGGGGGTGAGCGGGCCGGCCGTGCACGTGTCGCCCGGGCAGCAGGTGCGCGTCACCGGTTCCGGCTACTTGCCGGGCTCGCCGGTGGTCGTGACCCTCTCCGGTGACCCGAGCATTCTCGGTACCGTCACAGCGGATGCCACCGGCCACGCCGAACTCACCGCCATCGTTCCGCAGCACACGGCTCTGGGCACAGCAACCCTGACCATGAACGGCGCCGCCGCTAGCGGCCCCGAGCTGGAACTGGTGCGCGAGCTGCGAATCGGCGCTCTCGTGCCGGTCTGGATCGTGGCCACCGTGTTCGGCGGCCTGCTGATGCTGCTGGCCGCGATCGGGCTGGCATTGTTCGCGCGTCGACTGTTCGACCGCCGCCTGGCCGGCGGGGCTTCGCGTCGTGGCGCCAAGACTCGCGTTGCGCGCCCGCGGAATCTCGTGCGCAGAGATGTCGACGCCTGAAAGCGTGGCCTTTTCAGGATGTGAAACCGAGACACTCTGGTGGACAGCGCACTAGGGCTCAGGTGCGCCAGGGTGGTTCGGGGCTGGGGGTGTTGGCGCGGTGGCTGTGGGCGGGGCGCCAGGTTTGGGTCGGGTCCCAGAGCAAGGGGCCTCGTACGTGGGGCCGACCGTCTTTCATGCGGATTTTCCATCCGCTGGTGTCGATGGTGTGGTGGTGGAACCAGCAGAGGAGACACCCGTTGTCGATGTTGGTTGGTCCGTTTTTCCCGTAGGGGATGACGTGGTGGGTTTCGGTCCAGCGGGCGGGGATGGTGCAGCCGGGGATGATGCAGCCGCCGTCGCGGGCACTGATGGCGGCGCGCTGCTTGGCTGTGAAGCAGCGGACGGTGTCACCGAGGTAGAGCGCGTCGCCGTTGTTACCGACGATGACTTTCTGGGCGCCGCCGGAGCAGATGGTCTCGTTCACTCGGCGCAGGCTGACAGGGGCTTCGATGCCGTCGATCCAGCCGACGCCGCGATCGTTGTTGAGGTCGGTGGCGTTGACGTGGATCATGATGGTGGGGGCGGCGCCGCCCATGGTTGGGGTTTTGGGGTCGCGGGCGGCGGCTTGGAAGACGTCGCGGAGGATGTCGGCGCGTTTCTCGCCCGCGGTGCGGCGGTCCCCGTCAAACCGGGTGTCCCCGGAGAACGGGTCAGCACTGAATTGCTCGGTATCGACGTTCGTCTCATCAATGCCATCCAGCGTTGCGCTCTCCGCGCCCGCGCTGCTGTCGAGGGATTCGGTGGGCGCGAACATCGGGGTGCGTGACCTGGCTGGGTTTGAGCGAGCACTGAGGTAGGTGTCGAAGAGGGTGTCCATGATGCCGCGCAGTTCCGGGGTGACATCGGCCCGCAGCGGGTACAAGCCGTTGCGGAGCAGCCCGAAGGTCAATGTGCTCTTTGCCTCGGTGATGGCGTCGTTGGGGGCGGTGCCGTCGGGGTCGAGGCGGGCTTGCCATTCCATGGCTTGGGCGCGCAGTGCGTCGGGGGCGAAGCGGATGCCCGCGCCGGGCAGTCCGG
>NZ_PPTG01000012.1 GCF_002954245.1 Cryobacterium aureum | reverse complement strand
CCTCACGGCACAGCTCGTCTTTGAACTCCTGGGTGAAACGCCTACGTGCTGCGGTCATGCTGATCTCGACTTTCAGTGATCCCTCATTTTAAGAGGGCCCACTGTCCGAGATATCCGCGGCAGGTCAATCACCGCGTGCAGCAGCGGATGCCGGCCCGTCTTCAGATAACTCAAAGAAAGCCCTTGCAGCATGAACACTATGACCGTTCTCGCTCTGCCTACCTCCGGAATCCTGGATCCGCAGTCGGTGATCGCCGGCGCCGGCGTCTGGGGCCTTGTAGTGGTGTGCGCGATCGTGTTTGTGGAGACCGGCCTACTCGTCGGGTTCTTCCTGCCCGGCGACACCCTGCTGTTCTTCACCGGCGTTCTCACCCTCAGCGGAGTGATCAGCCAGCCCCTGTGGGTCGTCATCCCGGCCATCGCGCTCTCGGCCGCGCTGGGCGACCAGCTCGGCTACACCATCGGACGCGCGACGGGCCGTCGCATATTCGACCGTCGTGACTCCGGCCTGTTCAGCCGCAACAGCGTGACGCGAACGCAAGGGTTTTTTGATCGGTTCGGGCCGGCGGCCGTCACTATCGCCCGGTTCGTGCCGGTCGTGCGTACCTTCGCTCCCGTCGCCGCCGGCGTGGGCAAGATGCCCAGGCGGGTGTTCACGATGTTCAACATCGTCGGCGCGGTGCTGTGGACGACCGGGGTTGTGCTCTTGGGCTTTGGACTGGCGCATATTCCGGGCGTCGCCGATTTCGCAGCACGTTACATTGATCTCGTACTGATCGGCATCGTGGTTCTCTCCGTGGTGCCCGTTGTCCTCAGGGCCGTCATTACACGTCGCCAGAATTCGCACGCGTGACCATCAGCAGGCTCATCCGCCTCGGCGACTCTATGATTGGCGCAAGTGGAGCCCAGCGGTAAGTCCGAGAAATTGACACAGCAACCAGTTTTTGGGAAAGGTGACGACCATGCCGGTGTGGTTGCAGGCTCTCTTTTGGGGAACGCTTGCCGGTGGAGCGCTTGTTCTTGGTTCCGCCTTGTCGTGGTGGTGGACTATCCCCTCCAAGGTTGTTTCGCTGATCATGTCGTTTGGTGCCGGAGTATTGATTTCCGCTCTGGCTTTTGATCTGGTTGATGAAGCAGCCCGTGCCGGGGGCCTGTGGCCGACAGCGGCAGGTTTTTTGGCGGGGGCGTTGGTCTACGTGGGAGCCAACGCGCTTCTCGCCCGCCGAGGAGCTAGACATCGGAAGCGGTCCGGGGGCAAGCAGCCCTCGGAAAAGGAGAGTCCGGGTAGCGGGACTGCCATTGCAGTTGGAGCGCTGCTCGACGGTATTCCCGAATCCGTCGTCCTTGGGCTCGGACTCGTCGCGGGTGGTGCGGTCAGCCCGGCCGTCCTGGCAGCGGTATTCATCTCGAACGTGCCGGAAGGACTTTCCAGCACGGCTGGCATGAAGAAGGCCGGCCGGAGCGCCGGTTACGTCTTCGGGGTTTGGGGAGGGATCGCCGTCATCTCGGGAATCGCCTCCTTGATCGGGTATGTCAGTTTACAAAGCGCTTCGGTCGAACTCGTCGCATTCATTACCGCAACGGCCGCCGGCGCCATTTTGGCTATGCTCTCCGACACGATGATCCCCGAGGCCTTTGAAGAACATCACACGCTCACTGGCCTCATCGCCGCTGTGGGATTTCTCACCGCGTTCACGATCAATCAGGCCGGGAATTAAGCCCCTGCTTGGCTTGTTCCTCCGTCACCCGGCCGCGCAGCAGAAGGGCGACTACGTGGGCGGTCCGGCGCCCGCCGGTGGCAGGGTCCGCACGACGATGACCTGCTGCACCAAGGTCAAACGGTTCGAGGTGAGCAAATAGAACAAGACACCGAGGGGCAAGGCCACTCTGGAGACTACGAAGATGACGGGCAGCAGATACGTCAAGATCCGTTGCTGGCGGAACAGCGGAGAGGCTCTACTTTCCAGCGAAGGTTCCTTCGAGCTAGCCTGCAATTGTGTGAAAATCTGTGAGGCCGTCATGAGTGCGACCATTGTCGCGGCGATCCACACGTCGGATGGCTCGAATGGCCGGCCAGCGGTCATTAACGACCATTGCGTGGCGAAAGAGTCGTGCAGGGGAGCAGCGCCGAAGAGCTGTGCGCTGCCGAACTGCATAGCAAGGGTTTTATGCGCAGGCCGATGCCGACCTTCCCCTGCTGGGCGTCGTAGAGCCCGGAGAATAGTGCCAGGAAGACGGGTGCTTGAAGCATGAGCGGGAGACAGGAAGTTAGCGGATGCGTTCCGGCAGCTGTGTAAAGGACCATAATCTCGCGAGACATGGCCTCGCGGGAGAGCTGATCATTCTTGCCCTTGTGCGGCGCTAACCTGCACCGTCACTTCGGGGAGCGATGCCGCGAGTGCTTCTAGCCGTTCGAGTCGACGGCCGACAACGATCAGGTCGTAACCGTCGCCGGCTAGTTGCTCGGTGAACGCTTTGCCTATTCCGGACGATGCACCGGTGATGAGGGCGAGTAGGGACATGTCTGCGGCTCCTTCAAACTCTCTGGTCTGAAGTGGATCATACGAAGCAACAGTGGTGTGAGCCGCCGGATGGCCTAGCCGGTTGCCGTCATCACCAGCCGCGTTGTTTCCACTCGGAGAGCTTGCTCCGCTCAGCCCCAAGCGTTGTGCCTGCCCCATGGCCCGGGTGCACCAGTGTGTCGTCCGGAAGGTAGTCGAAGATTCGGGTGACGATGTCGTTGTACAGCGATGCGAAACGAATAGCATCACCGTCGGTATTCCCAACTCCGCCGGGGAAGAGGGAATCGCCCGTGAACAAATGGGCGGGACCATACGGATCGCGGTAGAGCACGGCAATCGACCCGGGGGTGTGTCCGCGCAGGTGGATTACTTCGAGTTCAATGCCTTCGATGGACCTGACGTCCCCGTGGCGCAAGGGTATGTCCGTAGGCACGGCAATGTCCGCGATATCGTCGAGACCCGCCGCAGCTGGTGCTTTCGTTAGTTCCCTGACCTTGCCAAGAGCCCGCACATGATCCCAGTGCGAGTGTGTGGTGATTATGAGGGCCAGCCTGGCGATGGCACTCGTGTCTTTCTGTGCATCGTCGAGCAGGGTGAAGATGGCGGGTGCATCGTCCGCGGCGTCGATCAGTACCTGTGCGCCGCTGGATTTCGAGGTGAGTACGTACACGTTATTGCTCATCTCGGACACTGAGATGCTTCGAACCGTAAGGGCATTGAGATCGTGCATAGTCCTGTTTCCTATAACCGGTTGCTAGTCTCGTTTGGCGGCGTCGGGGTAGTTAGCGGTAAACAACCTCTGTTCGGCGCCTTGAGCTCATTGACCTTTGGGCGCGCCTCTTTGCGGCGCGGATGGTGAGTTAGTTCGTGGGGGATCCACGTCAAACAATTAAGCAATCGCTTAACTTATAGCTACTCGGGCATCGTCATTTCTCCCAATGGGCCCCAACCTTCGGCATCGATACGCTCACTGATGACCTCTGGAATCTTCACGAGCGCTTGAGGCATAGCCTTCATGGCCGCCGAGAAGTGAGTGCTGTTCACGTGAGCTCCCGCGGCGTCATCGTGGAATGCCTCGAGGAGGACGAACTGGTGAGGATCGTCGACACTGCGCGACCAGTCGAACCACAGGTTGCCTGGTTCCTGGCGCGTGGCCTCTGTGAAATCCTGTGTGAGGTCCAGCCAGCGATCACTCCACTCTGGTTTCACAGTGAACTTGGCAACGATAAAAATCATGGAATGGCTCCTTTACTGGGTCACGTCCCATTGGATGGTGGAGATTACTGAAAACCTGACGATGAGTTGTTTTAGTTTAGGTGGGGTTGTCGATAGTGGCAGTCCGATGATGGATAACTCGGCGTCGGGCTCGTCGGGGAGTTCTCCGCGCTGCACGACGACTGGGTCTACGCCTGCGATCGCCACCAAAACTATTTGCCGCGGGTACGACGGCATCGCTGGATGAAAGCTTCGTGCAAACGCCGATAGTCCGCGTGAGGCTGAGGTCGCGGAGCATTACGAGCTCGCACCGCTAACCCGGCTGGCGTCACAGGGGTTGCCACCGCCTCGGATGTGATCCTGCGACGCTGTCCCAAAAAGTTGAATCCAATTAGAAGAAGTCTCAGAATCAAGCGTTGGCAGCCGTTCGTGCGGATGTAGCTCGCCTTGACACTGGGGCAACCAAATGGTTACTCTGATATTTCCGGAGGTTAAATTACCTGCCGACCATGTCGCGCGGACAGCCACGGCGTAGACGCAACACTCCTTTTGTTCAATGATGAAGAAAGTTGTAGGGACCCCTGATGGCGCTCGACACACGAGTGAAACCCGCGATCGGTGATGTGATCGATAATCTCCCGCTGAGCCGCAAGTATTATGTTGCGCTTGCCGCGACGATGCTCGCGTTCATGTTCGATGCCTTTGATACTCAAATCATGGCGTTGGCGTTGCCCTCCGTCCTCGACGAATGGAACCTCTCGCCGTTCGTCGGTGGGCTGATCGGCAGCTCGGCACTGTGGGGCATGGCAGTCGGAGCACTGACCTTCGGGTTTCTGAGCGATGTGTACGGGCGTCGCATGGTGATGATCATTACGGTGCTTGGGATCGGCGTGCTCACGGGGCTGAGCGCACTGTCGACAAGTTTCGAGATGCTCATGGCTTTTCGCTTTCTCAGCGGTCTGTTCATGGGAGCGATGATTCCGATCGACCTCGCGTACATCGCTGAGATTGCGCCCAAGCGTCGACGCGGTCTACTAATGGCGTCACTGGGATTGACCTGGCCGATCGGCACGATCCTCGCAGCCCTAGCTGCAGGCGCTCTCATCCCGACGGTCGGTTGGCGGTGGCTGTTTGTGGTCGGAATCATTCCCGCCTTCATTGCGCTGTACATCCGGCGTAAGGTTCCGGAGTCACCCCGGTGGCTTGCGAAGAAGGGCCGACATGCCGAGGCGGTCATAGCAGCACAACGTTTGGGCGCGCGGATCAGCTCAGTCGATGACATCGACACGTCAAGCGGTTTGGACTCCGACGAGAAGCGTGGTGTGCTCAAGAGCTTCAAAATACTCTTTAAGCCTCTCTATGCCCGTCGTACCCTTGGCGCTTCGCTTGCCTTCTTCCTGTACCAAGGGGCTACCTACGGGTGGAGCGTATGGGTGCCATCCATCCTTATAACCGTGCTCGGCTACCCCCTCCAGACCGCGATCGGCGCCGTCATCCTGATTTACACGGTGTCCATCGGTGGTCGACTGTTCTTCACGCTCACCGCTGACAAGCTGCCGCGTCGACTTGCCTTCATCATGGCGTACGCGGTGATGGCGATTGCCGCGCTCACGATGTCGTCTTTGCTCGGGCTGGGAGCGGAATCCGGATGGATTTTCCTCCTCGTCATGTTGGTGTATCAGTTCGCTCTCGACACGAACCCGCTGCAAGTCTGGGTTGCCGAGCTTTTCCCGACCGAGGTTCGCGGACTCGCATCATCGTTCGCCTCGACCGTCGGGCGAATCGGAGCCGCCACCGCACCGATCATCTTCGGTGCGCTGATGGGCGCCGGGTTGACGAACTGGGTCTTCTACCTGATTGCCGGGATGTGCATCCTTAGCATTCTCGTCGCAGTCTTCGTGCTCAAGACGGAAACAGCCGGTCGGTCGTTGGCCGATGTGGGTGCGGTGTAAGCGACTACTCATGACTACGACCAACTCGAAGGGACCTCACATGGCTGACTCGCCCACCGTGGAAACCGCCACAGGAACGATCTCTGTTGACGAGCTCGCTGCGACGTCCATGCACGAGCATGTTTTCACACTTAATGCGGAGTTGCGGATCAACTACCCCTGGGACGAAGAGGAAATGGTGGCGGCGGCAGTCGAGCAGCTTGCCGATTTCAAGAACCGAGGCGTATCGACGATCGTCGACCTCACCGTGTATGGTCTAGGCCGCGACCTGCCTCGTGTGGCGCGAATCTCTCGTGAATCCGGGATGCAAATCATCGTGGCAACAGGGGTCTACACGTTCCGCGACCTGCCAACCTTCTTCCGCCTCAATGAGATGAGCCGTCCTGGGTTCATCGCAGACTTCTTTGTTCGTGAGGTAGAAGAAGGAGTCGGCGGTTCCGGTATTCGGCCTGCGATCTTCAAGTGCGCAACCGACACCCACGGGATCACTGAGGATGTCGAGACCGTGATCAGGTCCGTCGCACGAGCTCACCGACGAACGGGAGTTCCGATCTCGACGCATGCACACGCGGCCTCTCAGCAGGGTCTCGCCCAGCAGCGGATCCTGGAGGAAGAAGGGGTCGATCTGAGCCGTGTGGTGATCGGCCATGTTGGCGATATCGCTGATCTGGCGTACGCCGAACAGGTGCTGGCACGTGGCTCCTTCATTGGGCTCGACCGATTCGGCATCAGCATCAACGGCATGCACGCCGAAGAGGCCACGCCGGCAGATGAGCGAATCGCAATTGCTGTCGAACTGTGCCGACGAGGCTACGCATCTCAGATGGTCATGGGGCATGACACAAATGTGGAATCAGACAGCGTTACGCGCCAGCAGCGCGCCCTCATGCCAGGCCTGAAGGACTGGCGCTTTACCTACATCACCGACAAGGTGATCCCCGCGATGCAAGCGCAGGGCGTGTCACAGGACGACATCGATCAGATTCTCATCGAAAATCCCCGCAAAATCTTCGCCCACGGCGGAGCGTACTAGCAACGCGGCTTCACAGGCTTGCGAGACAACAGAAAAGGAACCATGTTCAATCACGATGAGAACCGCCCCAGTAACTCCAAGACCGTCCTCGATGGAATTCGGGTGATCGAGCTTGCGGACGTGACTGGAGAGTATGTCGGTCTTCAGCTCGCAGGACTTGGAGCCGAGGTCATTAAGATTGAGCCACCAACCGGCGCACAATCGCGGGCGATGGGGCCCTTCGTAGGTGACATTCCTGATGCGGAACGATCTCTGCACTTTTGGCACTACAACCGAGGCAAGAAATCGGTTGCGTTAGACGTTTCGACCGACGAAGGGCAAACGGAGCTCCTGCGCCTTATCGGCACGGCGGATATTTTCCTTCAGTCGGTCTCGGGGGATCACCCTGACCCGATCGGTCTCTCGCAGGAGGCGATTCGCAAACGGTTTCCCGCGCTCGTGCATGCGCGGATGACTCCATTCGGGGATGACGGACCGTGGTCGGACTTCGTCGGATCAGATCTGGTACACCTCGCACTAGGAGGGGTCGCGATGTGCTGCGGCTACGACCCGGCCCCGGCAGCTGGCTATGACCTTCCGCCGATCGCTCCGCAACTCTGGCAGGCGTACCACATTGCCGGCGAGCAGCTCCTTTACGGCATCCAGGTAGCATTGTTCCACCGTGCGCGAACGGGCGAGGGGCAGACTGTTGGGTGCGCCATCCACGAAGCAGTCTCGAAAAACACTGAGATCGACGTCATGGAATGGGCGATGCGACGAGTCGAAATCCACCGCCAGACCTGTCGGCACGCTTCATCGAATCTGGACTACGCGAAAACAATCGCGCAGACGAAGGACGGTCGATGGATCATGGCCTTCTCGATGATGGAGAAAGACGCCGACCGCACGATGGCATTGGCACAGTCATACGGCATCTCCGTACCCGGCTTCGATCCGAGTGAAGAAGCGCGGGCAACGGGCAACGCGCGGAACATTCCCGGCTCGGCCCCTCTGTCTCCCAAGATGCTCGAGGCACAGCACGCGGCGAAGCGACTGATCGAGTCCTTCACCTACGACGCCGTGCCATGGCGTGAGGCTCAGGCCGCTGGACTCATGTGGGTACCGGTGCGCAAGCCGCACGAGAGCGCGACTGACGAACATTGGCTCGCTCGTGGCACCTTCGACCACATCAAGCATGAGGATCTCGGCGAGAGCTACCTCTACCCCGTCTCCAAGTGGCGCTCCTCCGAGACGTCGTGGAAGACCGGGACACGCGCCCCGCGTGTGGGTGAACATACTGCGGAGATTCTCAATACCGAGGCAATGAGTCGCCCAGTGCCAGTGCCAGGGCCAGGGCCAGGGCCAGCGAGAACGAGCCCTCGCCTGCTCGATTCTCCTCACAACAAGCCTTTTCCGCTCAGCAACGTCCGCATCCTCGACTTCGGCTGGTTCCTTGCATCCGCTGGAGGTACGCGCATTCTCAGTGGATTCGGCGCTGAGACGATCAAGGTCGAGTGGCATGCCCACCCCGATACCCGGCTTGGAGCCATGGCCCCGGTCGGAGGTCGCGCCGCCCGCGATGCCGCATCCGGTCCCCTTCCTCCCGTGACAGACCCGGACATGGGCGGGCAGTTCAACAACAAGAACCCCGGCAAACTCGGGCTCTCGCTCAACGTCACCCACCCTCAGGGGCTCGAGATCGCACGTGAGCTCGTTCGCGTGTCAGATGTCGTGACCGAGGGATTCTCCCCGGGCGTGCTAAACAAGTGGGGGCTCGGCTACGAGGCGCTTCGTGAACTCAACGATCAGATCGTTTACGTTCAGCAGTCCGGCATGGGCAGCCAGGGAACCTACGGGCGCTTCCGCACGGTAGGGCCGGTCGCGGGATCCTTCTCGGGTCTGAACGAAATGAGCGGGTTCGGCACCCCGTTCGCGCCAGCTGGCTGGGGGTATTCCTACCTTGACTGGATCGGTGCCTACAGCTTCGCGCAGGCAGTCCTCAGCGGTCTGTACCATCGCGAGATCACTGGGCATGGACAGCATATCGATTCGTCACAGGTCGAGTCCGGCATTGCGCTCATCGGGCCGTCGCTGCTTGATTGGCAGATCAACGGACGCGAGTTCGCTCGATCGGGAAACCGTTCCCCCTACTCGAGCGCTAGCCCGCACGGAATCTACCCGAGCCGCGGCGAAGATCGTTGGATTGCAATCGCAGTATTCACGGACGATGAGTGGCAACGACTAGCGAATGTCGCCGGGCATGAGGAGTGGATCGCGGACCCGCGCTTCCGAGATGTGGACGCTCGATCCGCTCATCGCGCCGAGGTCGATGCGCGCGTGTCGGAATGGACCGCACTGTGGGACGGTCATGAACTTATGGAGCGACTTCAGGCGGTGGGTGTTCGCGCCGGTGCAGCGCAGACGGCGGCCGATCGGTACGACCGGGATCCGCAACTCGCTCACCTTGACTGGCTCACGGAAGTCGAAGGCACGAAAATTGGCCGTTGGCCGGTATACGAGCTACCCGTCGATCTGAGCGCCACCCCCTCGCACGCGGGGGGACGAACGCAGCGCGGAGCACCCAACTACGGCGAGGACAACGAATACGTGCTTGGCGATTTGCTGGGCCTGTCGTCCACGGAGATCGGTCGGTTACGGTCGGAAGGAGTGATCTGATGGGAATCTCACCAGATACCCTCGCGATTGTTGGCATTGGCCGAACGGCGCAGGGTGAACATCCGGGGCGCACCGCGTCGAGCCTGGCGGTCGAGGCGTTGGCAGAAGCACTCGCCGATGCGGGCATCACAAAGGACCGCCTCGACGGACTCATCACCTGCAAGCAGATGGCGGGTGATGGAAACGATGAGCTTGTCGCGACCACTGCTGGCTTGCACCCGAAGTACTCCACGACGCTGGACTATGGAACCTGCAACTTCTCGCTTCACCAGGCTCAGATGGTGCTCCGATCGGGGATGGCTTCGACGATCGCCCTCACGTACGGCACGAACCAGAGAACGGATCGCTTTCCCTTTGCGGGGGGCAGAGCACCCGGCGCCGGTTCCTTCAGTACGCCCTATGGATTCGCGCACGTCGCGGGGCAGGCAGGCATGGCGTTGCAGCGCTGGCGGCATCTCTATGGCACGACGGAAGAAGAATTCGCGCATATCGCGTTGTCCCAGCGCGAATGGGCGCAATTGAATCCGATCGCCCTCTTTAAGAATCCGATGACCATGGAGGACTATCTCGCCCAGCCGTACTTGGTCGATCCCCTCCGGCGGGCGGACATCACGATGATCTCCGACGGCGGCGTATCTTTGATCGTGACGACCGCGGATCGCGCGTCCGAATTCACTGACCGCCCCATTTATCTGGCTGGAATGGCGCAGGTGGGAGCGACCGGCTCGACCTTTACCCAGGACGACACCGTGCTGCGGGGGTGGTTGCGCGACGTGGGTGACCGGGTTTTCGAGAGTGCCGACCTGGATCGATCCGATATTGATGCCGTGTATATTCAGGACCCGACCGCGGTCTGGCCCCTGCAGATGCTTGCCCACCTGGGGTTCCAAACGCCCGAGGACATCGGGCCTTGGCTTGCGGAGCGTCACACCTATCCGGGGGGAAACCTTCCGGTGAACACCAACGGTGGTCAGCTTTCGGAAGCGTATATGTGGGGATGGCTTCACATTTTTGAAGGAGTTCAACAGTTGCGTGGCGCCGCGGATCAGCGGCAGATCAATGATGCGCGCGCTGTGGTCTACGCTTCGACCTTCGCCTTCGTCAAGGCCGCGGCATCCATTCTGGTGAGGGGTGACTCATGAACGCAGACGTAGGGGCAGTGCTTCCCAACATCGAAGACCCGCAGGCCGCACCGTTCTGGAACGCGGCCCGACAGGGGCAGTTGACAATGCAGCGTTGCCTTATCTGTCGCGAGCTGCGGTGGACTCCGCAGGACACCTGTCCCTCATGCCTGTCGCGGGAGTACGAGTGGGAAGTGCTCTCGGGCAAAGGCAAAATCTACAGCCACTGCACCTACTACCGTGTCCTTAATCCCGCGTTCACTGACGTGCCGTACACCGTCGTCATGGTCGAACTTGACGAGGGTCCGGTCATCATCGGGCGGTTGCTCAACGGGCCAGCCGAGGCCATGATCGACGAACGAGTGGCGTGTGCTTTTAGCGCAATCTCGGACGAAATGACGCTGGTGAACTTCACACTGGACAAATGACACGATCGGTATCTACTAAAGACGTCGGTGCGCACCGATTCTCGCTGCGCTAGTTGAGGCCGTCTCCGACGAGCTGCTTGATGAAAATAGACCAATCGCGCAGGTCGTCATCAGAGATCTCATCCTTGTCGAGGATCAATTTAAATGTTTTCGGCATCGTAATGGGGAAGATACTCGCCGCCATGAGCACGGCGTTAAGAAACTCCGGCGAGAATGTTGAGGAGATCTCGCCGTGGCTCTGGTCGGTGCGGATCCAGGCGCTGCGTGAGCGGAAGTTTGCGCGTCGAAGCTCATCGATCTGGGGCGCCTGGGAAGCATTAGTCATACCCTCCCACCCCAGTATTCGCGCCCATAAGGGAAACTGAGAGCCACTGTCCGGCCCCGACTCGTGCGTGGTGAGGTAGTCGAGATAGTCGCGTCCGGACTTCCTTTCCTGGGCGAGCAGCGCCCGAGACGTGCGCGTCATCTCGACGAGTACTGCCTCATAGAGTTCCTGCTTTCCGCCGAAGTATCGGTAGATGAGTTGCTTGTTCGCCGACGCGTCGGTCGCAATGCGATTAATGCGGGCGCCCGCATAACCGTGTTCCGCGAATTCGCGAGTCGCGGCATCGGTAATTCGCCGCATTGTTGCCGCGGACTGGGAGTCGTCCGTCTGCGGCAATGATTTCTCGATCATTCCACGACCCTAGCAAGGTGCAGATCGATGCGGAGCGAAGGCTGGCTCCGCCAGTGCCGAGCCGGAGGGGATCAAGAAGCTCATGCGCGAGGTGAAGGACCTCCATGAAGCCAACGAGAGCCTGAATGCGGTGTCGCGTTTGCTGCCCTGCCGGTTGACATCGACGCCGCTCGGCCCGCCTCGCACGACGCCGCATGCTGATGACGCGGTGATCCCCTATGAGTTTCGAGGAGAAGGGTCCGCCAACATCTTTTACGTCCGCGGTGGTTCTCAGATCATGCAAAAGGTGGTCACGTTGCCGCGCGAAGTGGTCTTGAGCAATGGGCCCAATCCGACACCCGACAGGCTTACCTCGCAGCGTCTTCCAGCCGCGACGGCGACACCGTCGGTCCGTTCAGGCACTTGGGGTGGAGGGTTCCTTCGCTGGCACGTTGGGTTTGCTGCGATTGTGAAGACTGGATATCCCGAACACGATCGCGGCGATGATCAGGCCGAGAACGAGGCCGAACACGGCCGACATGGCGGTGTCGGTGAGCCAGACGACACCGGGTCCGGCGGGTTCGACAGCGTGGGTCGCGACATGGAGTAGATCGTAGGGACCGTGCCAGAACGTTTCGGCGAGGTTGGCGATGACGAGGTGGCCGCCGACCCAGAGCATGGCGACGGTGCCGATGATACTGATCACCGTGAAGACGGTGGGCATTGAAGCCACGATGCGCGCGCCGGTGCGTCGCACCTGCCGTGCGGGATTTTGCATGAGTGCGAGTCCAATGTCGTCGATCTTGACCAGCAGGGCGACGGCGCCGTAGACGAGCACGGTCATGCCGAGGCCGATGACCACCAGGGCGCCCAGCGTCATCCACATGCCGAAGTCAGGGTCGAGGCTGGCCAGCGCGATCAGCATGATCTCGGTGCTGAGGATGAGATCGGTGCGGATGGCACCGAAGATGAGTTTGCCCTCATCGCGCGGTTCGGTTTCGTGGGCGGCGTGGTGCGCGCCGAACCATTCGGTGACTTTCTCTGCGCCTTCGAAGCACAGGTAGCTGCCGCCAAGGATGAGCAACCAGGGCAGCACCCACGGTGCGAACGCTGAAAGGAGAAGTGCGAGCGGGATGATGATGACGAACTTGTTGAACAGACTGCCCAGTGCGATCCGCCAGACGACGTGGAGTTCGCGCGCGGGTGAGAGCCCCTGTACGTACTGCGGGGTGACGGCCGCGTCGTCGATGACGACGCCTGCCGTCTTCGCGCTCGCCTTCAGGGCCGCGGTGAGAATGTCATCGACAACGGCGAGCAGGCCGACCGACATATGGTGCTCCTTGGGTGGGGCGTCGCGCTTGGGTGGGCAACGGCAATGGTGTCCAGATTACTGTGGGGAGGTGGGTATCAGCCGTGGCGGGGGGCGGAGCTTCTTGCCGCAAACCCCGTGGCTGAAACAACGCGCTTTCTGAGTCGATACCGTCGCGACGCACAACGCGACCGCGGTCGAACAGCGAAATGGGTGTTGCACCCCAGCGTGCACTACCGGCTGTTTTTACCATCGACCACCAGCGCTGTCGACGATTGGCGATCTTTGCGGAAGCGGCTGGCTTAGCCAAGATGGGTTTTCAGGAAGAGGGCTGTTCGCTCGAATGCGTCTGTTGTCTCGTCTGAGGCGTG
>NZ_PPTG01000007.1 GCF_002954245.1 Cryobacterium aureum | reverse complement strand
GGCCTACAACAACGACCGCAACAACGACCGTCCGTCGTATGGTGACCGTGCCCCGCGCACCGACCGTCCGGCCTACAACAACGACCGTCCCCGCACGGATCGTCCGGCCTACAACGACCGTCCGGCCCGCACGGAGCGTCCGTCGTATGGTGATCGCAACAGCGCCCCGCGAACCGAGCGTCCCTCCTATGGTGACCGTGCCCCGCGCACCGACCGCCCGACCTACAACGACGACCGTCCGGCCCGCACGGAGCGTCCCTCGTACGGCGACCGTCCCGCTCGCACCGAGCGTCCGTCCTACGGCGACCGCGCACCGCGCAGCTTTGACGACCGCGCCCCGCGTCGTTCCAACGACGACCGCCCGCCCCGTCGCGACTTCGGTAATGACCGTCCGAGCGACGGCGACAGCAAGTTCTACCCGAAGCGCAGCGAAAACGGCGCCAAGCCGACCTTCGCCGGCGGCGACGACGTTGTACTCGAGCGTCTCGAAGCCATCGCCACGACGGCATCCGATGTCGTTGGCGTGACCTTCGGCGACCTGGGCCTCGGCGAGAACATCGTGCGCGAGCTCGCTGCCCTCGGCGCTCCGTCCCCCTTCCCGATCCAGGCTGCGACCATCCCCGACGTGCTCGCCGGGCGCGACGTGCTCGGCCGTGGCAAGACCGGATCCGGTAAGACCATCGCCTTCGGCGCTCCGCTGGTGGAGAAGCTGATGGAGAACAACGGCGCCAAGGACCGCAAGATGGCCCGCAAGCCCCGCGCGCTCATCCTGGCTCCGACCCGCGAGCTCGCCCTACAGATCGACCGCACCGTGCAGCCCATCGCCCGCAGCGTCGGCCTCTTCACCACCCAGATCTACGGCGGCGTTCCCCAGTACCGCCAGGTCAGCGCCCTCCAGCGCGGCGTGGACATCATCATCGGCACCGCCGGTCGCATCGAAGACCTCATCGACCAGGGTCGTCTCGACCTGAGCGAAGTTGTCGTCACCGTGCTCGACGAGGCCGACTACATGTGCGACCTCGGGTTCCTGGAGCCGGTGCAGCGCATCCTGCGCCAGACCAAGGCCGGCGGCCAGAAGCTGCTCTTCTCCGCGACCCTTGACAAGGGTGTTGCCTCGCTGGTCAAGGAATTCCTGACCAACCCGGCCGTGCACGAGGTCGCCGGTGAAGACCAGGCCTCCTCCACCATCGACCACCGCGTGCTCGTCATCGAGCACCGCGACAAGGGCCGCATCATCGAAGAGCTCGTCAACCGCGAGGGCAAGACTCTCATCTTCAGCCGCACCCGCGCCTACGCTGAGCAGCTCGCCGACCAGCTCGAGGACGCCGGAGTCAAGGCCACCAGCCTGCACGGTGACCTCAACCAGGCTCGTCGTACCCGCAACCTGCAGATGCTCACGAGCGGCCGGGTCAACGTTCTCGTCGCAACGGATGTCGCTGCTCGCGGAATCCACGTCGACGACATCGACCTGGTCATCCAGGCCGACGCCCCCGACGAGTACAAGACGTACCTGCACCGCGCGGGACGCACCGGCCGCGCCGGCAAGACCGGAACCGTCGTGACGCTCATTCCCAAGCAGCGCAAGCGCCGCATGGATGAGCTGCTCGATCGGGCCGAGATCGACGCCAGCTACACCTCCGCCACCCCGGGTGACGCGGCTGTGCGCGAACTGGCGAACATCTAGCATCCGCTCGCAAGTTCGTTGAAGCAATAATGGGCATCCACCGTGCGGTGGGTGCCCATTTTGTTTTCGTTCCCTTTGGGGGCACGATCAAGTAGGCAACAGGGGGAATTGCACGAGGATCGGCCGCACTGATGCAGCCGATGGGACCCCGATCGCCATGCCGGCATCCACTGAAAGGTCCTCATGACTGTCTCTTCCACCGTCTTTCGGAACGCCCACGTTTTTAATGGCGAACGGTTCCTTCCCGAGCCAGCAGACGTCGTCTTCACCGGAATCACCGTCGCGGCGGTCGGCCCACAAGCCGGATCCCTCCCGGCCTTTGCGGATGCCACCGTGATCGATTGCAGCGGCAAGACGGTGCTGCCCGGGCTGATCGACCTGCACATTCACTCCACAACCTCGAACCCGGGATCACTCCAGGCATTCACTGAACCGTTCTCCCTGCAGTTTTACGAATCAGTTCGCAATCTCGAGTCGACCCTGCGCGCCGGAATCACCTCGGCTCGAGACGCTGGCGGCGCCGATCTGGGCACCAAGCTTGCTGTTGACAGCGGACTGATCAAAGGTCCGCGCCTGCGTTTGGCAATCAGCATCATGTCCCAAACCGGCGGGCACGCGGACTTCTGGCAACCTTCCGGAGTGGAGTCCCCGACAATGGGCTCACACCCCGGCCGTCCAAGCGGTATCGCAGACGGAGTCGAAGAAGTGCGCAAGGTCACTCGACGGATGCTTCGAGCGGGGGCCGACCAGATCAAGATCTGCTCGACCGGCGGCGTGCTATCGCCGACGGATGACCCGCGGCACTCGCAGTTCACCGAGGCCGAGATTCGGGTCATCGTTGAGGAGGCAGAAGCGCAGGGCAAATATGTCATGGCGCATGCGCAGGGAGCTGCCGGCATTAAGAACGCCCTTCGGATGGGTGTGCGCACCATCGAGCACGGAATCTATCTCGACGACGAAGCCATCGCCCTGTTTCTGGAGAAGAACGCGTACCTCGTTCCCACCCTCGCCGCGCCGGAGGCCGTGATCCGCAAGGCGGCAACGGGACAGAGCGGACTCTCGCCGCTGGTGATCGCCAAAGCACACCAGGTCATTGACATTCATCGGGAATCCATCAGGCGAGCAGTCGCCGCCGGTGTGCGCATCGCCATGGGCACCGACTCCGGGGTGGGCGTGCACGGCGAAAACCTACAGGAGTTGGCGCTGCTCGCCGGCGTGGGCATGACACTCGAGCACGTACTCGCAGCCACGACGTCGGTGGCCGGAGAGCTCATCACTCCCCACGGAAGCGTTGGGCGATTGGCTCCGTCATATTTGGCAGACGCCGTGATCCTGAATGCCCGCCTCGACTCCATCGACCAACTTGCGGTACTCCCGACCATGATCGAGCAGGTGTGGAAGGACGGCCGAAACCAGTTCCCCGTGTAGTCGGTCTTTGGTCGTTGCGTGTCGGACCGTTTCGGCAACACCAGAATCCGGGAGTTGCCGCGCGAGCATCCGTCTGCCAGAATTACTTTCCGAACGATCGGTAAGTTACGAATCGTTCCCACATGCACACGCAGACACCGTCGTCAGGAGAAAACATGGCTGAGGCCTACCTCGTTGGAGGAGCACGCACCCCCGTAGGCCGATACGGCGGTGCGCTGGCCACAGTTCGCCCGGATGACCTCGCCGCACTCGTCGTTGGCGAGGCCGTGCGCCGCGCCGGCATCGACGCCGGGCTGATCGAAGAGATCGTCTTCGGCGCCGCCACCCAGGCCGGCGAAGACAATCGCAACGTCGCCCGCATGGCCGGGCTGCTCGCCGGATTGCCAGACCACGTGCCGGGAATCACAGTCAACCGGCTGTGCGCCTCCGGCATGTCGGCGATCACGATGGCCGCCCAAGCCATCCGTGCCGGCGACGCCGACCTGATGATCGCCGGCGGTGTCGAGTCGATGACCCGCGCCCCCTGGGTGCAGGCCAAACCCGACCGCGCCTGGGCCAAGCCCGGTGCCCAGTTCGACACCTCCATCGGCTGGCGCTTCGTGAACCCCAAACTCGCCGCGCGCGACAAGGCCACCTTCTCAATGTCGGAGACCGCCGAGGAGGTCGCCCGCCTCGACGGCATTACCCGGGAAGAAGCGGATGCCTTCGCGCTCCGCAGTCACCAGCGCGCCGCTGCCGCGATCGACGCCGGCCATTTCGTCGATGAGATCGTCGGCGTGCCCACCAAGAAGGGCGAGGTGCTCGTCGATGAGGGCCTGCGCCGTGAGACCACCCTCGAGGGCCTCGCCGCCCTGCGCCCCATCGTCGCCGGCGGCTCCGTCGTCACGGCCGGCAACGCGAGCTCGCTCAACGACGGCGCCTCCGCGGTCCTCGTGGCGAGCGGCGAGGCCGTGAAAAAGTACGGCCTCACCCCCCGCGCCCGCATCGTCGTCGGTGCCAACGTGGGCCTGGCCCCCGAGATCATGGGCCTCGGCCCGGTCGCCGCCACCCAGCGCGCCCTCGAGCGCAGCGGCCTGAGCCTGGCCAACCTCGGCGCAATCGAGCTCAACGAAGCCTTTGCCACCCAGTCCATCGCGTGCATTCGCCGCCTCGGCCTCGACGAAGAAATTGTCAACCGCGACGGCGGCGCTATCGCGCTCGGGCATCCGCTCGGGTCAAGCGGTGCACGCCTGGTCGTCACTCTGCTCGCCCGCATGGAGCGGGAAAACGCCCAGCACGGCCTCGCCACCATGTGCGTCGGCGTCGGTCAGGGCTCGGCCCTCATTCTGGAGCGGGTCTAGTGTCGAAAGGCACGCCCGCTCTGATCGTCACTGTGGAGGAAATCTGATGTCTGTTTCTGAACTGGAACTCGGTGATCGCGGCGAATCCGGGGTGCCCGACCGCGTTGGCGTGCTCGGCGGCGGGCGCATGGGCGCCGGAATCGCCCACGCATTCCTGCTCGCCGGAGCCCACGTGGTGCTGGTTGAACAGGGCGACACCGAAGCGGATGCCGCGCGGGAACGGGTGCTGCGCGCCGTCGAAGCGAGCATCAGCCGCGGTGCCACGGGTGAGACCCGTCTCGAACTCGAGTCCCGCCTCGAGGTCGGTGCCGACTTTGAACTGTTTCGCGACCGTGCGCTCGTGGTCGAGGCCGTCCCCGAGGTGCGCGCGCTCAAGGTCGAGGCCCTGCAGAAGGTCGAGGCCCAACTTTCCGACGACGCCGCCCTCGCCAGCAACACTTCGTCGATCTCGATCGACGACCTCGCCGACGAACTGAAACGCCCGGCTCGCTTTCTCGGCCTGCACTTCTTCAACCCGGTGCCAGCGTCAAATCTGGTCGAACTCGTCACCGGAAGCTCCACCTCGCCCGAATTGGTAGCGGATGCCCAGAGCTGGGTTTCTGCCCTCGGCAAGACTCCGATTACCGTCAGTGACGCGCCCGGATTCGCCTCGTCCCGCCTCGGTGTGGCCCTCGGGCTTGAGGCAATCCGCATGCTCGAAGAGGGTGTCGCGAGCGCCTCGGATATCGATGCCGCGATGATGCTGGGCTACAAGCATCCGGTTGGGCCGTTGAAACTGACCGATCTAGTCGGACTCGACGTGCGGCTCGGCATCGCCGAATACCTGCACCAGCAGCTCGGGGCCCGCTTCGAACCGCCAGCGCTGCTGCGCAAGCTCGTCGCGGAGGGCAAGCTCGGCCGCAAGTCCGGCCAGGGCTTCTACCGCTGGGACGAAGCCTGATGCCCACTCGCACCGAGACCGCACCCCGCATAGAACCCAAGGGAGACCCCATGACGACCATTCTGCCCAGCTACGTCCAGGGTGCCTGGTGGACGCCGACGACCGACGACAACGCCGTCGACGTCTGCGACGCCTCGACCGGCGAGATCGTCACCCGCGTCAGCACGCGGGGCCTCGACCTCGCAGCCGCACTCGAGTACGCCCGCACCGTCGGCCAGAAATCGCTCGGCGAGCTCACCTTTCACCAGCGTGCCGTGCTGCTCAAGCAGCTGGCCCTGCTGCTGACCGAGCATAAGAAAGAGCTTTACGCCCTCTCCAGCCGCACCGGCGCCACCAAGGTGGACTCCTGGGTCGACATCGACGGCGGCATCGGCGTGCTGTTCAGCTACTCCTCCAAGGGTCGCCGCGAGCTGCCCAACGCCCGCGTCTACGTTGACGGGCCGGTCGAGCAGCTCTCCAAGGACGGCTCCTTCATCGCCCGCCACATCTACTCGCGCCTGCCCGGTGTGGCCGTGCAGATCAACGCGTTCAACTTTCCGGTCTGGGGTGCCCTCGAGAAGTTCGCGCCAGCATTCCTGGCCGGCGTGCCCACCCTGGTGAAGCCCGCCACGCCGTCCGGCTACCTCGCCGAGGCGTTCGTGCGCATCCTCGCCGACTCCGGCCTGCTGCCTGAGGGCTCGCTGCAGCTGGTCTCCGGCAGCGTGCCGACCCTGTTCGACGACGTGCGCCTCGGTGACCTCGTTGCCTTCACCGGATCGGCCTCGACCGCCGAGAAGCTCCGCGCGAGCGACTCGGTGCAGACCGGGGGAGTGCGTTTCACCAACGAGACCGACTCAATCAACGCCTCTATTCTCGGTCTGGATGCCGTCGCCGGCACCCCCGAATTCGACGCCTTCGTCAAGCAGGTCGTCACCGAGATGACGGTCAAGGCCGGCCAGAAGTGCACCGCCATCCGCCGCGTCATCGTGCCGCGTGCGGCCATGGATGACGTCGTCGCGGCCGTGCAGGCGCGGATCAGCGAACGCATTGTGCTCGGCGACCCCCGCTGCGATGGCGTCACCATGGGGCCGCTCGCCTCGGCCGCGCAGCGCCTCGAGGTACTCAAGCAGGTTGCTCGCCTGCAGGCCGCCGGCGGTGAGCTGGTCGTCGGCCAAACGAATGCCCCCGCCGTTCTGCAAGCGGACGGCACGACCGCGCTCGCTCCCGACGGTGCCTTCGTCGAGCCGCTGCTGTTGCGCTTCGACGACGCGTCCGTCGCCGCTGTGCACGAGGTCGAAGCCTTCGGCCCGGTGTCCAGTGTGCTCGGCTACGACACCCTCGACGAGGCCATCGCCCTGGTGCGCCGCGGCGGCGGGTCGCTCGTGACCAGCATCGCGACCCACGACCCCGAGGTCGCCGTCGCCCTGATGACCGGCATCTCGGCCTTCAACGGCCGCGTGCTCGTGCTCGACCGCGACGACGCCCGCACCTCCACCGGGCACGGTTCGCCGGTGCCGCAACTGGTGCACGGCGGCCCCGGCCGGGCCGGCGGCGGCGAAGAGCTCGGCGGCATCCGTGCGGTGCTGCACCACATGCAGCGCACTGCCATTCAGGGCTCACCCGAGATGCTCACGGCCATCACCGGAATCTGGCACCAGGGCGCGTCTGCGCGAGGCGGCGACACGCATCCGTTTAGAAAGAGCCTCGCCGAACTCGTGATCGGCGACCAGATCGTGTCCGAGTACCGCACGGTGACTCTCGAAGACATCGAAACCTTCGCCCAGTTCACCGGGGACACCTTCTACGCCCACATGGACGAAAAAGCGGCCGCCGCGAACCCGTTCTTCCCTGGCCGGGTGGCGCACGGCTACCTGCTGGTCTCCTGGGCCGCCGGCCTATTCGTCGACCCAGCGCCTGGGCCCGTGCTCGCCAACTCCGGGCTGGAAAACCTGAAGTTCGTCACGCCGGTGTCGCCCGGAGACAGCATCCGCGTCGCGCTCACCGCGAAGCAGATCACCCCGCGCGAGACCGACGAGTACGGCGATGTGCGCTGGGATGCCGTGCTGACCAATCAGAAGGACGAACTGGTCGCGTCCTACGACGTACTGACCCTGGTCGCGAAGCACTAGGTCGCGTCAGATTCGAACGCGGGCCCGCGCTCTAAACGTGGGCCCGCCTTTCGTGAATCAGCCGGAGGTCCGGTCACCGACTCTGCCCGTGGCGCGGCGTGCTGCCGTGACGCGGATTATGCCAGTACCGTGTCGGTGCGGGCGGTCGTTCGCGCGTCAACTGTCGTCTTCGGCCGCGCGGTCAGCGTGGTGACCGGCAACGACCCAGCCTCGCTGACGATGGCGAGTCCCTGGGCGCTGTTGGCCGAGCGGCTGAGGTCTTCGATCCACTGTCGGTTCAACGAGGCGGCGTGGCCGCCGGAATACTTGAAGTACAGCGGGATGGCCGGGTTCAGCCAGATTGAGCTGCGACCGGAACCGACCTCGGCGGAGTCCTGCCACGACAACAGAAAACTCTCGCCCCGGCGCAGCTTCTGCACGATGACGAGTTGCAGGTGCGCGAGGGTGCGATCATCGATCTCGACGACGACGCGGTCATACGTGAGAGAACCCATGATTGCCTTCCTTCTGTTTCAGCGATCTCGTTCATTTCAGTATTCCGGTTGCGCAGCCACAGCACCAGAGTCAAACGTCCCATTTTCCCCGCCCTGCGGACGGGGCCCAGTTTCTAAACTAGGCCCACGGTCACCAGGTGGGCCCGGCATCCGCTCAGCCAGCGTCGTCGTCGGTCGTACCGGCGCGAACGCGCGCGATGGTCTCCCCGGCCGCGACGGTGACCAGAATGACCGACGTCATGGCCCCGAGCCCGATCGGAGTCATGACCGCTGCCGCCGCACCGGCCAGGGCGAGCAACCCGACCCCCACGAGGTGCGACACAAGCACGGTGCGCGTAACGATCCAGCGAAACAGCAACAGCCCTACCAGGTAGAACAGCGGCCCGCCAACGATGATCACGGCTACCGGCAGGGTCATGGCATCCTCCGGATGCTCCAGAACCGACTTGTCAGCGACCGAGGTCAGTACGATTCCCGCGATGATGATGGCATGCACGTAGGTATACGCCAGCCGAGCGATGCGGCCCGGCTCCCTCGATGCCGCGATCGCGTTACTCCCAGCACGCTCGCCGTGATCGAAATACAGCCACCACATCGCCACCCCGTTGACGAAGGCGAGAAACAACCCGGTTATCCCGAGAGCGGATGCCTCCTGATCGACGAAAGCAAACCCGGTCACCAGAAAGGACTCACCGACGGCAATGATGACGAACAGGGCGCTGCGCTCGGCGATATGCGGTCCGGAGATATCCCAGTCGTCGACGCCCGGCGCTTTCAGCCCGGGGATGCGAAATCCGAGGCTCGCCGAACCGTATTCAATCGCGAGCGCGATCAGCCAGGCTGGCAGCCGTACCGCGAGCGGCATGAGGCCACCGACGATCCAGAACACGCTCGCCACCGAGAGCCAGAGCAGAATGCGCAGAAAGGTCGCGTGCAGGGCCGGATCATGCCTGGCAAGAGCGAGCACCATGAAAACGGTGCGGCCCAGTTGCAGCACAACATACGCGATAGCGAAGACCAGCCCCTGATCGCCGAAGGAATCGTAGATCGACGTACTGATCACCAGACCTACGAGGGAGAGCCCGATCACCACGCCGCGCACCGGAAGTTTGGCCGGATCGAGCCAGTTGGTCACCCAGGTCGTGTACACCCAGAGCCACCACAGCGCGAGTACGAGAATGATCGATTCCAGCGCACCGACCCAGGATTGATTGGCGTAGAGGTACCGGGACAGCTGGGTAAGAGCGAAGACGAAGATCAGGTCGAAGAACAGCTCGATGTGGGTGACCCGGTCGCTTCTGGCGGAATCGGTCGGCCGCAGCAGGCTCCGGCGAAACCCCAAGCGCAGAATCCACGCGCGAGGCTCAAACGGATGCCGCTGGGTCGTCCTATCTGATCGGCTCACGACCCCAGTCTCCACCCGCAGCCCGTGCGACACGCCCGGGTGGGGTGCGTTTTGACGGGTGGGCGTGGTGGCCGTAATGTATCTATACGTACCCCAAAGGTGCGGAAAGCCGCAGTGCTTCCCGGCCTCATGTGGGACCATCTTCTGGTCGTATCGGCTATCGGTTCTTGTTTCAAGTTCTCGGTTGTTGGGCTAGGATAGTAAGCCTCCCATCGAGTGTGTGTTGCTGGTTGAGTCGTGTTTTTCCG
>NZ_PPTG01000039.1 GCF_002954245.1 Cryobacterium aureum | reverse complement strand
CGCAGGCGCCTGACGCCGGCGCCGACCTGAGCGAGACCGATAGCAGCGGCGCCGACGCGCGGGCCAGTCAATGAGCACCCGCACCATAACTGCAGAAGCCGGCATTGCCGGCGGCGACTCCGCCGTCGAAACACCCGGCGACCCGGCCGCGCCGGCCGTACCGGTCAGTCGTGCCCGCGCGGTATGGCAATCCTGGCGAGGACTGGTCTACCAGCTGGCAGGTATTCTGCTCGCGTTCCTCGCGCTCGTCATCTGGCTACTGACCGCCAACCTGTCGCCGATCGAACTGACCACACTCGCCCCGGACGCGCTCTGGGTCTACACCGTGGAGCACATCCAACTCACCCTCCTCGCCGCGGCGATCGTGTTGGTCATCGCGGTTCCCCTGGGAATCGCCCTGACCCGACGATCCCTGCGGTTTCTGACCGCTCCGGTGCTGGCGATCGCCAACGTCGGTCAAGCCGCCCCCGCGATCGGCGTCGTCGTACTCCTCGCCTTCTGGGTTGGTTTCGGCTTCTGGGCGGCGACGCTGAGCCTCGTGCTCTACGCGGTGCTCCCGGTGCTGCGAAACACCATGGTCGGCCTGCAGCAGGTCGACGCCCGCCTCATCGAAGCCGGACGCGGTATGGGCATGAGCTCCACGGCCGTGCTCTTTCGTGTGGAACTCCCTCTTGCCGTGCCGGTCATGCTGTCAGGCGTGCGTACCGCCCTCGTTCTACTGGTCGGCACCGCGGCCCTGGCCACGTTCGTCAACGGCGGCGGACTCGGCATCCTCATCACCACCGGCGTCAATCTCAGCCTCACCCCCGTACTCGTCACCGGAGCCCTGCTCGTGGCTCTGCTCGCCCTCCTCATCGACTGGGTCGGCCGCGTAGTCGAACACGTTGCCCGTCCGAAGGGACTCTAGATGTACTGCACCTCTTCACGTACCCGTCCTCGCGGCCGCCGCGGGCCCCTCGACCGCTGGGGCCTCGCCGCGGGTATCCTCGCCCTGTCCGCCGTCGCCCTGACCGGCTGCGGCCTGCAGCCGGCGACCTCATACGTTCCCGCGGTCGGACCCGGGTCGATCACCCCGCTCGACGGTGCCGACGGTGTCGACCTCACAGTCACGTCCAAGAACTTCACCGAGCAGCTACTGCTCGGCAAGATCGCCGTGCTCGCCGGGACCGCCGCAGGATTCAACGTCACTGACCTCAGTAACGTGCCCGGCAGCCAGCCGGCCCGCGATCTGCTTCTCTCGGGCCAGGCCGACGTGCTCTGGGATTACACCGGGACCACGTGGCTGACCTACCTCGGTCAGGCCGAGGCGATCACTAACCAGAACGAAATGTGGCAAGCCGTTCACGACCTCGACCTCAAAAACGGTGTCACCTGGGGCGCGCCGGCACCGATGAACAACACCTACGCCCTCGCTGTGCGCAGTGAGGCAGTCGCCGACCTCGGCGGCATCACGGCCATGTCCGAACTTGCCGCGTTGCCGGTCGAGGATCGCACCTTCTGCGTCGAGGCCGAATTCAACTCCCGGCCAGACGGGTTAAACCCCATGCTCGCCCACTACGGACTGGAACGCGGCACCGCCAACGGCGTGCCCGACAGCAACATCGGCATCTACGACACCGGTGCGATCTACAGCGCGACCGACAACGGGGCCTGCAACTTCGGTGAAGTCTTCACGACTGACGGTCGCCTCGACGCGCTCGACCTCACAGTCCTGACCGATGACCTCGCATTTTTCCCGGCATACAACGTAGCACCGATCTTCTTCACCGAAACAATCAAGGCCCACCCCGGCCTGGAAAAGATCTTCGCCAAAATATCACCGAAACTCACCGACCAGGTTCTGCGCGGCATGAACCGTCAAGTTGACGTCGACGGTGCCGAACCCGCCGATGTGGCCTATGAGTGGATGATCGAGGAGGGTTTCATCACCGACCCAGCCAGCTAACCAGACACGGGCGACGG
The DNA here is from genome assembly GCF_002954245.1 of Cryobacterium aureum. Lineage (GTDB taxonomy): Bacteria > Actinomycetota > Actinomycetes > Actinomycetales > Microbacteriaceae > Cryobacterium > Cryobacterium aureum. The sequence continues at coordinate 4,938 of NZ_PPTG01000039.1, read as the reverse complement.
ATGCCGCGAACAGCACGATCGTCCGGGCCAGCATCACAGAGGCAGGCCAGGCGTGCAGGTGCTCGAACAGCTCATCATCGAGCCCAGTACGGCCAGCTTCGACGCCCCGGAGTGCCGACCCGACACGATGGTAAGTAGGCCGACAGCGATGATGATACGACGAACAGGCTCGTGGCGTGGGTCACGCCGTCCAACCAAACAGAAACGACCCGCATGCGTGCTCCGACGGGGCAGCACACGCGATACACGAATACCGCGACGCCACACTCACCCCGCTGCGGGCCGACCTGGACCAGTCACGCACGAGTGAACGCGAGCAGCGCACCCGCTCCGACCGCGCCGAAGCACCCTTGTGAACGTCATGGGAGCTTTCGCTGAGTTCGAGCGGTCGCTGATTCGTGAACGTCAGCGCGAGGGTATTGCTTCGGCTAAGAAACGTGGCCTCTACCGCGGTCGCACCCCGTCACTGGACACGGCCCGTGCGGCCGAGCTGCGCGAGAAGGCTGCCGTTGGCGTGCCGAAATCTGTTCTTGCTCGACAGTTTGGGATCAGCCACGAAACCGTCTATGTCGACCTCGGCGCCGGGGACTGAGCTGGCTATAGACGATTCGGTGCGGTTTAGAGGTGGATGCTTGCGGCGTCGACCAGTTCGACCCAACGCTGTCGATGGTCAGTGTCTTCTCGGATAGCTGGGGCCGGGGCGTAGACGTCTGCCTCGGATAGGGCGGTCAGGTTGAGCCCGGTGAGGTCGACGATATCCCCGATGGGTACTTGATAGGTGCGGTATGGTCCAAGCGGTGGGGGAGTGCCGTACATGAGGGCTGGGGCACGGACCGTGTCAAGGTCAATGTCTTCTAATTGCGGGCTTTGGTCGAGGACGAATCCGGCAGCGTGCAGAACGATGGAGCCGTGCAGGGTCGTGGTCCATGCTGCGATCTTCCAGAACGCTTGCGGGATCTTCACCCCGCGATATATCGGATCCTCGGCGGAGAGTACGGGGGCGGTGAAGACGCTGATGCGGTTACCGTTGGTGCGTGCGTAGGTGAGGACGTGGTCCTCGAGGCCGAGCCAGAGTTGTTTCGATTGGTTAAAGGCTGCAGCTTGCGGGGCGGCGTTGGTGTAGGCGAAGGTATCATAATTCGCTCGCCGGGCTGTCGTTGCGTCGCCCCAGACCGAGTCCTGGCGGCGGACGAGGTGTCCGCGGTCGAGGTCGTTTCTGGCGTAGACGCCCTCCCCGGTCTGTTCGTAGATCGGGATACGCGAGTCGAGGTGCCAGTCGTCGCCACGGTCAACAGTGACGAGCTGGTCCCCATCGATGTTGACCCCGGTCGCGATCGCGAGGTGCCGCGCGGGGTCGAGGAGCACGGTGAAATGTGTGTAAAGCAGTTCACGAATCAGGATCCCTGCAGGAGGGGCCGGGAGCGGCAGAGGAATCTGGAGGAAATCGGCGTTGTATCCAGCAGGATAAAGTAATGCGGTTTTCATGGTGATAGTCAACCAGCCATAACCGGCAGTTGGGGCTTTCGGATTTATATGCCGGCGTTGAGGGGGAAGATTCTCGTTCGCTGATGTTGTGTATTGGTTAGAAAAACGAGTGGTCGAACGGGGGATATGACCGTTTCTTAGGGATTGCCTAGCCTTGATAAAAGGCATGGGCGGCTCAAGGAGCTGTATGAATAAAGTGATCGTGACATTGCGACGCCGACTTGGGAAATCGTCGGTGAACGTTCTCGTCAGCGTGAATCGGTACGGTCAGCTACCCGCCGTCCTCGAGGATCCGGTGGATTGCACAGGGCGGGTTATTCACGGTCTGTGGCTAGGCGACGGCGTCGACGGCGGACCTGATGGCACGACGTATTGCAAAGTGAAACGGGTGAGGTGGAGACGCTGACCAGCACTGAATCGACCGCAATGCTCACAGCCACAGCCAGAGGCGCAAGGTCTGCGCTACGACGTTCGAAGCTGGTGAGTTTGAAGCTGAATTCGATGGGTGCACAGTCTGTTCTGCTGACCGTCTTCCGCGCATGAAACTGTCATGACAGCGAAAATCCTCGATCCCACCGCTTTCTTCCGAGCTCTTCACACTGGTATTTGGCAGGACATTCGACAGCTTCCGTGCCGATGAAAGTCAGGCAGGGAAAGGACCTCTGGCGAGACTTTCACCATGCCCTACTTCCTCTGATGAAGCGATTCGCCAGCCGCTCGTTAATCCTTTCAATTCTGGCCGGGATCTCTGGCATTTTCTTTCCAGCGTTTATCGTCTTCTTTAGTGTCTTGGTGGTGTGGGTCATAGTGGGAATCGTGGCCATAGCTGTGCGGAGCTTCACCGTTCTCGGTGAGGTCAAAGCCGACAGATTCAATCCTGGAGGGTAGCGGTGGAGCGTTCGGACTTCAGCGTTGGAGCAAGGTGTCCGCAAGATCGGCAGTGCATATGTGGTGATGCATGTGTGCCCGCGCGTTGGGGCCGGAATTAGTCCGTGACAGATTGGGCGGAGCGGCAGCGACGCAATCTTCTGCCTTGAAGGAAGCCAGCGACGGTGCACATGCTCCACCGACGGGCGCCCCAGACGGAGCCGCAGCACTGGTGAAAATGAGAACGTCTAGCTAATGGTGTCGCGCCCGCCCGACGGAACATTACGTGCATCGCGTTCGAGCAACCGCTGGCAACCGAATATCACCGCTGCAGCGATAATGATTCCCACACCTTCGCCGATTTCGCCACTAAAGAATGCGAAGAAGGCTCGCACCACCAGCATTCCCACCAGGACATAAGCGATCCAGCGAATCTTGTGTTGTAATCTAATCACTGGCATAGTCTTGCCAATTACCCTGAACGTTGGCGCAAAAAGGGAGCACATTGCTAGGATTTCCGAATCCTTGACAAAGGTTGCTACTGATCGTTTTCAGCGCCGCCGAAGACAACAAGATAGGGGTGCCACTAACCCGGATACCAGGTGCCTGGACTAGCGCTACCTACAAGCGCTATGTAATCACTCACCTCTTTGTTTACATCCTCGATCACGACATGTTTACAACCTCGATCATGACTTCGTTTACACACGCACTCATCACATCGTTGACAGCAAAACTCACCACTTCGTTTACATCGTGACAGCGGCGTTTTGAAACGCTGCTTAGGGCAGGTGCTCGGACTGATAATGGTCGTTGTCGTACTCGATCCGCTTGAGTTCCCAGGATGGATGCGGGTTGCGGATCCGGGCACCAGAGACCTGCCACAACGGCACCAGTCGCTTGCTGGAGGCCACGCGCACCGGCAGCGAAAAGAAGAGACTCTCCGCCCCGTTGGTGGTGTCGAATAGCGTGAATCCGGTGGTGTTGGTCACCAGCTGGTAGGTGCCCACCAGATACGTTGGCACTTTGAAGATCCGCCCGCGGTAGTAAATCTGCGGGTTGGTCCGGCGGATCTCCACCACGTCGTCGAACTGCTCCTGCAGTCGCACGACCCGTTCGGGAACGGGCTCTGGAGGCTGCAGCGGGGCGATAGTCACCATGCTCGCGGCCTCTCGGCCTGCGGCCGCATCCTGGGCGATCTGACGATCTTTATAGGTCATCGCGGCGGCTTCCAGCACCGTGATATCGATCGGGATGCCATCGCTGCCGCGGTGTTCCCCGGCCTCCCAGGCCTGGCCGGGGGTGAGATAGGTGATGCCGATTTTCAGGGCCTGGTGGCGGCGCCGGTAGTTGTAGTGTTCCCGATATTTGACCAAGAGTATAGACAACTGCTCGAGGGTTTTCGGGGTGTGGGCGTCGAGGAACCGGATCAGGGTCTGATGGCTGCGCTCGTTCTTGCCCTGCGTCTGCGGGTGCCGCACGCTCCCGGCGATCCCGTGGCATCCCCGCGCTGCCAGGAAGAGTTCGGTTTGGCCGATTACGCCGCGGCGGGACTGGTTGAAGGCCACTCCGTTGTCGCTGAGCAGCTACTGGGGGACCCCATACTCATTGAACGCGGCCTGCAGCGCGGCGATGGCGTCCTCGCCGTTTTCCAGCCGGGCGAAGGCCTGCGTGCCGACGTCGAAGCGAGTGCCGTCGTCCAGGAGCTGGTAGATCAGTGCCTTCGTCCCGTCGGGGTCGAACAGGCGGTATTCCAGTCCGTCGAGCTGCCACATTTCCATCGGATGCGACCGGGCGAACCTCAGCCAGGCACCGCGGGGGCGCTTACGGGGATTGGTTTTCGTCAGGCCCGCCTCGGCGAGAATTCGCCCGATGGTGGGCACCGACGGGAGCGCGTCCCCGAACTCGTCGGTGTCGACACCCTCGAACCAGATCGACTGCGGACCGTTGTCCCACCCGGACTTTCTCAGCCGTTCCCGAAGACGCAACACCACCACTCTCGTCTGGTCCCCGTGGATTCTCGCCGGGGTTTTTGGTGCCCGCGAATGCGGGTTCAACGCCTTGTTTCCCTCGACAAGATAGCGCTTCTTCACCTTGTAATAGGAGGGCCGGCTGATGCCCACAGTTGCTTGCAGAATTTCGAGATGCCGACCCCGTCGGGCAGGTCAGGGTTGAACTCGATGATCTGGCGGCGAATCGTCGCAGTTAATGTATTTGGCACCTCCCATTATCGAGAAGTACTTCATCAGCGCGGACCAGCCGCGACCCCTGCTACCTGTCAACGATGTCGTGAGAGATCCTGTAAGCGATGTGTTGAGCGACGTTGTAAACGATGTAGTGAGAGATCACATACCAACAACGTGGACTACGCGTACCAAGTAGGACTACTCGCCAGTCTGGAAATTCGAAGCAATAGCGGATGCGCGAAGATCAAAACTTACTCTAACTGAACGGTATTTGACGGCGGAGTCGCCGCCGGCAATGCCGGCTTCTGCAGTTATGGTGCGGGTGCTCATTGACTGGCCCGCGCGTCGGCGCCGCTGCTATCGGTCTCGCTCAGGTCGGCGCCGGCGTCAGGCGCCTGCG
>NZ_PPTG01000015.1 GCF_002954245.1 Cryobacterium aureum | reverse complement strand
TCGTAGAAGGCCAAATCACCACCAACTGGAAGCAAGCACTAAGCCAGCTCGTGATGATCTACCCCGACCGAATCAACCCCCACCTCTAACCAACTCCCAACACTTACACAAAACACTTGACAGGCTCAGCGAAGGCGCGCAGGAACGATCCCAGGGTCGAGGGCGCATAGGTTCCGGTGAACAATTTCCGGAGGGCGCCGTACCGGAGCACGGCCATATCGTCGATGGAGTCGGCGCCGGTGAGCATTCCTGCGACCAGTGCCAGCGCTTTCAGGCCGGCGTTCGCGCCGAAGTAACCGGGCAGTTTCACCCACTCATCGATCAGGGAGCCGAGGCCCGTTTTTGCAGCCAGTGCCATCGTGGGGACCAGTCCGGCTGACGACACGAGGTTGGGGTCGTCGAAGGATGCAGATAAGGACCGGTGAGTGTGAGAAAGTTGCATCTACGAGATGTCTCCCTGAGCGTTGAATAGTTTGTCTAGATAACAACTATTTTAGCTGGTCAGAGGGGCATTCTCGATTTAACGCGCCGTCAAAACCTCAAGGTCGACCGGTGGATTCAAGCTTAGCCAAAGGGCTATTCAGTGCATTCCGAAACCCAGTGGCTCACGAACCGCGCATTGAATGGGTCCTCACTGAGCAAGATGCGCTGGACGTCCTTGGGACGCTCTCGATGATTCACCGACGGTTGGACTCCGCGACACACGCGGAATGACGGTGGGTCCAGATGACGAATTTGGTTACGAAGAGAAGACGAGTGACCCTGCAACCAAGGTCCCTCAACTCGCCCAGATCCGGGACGAACTCGGCGAGCTGCAGCAGGAAGTGTGTGAACAGCGCAGCCGCGCCGATCCCGCGGAAGTACGTCCGCGCAAACGGCCGCTGCTGCCACGAAACCGGCCACGTAGAACGGGGGGCAACACCTCAACGTTCTCGACCAAGCGGGTGGGCGACGCTGGAAGAACTGCACCTCGCGATGTTTGATCTAAATTGAGCTGACCTACCACCGTCGGCGCCGCCGCCGCCTTGGGAAGCTCATCCCGATCGTGCGGCTAGCAATGGTTTCCGGCTGCGCTATCTGTATTGAATTGTGAGACGCCTCAGAATTAGTTCGTCTGTCTGGGGTGGTTTTGCGTTCGTATTAGTAATACGACCGACCGGTTACCGGGACGTCGCCAGCCGAAGACTTCGCTATGCGGGGTATTCGTTTTTTAAGGAACCCATGTCCACTCATGGATGGTTATGGGATCGATCTACTTTGAGTAGGCGCCGCATCGTCATCGCCGCGCCCCGTTGATGATCTGTACAGCATCGTCAACGAATCGGTCAAGCATGGCCCTTCCCTTCGCGGCAGTGGCTAGGGTGGCATCTCCGAAGACACCGCTCTTGCTGATGTTTCCGAGCTGTTCAGCACCGTACTCGTACGCATCGGATGCGTCTGGATATTCCCGCACGGCCTTCGTCATATCGACGAGGTCTGGGTGCGAAGCGAGCATCAGCGATGTCTCGAATTCGCAGGCGTGGATCATGCCGTGCCAAGTACCGGACTCGCAGTTGCTGCGTCGCACGTCGTCGAGATCGGGATAGAAGAGTCGCACGACGGGAAATGCGGAGTGCGCCGCGTACTCTCGCACCACGAACTTCATGGATGTCTTGTTCGAGTCATGACCATCGACGAGCACAAGCATCCCGAACCCACTGCGCTCTGCGCTCTCGATCACATCGGCGAGCAGCGCCTCAAGCGTGCGGTGGCCCACGGTGATGGTGCCAGGAAGGTCCTGCCACACCCAGGAGTACCCGAACGGGACGGATGGCAGGATTACGCCATCAACCCTTTCGGCGATGCGCAACGCGTACGCTTCGGCAAGCTGGATGTCCGTGCCTAGGGGCAAGTGGTGGCCGTGCTGTTCTGTTGCGCCGAGCGGCAATATCGCGATGGGTGCGCTGGAAAGTCGAGCCTCGACCTCGTCACGTGTCATCTCTGCAAGCAGGTACTTTGTCACGATAACTCCTAGAACTTCCCTAGCCATGCGGCCGGATTGTCGTGGAAAATCTTGTGGACGACATCTTCTGGGATGCCCTCTTCGATGAGGCGCGGGACGAAGATCTGTTTGATGAAGCGGAACCCGGGGCCACCGCCGTAGCCTTCGAGATAGCTTTTTCGGCCCATGTCGCCGGAGATCATGAGCTTGTCTGCAAAGCCGTGGTCGATGACGTTACGCACCAGGTCGACACGCACGCTGTCAGGGTAGTACTTCACTTTGCCGGGTCCGTCGAACTCGATATAGGCACCCCGCTCCAGCATCTGGAGGTGGTATCGAGGGTCAGCGTTTCGGTCGGAGTGGCCAACGACGACGGTCTCGAGATCAACGCCTTCGTTCTCGATGATGTCGAGCATTTCCATGCCCATGGTCCCAGCTTCTGTGTGCAGCCAGATGGGGGCACCCGTCTCCAATGATGCTCGCGCGAGTGCAATCGTCGTCTTCCGTTCCAGCGGGTGTACGAGGTTGTACCAGGAGCCGCCCTTGATGAGACCGGCCTTGGCGTCTGAACCATCCATGCCAACGGTAATGTCCTTCACCATGCGCTCGACAAGGAAATCGATCGGCACGACCTGCACCCAGTCTGGGTAGTAGACGTGCTTGTTAAAGCCGGTGAGTCCGAGCACGTTGACACCTGAGTCAATAGCGAGCTGCTTCAGCATCCGGCCGTCACGGCCGTAGTCGAGTGGTGACCCGTCTACGACCGTTCCGCCGCCCACCGATTTGAAGAGTTTGAGCTCATACAGCGAAGCCTCATAAGTAGTGAGCTCGAGATCGCGGTCCGGCTGCGAGGCTGGCGGGCTGCACCACAGGTGCTCGTGCGGGTATGTAAAACCGAGCTTCTCCGGCTCGATGTCGCCCAGAACTGTGCGGATCTTTCCCATGATGTTCTTTCTTTCTTATATCAAACGCCGAAGAGCAGGCCGACGGCTCGCATGAGCGCGACGACGAGTATCGCGTCTGGCGACGCGAACCACAGCCCGACAATGCCGTAGTCGCCGAGCCCGATCAGCGGGTATGCGAGTGCAACGATGAATTGGAATAGGAAACCGAGCAGGAACCCGGCAATGATGGCGCCCCTGCGCCCGCCGTAGGCATTACCGAAGACACCGGCCGCTGCTCCCATGAAGAACAGGCCGATGACTGACGGCAACACGACGACCGACAAAAAGCCCGAGACGACTGTGGCGAGCGTTCCGCCGATGAGGGCCATCAGGAATCCGATTGTCGTCGCGTTGGGCGCGAATGAGTAGAAGACCGGGATGTCAAGCGCGGGTTTGGCTCCGGGCACGATCTTTTCGCTGAAACCCTTGAAAGCCGGAACGAGCTCGCCGAGGAACATGCGTACGCCCTGCAACAGGATGAGGATGCCGACAACGAAGGTCAGTGCCTGTGTCAGCACCATGATTGCGACCGGTTTGCCACCGCTGACCTCGGCGAGCACGCTCGGACTCGTGAACGCGGCCGTGACAGCGAATACGATGACCATGACCAGGCTCATGAGCACCGACATTTCCTTCAGAAAGTCCCACTTCTCGCTGATCTGGATATCTTCTGTGGTTTTCAGCGGCCTCTGAACTCTTGCCCGCCCTCCGGGAATGTTGCCCAGCTTTCCACCGATCCAACCACTGAGCCAGATGAGTGATGAGCCGTAGAATCCCAAAGCCACGTTGTCGTTGCCCGTTACCTTTCGCACAAATGGTTGTGCGAGTGCGGGGAACACCACCGAAGCGAGGCCTTGGATGACGGAGCCGATACCAATGGCGAGCCAACCAGATACGCCCATCTGGTCCAAGGTGATAGCGATCGTCGCTGCCATGGAGAACATCATGTGGCCGGTAAGGAAGATGTACTTCAGTGGCGTGACTCTGGCCAGCAGCACGTTGATGAGAAAGCCGAAAACGAGAATGAGCGATGTCTCGAAGCCGAGCACCGTCTGAACGGCCGCCGCAATGGCGTTGTCTTCGGCGACGACCCCATTGAGGCCAAAGGCGTCCTGGAACATTGTGCTGAACACCAGGAGGCTCGCCACGATTATTCCCGCGCCTGCTTGCAGGATCATGAAGCCGAGAACCGTCTTTAGCGTGCCCTTGACGACGGCCGATGCCGACTTGCGCAGCGCTATCAATCCGACGAGTGCGATAAGGCCGATGATGAACGCAGGTGTCGATAGAAAGCTGGTGATGAAATCAAGCATGCTCGCTAACCCTTTTCTGATCCGGTCGACTTGATGAGCTCGAGCAGCTTGGCCTCGATCTCGGCCTTGTCGAGGATGTTCTTGATTCCGACCACGGGGACCGTGATGCCATCGAGCGACTTGACGATCTCGTTCGATCCAAAGATCGCGTCACAGTTTTGGCCGTGGACGCTTGAGATGTCGAGTGCCTCGCCCTCGATAGTGATTCCGTGCTTCGCACCAATGGATTGAAGCTCCATGAGCAGCATCAGGCTGGTGCCGAAGCCCATGCCGCAGGTTGTGATGATCTTCATTGTTCATTCCTCCAGGTTGTGATGAGCTTCATTGTTCAGTTCTGCAAGTCGGTGAAGAGCGCGGTGACTGCAGCGGTGTCCTCGGTAGTGAGAAGCGTGTTGACTGCCTCGGGATCCATCAGCACTCGCGACAGGCGTTTCAGTAGTTCGATGTGCGAATGGTTATCGCTGCCGACGAGCGGGATCACGAGACGAACGGGGTCGTTCTCTGGGTGACCGAACTCGACCGGCTGCGCCAAACGAAGCACAGCGAGGCCATCACGAATCGCGCCGGCCTCGGGGCGAGCATGTGGCATCGCAATACCGGGTACCAGCACGATGTACGGGCCGAGGTCGCGGAACGCGTCGATCATCGCCTCCGAATAGCGGGGTTCCGCAAAACCGTCTTTAACGAGCAGCTGCCCCGCCGCGCGGATGGCATCATCCGGCGTCAGTGAGCCATCGTCGAGGCTGACACGTACATTACTGAGGTGCATGGCTGTCCTACCTATCTTTTCCTGTTCTCTACCCACGCTTCCGCAGCGCTCCTGCGAGCGTCGCGTGGTACTTGTACTTGTCGCCCCGGGCGGCCATGTCGACGACCTCAAACGGCACGTTGCCCCGAAGTAGTGTCACCCGTCGCACGTTCAATAGTGCCGACCCCTCCGGAACCTCCAGCAGTGAGGCTTCGGTTGCAGTCGCTTCACGGGCGCCTATCGTTTCCTCACCACCAGCGAGCGATAGTCCGTAGCGGCCGGTGAGTTCCTCGTAAAGCGATTCAGCAGGCAAACCGCGTTCGACGAGGTCTGGCACATACCGCTCCCGCAGGGTATTCACAATCAGCGCGATGGGCGCGCCCTTCACCAACTGCAGTCGTGAGACCACCACGACAAGTTCGTCAGCGCTCAGTCGAAGTTCTTGCGCGATACGACGTGATGGTTTGTCGCGCCCAATGCTGAGCAGTCGACTCGAGGATTCGACGCCGCGACGTGCCATCTCCGCTTTCCAGCTATATACCCGGCCGACGTCTTGGGCCTCTGGATGATCGCGGATAGTCGTACCGCGTCCCTGTCGCTTCTCGAGCACGCCACTCTGAACAAGGTTCTCAATCGCGCGACGAACTGTGGCACGACTCACGCTGAATTCGTGCTCTAGCTCTGGCTCAGGGGGGAGCATCTCACCGATCTGCATCCGGTTGATTCGGTCGAGGAGCAACTCCTGCACCTTGCGGTAAAGCGGCGTCTGTGCCATGCGTCCCTCGATCTAAACAAACGTACCTTTGATGCTTTTCAAGCTAACTCATACGTATGTTTGATGTCAATCAATCGCGTTAACTAATAAAATCTCCGCGGTCGCTGTATTGAAGGCCTAACGTGAAAAGCTCCGAATCTTGTGGTCGTGTTTTGAAGTTCGTGGTTGGCGGCACCGGTTGGGTTTATGTCGTGGATTTCGTGGCATGTTGTTGTTGGCGGTAGCGCGTCGCTCTGCTCCAGCCGGTCAGTCGGGCCGCTTGCTCTGCTGTCTTTCCTGAGGCTCGTGCCTGGGCGACGATTGCGAGCTTCAACAGTGACGGCCGAATCGCTGACCGGTCGGCCGAATCGGGTTCCGGATTCGCGGGCAGCCGCGATGCCCGCATTCACTCGCTCGGTGATGAGCTCGCGTTCGTACTCGGCCAGGGTGGCGAGCCTGTTCAGTATCAGCCAGCCCGAAGAAGTAGCGGGGTCGATGCCGTCCGAGATTGATCGGACGTTGATCCTGGCGTGGTGGAGACCATTCACGGTGTTCAGAACGTCGATAAGAGAACGCCTGTGGATTTCGGCGTTCGGTAGCGGTGTTTTGTGATCGCTTTGTGTTGCTAGTTTCTGATCATGAGAATACTTGCGGCGGCATCGTCGGGGAGACGTAGCCAGCAGAAGCAGGTTGGAATTCGCGAGTTCTGCCAGCGTTGAGTATTTGATCCCTTGAGAGCCACCCGATCGTGCGGTTCAGAGCCACCGTTCGTGCCGAAGAGAGCCAGTGGTGGTGCGGCTTGGGGCCACTGGCTCTCTTCGCCGGATTGTTAGGCGCTGGTG
>NZ_PPTG01000030.1 GCF_002954245.1 Cryobacterium aureum | reverse complement strand
GGCGTCTACTCCCGCGTCGCCGGCCGCCTACTCGCCCTCGCCGCCGGAATCTGGCACAACTGGCTCCTCGGAACTCCCAACAAACGATCCCTCATCGCCTACGACCATTAGGACTCACTCATCTAGAGGCCGTGGAGTCTTTTGCCAGTTCAGAGAACCCGGTTGAGCAGGCCTACGCCGGCCTCCAGAACGACATTGCGCGGTTCACGAAGAATCTTCTGAGTGGACTCCCCGCGGGAAGTATCGACGGCGCGTGAAGACTTGACTCACACATGTTTATTCACCGTTTATTGCTCCAAGACCGACCAAGATGGGCCGAGGTTTTGAGACACTCGAGGACGACGTCTTCACGACGCTGAGCGAGTTGAATGCTGCGATCGAGGAACGGGTGCGGGAGATCAATCATGACATCCGCCGCGCCGACGACACCACCCGGTGGGAGCGCTTTGACAGCGAGGAGCGAAAGTCGCTGGGCCCGTTGCCGGATGTTGGGTTCGAGGACGTCGAGTGGAAGGAGCTGAAGGCGGCCCGGAACTACCACGTCACCGCGGACACCCAACGGTATTCGGTGCCGTTCGCTCTGGCCGGCAAGCTGCTGCGGGTTCGGCTGACATCGTCACGGGTGACGGTCTTCGATGGCCACGAGAGCATCTGCGAACACCCTCGGCTGACGGGCCGCAAAGGCCAGTACTCGACCCTGCCGGACCATGTCCCGCCGCAGCACCGCGATATCGATGGGCTGTGGTCCAGGCGCTGGTTCACCGACCGGGCGCGCAGCGTCGGACCGGCCACCGTCACCGTGATCGAGCAGATCCTGGACAGCCAGGCGATCGAAGCGCAGGGCTACCTGTCCTGCCAGAACATCCTCGACGGCCTCGGCAAAAACAACCGGGAACGGCTAGAGGCGGCCTGCCAAGAGCTCGTGAACCGCAGCGCGCATCCGACCTATTCGATGCTGAAACGGTTGATGGCCGCGATCGACAGCGATGCGAGGAAGCCGCGGCCGATGGCCCCGGCGGCCTCCACTCGCAAACGCGTCAGCATGGTCGTGTTCCGCGACACCATGCCGGATGTTTATGTTCGTGATGCCTCGCACTATGCCCGCGACGAGCAGGCCAAGTGATGTTCACCAGCGTTGATTACGACAAGTTCCGGGCCCTGCGCGTGACCCACGTCGCGACTCGGCTGGAGGAACTCATCCAGGACGAAGCCAACGACACCCTCACCCCCGAGCAGCTGTTCCTCACCGCGGTCGACGACGCGTTGGAGTCCCGGCGCATCAACAAGGTCGACAAGCTCATCCGTCAGGCTGCGTTCCCGATCCCGGGCGCCACCGTCGCCGAGGTCGACTATCGCGAGGGACGCGGCATCACCCAAGTCAGAATGCGGCGCTAAGCCGCCCATGACTGGCGCTCCGATGCGACGAACTTGCTGATCATTTCGCCCACCGGCGGCGGGAAAACCTACCTCGCCTGCGCACTAGCTATCGGCGCCTGTGAGAGTGAGCATTCGGTGCTCTACTACCGGATGGACGACCTTGCCCGAAAGCTCGTCATCGCTCGCGGCGACGCCATCGCCCACCAGAAACTGTTGAACGAGCTATCGAACGTCGACCTGCTCATCATCGACGACTTCCTCACCGTCGGCATCGACAGCGACGCTGGCAACGATCTGTTCGCGATCCTCGCCAACCGCGAGCACCGGCTCCCGACGATGATGCGCCTCGCAGACCGGACCCGCGCACTGGGTCGCCGAGCTGCCCGACCGAGTCGCAGCGGACTCGATCGTTAACCGCCTGGCCAACAACGCCCGCATCATCAAGCTCGGCCAGATCGACATGCGCCAGCAGCGCAACGACCAGGCCCGCGCCCAGAAGGGCTACTGGGAATAGCACCAAGGCGGCCCGGGCACCACTCCCGGGCCGCTACCACCTCGTCAGAACTTTGTTACCAACTACCTGGACTGGCGCTACCATCAAACGCTACTCGCCAGTGAATATCGCTTCGGTCCTGGATTCGAGTCCCCGCACCGTTTGTGGAAATCTGGCTGATGAGGAATTTTCTGTCAGCAGAGACGCGACGGGATTGATGCGGTTAACGTTTATTCGACGTTTATTCCGAATATATTGCCTATTGTGGGCGTTTACGCAAAAGGTGCTCGACCCATCTCGAGTGGCATCGAGTTGCATCGATTGCTTTCGGTTGAGGGGGACTAAACGCTTTCTCGCGTGTGGCAGTGATCCGGACTCTCGATGGGCATGCACGCCGAGTAGTTCGGCGTGCATGCCCATGTGCATGAGTTCGTGGGCGTTTTTAGTCGATGGAGCGTTGCTCGATCACGGTATCGCGAGTCTTAGCTGTTGTGGTTGTTCTATACATCTTCGTCCTCTCAGTTGAGCGGGTTGACCTAATTGGTGGGGCTCATGGCAGAGTTAATTTCGTACGCCACGTGGGACGCGGCGACAGCGGTCAGCTGAGCGTGATCGTATGCCGGGGCGACCTCGACGACGTCAGCGCCGACCAGATTGACCGCGCTCAAGGCGCGAAGCATCGCGAGAAGCTCACGGCTCGTCGTGCCTGCGGCTTCCGGGGTTCCGATTCCAGGTGCGTGTGCCGGGTCGAGGACGTCGATGTCGACGGAAAGGTACACCGGTCGGTCGCCGAGCCGGGCAAGCATCCGTTCGATGGCTCGTGGCAGGCCTTCGTCTTGGAGGTCGTTACTTGAAATGATCGCGAACCCCAAGCGGCACGGAGCGAACTACGATGACCGTCCAGACAGACTAAAAAAGAAAAGAGCGGCCGCACAGCGATTCCAGGGGCCGCCACGGCTTCATCCGGCTTGCGGGCCGTATTCGTGGGCCTCTAGTGACCTTGGGACCGAGACGCCGAGGTCCTTGACGTCGGCTGCGGGCGTGCCGTCGACGAAAAGTTTCTTCGCTGAGGCGATCTTGCCTTAGCCATGATCTGGCCCCGCATTCGTAGGCGCCGGCGCCGTCATCAGTTGGTCTCACAAGTCCTCATTTATGCCGACTACTTTCGCGCCGCAGGCACTGCTATTTTAGCGCACACAGCGACCGAGAGTCGCCCCGCCAGGAGCCTTCATTCAAGGTGAAGGACATGATCGAAAAGGGAGTTCCCTGTCATGAAAATTTCGTGCCCCTTCTGCCATTCGGAGGCGACCCTTACTCCGAATCCTGCTCACGACGAGCGTCCCTCATTACCGAATTACCTCCTAACCTGTTCCGGATGTCAGCGCACCAACGTGCAGCGCGATCCGGTTCACCAGCCCCGGATGTCGGCCAGAATCCTCGTCCCGTCCCACCAATTCGGCTAACTGCTCGCAACTCACAAACACGGTCCGGCGCCGATATTCGGGGTCTGAGTAGTACTGGAACGAAACGTCCGCTAAGGGCTTGGTCGTTCAGACTTGGATGCTCGTATCACTGACGCGGAAGGAAGCTACCATGACCGGCCGGAATGGTCAAAAAGACATCAAAAGACAGTGGCGCGCTGGCCCTGCCCCCGTTTAGTGGACACCTCACAAGAGAGAATGTTCACATGGGAAAGACACGCAGGGAGTTCACTCCTGAGTACAAAGACGAGGCCGTGAAGCTGGTGATCAACACTGGCAGGGCGGTCGCGACAGTGGCCCGCGAGCTCGGTATCAACGAGGCCTCGCTGGGCCGGTGGGTGAGCGCGTTCAAGGCCAGGAACGACACCGGCGAGACCGGAGTCACCGAGTCTGAACGGGCCGAGTTGCTCCGGTTGCGGAAAGAGAACGCGGACCTGAAGCTTGATCGGGCGTTTCTAAAAAAAGCGTCTATCTTCTTCGCCCAGGAAGCGTCGGATACGAGCGCAAAGCGTTCGAATTGATTCTGGCGGAGAAGACCGATTTCACCATCACCCGCATGGTCCGCCTGCTCGAGGTGTCCAGATCGGGCTTTTACGTCTGGCTCGATTGGAAGCCGTCGGACCGCATGATTCGGCGGGAGGGCATCGAGCAGAAAGTGGCGTGGTTTCACGGCGACTCCGACGCGGTCTACGGAGCCCCGAGGATCCTCGCCGACCTCCGTGCCGACGGGGAGACCATCTCGCGCAAGACTGTCGCCAAGACCATGCAACGCCTCGGATTGGTGGGCATCTGTCCGAAGAAGTGGAAGACCACCACGATCACTGACCACGCCGACGCTTACCCGGTCGATGCGGTCAAACGCGAATGGGACACCGGTGCTCTGGACCAGGTCTGGGTCGGCGACATCACTTACCTGAGGACCTGGGAGGGGTGGGTGTACTTGCCGACCGTGATCGACGCCCACAGCCGCCGCGTGATGGGCGGGCCATCGCCGCCCATATGAGGACCGATCTGATCGAGGACACCCTCGTGATGGCCATGACCCTGCGCGGGGAACGGCCGGCGCACGTCATCTTCCACAGCGATTATGCCGAGGATGACGTTAAGCCGAGGAACTGTTCCGACGCCAGAAGTTTATTGGGGATGGCCGCAGTTTTCTCGGTTTAGTGCAATGCCTCAACCAGCGTTACTTTCATCGTGTCCAG
>NZ_PPTG01000004.1 GCF_002954245.1 Cryobacterium aureum | reverse complement strand
GTCGACGCCGGCACTCCGCACTCGGTTATCGCCGGCCGAATGAAGTCCATTATGGTTATCAACAGCCAGCATTGGCAGCGTAGAAGAAACCACTAATTCCGCTGTCCGAAATGCCCGCGGCAGGTCAATCGCCACGGGGCGACGGTTCTTCTGGTTCCGCTGTTGAGCGCATGTACGAGTCCACCGCCGCTCTCGCCCCGCACGTCGACGCTCGCGAGTGCCCTCGCCGAACCTTCGTCGGTATCCACGCACATTCCGCAGTCAATCGCGCCACCCACCGCGACCGGAACAACTCTCGGGACGTGGGTCAGCCTTTCCAACATGCAGCCAGGCGGTCCTATCGATGCCAAAGGCGAAGGTCTGTGGATCGCCCTGAACTGCGCAGGCAATGGGACTGTGACCGTCGAGGATAGCGGCGGCATGTCGTCCACATTCCTGTGTACATCAGGCGATGTGCTGTTTTATGCCAATCACGACAACCAAGCTCACGGAGAGTCAACAGTCTCGGTGTCCATGACCGGAGATGTTGTCTGGGGACTAACAATCTCGAGTACACCGCTCACCGACTCCGCTCCGAGCTGAGATCGCATCGGAGTAGGGCTTGCCGCGTCCGTGTCATCGGCCCGACTTTAACTTGCCCGGTAGGGGTTCCCGTTGCCGGACCAGATGATCCGGCAACGAGATTTCAATTGAGGGCCCCTCTCAAAGGCCCGATTCGAACTGACGTTGGATAGTGCGATAAAAGGTCGACCGCGCGACGTTGAAAAGTTCCGCCAATTCCGCGCTGGAATGTAGGCCGGCGTTATGTACTTCGATCAAGTGTTTCTGCTGCGCCACCGACAGTTTGAGCTGCTTACCGCGAAGACGCCCTTTCGCTTTGGCCACCTGCATTCCTTCGCGCGTTCTGGCGCGGATTAGATCCGACTCGAATTCGGCGACCATCGCCAAGACGTTGAAAAGGAGGCGCCCGACCGGGTCGTTTGGATCACGCACCGATCCGCCGATACTCAGCTTGACGTCTTTGGCCGTCAGCTCGTCAATGATGTCTTTGGCATCCCTGAGTGACCGTGCGAGTCTGTCGAGTTTGGCGACGACGAGGGTGTCTCCGGCACGGCAGGCGGCCAACGCTTCGCGAAGTCCCGGTCGGGCCCGGTTCGTTCCGGTCAGACCATGATCGGTGTAGATCAGTGATGATCTAACGCCCAGTCGTTCTAGGGCATTTTGTTGGGCAGTGAGATCTTGTTCATCTGTGGAAACGCGTGCGTATCCGATCAGTAATCCATTCATGGCGAAACAATTCCGCTTTGCTGTGAGCGGGTCAATAATCGTCGCAGTCGGGGTCCCTCTTGCGGATCGATGGGACTGCCTACCCAAGCTGCGATTGAGCGTTGGATGCGCTGCCCAACGGCGTATCGCTGTGCCGTCGGGCCTCTGGCCGGATAACCTCTGGCCAGATATGTTGCACTGCCCATACAGTGAAGTCATGTTGCACTCAACCCGGCAAGGCTCCGGTAAGCCACTCCTCCTGATCCATGGACTCGGTTCCAGTATTGGCAACTGGAACCTGGTAATCCCGGCGCTGGCCGCTGAACGCGATGTCATCGCCGTCGACCTCCCCGGTTGCGGCGAATCCGCGCCGCTGACCGGCGAAACCACCATTGCCACGCTGACCGATTCCATCGAAGCCTTTATCCGCGACGCGGAACTGGGTGACCTTGATCTGGTAGGCAGCTCCATGGGCGCCCGGATGGTAATGGAAATGGCACGCCGAGGGCACGCTGGCGCCACGGTCGCACTGGACCCTGGTGGATTCTGGAATGACCGCCAGGCAGCGATCTTTGGTGCAAGCATCAAGGCATCCGTCGCACTCGTGCGCCGCATCCAACCGGCGCTCCCCTTCCTCACGGGCAACCCTGTGGGCCGCACGGCCCTGTTGGCACAGTTCTCCGCCCACCCCTGGAAGCTGCCACAGGATCTGGTCCTGCACGAGCTTCGCGGGTTCAAGACATCGACCAGCCTGGACCCGTCCCTCAACGCGCTGATTCACGGACCCCGCCAGGAAGGTGCACCGGCCGGTTCACTCAAGGGCAAAATGGTTATCGGATGGGGGCGGAAGGACAAGGTCACCGCTCCCAGTGAGGCGGCGCAGGCCACGGAGCTGTTCCCGGATGCAACGCTGCACTGGTTCGAAAACTGCGGTCACTTCCCGCACTGGGACCAACCAACGGAAGCCGCGCGCCTAATTCTCGATAGCACCGGCTGAGCTGCGGCAGAGCGCCCGGGCGGAGCCACCTACGGCTGAGTTGGCTTCAGAAAGGTGGCACCGGTGACGGCTGGGGATGGTGCCCCGTTCTCGGGAGGCATCGACGTCGCCGGTTTCGAATTGGGGAACCGGCTTCACTTGGACCGTGACAGCTAGGGCCTGTCTCCCAATGATGGGCTGTTCATCGGCAGGATGGAGGAGTGAGCCCTCGTTACGCCGTGTTGTCGGATGCCCAGTGGAAGCAGATTGCCCCGTTGATGCCTGCATCGGCGGGGAAGTTGGGCCGTCCGTTCACGGATCACCGTCTTAAGACGGAGGGGATCATCTACCGGTATCGGGCCGGCATCCCGTGGCGGGACCTGCCGCCGCACTTCGGGCCGTGGCAGACGGTCTGGAAACGCCACCGCCGCTACAGTGCCGACGGAACCTGGGACAAGGCCCTTGCTTCGCTGCTGACCCGGGCGGACGCCGCCGGACTGATCAATTGGGAGGTGTCGGTGGACTCCACGGTCAACCGCGCCCACCAGCATGGCACCAACCTTCCCCGCGGGCGAGGCTCGTCTTGAAGGCCTCGAACCGCACCTGCTCTAGGTTGCTCACTTGGCCCCGCAACCGTTCCGCGACGACCTCCCTGTCGGTGACGAACGCCTCGACGCTCATATCTCCTCCGGTCCCGGACCGAAGCCTGCGAAGCTCGCCGATCGTGGCTGTCAGGGCTCGCCTCATCATCGCCTGGAAATCCCACAGCGTCTGGTCACCGTCAAAGTAGAAGATTGCCATAAGGCCATCAAAACAGCCCCGTGCCTCCGGCAGGAACTATGTCGCCGAGTGTCCCGGTGAGGGTTCGACTTACGGGCACGACGTTTCGAGGACCGCGTCGGCAATCCGAGCCAAGCAGGAATCAGGGCTGCGGGATCAGAAAGTGCGCGACGACTGTCAGGGCCAGGATTACCGGCACGGCGAAGACGGTACTTCGGGACATACCGCCCAGCCACCGGTTTGCTCTGGGCCGAAGCAGCAGCCCGACGATGACAGTCGCGAGCAGCGCGAAGAGGATACCTGCGCTAATCAGCGACGCACGAAAAGGTAACAACTGTGGTGGGCACACCGTTGGAAGACTGGCCGAACAGGCCCAACCGGGCAGGACCGGCTGCGCCATCCAAAGCACTAGCAAGCCCAGAAGGACGACGCAAGCTGCGACTACAGGTGAGCGCGTGGCGCCGCGTGTCTTGTTGGGCATGTCGTCAGACTATCGATCAGGCACTCCTGTTGCACGACGACCACGGCGTCGCGGTCGTCGCCGAAGAACTGTATGTTCTGAGTGCAAGCGCTATATGCGTCGCGCACTTCTGCGTTGCAGATGATGCCAGCCTAGGTAACCGTCCCACTGAACGTTCCCCTTACTGGACACGCTCATGGACACAAACATCCTGTCTGAGCTCATGCATGTGGAGGCCGACGCGGCTGTGGTTTCGTGGCTCGATGCAAACTGGCACCCCGTCTACATCACTGCCATCACGGCAGCTGAATCGCCCTTTGGTGTTGAACGGATGACAGCCGGCATGCGCAGAACGCGCATCGCATCGGCGATTGCAGACATGCTCGCAACTGATTTTGCTGAACGCGCCTTTACGAGCTGACTCCACGTTCCACAGACGCCTCGCAAAGCAATAGTCATGGAGGTGTGGGCGGCGGCCCGCTCGATCAGACGCTGGCGAGGCCCGCCCGATTCCCGTATACGGCCACCCTGCGGAAGGGCGCTCAGGGTCGAGATCGGTCATCAAAACATTTCTTTGGGTATTATTTGGGCTCTCATGACGTAACCGTGGGTCCGTTGGGAGCGCCTTAACGGCCGCACGCCGCTCTCCGCCTAGGTTTCTAACTGTCAAAGGTAAGAAACTCGGGAACGGAAAAAGCGGCGTGCGAACTCTAAG
>NZ_PPTG01000047.1 GCF_002954245.1 Cryobacterium aureum | reverse complement strand
ACAGCGATTATGCCGAGGATGACGTTAAGCCGAGGAACTGTTCCGACGCCAGAAGTTTATTGGGGATGGCCGCAGTTTTCTCGGTTTAGTGCAATGCCTCAACCAGCGTTACTTTCATCGTGTCCAGATGCGCGATGAAGGGAAAATGCTATGGAAACGATGGTTGATGACATTGGTGTCGTCGTTGTCGAGGCGTTGAGAGCGGCCAGCTATAAAGAGTCGACGATTGGCAACTATCAGAAGTCGATTCGATGGTTGGCAGTGCTGGCGCAGAAGGACGACGGCCGCTACACGCCTGCTTTGGGGGCGGAGTTCGCCTCGATGACGACGAGTCCGAGAACGGGCCGCTTCAGTGTCCAGCGCCGCTTCGATTACGGCCGGCTGGTGAGCGTGTTCGATTCGTATGTGGCGACCGGGCGGGTGAGCCTGGTGAAGGGAACCCGCGGCGCTGGCATTGTGGTTCCTCATTGCGCCGCCTTCGTCGCCCTGGCGGATGCGTGGTCGGACGAGGTTGAACGCCGCGGCCTGGCCGTATCTACTCGAAGCGCCTACGGTCGTGCAGCCCGTGAATACCTGCTCTTTTTGGAAGCAAGCGGGATCACGTCGTGGGAAGAAGCGGATGGCACCACCATGTTCGGATATCTGGAATCGTTGCGCGATCGGTGGGTGCCATCAGCGATGTGGTCCGCAGTAACGAACTTCCGGCCGTTCCTCACCTTTACACGTCGGCAGGATTTACTTGACGCGTTGACGATGGCGCGCATCCGGCGGTGGCACCAGCTCGTTCCCGAACTTGCCGAACGTGACGAGCTACTGGTGGTTCGGGCCTGCACCGGCAGCGATGTTCCTGCCCGGGATGCGGCAATTACGTTGCTGGCATTGGTGACGGGCTTGCGCGCCTGCGACCTTATTGCGTTGCGGCTGAAGGACATCGATTGGCGCGGCTCCACGCTCGGTATCGTGCAGCAGAAAACGGGCAACCCGCTGACGTTGCCGCTGCCTGCGGTGGTCCTCGGCAAGCTGGCCGAGTATGTGTTGGGCGACCGACCGCATTCCAACATCCCAAACGTTTTCCTGCGGTCGTTGGCCCCGCACCTCGCGTTGGCGGACCATGCGTCGATCTATGCGATCACGCGGCGAACATTTCGGGCCGCCGGGGCGACGCAGACCAAAGCGGGCACCCGGAAGTTGCGTCACCACGCGGCGACGAAGCTGCTGCGCGCGGGGACGCCGCTGCCGACGATCTCGGCGATTCTGGGCCACTCGTCTCCGGATTCCACCAACGTGTATTTGGGCGAGGACACCGAGCAGATGCGCGCCTGCGTGCTCCCGATGCCGGCAGGGACCGCACGATGAGCGAGCACGGTTTCACCAGCGTGTTCGCCGCCGATCTGGAGGGCTACCTCGCGTTCAAGTCGAGTATGGGCTGTTACGGCGCGTCCCGAATCTGGTATCTGAAACAGTTCGACCGATACTGCGCTGACCATTCTCTGGCGATTCTCGACCGGGCGACGATCGAGGGCTGGGTGACGGCCCTGCAATCATCCCGGCCGGGACCTTACCGATCATGGATGTCCTACATTCGGGATTTCGGTCGGTGGGCGCATATCAATGGCAATGACAACGCCTATGTGTTGTCGGATCATTGGAAGGCAAGTTTTGTCCGGTCGCAGCCCTACCTGTTGGCGGATGCCGAAATCAGGTTGTTCTTCCAGGCCGCCGCCCGGATAGAGGGTTCGTCGCCGTGGACATGGCAGGCCGTCGCATTCTTCGCCCTTATGCATTCCTGCGGGCTGCGCACCGGAGAAGTCCGCCACCTCACCCCGCACGATGTCCACTTGGACGACGGTGTGATCGAAGTACTCGCATCGAAAGGGCACCGCGACCGGCGGTTGCCACTCACCGGTGAACTCGTGGAGCTCCTGGCCGGCTGCGATGCCCGCACCCGCGGCGTTATCGCAGGCGATCGGGCCTCGTTCTTCGTCATGCCGACGGGGAAACCCGTGACCCCGGTGGCGGTCGGGATAATCTTCAACCGCATCTGGGACAAGGCTGCACTGACGCGAACTTTGGAGGGGAAGCGGCCGCGTCCCTATGATTTCCGGCACCACTTCGCCTACGCGAACCTTCAGCGGTGGATGACCGACGGCACCGACGTCAACGCGATGCTGCCCTATTTGGCCCGATATATGGGCCACGCGTCCTTGGACAGCACCTACTACTACGTCCATACCTCGCCGGACTTCATGGACAGTTACACCGCCATCACCCGCGACAGTGACCAGCTGCTGCCCGAAGTGGGCTTCTGATGAAACGCGACCCCCTCACCTCGACGCCGAACCTTTGGGGCTTCGCCCGCAACTACCTCCACGACTACATGCCCAGAGTCCGCGCCCTCTCGCCGAGAACCATCGAGGCCTACCGCATCTCCTTGGAGTGCTTCGTCAGCTTCCTCACCGATGAAAAGCAGCTGAACCGCAAGAACATCAGCTTCGTTCATCTCGAGCGGCCGATGCTGAAAGAGTGGCTCACCTGGATGCGCGAGACGAAGCACTACCAGCCCAAAACCGTCAGCTTACGGCTGACTGCGATCACCGCATTCCTGGCTTTCGCAGCCCAGGAAGACCTGACTCTCGTCGCCCTCCACGACACCGCGAAGACCTTGAAAGCACCGACGGAACCACGCAAACCGATCGAATACCTTGAGGCGGGCGAGACCGCCGCGGTCCTCGCTGCCTTTGACGGCTCCACGGCGAAGTCCCGCCGCAACCGGATGCTGTTGATCCTTCTCTATGAGAGCGCCGCCCGCGTCAGCGAACTCACCGCCCTCACCCTCGGGGACCTGACCCTGGCAACGCCGGCGCACCTGACCTTGACCGGGAAAAGAGCCAAAAGCCGCATCGTCCCACTGGGCGATAAAACGGTCGAACACCTGCAGGTCTATCTCACGGAGTTCCATCCCAACCTCGCGCGGCTCCCGGCGACGCGTCCGCTGTTCCACAGCTCCCACCTCGGGCAGCAGACCCGGCTGTCAGTCGACAGTGTCTCGGCGATCCTGGCCACCGCAGGCAACCTCGCCAGGCAGAACTGTCGGACGGTTCCGATTCGGCTGCACTGCCACATGCTGCGCAAAACCAAAGCGATGGACCTTTACAAACAGGGCATCCCGTTGCCGATCATCATGCAACTCCTCGGCCACGAAAGCATGAGCACCACCTCCGCGTTCTACGCCTTCGCCACTCTTGACATGATGACCGCAGCAATGAACGCCGCCACTCCTGAAATCAACATCGCCGACAACACCTGGCTCAGCGAGGAGAAACTGCAAATGCTCTACACACTCCGCTGATCGACGGCGACGCTAAGCCGACAAAACAAACGCCGTTCCCCGCAAACAACCAGCATCGACACGGTTCCTCGGCTTAACGTCATCCTCGGCATAATCGCTGT
>NZ_PPTG01000041.1 GCF_002954245.1 Cryobacterium aureum | reverse complement strand
GTCGTGTTATGCCGACATTGTGATTATGCCGATGTTGGTCTCCGATGCCAGTCTGCGGGCGGTGGCTGGGGCAAAAAAGTCGGCATAATCACAGCGCGGCCAGGAACGCAAGAATGGCGTCGGTGGGCTGGTAGCGCCCTGCGGCGGTGATTCCAGGTGGGGTGATTTTCGCGATCGCGGCTTCCTTGAGCGTCATATCGGCGTGGAGGTAAATGTTGGTCGTGACGATCTGTTCGTGGCCAAGCCAGAGGGCAATCACGGTCGTGTCAACGCCAGCGTGCAGCAGCCGCATCGCGGCAGTGTGGCGCAGCGTGTGCATGCTCACACGTTTGCCGACCAGCGACGGACAAGCCAACGCGGCGAGGGTGGTCGTGTGGTGGATGCGGTGTTCGATGGCGTCGCGGCTGAGCTCCCGGCCGGTGCTGCTGGTGAAGAGTGGGGCGTCAACGGGACCGCCGTGTTCGGTGATCCATCGGGTGAGAATCGTGACCGTGGCGGAAAGCAGCGGGGTGCGTCGCTCTTTGCGGCCCTTGCCGAGGCAGTGAACGTGGGCGCCAACACCGGTATGGACATCGGAGATCTTCAGGCCGATGATCTCGCTGATGCGCAACCCGGTTTGGATTGCCAGGGCGAACATTGCGTGATCGCGTCGACCGGTGCGAGTGTTCTGGTCGCAGGCGCCGAGCAGCGCGTCGGCTTCGGCTGGATCAAGCCAGGTGACGATATTGCGGTGCATTCGTGCGGAAGGGATCGCTAAGACGCGTTGAATCACCTCGGCATTCTCGTGTTGGCTCAGCGCGGCGTAGGCGAACAGGGAATGGATCGCGGCCAGGCGGGTGTTGCGGGTGCGAACACTGTTGCCTCGGGACTCGTCCAGGTAGTGGAGAAACCCGGTGATCATGTCGGCGTCGAGGTCGCCGATCTCCACCCGCGAGGGCGTCGTGTTTTTCAGATCACAGACGTAGCGCAGCAACAGCGTGAACGTGTCACGGTAAGAGGCAATAGTGTTTTTGCTGGACTGCCGTTGGGTGATTAGGCGGTCGGTGAAGAACGTCTGCAGCAGCGGCGCGAGACTGCTCATGACTCCACCGGAAATCTGGTCGTGGCGTTGTCGAGTCGGGCGGCAGCGTAGCCGAGTAGCTCGGGGACTGCGCTGAGATACCAGTAGGTATTGGCTGGATTGGAATGACCCAGATAGGTCGTCAGGGCGGGCATCTTGGCGGCAACGTCGACGCCGTCGCGATACCAGCCCAGCAGCGTGTTCACCGCAAAAACGTGCCGAAGGTCATGCATTCGGGGGTGTTGCGCCGCGGTGCGCACTCCCGCAACGGTGGAAGCCTGCACCCAGTTATCGCGAACGGTCATGTATTTCAAGCGTTCGCCGTCTGTGTCGGTGAAAAACGCGGGCCCGCGATGGTGAGGCTGGTCACCACGCCAGTGCGCATAACGTTCGAGGGCGGCCGTCGCAGTTGGATGCAGCGGGACGAGGCGCGGGTAGCGCCCCTTGCCCCGGCTGATGAGCAGGACCCCGGCGTCCAGATCAACGGTGGCACGGTCCAAGGCAAGAGCCTCACCAACACGCAGCCCCGTGACAGCCAGCAGGCTGAACAACACAGGGTAGGTCTGCGCCCGACTCCCACCCACCAAAGTGGTGGCCGCATGGATGACCGCGGTGATCTCGGCCGCGCTAAAAATGTAGGGCGTCGGACGGTGCACGACAGCGCCGAAGATCCCTCGGGGTGGCACTTCGTTGACCGGGTCGAGCGCATGCACGTAGGTGGCGAAACCACGCACTGCCTCCATCCGCCGAGAGGCCCGCGTCATCGGCACGACCGCCGATCCTGCCGGGAGGAGACTGCACCAGGAGATGGCCTCCGTCACGGTGATCGCCTCGATTCCGGCGGCGGTCAGGTGGGCGGCGAACTGATGCAGCAGATGTTCATGCCCGCGCAGCTGAGCCCCCAGCTGGCGGCGCAGGCGCAGATAGTCGGCGACATCCGTGTCCCACGTCATGACGGTTCACCCCCGTTGGGCCAGGGCTGGGCCAGTAGTCGCAGCCGCTCGATGTCGACCCGGGCGTAGTTCGCCGTTGTCGCGGGATCGTCATGGCGCAGCACCTGACCGATCACCGCCAGTGGGACTTCGGCGGCGACCATCGCCTCAGCGAGGCCATGGCGCAACTGGTGAGGCCCGAACGGTTCCAACTGCGCGCGGGTGCAAGCGTGAGTCACGAGACGCCAAACCGCGGGTGAACTCAGCCGGCGTTGAGGCGCTTTGACGGTGCAAAACACCTCTCGGAGAGTCGGCTCCGCCGGGCGGGCATGCTGCAAGTAGTCCACCACTGCGGTACCCACCTCGGCGGGAAGGGGAAGACACTCGTCTTTGGCGCCCTTGCCGCGAATGAGGACTTCACCGTGACGCCAATGAATATCCTCCAGCTGCATTCCGGCGACTTCCCCGGCGCGCAGGCCGAGACGACTCAACAGCAAGATTATGGCGTAGTCGCGCCGCCCCACCGCCGTGCTCCGGTCGCATTTTTTCAGTACAGTGTCGATCTGTGCGGCGCTGGCGCCTATCGGCAGCAACGACGGCACCGGCTCCCGGACCACCAAGGTCGCACCGGTCAGGTCATGATCGATCTCGCCAGTAATGAAGCAGAACCGCAAGAATGCCCGCAGGGCATACCCGAACTTCTTCACCGACGCCGGCGCGCGTCCCACCCCCTCGTCCAGAAGCGCTCGTGTAATCTCGCCGCCGCCCAGCCCGGCAAGCCCCTCAGCTGGGCAATAGTTTCGCAGGAACCGTCGCACCCGCACCACATATGCTGACGTCGTCCGCGCCCCGATGCGACGCTCCATCAGGAGGTAACGCTCAAACCGCACGAGCACCGCCGGATCCTCCGGCGGAACCGGACCACGAGCAACCGCGGCGCTGATCGCCCCTGACTCGGCCAGCCAACCCAACAATGGCCGCAACGCCTTGCGGGTGAACAACGCGGTGTAAGTCGCCTTGCGTTCAATCAGGAAATCGTCCACCTGCAACGTGGCCAGGTCGCTCAGACTCGTTCCTCCTGCCTCAAGCCAACGGCTGAAATGGGCCAGCAGATAGAACTGGCTCACCCTCGATGTTGGGGTGAATCCCAGCCGCACCAGCTCGGCCTCGAACCCCTCAGCATGATCATGCAGCGGGCCATGAATCTGGACCCGCTTCCTTTGTCTCGTCGGTGTCATTAGATGCTCCTTGTCGCCTCAACAGTTGAGAAGACAAGCCCAACACCGGCGGTGTGATTATGCCGACTTTTTTGCCCCAGCCACCGCCCGCAGACTGGCATCGGAGACCAACATCGGCATAATCACAATGTCGGCATAACA
>NZ_PPTG01000024.1 GCF_002954245.1 Cryobacterium aureum | reverse complement strand
AGGTGACCTGGTGACTCCCGCCTGAATATATAGGGCGGGTAGAGGGAACGTGGGGAAGTGAAACATCTCAGTACCCACAGGAAGAGAAAACAACAGTGATTCCGTTAGTAGTGGCGAGCGAACCCGGATGAGGCTAAACCGATCATGTGTGATAGCCGGTAGGCGTTGCATGGTCGGGGTTGCGGGACTTTTCTGCCTATTCTACCGAATGGTAAGGGTTAGAACGTTGTATAGACGAACAGGATTGAAAGCCTGGTCATAGAGGGTGCGAACCCCGTAGTCGAAATGCAGCAATCGCCCGAGAAGTATCCCAAGTAGCACGGGGCCCGAGAAATCCCGTGTGAATCCGTCAGGACCACCTGATAAGCCTAAATACTCCTACATGACCGATAGTGAACAAGTACCGTGAGGGAAAGGTGAAAAGTACCCCGGGAGGGGAGTGAAATAGTACCTGAAACCGTTTGCTTACAAACCGTTGGAGCCAGCTTTGTTCTGGTGACAGCGTGCCTTTTGAAGAATGAGCCTGCGAGTTAGTGATATGTGGCGAGCTTAACCCGAGAGGGGAATGCGTAGCGAAAGCGAGTCTGAATAGGGCGATTCAGTCGCATGTCCTAGACCCGAAGCGAAGTGATCTATCCATGGCCAGGTTGAAGCGACGGTAAGACGTCGTGGAGGACCGAACCCACTTCAGTTGAAAATGGAGGGGATGAGCTGTGGATAGGGGTGAAAGGCCAATCAAACTTCGTGATAGCTGGTTCTCTCCGAAATGCATTTAGGTGCAGCGTTGCGTGTTTCTTGCCGGAGGTAGAGCTACTGGATGGCCGATGGGGCCCAAAAGCTTACTGACGTCAGCCAAACTCCGAATGCCGGTAAGTGAGAGCGCAGCAGTGAGACGGTGGGGGATAAGCTTCATCGTCGAGAGGGAAACAACCCAGACCACCAACTAAGGTCCCAAAGCGCGTGCTAAGTGGGAAAGGATGTGGAGTTGCACAGACAACCAGGAGGTTGGCTTAGAAGCAGCCACCCTTGAAAGAGTGCGTAATAGCTCACTGGTCAAGTGATTCCGCGCCGACAATGTAACGGGGCTCAAGCACGCCACCGAAGTTGTGGCATTGATATTTTTGGTTAGCCGCACCCTTGTGGTGTTGGTTCAGCCGTGTTGATGGGTAGGAGAGCGTCGTGTGGCCAGCGAAGCGGCGGTGTAAACCAGCCGTGGAGGCCACACGAGTGAGAATGCAGGCATGAGTAGCGAAAGACGGGTGAGAAACCCGTCCTCCGAAAGATCAAGGGTTCCAGGGCCAGGCTAATCCGCCCTGGGTAAGTCGGGACCTAAGGCGAGGCCGACAGGCGTAGTCGATGGACAACGGGTTGATATTCCCGTACTGACGAAAAACCGCCCAAACTAATCCAGTAATGCTAAGCATCTGAATCCCCTAGATGGATCCCTTCGGGGTGAAGCGTGGGGCCTAGCGTGCGACCCTATGCTGGTGCGGTTAGCGTATTAACAGGTGTGACGCAGGAAGGTAGCTGAGCCGGGCGATGGTTGACCCGGTCTAAGGATGTAGGCCGAGAGATAGGCAAATCCGTCTCTCATATAAGGTTGAGACCCGATGGGTAGCCCGTAAGGGTGAAATCAGTGATCCTATGCTGCCAAGAAAAGCATCGACGCGAGGTTTTAGTCACCCGTACCCCAAACCGACTCAGGTGATCAGGTAGAGAATACTAAGGAGATCGAGAGAATCGTGGTTAAGGAACTCGGCAAAATGCCCCCGTAACTTCGGGAGAAGGGGGGCCTGAGGCGTGACGGGACTTAGCTCCTAGAGCGTTCGAAGGCCGCAGAGACCAGTGGGAAGCGACTGTTTACTAAAAACACAGGTCCGTGCTAAGTCGCAAGACGATGTATACGGACTGACGCCTGCCCGGTGCTGGAAGGTTAAGAGGAACGGTTAGCCGCAAGGCGAAGCTGAGAATTTAAGCCCCAGTAAACGGCGGTGGTAACTATAACCATCCTAAGGTAGCGAAATTCCTTGTCGGGTAAGTTCCGACCTGCACGAATGGCGTAACGACTTCCCAGCTGTCTCAACCGCGAACTCGGCGAAATTGCATTACGAGTAAAGATGCTCGTTACGCGCAGCAGGACGGAAAGACCCCGTGACCTTTACTACAGCTTGGTATTGGTGTTCGGTGTGGCTTGTGTAGGATAGGTGGGAGACTGTGAAGCTTGGACGCTAGTTCAGGTGGAGTCATTGTTGAAATACCACTCTGGTCATATTGGATACCTAACTTCGAACCGTGATCCGGTTCAGGGACAGTGCCTGGTGGGTAGTTTAACTGGGGCGGTTGCCTCCTAAAAAGTAACGGAGGCGCCCAAAGGTTCCCTCAACCTGGTTGGTAATCAGGTGTCGAGTGTAAGTGCACAAGGGAGCTTGACTGTAAGACTGACAAGTCGAGCAGGGACGAAAGTCGGGACTAGTGATCCGGCAGTGGCTTGTGGAAGCGCTGTCGCTCAACGGATAAAAGGTACCTCGGGGATAACAGGCTGATCTTGCCCAAGAGTCCATATCGACGGCATGGTTTGGCACCTCGATGTCGGCTCGTCGCATCCTGGGGCTGGAGTAGGTCCCAAGGGTTGGGCTGTTCGCCCATTAAAGCGGTACGCGAGCTGGGTTTAGAACGTCGTGAGACAGTTCGGTCCCTATCCGCTGCGCGCGCAGGAAATTTGAGAAGATCTATCCCTAGTACGAGAGGACCGGGATGGACGAACCTCTGGTGTGTCAGTTGTTCCGCCAGGAGCACCGCTGATTAGCTACGTTCGGAACGGATAACCGCTGAAAGCATCTAAGCGGGAAGCCGGCTTCGAGATGAGATTTCCATCCCTTCGGGGGAGAGGCTCGCAGCTAGACTACTGCGTTGATAGGCCGGATGTGGAAGTGGGGACTAAAGACCCATGGAGCTGACCGGTACTAATAAGCCGATAATTTGATAACACTCAGTTTGAAGAAGCTGCTTTAGCGTCCACTATGTGGTTCTCGATGTACGGTCGAGAACAACGCTCCTTGTCAAGGGGAGCTCTATATAACT
>NZ_PPTG01000008.1 GCF_002954245.1 Cryobacterium aureum | reverse complement strand
TGAATATTGGCTTCCAAGGGAGCCGGGGGCGGTGCGACTGAGGGCCAGCCCCCGGAGTCATGAATCGTGTCGTTCAGAGCCATAGTTGGCGTGGTTGAGAGCCACCTGCAAGGCTCCTTCCACCACGTGAGGGCCACGTGGTGGAAGGAGTACCGATAATGGTACGGAAGATCAAGGCGAAGCTTGTCTTGCAGTTACGAAACCAAGGCTTGTCGGGCCGGGCGATCGCGTCGGGGCAGGGCATCGCACGCAATAGCGTCCAGGTGGTGCTCGAGGCGGCGGACCGACTCGGAGTCGGCTGGGCTGGTGTCGAGGAGATGCCGGAAGCTGAGGTGTATTCGGCGTTGTTCCCGGGTCGAGGAGTGCACGAGTCCGTGTTCGCACAGCCGGACTGGGGTCGGGTGCACACCGAACTGGCCCGGGTCGGAGTGACGTTGAAATTGCTGCACCAGGAATACGTCGACGCATCCGGTCCGACCCAGGCGGTGATGAGTTATGACCGGTTCTGCCGGCTTTATGGCGACTACTCCGCCGTCTCCGGCGCGACCTCCCGCGTTGGCCACAAGGCCGGCCGCAGCATCGAGGTCGACTGGTCCGGGCCGACGATGCAGCTGCTGGATCCGACGACGGGCGAGATCTCGAAAGTGTATTTGTTCGTCGCGTGCCTGCCGTTCAGCCGGTATGCGTTCGTGGAAGCCACGTTGGACATGCGGCAAGAGTCGTGGCTGCGCGCCCACACGGCGATGTTCGCCTTCTTCGGCGGCAGCGTGCCACGCCTGGTGCCCGACAACCTGAAGACCGGAGTGATCTCCCACCCACGCGAGGGCGAGGTCGTTCTCAACGATGCCTACCGCGAGATGGCAGCGCACTATTCGGCCGCCGTGCTGCCGGGCAGAGTTCGGGCTCCAAAAGACAAAGCCAGCGTCGAGAACACGGTTTCTCATGTCGCGACGTGGGTCATCGCTGGCCTCCGGCAGGAGCAGTTCACGTCGCTGCCGGAGTTGCGGGTCCGGATCGGTGAGCAGATTGATGCTTACAACCGGCAGCCGTTCCAGAAACGCGACGGGTCCAGGCTGAGCGTGTTCACGACCGAGGAGAAGCCGCTGATGCAACCGCTGCCCGCGGCCCCGTTCGAGATCAGCACGTGGTCCTACAAACGCAAGGTGAATAAGAACGCACACGTGGTCTGGGCGAGGAACTTCTACTCCGTCCCGTTCAGCCATATCGGCGGCTACGTTGACCTTCGCATCACGGACACGATGCTGGAGGTCTATCGGAACGACGAGCGCCTGACCAGTCACCTGCTGCTACCGGCCAGCACGACGAATCAGTATCAGACCAACGATGCGGACCTGCCCGAAGGGCGCAGCTTCCAAGCTTGGGACCGGGCCCGGATTGAGGAGTGGGCGGCGCGGATGGGACCATCGGCCGTGACGGTGATCGGGAAGATCTTCGAAGCCGCCCCCATCGAGGAAGCCGGCTACGACCCCGCCCTGGCGGTGCTGCGACTGTCGCGCCGGTTCTCTCCGACCCGGGTCGAGGCCGCCTGCGCGCTGGCGTTGCAGGGGCCGATCCACTCTCCGCGGTATGCGCACCTGCGGCCGATCCTGGACACCGGGCAAGACAAAACCGGCCACGTCCCCGACAAACCGGAAGCTGACAATGGCGGATACGTGAGAGGCAGCGCCTACTACGCCGGAGGAGTCCGATGAGCCGGCTCGATACCGAGACCAAACGCAAGCTGCGCGAGATGAACGCCGGCGAGCTGCTCGAGGCGATCGACACCCAAGACGAAACCCTCAGCATCAGCTTGTCGTTTGAAGAGCGCGTCCGATTGGTCGTCGATGACGCCTACTCCACCTTCACGCACTCCAAGGTCTCCGGGCTGATCCGGCGGGCGGGGCTGCGCTATCCCAACGCGGACCTGCGCAGCATCGACCTGCTCGATGAGCGCGGCCTGAATCGGCAACTGCTGACCCAGCTCGGCACGTGCTCGTTCGTGAATCGGCAGCAGAACGTCGTCTTCCAAGGGTTCACTGGGTCGGGGAAGTCGTATCTGGGCTGCGCGATCGCTAAACGCGCCTGCGAACATCGCATCCGCGCCCACTACGTCCGCATGCCCGACCTCGAGGAAGCCTGGGTCGCTGCCCAAGACACCCCGGGCGGTGCCGGGAAGTTCCTGCGCAAATACGCCTCGTTCACTCTGCTCGTCATTGATGAGT
Organism: Cryobacterium aureum; assembly: GCF_002954245.1. Taxonomy (GTDB): domain Bacteria; phylum Actinomycetota; class Actinomycetes; order Actinomycetales; family Microbacteriaceae; genus Cryobacterium; species Cryobacterium aureum. Next base: position 350 of record NZ_PPTG01000008.1, on the reverse strand, counting down.
GGCTGCTCGATCGCCCGACCGAATCGATGCGAACAATGCTGCTGGAGCTGATGGAACGCCGTTATGGGGAGACCTCAACGGTGTTCTGCACCCAATATCAACAGAAGGACTGGCACCAGCGCCTCGGCTCCGGCGTTCACGCCGACGCGATCATGGACCGCATCATCCACAACACCATCTGGGTTGAGACCGGCACCTACAACATGAGGGAGCAAACAGCCCTCACCAGCGCCTAACAATCCGGCGAAGAGAGCCAGTGGCCCCAAGCCGCACCACCACTGGCTCTCTTCGGCACGAACGGTGGCTCTGAACCGCACGATCGGGTGGCTCTCAAGGGATCAAATACTCAA
>NZ_PPTG01000044.1 GCF_002954245.1 Cryobacterium aureum | reverse complement strand
CAACCAGAACTTTACATCCCAGTTGTTCCGGTCCCTCAGGACCCAACAGCGTGCATATACAAGTCTCTCTGACACCTACCTTTCCAACCCCGTCCTTACGAACCAGGCGTACCGAGTAGATCTCAGCCGTTCTTGCATCAATGTCAATGTTCCACCCATGAGCGCCATCAGAAGACATTCGCTTCCGTATGACTGGTCGCCATATTCCGCTGTATACAGACGGGACGACACGTGCTCCTTAGAAAGGAGGTGATCCAGCCGCACCTTCCGGTACGGCTACCTTGTTACGACTTAGTCCTAATCACCGATCCCACCTTCGACAGCTCCGTCCCTTACGGGTTCGGCCACTGGCTTCGGGTGTTACCGACTTTCATGACTTGACGGGCGGTGTGTACAAGGCCCGGGAACGTATTCACCGCAGCGTTGCTGATCTGCGATTACTAGCGACTCCGACTTCATGAGGTCGAGTTGCAGACCTCAATCCGAACTGAGACCGGCTTTTTGGGATTCGCTCCACCTTGCGGTATCGCAGCCCTTTGTACCGGCCATTGTAGCATGCGTGAAGCCCAAGACATAAGGGGCATGATGATTTGACGTCATCCCCACCTTCCTCCGAGTTGACCCCGGCAGTATCCCATGAGTTCCCACCATTACGTGCTGGCAACATAGGACGAGGGTTGCGCTCGTTGCGGGACTTAACCCAACATCTCACGACACGAGCTGACGACAACCATGCACCACCTGTATACCGACCTTGCGGGGCGACTATTTCTAGCCGTTTCCGGTATATGTCAAGCCTTGGTAAGGTTCTTCGCGTTGCATCGAATTAATCCGCATGCTCCGCCGCTTGTGCGGGCCCCCGTCAATTCCTTTGAGTTTTAGCCTTGCGGCCGTACTCCCCAGGCGGGGAACTTAATGCGTTAGCTGCGACACGGAGACCGTGGAATGGTCCCCACATCTAGTTCCCAACGTTTACGGCATGGACTACCAGGGTATCTAATCCTGTTCGCTCCCCATGCTTTCGCTCCTCAGCGTCAGTTACGGCCCAGAGATCTGCCTTCGCCATTGGTGTTCCTCCTGATATCTGCGCATTCCACCGCTACACCAGGAATTCCAATCTCCCCTACCGCACTCTAGTCTGCCCGTACCCACTGCAGGCCCGAGGTTGAGCCTCGGGTTTTCACAGCAGACGCGACAAACCGCCTACGAGCTCTTTACGCCCAATAATTCCGGACAACGCTTGCACCCTACGTATTACCGCGGCTGCTGGCACGTAGTTAGCCGGTGCTTTTTCTGCAGGTACCGTCACTCCCAGGAAAACCCAGTCGCTTCTTCCCTACTAAAAGAGGTTTACAACCCGAAGGCCGTCGTCCCTCACGCGGCGTTGCTGCATCAGGCTTGCGCCCATTGTGCAATATTCCCCACTGCTGCCTCCCGTAGGAGTCTGGGCCGTGTCTCAGTCCCAGTGTGGCCGGTCACCCTCTCAGGCCGGCTACCCGTCGTCGCCTTGGTGAGCCATTACCTCACCAACTAGCTGATAGGCCGCGAGCTCATCCTTGACCAAAATTCTTTCCACCCCAGAAGATGCCTTCCAAGGTAATATCCGGTATTAGCTACAGTTTCCCGCAGTTATCCCAGAGTCAAGGGCAGATTGCTCACGTGTTACTCACCCGTTCGCCACTGATCCAAGGAGCAAGCTCCTCTTCACCGTTCGACTTGCATGTGTTAAGCACGCCGCCAGCGTTCGTCCTGAGCCAGGATCAAACTCTCCGTAAATGTTTGAATAGCT
>NZ_PPTG01000020.1 GCF_002954245.1 Cryobacterium aureum | reverse complement strand
GAGGGTGTCAGATGGTTTGTGTAAGGGGTTGCGGATTCATTTGAAGGAGTGACACTAATGGTCATGACAGAACGAAATGAGAAGCTGAAAGCACCGAAGTCCCCAGCCCAGCGGGCGGCCGCCGATGCGATCAAGGAGTTGCGCGATAGTGGCGCTCTCGATGGTCTCTTCGCGAAGATCGATGCCGGCACGATGCAACTCACCGGCGAGGGCGGGTTCGTGCCCGGCCTAATCAAAGCGGCCCTCGAGCGCGGGTTGCAGGCCGAGCTGACCGAGCACCTTGGCTATGACAAGGGCGATCCCGAAGCCAGGTTCTACTCGAATTCGCGAAATGGAACGTCGGTGAAGACGGTCGCGGCCGAGGTCGGCGATCTGGAGCTGGACATCCCGCGGGACCGCGACGGGAGCTTCACGCCTCGCTTGGTGCCCAAGGGCGAGCGACGCCTTGGCGGCCTCGACGACATGATCATCTCGCTCTATGCCGGCGGGATGACGGTGCGCGATATCCAGCACCACCTCGTCTCCACGATCGGCACGGAGCTGTCCCACGAGACGATCTCGAAGATCACCGACTCGGTCCTCGACGCCGTCCTGGAATGGCAGCGCCGCCCACTGGAAGCGCTCTACCCGGTGATCTACCTGGACGCGCTGATCGTCAAAGTCCGAGACGGCGGCCATGTGCGCAACAAGGCCGCGCACATCGCCGTCGGCGTGGATATGGACGGCATCAAACACGTGTTGGGCATCTGGGTGCAAGACACCGAGGGCGCCAAATTCTGGGCCAGCGTCTGCGCGCAGCTGGCCAACCGCGGCGTCAAAGACGTCCTCATCGTCTGTTGCGATGGCCTGACCGGGTTCCCCGAAGCGATCGAAACGACCTGGCCGCAGGCGACCGTTCAGACCTGTGTCGTGCACCTGATCCGGGCAGCGTTACGGTTCGTTGGCTACAACGACCGCAAGGCCGTCGCTGCCGCGCTGAAACCGATCTACACCGCCGTCGACGCCGACGCTGCTTGGGACGCGTTGACCGAGTTCTCCGCGTCACCGCGAGGCGTGAAGTATCCCACAGCCGTAAAAACGTTCGAAGATGCCTGGGAACGATTCACCCCGTTCCTCGCTTTCCCGCCCGAGCTGAGACGGGTGATTTACACCACGAACAGCATCGAATCGTTGAACTTTCAACTGAGGAAAGTCACCAAGAACCGTGGCCACTTCCCCAACGACGACGCCGTCATCAAGATGCTCTGGCTCGCCATCTGCAACATCGAAGACAAACGAGCCCGAGACCGAGCCAAGGAACGCGGCCGAGCCCGAGGCGTCAAACGCACCGCCGAAGGCCGCCTCGTAGAAGGCCAAATCACCACCAACTGGAAGCAAGCACTAAGCCAGCTCGTGATGATCTACCCCGACCGAATCAACCCCCACCTCTAACCAACTCCCAACACTTACACAAAACACTTGACAGGCTC
>NZ_PPTG01000034.1 GCF_002954245.1 Cryobacterium aureum | reverse complement strand
GACGGCGGAGTCGCCGCCGGCAATGCCGGCTTCTGCAGTTATGGTGCGGGTGCTCATTGACTGGCCCGCGCGTCGGCGCCGCTGCTATCGGTCTCGCTCAGGTCGGCGCCGGCGTCAGGCGCCTGCGCTTGGAACACGCCGGTGTTCAGTCCGACGGGCGCTTGGTCCGATTCGAGCACGGCAGCGGTCTGTGACCGGGTGATGGCGTCCATGACGGTCTGCACGTCGATGACGCCCTTGAACATGTCGCGACGGCCGGTGACGAGCGCGGCCCCGGCGCTGGAGACGAGCATCGTGTCGAGCGCGTCATTGAGCGTGGCACGGTAGCCGACGACGGGAAGTTTCGGGTCGGGAACGTTGCTGATGACCTCAAGGCGTCCGAGCTTACGCCGGGAGAGCCACTGGATAGGACGGTGACGCTCATCGACAATGACCGCGTGGCCGTGGCCGGCGTCGATGAGACGGGCCAGGACAGCCGCTGCCCGTTCACCGGGGTTTCCCACGACGGCGTCGCCGAGGCCGACCTCCGCCACCCGGGTAAGGGTGAGCTGTTTAAGGCCGGCGCCTGACCCGATAAAGTTTTCGACGAACTCGTTGGCCGGGTCGCCGAGGATGCGTTCCGGGGTGTCGTACTGTTCGAGCCGGGCGCCCTCGTTAAAGATGGCGATCCAGTCGCCGAGCTTGACGGCCTCATCGAAGTCATGGGTGACGCAGACGATGGTCTTCTGCAGTTCTTCCTGAATGTTGAGCAGTTCGTCCTGCAGGCGCAGGCGGGTGATCGGGTCGACGGCGCCGAAGGGCTCGTCCATGAGTAGGACGGGCGGGTCAGCTGCGAGGGCGCGCGCCACGCCGACGCGTTGCTGTTGACCGCCGGAAAGTTCCTTGGGGTACCGGTTTCGGTAGAGGGCCGGGTCGAGGGAGACAAGCTCGAGGAGTTCGTCGACGCGAGCCGTGATGCGGGCCTTGTCCCAGCCGAGCATTTTCGGCACGAGGCCGATGTTGGTGGCCACCGTCATATGAGGGAAGAGCCCCCCGGCCTGAATGACATAGCCGATGCCTCGGCGCAGGGTATCGCCGTTCATGTCGGTGACATCGTCACCGTCGACGACGATGCGACCCTCGGTCGGTTCGATGAGTCGGTTGATCATTTTCAGGGTGGTGGTCTTGCCGCAGCCCGAGGGGCCGACGAGCATGACGATCTTGCCAGCCGGGATCTCCATGGTCAGACCGTCGACCGCGGGGCGCTCCTGGCCGGGGAAACGCTTAGTGACGTGGTCAAGCAGGATGTTCGCACCGGTGATGCCTGTCGGGGAATCTTCGGTGCTGGTGGATTCTGCGCTGTTGGATGCACTGAGTTCAGACACGGATACCTCGGGGTGTGGTCAGGCGGCCGAGGCCGACGAGAAGGAGATCAAGAATAAGAGCGAGCACAACAACACCGATGACGCCCGTCAGCACCGACTCGAG
>NZ_PPTG01000031.1 GCF_002954245.1 Cryobacterium aureum | reverse complement strand
GGGAAACGCCCGGTCACATTCCGAACCCGGAAGCTAAGACTCTCAGCGCCGATGGTACTGCAGGGGGGACCCTGTGGGAGAGTAGGACACCGCCGGACTTAACTTGAAACACCAGGAAAGCCATCCCTTAAGGGATGGCTGTCCTGCGTTAACGGGCCACCTCAGGGTGGCCATTATGCGTTAACCCGTGCAGCCGTTGGTCGAGCTTGCCGAGACCACCGTACGCACGACTGTGGCGGTCTTTGAGACGGGACTGGACCTCTGTTGAGCGACGGGACACTCGCTCCTCAGCTCAAACCCGCGAGCTCGGCGTCCCGCGAAATCCTGCCACCCCGCCCACGTGTCCGGAGACCCGGCGGCGGCATCCAATTTGGTCGGTCACTAAGTGCGGTTTTGCGTAAGGGCTTAAGCTGCGTGCGCAAGAGTGATGGCAAGTTTGTCGCCTGGCTCTTCGATGGTTGCGATGCCGTACATGTGGGCGGTGGCCGGATCGACTTCGACGCGAGCGATGACGGATACGCTACGGTCCCGGTGCACGTCGATCATGCGCGAGAGCAGCACGTCACGCTCGTCGATGAGGTCATCGCCAAGGAGCACCGCGAGCGGCTCACCGCCGAGACGTACTGGATCGCCGGCTTGTCGACGACGGGCAGCATCTCCTTCGGCATTGCTTTGGTGGTGGGGAGGAATCGGGTGCGAGACCCGCTGCGGGGATGACGGCTTTGGTGATGTGCGGGGTCAGATGAAGTCTTCCGTTCAAGAGGTCAGGCGGTGCGATGCGGCCGACGGGTAACGGTCGCGAAGTCAGCTGTCCGAAGAAGTCCCGACAAGTACAGAAATGGATTGGGAGAATTCCTCAATAGAGCTGGTCCTGAAATCGTAGGGACTCGACCGACTCTGTTGATAGCCTCCCAATCGGGTGGCCTCGCTTCGTTCCCCAGACGGGGGTGTTGACGTCAGCTGACGTATCCTCATAACTTGGGTGCACCCACGAATGACTGCGGTACAGCGCGCTAGCCCGATTGCGTCTGCTGCGTTCCACCCGGTCACCGCCTATGACGCTGGACTCCTGGGGCTTACCCGACACCCAACGCAAGGAACCCGAAACCATGCGCCCTGCCATGATTCTGTCCGCCGACACCAACTTCCTGTTCGACTGGCTCACCGTCACCGATTTCATCGGTTCGGTGATGCCGTATTTTCCGGTCGCCATTGCCGGCACCGTCGTCTGGTTGCTCTGGCTTTACCGTGTGATTTGAGTATTTGATCCCTTGAGAGCCACCCGATCGTGCGGTTCAGAGCCACCGTTCGTGCCGAAGAGAGCCAGTGGTGGTGCGGCTTGGGGCCACTGGCTCTCTTCGCCGGATTGTTAGGCGCTGGTG
>NZ_PPTG01000006.1 GCF_002954245.1 Cryobacterium aureum | reverse complement strand
TGAACCGTCCCGGGTTTCATGCCGCCGTTTTGTTGGCGGCTTCGATTTTTATCGGGCCGTTTGTTCCAGCGTAATAGTTGAGCTCGTATTCAGCCGGTGGCATGTTCCCCAGAGCGCTGTGTAGCCGCCGATTGTTGTACCAATCGAGCCAGTCGAAGGTGAGCTTCTCAACATCGGCGAGGGTCTTCAGCGGACCGGTGATGAAAGGTGAGTTCTTCGCGACGGCCTCGTTCTTGTAGAGGCCCATGACGGTCTCGGCGGCCGCATTGTCATACGCGTCACCAACCGTCCCGATGGATGCGACCAGGCCCTCGAGTGCGACGGTCTCGGTGAACTTGATCGACGTGTATTGCGAGCCGGCATCGGAATGGTGGATGAGGCCGGGCTGGACGGTGTGTCCGGCGTTGTCTCGGCGCCAGAGCGCCATGTTCAAACACACCTCGACGAACGGGGTGTCCTTGACCGTGGATGCATGCCAGCCGACGATCGCGCGAGAATACAAGTCGATCGCGAAGGCCACGTAGACGAACCCGCCCCACGTCGGCACATACGTGAAGTCCGTCACCCAGCTGTGGTTCGGGTGGGGCGCGCTGAAATTACGTTTGAGCAGGTCAGGAGCGCGGGCCGAATCCTTCCCGGTCGTGACGGTGCTGCGCGGCTTACGGCCGCGAACGAGGCCGTTCATGCCTTCCAGCCGCATCAACCGGTCCACGGTGTGCTTGGACACACCGGCGAACTCGCCCCGACTCAGCCACGCCGTCATCTTCCGGCGGCCGTAGAGAATCTCCGGCTGTTGCCGGCCCTGCACGTCCCGCGCCTTCAACGCTTTGAGCCGATCCAAGAGGACAGCGTCGCTGCGGGTCCGAACGGCGGCAGCGCGAATCTTCCATGTACGATACGACCGTGAAGTGACCGCGACGCCCTGCTCACGCAGGACGCCACAAGTCAGCTCGACTCCATGGCCGTTCGCCTTCATCCGAGCGATGAATGCGACTATGGACGGTTGCGAGGGTCGAGCTCCCTCGCGAAGAAAGACGCCGCTGCTTTGAGGATCTCGTTAGTTTCCCGAAGATCGCGGTTTTCGCGCTTGAGGCGCTTGATCTCCTCGAGCTCTTCGCTCGTTGGGCCCGTCCGTTCTCCCGCGTCGGATTGCGCCTGCCTGACCCACTTCCGCAACGTCTCCGGGCCGACATTGAGCTTGGGTGCCAGTTCGCGGCACGCGGCCCACATCGACGGGTAATCCTTCACACGATCAAGCGTCATACGAACCGCTCGCTCACGAACCTCATCTGGGTATTTCTTGGGCATAACCGAATCCTTTCACTAGAAAGAAAGCGGCAGGAAATCAGGGACGGTTCA
>NZ_PPTG01000050.1 GCF_002954245.1 Cryobacterium aureum | reverse complement strand
TGACCTGCCGCGGGCATTTCGGACAGCGGAATTAGTGGTTTCTTCTACGCTGCCAATGCTGGCTGTTGATAACCATAATGGACTTCATTCGGCCGGCGATAACCGAGTGCGGAGTGCCGGCGTCGACTGTTGTAAAACCCTTCGATATATCTGATGACGTCGCTGCGAGCTTGTGATTTCGTGGCATAGGCGGTGCGATAAACACGCTCGTTCTTGAGCATCGAGAAGAAACTCTCGGCCATGCTGTTGTCCCAGCACACGCCGGTGCGGCCCATCGAAGAACGCATCCCTAGGCCGGTCACCAGCGCCCGAAACTCGGCCGATGTGTAAACGCTGCCCCTGTCGGAATGCCAAATCGCGTCCGGCTCAATCAGAGTCGTCGCGGCGGCGTTCCGGAGGGCATCTGCGACGAGTTCGGTACGCATGTGATCTGCGATCGACCAGCCGACGACCTTCTTCGAATAGCAGTCGATGACGGTCGCCAGGTAGATGAACCCTTGCCAGGTATGAATGTAGGTAATGTCACCGACGAACTTCACCCCGGGGCGGCCTGCAGTGAAGTCGCGTTTGACGAGGTCGGGCATGCTCGCGGCCGCCGCGGCGTCGGCTTGAGTCGTGATGCGGAAGGGCCGCGGTTGGCAGGCCACGAGGCCGATCTGGCGCATGAGTTGCCGCACCAGCTCGGGTGAGCACTCGGTCTGCTCGGCGCCCAGGTCGGCGTGAATCCGGCGGTATCCGTAGGTGCCGTCGGATTCTTCGAAGAAGTGCTGAATCCGGGCGATCAGGGCCTCTCGGCGGGTCGCGGTCGCGGACTGCGGCCGGATTGCCCAGTCATAGAAACCGGACGTGGACACGGCCAGCCAGAGGCACATTTTCACGACCGGATTCTGGTTGGCGGGGTCCGATTTTTGGGAGTCGATGTACTCGTACTTGCTCACTACCGCTGCTCCCGCGCGAAGTAAGCGCTGGCTTTTTTCAAGAAGGCGGTTTCCGCCCGCAGCTCGTGAACTTCCCGCTCGAGCTCCTTCAGTCGGGCCCGTTCCGAGACTGTCAGGTCGGCTTCGGTACCGCCGTTCTCCTCGCGGTATCTGTTGAGCCAGTTCCGAAGAGACTCAGCGCCGACGCCATACGCGGTGGCGACGTCCTTGATCGGTTTGGAGGTATTGATCACCTCACGGCACAGCTCGTCTTTGAACTCCTGGGTGAAACGCCTACGTGCTGCGGTCATGCTGATCTCGACTTTCAGTGATCCCTCATTTTAAGAGGGCCCACTGTCCGAGATATCCGCGGCAGGTCA
>NZ_PPTG01000017.1 GCF_002954245.1 Cryobacterium aureum | reverse complement strand
GATTCAGCCGCCGGGGTGTGCCGTAGACCGCCGAGCTCGGCGAGTCGTTGATAGTCGATACCTGCTTCCGGCATACTCACGACAAGTTCGTGCTCCCCAAATTGCGGGTTGTGACGAGACCCCGGAACGGTGCGCACGTCGATGAGTCGTTCCACGCCGTTTGCTTTCAACATGTTAACGAACTCGTCAATCGGATGGGTCGAATGCCCGATCGTGTACACACAGATTCCAGCCATGCTTCCATTCAACCGCACGCTGAAGCCCGCGCACAGGAATGACAGATGTGTGCGCCCGACACCCGGCACCGCAATAGCGGGCGAGACCTCGGATGCTGGCCATCGCCCTGTTGCCATCTTGAATCCGTCACTAACCTGTTAAGTGATGAAGCTTCCTCGTTCCAGCCCACCGCTTCATCCGAGCCAGGCCCGGATATCCCCGCTAACACCCCTGCCAAAAGGCAGTATCTGAACGAACGAAGAAAGCATGCAACCGATCCCGAACCGTTCCGACCATTCGCGCGCGATAAAAGTTGCAAGGGCTGGTGGCGTCCCACTGACAGTGTCACTGCCGGAGGGCACAGCGCGGGCTGGAGTCATTGTGCTGCACGAGGTCTGGGGTCTGTCCGTACCAGTTGCCGATCTCGTCGTCCGCCTGGCCGGCTGCGGTTACATCGCCGCAGCGCCGCACCTCTACCACCGCATCGACGACCCCGTCGTCACCGATGGGAAATTCGCACAAGCCCGCCGCTATCACGACACCCTCACGACAGAAGGGGTCACATGTGACATCGAAAGCGCCCTGGTCTGGATCCGCGCCCAAGGAGCACGGAAAGTAGCGATAATAGGTTTCTCAATGGGAGGGACCCTCGCATTGTGGGCGGCAGCAACACTGCACATCGATGCCGCAGTCACCTTCTACGGCGCCAGCTTGGCTTCGCCACGCTGGCCGGGAATCCTCAGCGGAATCGATGCCGCACGCGCGCTCAAGGCACCCTGGCTGGGAATATATGCCGGAAAAGACGCCAGCACCCCCGCCCGTGACATCCAACAGATGCGCGAAATCCTGACCCACACCACCACGCGTTCCGCAGTGGTGGTTTACCCCAAAGTCCGCCACGGCTTCGCCCTGGACCCGAACCTTCCACGCCACGCCTCAGACGAGACAACAGACGCATTCGAGCGAACAGCCCTCTTCCTGAAAACCCATCTTGGCTAAGCCAGCCGCTTCCGCAAAGATCGCCAATCGTCGACAGCGCTGGTGGTCGATGGTAAAA
>NZ_PPTG01000049.1 GCF_002954245.1 Cryobacterium aureum | reverse complement strand
TGTACTGCCCAGGGACGTTGGTTAAGCGGCTGATGGGTGGGTGGTTTCCGATGGCGGTGTGGGGCCTGTGGTGATTGTATTCGTGGATCCAGGCGGGCAGGGCGTTTCGGCGGGCAGATTCTGAATTGTAGAAGCGGCTGAATGCCCAACCGTCGGCGAGGGTCCGGTGGAAGCGTTCGATCTTGCCGTTGGTCTGCGGGCGGTAGGGGCGGGTCTTCTTGACCTTGATGTTCAGGTCTCGGCAGGTGTCGCGCCAGAGGTGTGATTTGTAGGCGGAGCCGTTGTCCGACAAGACCCGTTCCACGGTCACGCCGCGGGCGGCGAACCAAGACACCGCGCGCTGCAGGACTCCGACGGCCGTCGAGGCGGTCTCGTCATTGTGGATCTCGGCGTAGGCGACACGGGAGTGGTCGTCGATGACCGTGTGCACGAACGCGGTCCCGATCAGTGGGTTGCGGTGAACGCTGCGTTTCTGGGTCGCCGTCGCGGCTCGGTTCTTGCCGCCTTGCTGCCGGCCGACGTAGCGCCATCCGCCACCATCGGGGATATTGCCGAGCTTTTTCACGTCGACGTGGATCAATGACCCCGGGGTGGCGTGCTCGTAGCGGCGGACGACTTCCCCGGTGCGCACGTCCACGTGGTGCAGCTTATTCAGGTGGCACCGGGTCAGAACCGCATGAACGGTCGAGGGTGGCATATTCAGTTTTGCGCCGATCGCCACGGGCCCCAAACGCTTCTTCCAGCGCAGGTGGACGAGCTTTCTCACTTGGTCCTGAGGTGTTTTGTTGGGCATTCGGTGCGGGCGTGAGGACCGGTCCTCCATCCCGTCCGGGCCCATCGCGGCGTAGCGGTCGGCCCACCGTTTCGCGGTCGGCCACGACACGTTGAACAGTCGGGCGGCGTAGACGATCGAGCGGTCTTGATCGACGATCAGACGCGCCAGCCGAAGACGGTGACGCGGAGTCAAAGCAGCATTAGCGTGGGACACGAGGACCTCCTGGTCTGAAGTGGTTGGCCTTTGACAGCTCCACTACACAACCGGAGGTCCTCACCCACGTTCAATGACTACAGCGTGTCGTCACATTTACTCAACCAACCTGCCTGGGCAGTACA
>NZ_PPTG01000032.1 GCF_002954245.1 Cryobacterium aureum | reverse complement strand
GACCCCAGACGTCGCCGGCGAAGACAACGGAATTTATCGAACAGCTCGCTCTGACGATTCGCGCAAAGCAGAAGAAGGAAGGCTGGGACTACGGCCCGTTGACCGTGAAATGGGAGCTGGAAGCTCAAGGGTTTATCGCTCCCTCCCGGGCAACTCTGGCCCGAATTTTCACCCGCAACGGCGTTGTGACTCCACAGCCAAAGAAGCGCCCGAGGTCCTCGTGGAAACGATTCTGCTACGCCCGCCCGAACGACCTCTGGCAGATGGACGCCACCGAATGGGTCCTTGCGACGGGCCTGAAAGCAGTGATTTTTCAGCTCACCGATGACCACTCCCGACTCGCAGTCGCCTCTCTCGCGGCTCGTTCAGAGAACGCCCACGACGCCATCCAAGTCACCCTGACCGGCATCGCCCGCCACGGAGTTCCCGTCCGCTTGCTCACCGACAATGGGGTGGCGTTCAACCCGTCCCGGCGCGGCTGGGTCGGCGCCCTGGTAACCGTCGCCAAGAATCACGGAATCACCCCGATCTCGTCGTCCGTGAACCATCCACAAACTCAAGGCAAGAACGAACGCGGCCACTCAACACTCAAACAGTGGCTACGCGCTCACCCCAGAGCGCGCAGCCTCAAAGAACTCCAAAAGCAACTCGACACCTACGACGAGCACTACAACACACGACGCCCCCATCAAAGCCTCGACGGAGCCACTCCCTACGCCCGCTACACGGCCACCGTCAAGGCACCCGAACCCCTGCGACCCGAACCCGACAAGGCACTCAACGACACCAAAAGCGTGATCCGCACGGTCCGCGCCGACGCCATCCTCAACGTCGCCTACATCCGGATTCAAATGGGCAAGGAGAACATCGGCGAGACCTTCCACGTGCTCTACGACACCACCACTATCCGCGTCTTCACCGCCCGTGGACTCTTGATCCAAGAGCACCCACGACCACCACGCGGCACCTACATCCCCAACGGCAAACCCCGCGGGTTCCTCGCCAAACCACCCACGATGACCTGAGACATCAACTGCCCACGATGTCGTGAGACATCACAG
>NZ_PPTG01000013.1 GCF_002954245.1 Cryobacterium aureum | reverse complement strand
CTAGATGAGTGAGTCCTAATGGTCGTAGGCGATGAGGGATCGTTTGTTGGGAGTTCCGAGGAGCCAGTTGTGCCAGATTCCGGCGGCGAGGGCGAGTAGGCGGCCGGCGACGCGGGAGTAGACGCCGGGGATGGTGCGTCCGCCGTGGTCTTCGAGGGTGAGTTGGCCTTTGAGGGTGTCGAAGACGGACTCGACCCATTGGCGGATTCCGCCGAGCTTGCCGAATCGTTTCTTCTCGTCTTTCCGGTCGGGTCGGATCAGGTGTGCGCCGAGTTCGTCGGTGATGAATCCTTCGAACTGGCGCCCGGCGAAGCCCTTGTCTCCGATGATGATCTGGCCGGGGTGGATCAGGTGTCGGTCGTGGCGGAGCATCGTTTCGGCGGCTTCACGTTCGCCGATCTTGGGGTTGGCGAGGCCCCAGACGATGGGCATTCCGTCGGGTGTGCAGATCAGGTAGAGGCGGAATCCCCAGAAGTAGCGGGAGTGGGACGCGCAGTAGCCGTAGCCGGCGTGCCCGGCCAGGTCGGAGCGTTTCACGGTCTCCCGAGACTTGCCGCAGGGCACAGGGGTGGAATCGATCAGTCGGGTGATCTCGCCCCAGGACGGGGTATCCCGGGCGAGTTCGGTGATCACCGCAGAGAGCAGCCCGGTGGATTGGCGAACGCGTTTGCCCCACCCGGATTGTTGAGGCAGGTTCGGAAACATGCTTGTGAGGTGCTTGTTCGCGTAGCGGATCCACTTGCGGTCCGACGCGATGCCGAGCAGGTGCTGCGCGACAACGAGGCAGAGCAGCTCAATGTCGGTCAGAGCTGGCGGTCTGCCGGGGCGACCGCGTCTGGAAAACCCCAGCGCGGGGATGATCCGATCGTCTAGATGGACGTAAAGTGTGGTCAGGAGGGTGTTGAGGTCTGTTTTCACACACTGGGTTTAACACCCTCCGCCTTCGATTAACAGCGCCCACGCGGGAAAAGTCCGATCGGACTGAGCGGTTGGCGTGCTACCAACCGATTAGGACTCACTCATCTAG